>NZ_JBFTMV010000002.1:0-545674 GCF_056397145.1 Stenotrophomonas sp. 05N423
CGAAGGCTCCATGGGCGGCACCGTCCGCACCCTGACCCGCAAGCCCGACCTGGATGCCTTCGGCGCCGCCTTCGAGGCCTCGGCCTCCACCACCCGCGACGGCGGCAACGGCTGGGGCGGCAAGGCCATGCTCAACGTCCCGCTGCTCAGGGACAAACTCGCCGCGCGCGTCGCCGTCACCGACGAATCGCTCTCCGGCTGGATCGACGATGCCCGCAGCGACCGCAAGGACATCAACGAGCAACGGGTCAGGACCGGGCGCATCAAGCTGCGCTTCACCCCCACCGAGCACTGGGACATGGATCTGGCCTGCTGGAAGTACGACTCCGATGCGCCCGGCGGCGGCAACAGCGCGCTCGACAACCGCAGCACCAACTCCCACTACAGCAACACCGATGCCTGGAGCGTGGCCAGCTTCGCCACCAGCTACGCCTTCGATGGCTCACGGCTGTTCTATTCCTACGCCGACGCGGACCTGGCCTATGCCAACGACGGCATGCTGAATCCGACGACGACCTATGTGACCAACATCCAGATCGGCGTGCGCACCCACGAGCTGCGCTGGTCCTCGACCGGCGAGCGCACGTTGGACTGGACCGTGGGCTACTACCTGCGCAAGGCCGACCGCCATGAGCGTTCCAGCGTCGGCGGCGTGCCGCCCAGCCGGCTGGTGCAGTTCAACGACGCCTACGCGCTGTTCGGCGAGACCACGCTGAAGCTGCCCGCCCCGGCCTGGTCGCTGACCGCGGGACTGCGTTATTTCAAGGACCATGTGGATGCCAGGTCGGTCTCCACCGACCGTGCTTCGACCCTGGATGCGAAGTTCGACAGCTGGAACCCGCGCCTGGCGCTGTCGTTCAAGCCCGGCGAAGACACCACCCTCTATGCCAGCGTCGCCCGCGGCTTCCGCTCCGGGCAGTTGCAGCCGATAGCCACGCTGCTGGTGGCCGAGGCCAATGGCATCGAATTGCCGGCGGCCGTCGCCCCGGACAGCATCCTGACCTACGAGCTGGGTGCCAAGTCGCTGCTGGCCGGTGGCAGGCTGATGCTGGAAGGCGCGCTGTTCTACAGCGACTGGAAGAACGTGGCGGTGCGGGTGCCGATCACGACCAGCATCAACGGCCTGGTCAACTCCAAGGGTACCGAGAACAAGGGCGTGGAGGTGAACCTGATCTACTCGCCCAACGCCTCGTGGATGCTGCAGGTAGGCGGCAACTGGGTCGATGCGGCCTATGCCGAAGACGTGCCGGGCACGCCGCTGCGCAGGGGTACGCCGGTGTACAACGTGCCCAGGACGAGTTTCAGCGCGTCGGCGGCCCACAACTGGCCGGTGGGCGAGACACTCAAGGGCATCGCCCGGGCAGGCGTGGTGCACGACGCCCGGCGCGCGACGGCATTGACCTCAGGTACGCCGGGCGACGCGGTCACCTCGGTCGATGCGCGCGTCGGCCTGGAGTCGCCCAGCGGCTGGTCCGGCTACCTGTACGGCGAGAACCTGACCGACGACAACGGCGCGCTCAACGCACGCACCGTGGCCGGCATCGGCAACCGGCTGCGTCCGCGGACCCTGGGCGTCATGTTCCGCTACGACTACTGACCGCGGTCCGGTCAACGCTGCGCGCGGCGGCGCAGCGGGGTGACGTTGCTTGCGGACTTCTTCGCCTTCCTGGCGGCTGGCTGTGCGGACTGCGCGGCGAAGAAGTCGCGCACCTCCGGGTAGACCACTTCGCGCCAGCGGCGGCCGCTGAAGATGCCGTAGTGGCCGGCGCCTTCGACGGTGAGGTGGCGCCGGCGCGCTGCCGGAATGCCGGTGCACAGCGCCTGCGCGGCTTCGGTCTGGCCGAGGCCGGCGATGTCGTCCAGCTCGCCCTCGATGCTCAACAGCGCGGTGTCGCGGATCGCCGACGGGTCCACGCGCTCGCCGCGCACATGCCACTGCCCGCGCGGCAGCAGGAATTCCTGGAACACCACGCGGATGGTGTCCAGGTAGAAGCGCGCGGGCATGTCCAGCACCGCGTTGTATTCGTCGTAGAAGCGGCGGTGGGCGTTGGCGTCGTCCAGGTCGCCCTTGACCAGGTCGGTGTAGAAATCCCAGTGCGACATCAGGTGGCGGCTGGGGTTCATCGCCACGAAGCCGGCATGCTGCAGGAAGCCGGGGTACACGCGGCGGCCCTGGCCGGGGTAGGGCGCGGGGACGGTGTGGACGACGTTGTTCTCGAACCACGACAGCGGGTTGCGCGTGGCGAGATTGTTGACCGCGGTGGGGCTGCGGCGTGCGTCGATGGGGCCGCCCATCATCACCAGCGAGCGTGGCGTGGCTTCGCCACGGCTGGCCATCAGCGATACCGCGCCCAGCACCGGCACGGTCGGCTGGCAGACGCTGACCACATGCAGGTTCGCCGCGCCAAGGTGGCGGATGAATTCCTGCACGTACTCGACATAGTCGTCCAGGCCGAACTCGCCTTCTTCCACCGGCACCATGCGCGCATCGACCCAGTCGGTGACGTATACGCGGTGGTCGCGCAGCAGGGTGCGCACGGTGTCGCGCAGCAGGGTGGCGTGGTGGCCGGACAGCGGCGCCACCACCAGCACGGCGGGCTGGGCGAGCAGGGCTTCGACCTTGGCGCCGTCGTTGCTGTGGCGCTTGAAACGCAGCAGCCGGCAGAACGGTTTTTCCAGCTCGGTGAGCTGGGCGACGGGAACGACTTCGCCGTCGAGCTCCAGCTCGTGGATGTCCCACTCGGGCTTTTCGTAGTCCTTGCCGAGGCGATGGAACAGCTCGTTCATCGCCGCCAGCCGGTCGGCGCCGGGCATGGACGACCACCAGTGCCCCGGGTTGTTGAAGAACGCCGCATTGGCCTGCGCCTGGTGGACCCAGGGCGCGAGCAGATTGCGGGTCATCTCATGCAGTTGATAGAGCATGCCGGGCAATATGTATGGTCATATGGTGCCGTGCAGCATAACGCAAACAGGCAGGGGGCGAGTTAAGGCCGAGGGGCGTGGCCCCGAGCTGCGGCCGGTCCGTAGCTGCCGGGCTTGCCCGGCAGGGGCTTTCCCGGCAAGTCTGTGTGGGGTAAACCCACCGCTGCGGATTTCAATTGCCGCTTTCCAGCGCGGCCACCTCGTCGGCGCAGGCCGGCCCCAGCCAGCAGTGCGAGCCGGCGGCGCGGAAGCCGGCGGCCGCCAGCTGGCGGCGATACCAGCGCGCCGGGCGCGACTGGAAGCCGTCGTGGTCGCCGTGGAACTCGTCCTCGGCGGCGAAGGTTTCCAGGAAGGCCACGCCGCCGCACAGTTCGGCCAGCCCGGCCAGGCCCTGGCGCAGTTCGCGGCTGGACACGTAGTGCATGACGTCCGAGCAGACCAGCAGGTCCACCGGCGCGCAGGGGCGCAGCCACTGGAAATCGCCGAAGCGTGCCAGGTGCAGGTTGCGGGTGCGGCCATAGCGCCGCACGGCGTATTCGCTGCCGTCGAAGCCCATGTACTGCAGCTTCGGCCGCAGTTTCAGCAGCGGCGCGCGCCATGCGCCTTCGCCGCAGCCGATATCGAGCACGCTGCGGACCGGGCGTTCCAGGTAGTACTCGGCGGTGGCCACGGCCAATTGCACCTTGCGCGCCAGCCGCGCGGCGCCGCCGATATCGCCGCGGCGGTACCAGCGCTGGAAATAGGCGGCGTCGTATTGCTTTTCCTGCATGTGCGTGTCGGGGACGGATGGGCGAAAATGCGGCCATCCTACGCCGCCGATGGAGCCAGCGCATGCAATCGTATTTCTGGGTGAAGACCTTCCACATCGTGTTCGTGGTGGCGTGGATGGCCGCGGTGTTCTACCTGCCGCGCATCCTGGTCAACATCGTCGAGGCCGCCGGGCAGGCGGCCCAGGTTGGCGAACGCCTGCAACTGATGGGGCGGCGCCTGTACCGCTTCGGCCACGTCATGTTCGGTCTCGCCTTCGTGCTGGGGCTGGTGCTGTGGCTGGGCTACCGGGTATTGCCGGACTTCCCGACCATGGTCGCCCCCGGCGCCGCCGGCTGGCTGCATGCCAAGCTGGGCCTGGTGGTGCTGCTGCTGGCGTATTTCATCTTCACCGGGCGCTGGCTCAAGGGCGTGGCCAAGGGCAGGGCGCTGCCGTCATCGCGCACGCTGCGCTGGTTCAACGAACTGCCGTTGCTGCTGTTCGTCGCCATCGTCTATCTGGTGCTGGCCAAGCCGTTCTGAGGGTTTGAAACAAACGAAAGGCCGGCATTGCCGGCCTCGCGTTCTGATACGTTGAAAGCGGCTTACTTCTTCGCCACTTTGCCCTTCTTCTCGGTGGACTCGGCAGACGGGACGGCCTCGTAGGCGCCGTAGCCGCGCAGGCGTGCATAGCGCTTGGCCAGCAGTTCGTCGACCGGCAGCTTTTCCAGCGCGTCCAGTTCATTGAGCAGCACCGCTTTCAGGCGCTTGCCCATCTGCTTCGGGTTGCGGTGGGCGCCGCCGATCGGTTCGCGCACGACCTTGTCGATCAGGCCCAGGCCCTTCAGGCGCGGGGCGGTCATGCCGAGCTGTTCGGCAGCGTCCTTGGCCTTGCCGGCGTCCTTCCACAGGATCGAGGCGCAGCCTTCCGGGGTGATGGTCGAATAGACGCTGTACTCCAGCATCACGGTGCGGTCGCCCACGCCCAGCGCCAGCGCGCCGCCGGAACCGCCTTCGCCGATCACGGTGCAGATCACCGGCACCTTCAGCTCGGCCATTTCCAGCAGGTTGCGGGCGATGGCCTCGGACTGGCCGCGCTCCTCGGCGTCGATGCCCGGCCAGGCGCCGGCGGTGTCGATCAGGGTCAGCACCGGCAGGCCGAAGCGCTCGGCCATCTTCATCAGGCGCAGGGCCTTGCGGTAGCCCTCGGGCTTGGGCATGCCGAAGTTGCGCTTGATCTTTTCCTTGGTGTCGCGGCCCTTCTGGTGGCCGATCAGCATCACCGGGCGGCCGCCGATGCGGGCCAGGCCGCCGACGATCGCCTTGTCGTCGGCGAAGGCGCGGTCGCCGGCCAGTTCCTGGAACTCGTCGCAGAAGGTCCCGATGTAATCCATGGTGTAGGGGCGCGACGGGTGGCGCGCCACCTGCAGCACCTGCCAGGACGACAGGTTGCGGAAGATCTGCGCGGTACGCAGGCGCAGCTTGTCTTCCAGTGCCCGGACCTCGGCCTCGACATTGACCGCCGGGCCCGCGCTGGCGCTGCGCAGGTCCTGGATCTTGGTTTCCAGATCGGCGATGGGCTGCTCGAAATCGAGGTAGTTCGGATTCATCGGAAACCGTCTTGAATGAAAGTGGGGAAGTGTAGCCGAACGTGTTGGCCGGACCCGTACGCGGCCGTCCGGACCTTCAGCTGGCCCAGGGCGGGCTGTAGGCCAGCTTGACGCGGCGCACCGCCGGGTCTTCGCGCAGGGCGTCGAGCAGCTGCGTGCTGACCCGTACCGCGCCGCTGCCGCCGAGGTCGAGCATGCCGGCGACGCCGCCCTCCCTGCATCTCAGCAGCAGGTCCAGGCGGATCGGCGTGCGGCCGGGACGGTGCGTGGCCAGCAGTGGTTCGATGCGCTGCCAGATCGGGCCGCCGCGGCCGTCCACGCGCAGCGACAGCCGCACCGCATGGTCGGCGCACAGCTGCTCGAAGTCCCAGCACTGGCGGATGCGCAGTGCGTAGCCGCCGTTGAATTCGTCCTCGCGCAGGCCGCCCTTGACCACCAGGATGCGGTCCTTGGTCATCAGGTGGCCGAATTCGGCCAGGCCATCGGAGAAGGCGCTGCATTCCACGCGGCCCTTGCCGTCCTCCAGTTGCACGAACACCTGGCTGTCGCCCTTGCGGCGCACGCCGATGACCATGCCGGCCAGGATCACCTGCGCTTCCTGGCGCCAGCCGCGCTTCTCGCCGTCACGCGGTGGCGGTGCCGGTGCGACCAGCTTGTCCAGTGCGCCCAGGTCGGTGCCGACCAGTTCCTTGACGTCGTCGGCATACGGGTCGAACGGGTGACCGCTGAGATAGAAGCCCAGCGTCTCGCGCTCGCCGTTGAGCAGTTGCGCCACCGGCCATTCGCGGCTTTCCGGCAGGTCCAGCTGCGCGGCGGCGTTGACCGGATCGGGCGCGCCGAACAGCGAGTTCTGGCCCGAGGCCTTCTCGCGCGCCATCTGGTCGGTGGCTTTGAGCACCTCGGGCAGCTGCAGCATCAGCGAGGCGCGGTTGCGGCCCAGGCCGTCGAGCGCGCCGCACTGGATCATGGCCTCCAGGGTGCGGCGGTTGAGCTTGGCCGTTTCCACGCGCGCGCAGAAATCCAGCAGCGTGGTGTATTCGCCGCCGCGCAGGCGCTCGGCCACCACCGCCTCGCAGGCGCCCTGGCCAACACCCTTGATCGCGCCCAGCCCGTAGCGGATGGTGTCGGCGCTGGAGGCCTCAAACATGTAGGCCGAAGCGTTGACCCGCGGAGGTTCCACGTTCAGTCCGAGGTTGCGCACTTCGGCGAGGAAGCCGACCACCTTGTCAGTGTTGTCCATGTCCGAGGACAGCGTTGCGGCCATGAACTCGGCCGGGTAATGACGCTTGAGCCATGCGGTCTGGTAGCTGACCAGCGCGTAAGCGGCGGCGTGCGACTTGTTGAAGCCGTAGCCGGCGAACTTCTCCATCAGGTCGAAGATCTCGTCGGCCTTGGGGCCGTCGACGCCACCCTTGGCCGCGCCCTCGCGGAAGATCTCGCGGTGCTTGGCCATCTCGGCCGGTACCTTCTTGCCCATCGCGCGGCGCAGCAGGTCGGCGCCGCCCAGCGAGTAGCCGCCGACGATCTGCGCCATCTGCATGACCTGCTCCTGGTACACCATGATGCCGTAGGTGTCGCTCAGGATGGCCTCGGTGCGCGGGTCGGGATAGATGATCTCCTCCTGCCCGTGCTTGCGCGCGTTGAACGAGGGAATCAGGTCCATCGGGCCCGGGCGGTACAGCGACACCAGCGCGATCAGGTCCTCGAAGCGGTCGGGGCGCGCGTCCTTCAGCAGGCGGCGCATGCCCGAGGATTCGAACTGGAACACCGCGCCGGTGTTGCCGTTGGCGAAGATGTCCTTGTAGGTCGGGGCGTCGTCGAGCGGGATCTGGGTGATGTCCACCGGCGGGATGCCGGCGCGCGCGTGGCGGGCGTTGATCGCCTTCACCGCCCAGTCAATGATGGTGAGCGTGCGCAGGCCGAGGAAGTCGAACTTCACCAGGCCCACTTCTTCCACGTCGTTCTTGTCGAACTGGGTGACCGGGTTCCTGCCCAGGCTGCCTTCGTCGTGTTCGGCGTACAGCGGGCAGAACTCGCTCAGCGGCTCGGGCCCGATCACCACGCCGCCTGCGTGCTTGCCGGCGTTGCGGGTCAGGTCTTCCAGCTGCAGCGCCAGGTCGATCAGGTCGCGGACGTCGTCCTCGGTCCCGTAGCGCTGGATCAGCTCGGCCGAGGCCATTTCCGAATCCGGGCCTTCCTTGCCCTTGCCCAGCGCATCCTTCAGGCCGATGCCGAGGATGTTGGGGATCAGCTTGGAAACGCCGTCGACCAGGCCGTACGGGAAGCCGAGCACGCGCCCGGTATCGCGCACCACCGCCTTGGCCGCCATGGTGCCGTAGGTGATGATCTGGCTGACGCGCTCGCGGCCGTACTTGCGCGCGACGTAGTCGATCACTTCGTCGCGGCGGTCCATGCAGAAGTCGATGTCGAAGTCGGGCATCGACACGCGTTCCGGGTTGAGGAAGCGCTCGAACAGCAGGTTGTACGGCAGCGGGTCGAGATCGGTGATCTTCAGCGCCCACGCCACCAGCGAGCCGGCGCCCGAACCGCGGCCCGGGCCGATCGGGATGCCCTGGTTCTTTCCCCACTGGATGAAGTCGGCCACGATCAGGAAGTAGCCCGGAAAGCCCATCTTGATGATGGTGTCCAGCTCGAACTCGAGCCGCTCGAAGTAATCCTCGCGGCTCATGCCCGGCGCCAGCGGATTTTTCTCCAGGCGCTCGGTCAGGCCGTCGCGCGACATCTTCTGGATCCAGGTGTCCAGGGTCTCGTCGTCCGGCACCGGGTAGTCGGGCAGGAAGTAGGTGCCCAGCCGCATCTCGACGTTGCAGCGCTGCGCCAGCGCCAGCGTGTTGTCGATCGCGTCGGGGATGTCGGCGAACAGCTCGCACATCTGCTCGGGCGACTTCAGGTACTGCTCGCGGCTGTATTCGCGCGGGCGCTTGGGGTCGTCGAGCACGCGACCGGTGGAGATGCACACGCGCGCCTCGTGCGCGTCGAAATCCTGCGGCGACAGGAAACGCACGTCGTTGCTGGCGATCACCGGCAGGCCGCGCTGGCCGGCGGCCATCAGCGCGAACTGGTTGAAGGGCTCCTCGCCGTCGCGGCCGGTGCGGGTCAGTTCCAGGTGCAGGCCATCGCCGAACACGCGCTGCCAGTCGGCCAGCTGCTGCTCGGCCAGGTCATGGCGGCCTTCGCCGGCCAGTCGCCCGGCCAGGCTCTGGCGCCCGGCCAGCGCGAACAGGTTGTGGCAGCCGTCCTTCAGCCATTGCGGGTGGATGGCGACGCCGCCCTCGGGGCGGTGGCCTTCCAGCCAGGCGCGGCTGAGCAGGCGCGACAGGCTCAGGTAGCCTTCGCGGTCGCGGCACAGCAGGGTCATGCGCCACGGGTCGTGGCCTTCCTCGGCGATCAGCACGTCGGCGCCGGCGATGGGCTTGATGCCCACGCCCTCGGCGGCCTTGTAGAACTTCACCAGCGCGAACATGTTGTTCAGGTCGGTGACCGCCAGCGCCGGTGCGCGCATCTCCACCGAGCGGCTGAGGAGATTGGCCTGCTTGGCCTTCTTCGGGTCGGCCTGGTCCGGCTTGGCCGGAACGCGGATGGTGGAGTCCACCATCGAGAATTCGGTGTGGACGTGGAGATGGACGAAGCGGGGAGTGCTCATGCCGGATCACTGCGATGACACGGCAGGGTAGCCGCGGGGGGCGTGGGGAACAAGCTTGACAGGCACCGAATGCCCGCCCCGTGTAGGAGCGCACATCTGTGCGCGAAGGGCTTTCCCGGTAGAGCACCTTCGCGCACAGATGTGCGCTCCTACAAGTGCGCTCCTACGGGATGCGTGGCAGGCAGTCACGGACCGGCGCGAAGCTGCGCCGGTGCTCGGGGCAGGGGCCGTGCGTGCGCAGGGCGGCCAGGTGGGCCGGGGTGCCGTAGCCCTTGTGCTGGTCGAAGCCGTATTCGGGATGGCGCTGGTGCAGCGCCTGCATGTAGCGGTCGCGGCTGACCTTGGCCAGGATCGAGGCCGCCATGATGGCGCGGTCGATGGCGTCGCCGCCGACCAGGGCCTCGGCCGGACAGGGCAGGCCCTTGGGGATCTTGTTGCCGTCGATGCGCGCGAACTGCGCCACATGCGCCACGCCTTCCACCGCGCGGCGCATGCCCTGCATGGTCGCCTGGAAGATGTTGATGCCGTCGATCTCGGCCACGTCCACCAGCACGATGCTGTGGGCCAGGGCACGCTCGACGATGCGGTCAAAGAGTTGTTCGCGGCGCGCGGCGGTGAGCGCCTTGGAGTCGTCCAGACCATTGATGCGCGGCCGCTGCGGGTCGAACACCACCGCGGCCACGGCCACCGGTCCGGCCAGCGGCCCGCGCCCGGCCTCGTCCACGCCGGCGATCAGGCGTGGTCCCTGACGGGCGGCCAGCAGGCCGTCGTCGAACAGGGCAAGCGACGCGGCAGCGGCGCGCGCGTTCACGCAGGCTCGGCCAGCAGCGAGGCCACCGCGTCGGCGGCGCGGGCGGAGGCGTCCTGGCGCAGCTGCAGGTGCAGGCGCCGGTAGTCGTCCTGCAGTCCGGCCACGTACCCGGGCTGCTCGAACCATTGCAGCACCGCCGCGGCCAGGCGGTCGGGCGTGCAGTCGTGCTGGATCAGCTCCGGGGCGAGGTCGCGGCCGGCCAGCACGTTGGGCAGGGCGTAGCGGTCGACCTTGACCAGCTTCAAGGCCCTGGCGATGCGGTAGGTCAGTTCGGATACCCGGTAACCAACCACCATCGGCCGCTTGACCAGCATGGTCTCCAACGTGGCGGTGCCGGAAGCCAGCAGCACCACGTCGGCGGCGGTCACCGCATCGCGGGCCTGGCCGTCGAGCACGTGCAGGCGCGTGGCGGGCAGGGCCGAGGCGGCGATCTGCTGGTCGATCAGTTGCCGGCAGCCGGCGTTGGCGGCCGGCACCACGATGTGCAGGTCGGGCATGCGCTCGGCCACCTGCCAGGCGGCCTCGAAGAAGGCCGGGCCGAGCCGGCCGATCTCGCCCAGGCGGCTGCCAGGCAGCACGGCCAGCACCGGTGCGGTGGCCGGCAGCGCCAGTCGGGTGCGGGCGTCGGCGCGGTCGCTGTCCAGCGGGATCGCATCGGCCATGGGATGGCCGACGAAGCGCGCATCGACACCATGGCGGGCGTAGATCGGCGGCTCCATCGGGAACAGGCACAGCACCATGTCGGCGCTGGCGCCGATCTTCTCGGCGCGCTTCTCGCGCCAGGCCCAGACCGAGGGGCTGACGTAGTGCACGGTGCGGATGCCGCGCTGCTTGAGCCAGCGTTCCACGCCGAGGTTGAAGTCGGGCGCGTCGATGCCGATGAACACGTCCGGGCGCCAGTCGAGCACGCGCTCGCGGAACGCGCGGCGCAGCTTCAGCAGGCGCGGCAGGTGGCGCAGGATCTCGGCCAGGCCCATCAGCGCCAGTTCGCTGGCATCGAACCAGGTCTGGCAGCCGGCGTCGCGCATGGCGTCACCGCCGATCCCGGCGAACTCGGCGTCGGGGAAGCGCTGGCGCAGTTCGGCGATCAGGCCTGCGCCGAGTAGATCGCCGGAGGTTTCCCCGGCCACCAGCGCGATGCGCGGGGAACGGGGAAGCGGGAAGCGGGAAGCGGGAAGGGAAGCGGCGGGGACGGTTGTCTGGCCGCCGTCATTCCCCGTTCCCGATTCCCCGTTCCCGTTGTTGCTGCTGGCACTCATCGCTGCAGCGGACGGTCCGCGTGCTCGATGAAGTCCAGCATCTGCCGTACGTCATCGCTTTCCCTGGCCTGCTCGGCCAGTTGCAGCTTGGCCTCGGCCAGCGGCACGCCGGCTACATACAGGGTGCGGTAGGCGCGCTTGATGGCGCCGATGCGCCCGGCGTCGAAGCCGCGGCGCTTGAGGCCTTCACTGTTGATGCCGCGCGGGCGGCCGTGGCCGTCGATGCCGACCATGGTGAACGGCGGGATGTCGCCGGTGACCAGCGCCCCCATGCCAAGGAAGGCGTGGTCGCCGATGCGGCAGAACTGATGCGCGCCGGCGAAGCCGCTGATGATCACCCAGTTGCCGACGCTGACGTGGCCGGCCAGGGTGGTGTTGTTGGAGAACACGCAGTGGTCGGCCACGTGGCAGTCGTGGGCGACATGGGTATAGGCCAGCAGCCAGTTGTCGTTGCCGAGGGTGGTGACGCCGCCGCCGCCGCCGGTGCCGCGGTTGACGGTGACGAACTCGCGGAACACGTTGCGGTCGCCGATCACCAGTTCGGTGCGTTCGCCGGCGTACTTCTTGTCCTGCGGTTCGCCGCCGATGGCGGCGTGGCCGATGAAGCGGTTGTCGCGGCCGATGCGGGTCGGGCCATGGATGCTGCAATGGGGCCCGACCACGGTGCCGGCGCCGATCTCGACGTCGGCGCCGATCAGGCTGAACGCACCGACGCGCACGTCGTCGGCGAGTTTCGCCGACGGATCGACGACCGCCGTGGGATGGATCAGGGGGGCGCTGTCGCTCATGCGCGGGCTCCGGTCGGGGTCATTCGCGGGTGCCGGCGCACAGCACCTCGGCATGCGCCACGACTTCACCGTCCACCTTGGCTTCGCCGTAGTAGACGGCCATGTTGCGGATCACGCGCTTGACCTGCACGTGCAGTTCCAGCACGTCGCCCGGCACCACCTGCTTCATGAAGCGCACGTTGTCCACCTTGACCAGGTAGAACAGCTTGGACTGCGCGTCGCGGCCGAGGCTGAGCTGGGTCAGCACGCCGCCGGCCTGCGCCAGCGCCTCGATGATAAGCACGCCCGGCATGATCGGCTGGCTGGGGAAATGCCCCTGGAAGAACGGCTCGTTGATGGTGACGTTCTTGTGCGCGACGATCGTCCTGGCCTCCGTGTCCAGCGCGACCACCTTGTCCACCAGCAGGAACGGGTAGCGGTGCGGGATCAGCGTGCGGATGGTGTTGACGTCGATGGGCAACGGCAGCGGTGAGTTCATTCCTTCTCCTTGCTCACAGCCAGGACCCGGCGTGCCAGGCTGTCCAGCTGCTTGAAGCGCGCGGCGTTCTTGCGCCACGTGCGGTTGTCGGTCAATGGGGTGCCGGACGAATACTCGCCCGGTTCGGTGATGGAGTTGCGCACGACCGACTTGCCGGTGACGACGACGTGGTCGCAGATCTCGAGGTGTCCGACCACGCCGACCGCGCCGCCGAGCAGGCAGTAGCGGCCTATCCTGGCGCTGCCGGCGATGCCGGTGCAGCCGGCAATCGCGCTGTGCGCGCCGATGTGGCAGTTGTGGGCGATCTGCACCAGGTTGTCCAGGCGCACGTCTTCTTCCAGCACGGTGTCTTCCAGCGCGCCGCGGTCCACGCAGGTATTGGCGCCGATCTCGCAGTCGTCGCCGATGCGCACGCCGCCCAGCTGTGGCACCTTGATCCAGCGGCCGGCGTCCATCGCCAGGCCGAAGCCGTCGGCGCCCAGCACGGCGCCGGGATGGACGCGCACGCGCTTGCCGAGCCGGACCCGGGTGACCAGGGTGACGCGGGCGATCAGTTCGCAGCCGGCATCCAGCGCGCAGTCTTCGCCTATGATGCTGCCGGTGCCGACGATGCAGTTCTCACCGACCACGCTGCGCGCGCCGATGCTGACGAACGGGCCGATGTGGGCGCTGGCGGCCACCTGCGCGGACGGGTCGATCACCGCGCTGGGGTGGATGCCGGCCTCGCGCAGCGGCACCGTCTCGAACAGCGCGCCGATCTTGGCGAAGGTGGTGTAGGGATCCTTGGCGACCAGGGCGGTGCCGGGCGCGACCTCGGCGTCGTCGGCGCGCAGCACAACGATGGCCGCCCTGCTGTCGGCCAGCTGGGCGCGGTAGCGCGGATTGGCCAGGAAGGTCAGCTGGCCGGGGCCGGCATGGGCCAGCGTGGCCACGCCATGGATGGCCGTGGACGGATCGCCGTGCACCTGCAGCCCGAAGCGCTCGGCCAGTTCCTGTGCGGTATGGGTCAGAGTATTCACGCCGGGAGTTTAGCGTCTGGAAGTGGCGCGGTCATGCGGCGGCAGCCAAGAGCCCGCGTGGTTGCGGGGAGCGGCCGGACCGTTCTGGAGGAAAGCCCCCTTTGGTAAAGGGGCGCGCCGAAGGCGGGGGGAATCGGAAGGCAGGGGCGCGACCCATCGTTCCGCCATGGCGGAACGATGGGTACCCGGGGCAATGCCCCGGGTGCGCGGGCAGTTCGTCAGAACTGACCGCCGAAGGTGAACTGCAGGCGTTCGATCTCGTCGCCTTCCTTCTTCTTGAGCGGGAAGGCATAGCTGATCGAGATCGGGCCGACCGGCGCGCGCCACAGCAGGGCGATACCAGCAGAAGCGCGCAGCTCGCCCGCATCGAAGTTGTCGGTGCCGCTGTAGACGTTGCCGAAATCGAGGAAGGCCGACACGCGCGCCGACGGACTGTCGAACAGCTTCGGGAAGTAGGCTTCGACCGCACCGACCGTCTTCAGCGAGCCACCCAGCGGCTGGCCGCGATAGTAGCCGCCGATGACCTCCGAGCGCGGACCCAGGGTGTTGTCGCGGAAACCGCGTACCGAGTTGGTGCCGCCAGCGTAGAAGTTCTCGAAGAACGGCAGCCCGGACGCCTTCACCTGGCGGTGGTTGGCAGTGGGGTTGGTGGCGCAGTCCACCACTTCGGTGGTGCCCGGCTTGCCCGGGACGGCCGGCGTATCACCATCGGCCGGGATGCCTGGAACGGCGGGAATGTCGTTCCAGCAGATGTCGCGCACCTTGTCCTTGCCGTACGAATCGCCGTAACCGAACTCGACGCGGGTGTTGATCACCAGCGACGGCATGACCGGCCAGTACTTGGAGATCTGGTAGCTGAGCTTGTAGTACTCGGCGGTGGAGCCGGGCAGCGTGGCTTCCAGGCCCAGGCGCTGGTAGGTGCCGGCAGTAGGCATGAGGTACTGGTTGCGGGTATCGCGCGCCCAGCCCAGCTCGGTGCGCCAGGAATGGAAGGTACGCGTGCCCATCGCATCGATGTAGTCGATGATCGATTGCGGGGTATAGCCGCCATAGGTGGTGATCTGGTTGCTGTCGATGCCGAACATCAGCGAGAAGCTGTCGTTCTCGGTGATCGGCACGCCGAACACCATCTGCGCGGCGCCGTTGGTGCTGTTGTACTGGGCGGTGTTGAAGTCCGAGTAGTCCAGCTCGCGCCAGGACAGGTTGTAGCCCAGCGACACGCCGTCGTCGGTGAAATACGGGTTCGTATACGAGAAGCCGTAGCGCTGCAGATAGCTGCTGCGCGAGGCCTCGACCGAAACGCGGTTGCCGCCGCCCAGGAAGTTGTTCTGCGACAGCTGCACCGAGGTGGTCATGCCGTAGGACTGCGAATAGCCCAGGCCGAACACGAAGCTGCCCGAGGTGGTTTCCTTGACGTTGTAGACCACATCGACCTGGTCGTTGCTGCCGGTGACCGGAGTGGTCTCGACGTCGACCGATTCGAAATAGCCCAGGCGCTGCAGGCGGATCTTGGAGCGGTCGATGGCCGCCTGAGAGTACCAGGCGTTCTCGAACTGGCGCATTTCGCGGCGCAGCACCTCGTCGGCGGTACGGGTATTGCCCTTGAACACGATGCGGCGTACAGACACGCGCGGGCCGGGCACCACCTGCATGTTGACCGCCACCGTGCGTTCGGCGCGGTTGCTGGTCGGGATCGGATTTACCTTGGCGAAGGCGTAGCCGACGTTGGACAGCGTGTTGGTGATCGCATCGGCGCTGAACTCCAGCAGGCCGCGCGAGAACGTGTCGCCGGCCTTCTGGAACACCATGCGCTCGACGTCCTCCTGCGGCAGGACGGTGTCGCCGGTGACCTTGATCTCGGAGATCTTGTACTGCTCACCCTCGGTCACGCCGGCGGTGATGAACATGTCGCGCTTGTCGGGGCTGATCGAGACCTGGGTGGAATCGACGCTGAAATCGACATAGCCGCGGTCCAGGTACCAGGAGTTGAGCTTCTCCAGGTCGCCGGACAGTTTTTCCTTGGAGTACTGGTCGTCGCGGCGGTACCACGAGGCCCAGTTGTGTTCCTTGGACTCCCAGGTATCGAGGATGTCCCCGGCCTCGAACTTCTCGGTGCCGATCAGGTTGACGTGGCGGATCTTGGCCGCCTTGCCTTCCTTGACGGCGATGGCGACGTCGACGCGGTTGCGGTCCAGCGGGCTCACCGTCGGGGTGATCTCGACGTTGTACTTGCCGCGGTCGTTGTACTGGCGGCGCAGTTCCTGGGTCACGCGGTCCAGGCTCAGGCGGTCGAAGGTGCCGCCCTCGTTCAGGCCGATGTCGGCCAGGCCCTTGAGCAGCTGCTCGCTCTTGATGTCCTTGTTGCCGGTGACGGTCAGCTTGTTGATCGCCGGGCGCTCCTTGACCGTGACCACCAGGATGTCGCCCTGGCGGTCCAGCTGCACGTCCTCGAAGAAGCCGGTCTTGTACAGGGCGCGGATGGTATCGCCGACCTTGGCGTCGTCGACGCGGTCGCCGCGTTCCACCGGCAGGTAGGTGAAGACGGTGCCGGAAGAGATGCGCTGCAGGCCGTCCACGCGGATGTCGCTGGCGGTGAAGGGCTCGGCTGCCTGCGCGAGCGCGGGCGCGGCCAGACCGGCGGCGAGGGCGAGGGCAAGCAGGCGGCGATTGGGAAGTCGCGTCATGTCACGTCCGGTTGGAGTCGATTTCATTGTTGCGTGGGTGCCGGCGTATGACGACGTCAGCGGGAAAAAGTTCATCGCGGGACCAGCCCGAGGATGTCGTTGTAGAACGCCAGCCCCATCAGCCCGGCCAGCAGCGCCAGGCCGACGTACTGTCCGGCGGCCATGGCGCGCTCGCTCAACGGGCTGCCCTTGACCAACTCGATAAGGTAATACAGCAGGTGACCGCCGTCCAAGATCGGGATCGGCAGCAGGTTGATGATGCACAGGCTCAGCGACAGCAGGGCCAGGAAGTACAGGAACCAGTCCACCCCGCGTTCGGCCGAGGCATTGGCGACGCGGGCGATGGTGATCGGGCCGGAAATGTTCTTGACCGAGGCATGGCCGGTGAGCATGCGCCGCATCATGCCGAGGGAGTCGCTGGCCAGCCGGCCGGCCTCGCGCACGGCGGCCGGCAGCGCCGCCAGCGGCCCGTACTGCTGGCGGGCGTCATAGGCCGGGGCCTGGCCGGTGACGAAGCCCACGCCGAGCAGCCAGCGGCCCTTGCCCGCCTCGTCCGCCGCCTTCTGCGGCTGTAATTCCAGGGCCAGGCGCTGGCCGGTGCGTTCGACCTCGATCATGCCCGGGCCGCCGCGCTCGCCCAACTGCTGCACCAGCGGCGCGACCTGGTCGGCGCTTTCCACGCGCTGCCCGTCGATGGCCAGGATCAGGTCGCCGCGCTGCAGCTGGCCGCTGGCGGCCGAACCTTCGGCCACCGAATCGACCTGCGCCGGCTGCAACCAGAACTGCCAGGCCAGGCCGGCCTGCACCGGCACCGTGCGTTCGTCGAAACCAGCCGGCAGTGTGGACAGCGGCAGTACCCGGGTGTGGGTGTTGTCCAGCGTGTCGAGCACCCGCACGCGTGCGTCCTGGCGGTCCATCGCAGCGGTGGTGAGGGCCATGCTGGCCTCGGCCCAGGTCGCGACGGTGCGGCCGTCCACGTCGAGGATGCGGTCGCCGGGGGCGAGGCCGGCGGCGGCGGCCATGCCGCTGCTGCGGCCGATGGTGGCCGAGTAGTCCTGGCGGCCGATCACGAACATCGCCCACAGCAGGGCGATGCACAGCAGCAGGTTGGCGGCCGGGCCGGCGGCCACGATCGCGATGCGCTGCCAGACGCTCTTGTTGTTGAAGGCCACGGCGCGTTCGCCGGCGGGTACCTCGACTTCGCGCTCGTCCAGCATCTTCACGTAGCCGCCGAGCGGGATGGCGGCGATGGCGAACTCGGTGCCGTTGCGGTTGCGGCGGCTCCACAGCGGCCGGCCGAAGCCGACCGAGAAGCGCAGCACCTTCACGCCGCAGCGCCGGGCCACCCAGTAGTGGCCGAATTCATGGAACGTCACCAGCACGCCGAGGCTGACGATCATCCACCACACGGAACCGAGGAAGTCAGCCATGGACGCGGCTCGGTTGGAAGACGGGGTCAGGCATGGGGCAGGCGGGCGATGGCGGAGGAGGTGACCTGGCGGGACTGCGCGTCGGCCGCCAGCAGGGCGTCCAGTGTATCGGCAGCCATGTGAGGCAGGGTGGACAACGCATGTTCCACCAGCGCAGGGATCGACAGGAAGCCTATGCGGCCCTGAAGAAAGGCTGAAACGGCGACTTCGTTGGCGGCGTTCAGGATTGCCGGGGCGCTGCCGCCGGCCTCCATCGCCTGCCAGGCCAGGCGCAGGCAGGGAAAGGCCTCCAGGTCCGGGGCTTCGAAGTCGAGGCGACCCTGGGCCAGCAGGTCGAGCCCGGCCACGCCCGACTCGATGCGCCGCGGCCAGCCCAGTCCCACCGCGAGGGTAGTGCGCATGTCCGGCAGGCCAAGCTGGGCCAGGGTGGAGCCGTCGATGAACTCGACCAGCGAATGCACCAGACTCTGCGGGTGCACCAGTACGTCGATGCGCGCGCCGGGCACGCCGAACAGGTGGTGGGCTTCGATGACCTCCAGGCCCTTGTTCATCAGCGTGGCCGAATCGACCGAGATCTTCGGGCCCATCGACCATTTGGGATGCGCCACCGCCTGGGCCGGGGTCACCGCTTCCAGCTCGGCGCGGCTGCGGCCGCGGAACGGGCCGCCGGAGGCGGTGAGCAGGATGCGGCGCACGCCGGCGCCTTCGACGCTGGCGTCGCGCGAGCGCAGGCACTGGAAGATGGCGTTGTGTTCGCTGTCGATCGGGATGATTTCGGCCCCGGCTGCCGCCGCTTCGCGTGTCAGCAGTTCGCCGGCCAGCACCAGCGATTCCTTGTTGGCCAGCAGCAGTCGCTTGCCGGCACGGGCCGCGGCCAGGGTCGAGGACAGCCCGGCCGCGCCGACGATGGCCGCGACCACGGTGTCGCAGGCGTCGCCGGCGGCAAGTGCGTCGATCGCGGCGGCGCCGGCGTGGGCCTCGGTTGCCAGGCCGGCGTCGCGCAGCCCGTCGCGCAGGCGCTCGAACAGCGCCGGCTCGGCGATGACCGCGTGCCCGGGCCGGTGGCTCCGGCACAGCGCGATCAGCGCATCGACGTTGTTGCCGGCGGCCAGCACGCTGGCGCGCATCTGCTCCGGATGGCGGGCGATGACGTCCAGCGCCGAGGTGCCGATCGAACCGGTGGCACCAAGGATGGCGACCCGGCGCGGGGCGTCCCTGTGGAGAGGCGAGGAAGCGGACATGTCAGAAACCGAAGATTTCCTTGCCCAGCGCGAACACCGGCAGCGCGGCCAGCACGCCGTCGATGCGGTCGAGCACGCCGCCGTGGCCAGGGATCACGCTGCCCGAATCCTTGGCGCCGGCATGGCGCTTGAGCAGGCTTTCGAACAGGTCGCCGAGCACCGAGGCCAGCACCGCGACCGCGGCCACCAGCAGCAGCCAGCCGATATCCGCGGCCTGTACGCCCGCCAGCCAGCCGAAGCCGACGGCGACGGCCAGGCCCGCGACCAGCCCGCCCAGCAGACCTTCGATGGTCTTGTTGGGGCTTACGCGCGGCGCCAGCTTGTGCCTGCCGAAGGCGCGGCCGGCGAAATAGGCGCCGGAATCGGCGGCCCAGACGATGGCCAGCGCGGTCAGCAGCCAGCGGTTGCCGTGCGGCTCGCCGGCGTGGATCAGCACCAGCGCCGCCCAGGCCGGGACGATGGCCAGGGTGCCGGCGGCCAGCTTGAGCATGCGCGCGCTGCTTTCCTCGTGCGCGCCGAAATCGAAAAAGCGCAGCCACAGCAGCGCCAGCAGCCAGAAGCCGACACCAGCCAGCGATGCCAGCTGGAACAGCACCAGGCTGCCGGCCGATGCCCACACAAGCAGCACCATCAGCAGCAGGTTCAGCACCAGCAGCACGGTGCGCGGCAGGCCGTCCACGCCGGTGAGCCGGAACCATTCCCACAGGCCGGTCAGGAACACCAGCGCGGCGGCGGCGGCCAGCCACTGGGTGGGCAGCAGCAGGATCGCGCAGATGGCCACGGGGGCCATGATCAGGGCGGCGATGACACGGGTCTTGGTCATGGGGAAACGGTCTCCGTGGCCGCGGCGGCGACCTGTGCGCTGGTCAGTCCATAGCGGCGCTCGCGTTGCGTGTAGTCGTCCAGCGCCTGCTGCAGGAGGCCGGCATCGACATCCGGCCACAGCACGTCGGTGAACCACAGCTCGGTGTAGGCCAGCTGCCACAGCAGGAAATTGCTGATGCGGGTGTCGCCGCCGGTGCGGATGAAAAGATCCGGCGGCGGCAGGTCGGTCAGCGCGACATGCCGGCCGAGCAGGTGTTCATCGATCTGCTCGGGCAGCAGGGTGCCGGCGGCGACCTGCTCGGCGAGCAGGCGCGCGGCATGGGCGATGTCCTGGCGGCCGCCGTAGCTTGCGGCGATGCTCAGGGTCATGGCGCCGTTGCCGGCCGTGCGCTGCTCGGCCCGGTCCATGCGCTGGGCGATGCCGGCGGAGAAGCGCGAGCGTTCGCCGATGAAGCGCACGCGCACGCCGCGGCGGTCGAGTTCGTCCACCTCGCGGTCGAGCGCGCCCAGGAACAGCTTCATCAGCGCATCCACTTCCTCCTGCGGCCGTCCCCAGTTCTCGCTGGAAAAGGCGAACAGGGTGAGCGCGGCGATGCCGCGCTCCAGGCAGAAGTCGATGGTGCGGTTGACCGCGCGCGCGCCGGCGCGGTGGCCGATCATGCGCGGGCGCCGCCGCTGCTGCGCCCAGCGGCCGTTGCCATCCATGATGATGGCAACGTGCGCGGGCAGGCTTGGTGCTGGCATGCCGTCGGGCATGGTGGACGGCACCGGTCAGACCGCCATCAGTTCCTGTTCCTTGAGCTTGACCACTTCGTCGACGTCCTTGATCGCCTTGTCGGTCAGCTTCTGGATCTCGTCCTGCGCGCGACGGTCCTCGTCCTCGGTGATGGTCTTGTCCTTGAGCAGCCTGGCCACTTCCTGGTTGGCGTCGCGGCGGATGTTGCGGATGGCGACCTTGCTGTCCTCGCCTTCCTTGCCCACGGTCTTGGCCAGTTCCTTGCGACGCTCCTCGGTCAGCGGCGGCAGGTTCAGGCGGATCACCGTGCCCATGGTGGTGGGCGTGATGCCGATGTCGGAAGCGTAGATGGCCTTCTCCACTTCCTTGATCATGTTCTTGTCGAACAGGGTGATGACCAGCGAGCGGCCTTCGGACACGCTGATGCTGGCCACCTGGTTCAGCGGCGTGTCGGTGCCGTAGGCCTTGACCTTGATGCCGTCCAGCAGGGCCGGCGATGCGCGGCCGGTGCGGATGGTGGTGAGGGTGTGGCGCAGAGCGTCGAGGCTCTTGGCCATGCGCGCCTGCGCATCTTGCTTGATGTCGTTGATCATCGCCGGAATCCTGGATGTTTCTGGAACCGGCCGATTATAGGCGAACAGCCCTGCCGGCCGGACGGGAATCGTGGAGCGGGGCGCGCCGGCTTCCCTGCGCGCCCCGTGAGTCGTGCCGTGCCGGGCGTCCGCCGGTGGCACGGTCCTGCCTGGCCGGGCCTGTTGTCAGTGGGCGTCGCGGCCGTGGACCAGGGTGCCGATGTTCTCGCCGCGCAGGATCTTGAGCAGCTCGCCGGGCTGGCCCATGTCGAACACGCGCAGCGGCAGGTCGCTGTCGCGGGCCAGAGCGAAGGCGGCGGTATCCATGACCTCCAGGCCCTGGCTGATGACCTGGTCGTAGCTCAGGGTGTCGTAGCGCACTGCATCGGCGTGCTTGTTCGGGTCCTTGTCGTAGACGCCGTCGACCTTGGTGGCCTTGAGCAGCAGGTCGGCGCCGATCTCGATGGCGCGCAGCGCGGCGCCGGAGTCGGTGGTGAAGAACGGGCTGCCGACGCCGGCGGCGAAGATCACCAGCCGGCCCTTTTCCAGATGGCGGATGGCGCGGCGGCGGATGTAGTCCTCGCACACGTCGTTGATCTTGATCGCGCTCATCACGCGCGCCTTGGCGCCAAGCTTCTCCAGCGCGTCCTGCATGGCCAGCGCGTTGATGACCGTGGCCAGCATGCCCATCTGGTCGCCGGTGACCCGGTCCATGCCGCCGGCGGCCAGGCCGGCGCCGCGGAAGATGTTGCCGCCGCCGATGACCAGCGCCACCTCGGCGCCGGCCTGCTGCGCCTCGATGACCTCGCGCGCCAGGCGGTTGATGATCTTGGGGTCGATGCCATAGTCCTCGTCTCCCATCAGCGCCTCCCCGGAAAGTTTCAGAAGGATGCGTTGGTAGGCGAGCTGGGACATGGGCGACCTCGGTGGCTGGAAAACGCGGGAATTCTAACGGATCGAGGGCCTGCCGGGCAGCGCTTTTGTTGCGCTGCAATGACGGATTTCCACCCGCGTTCGCCCGTGTTCAGCCGTGTTCAGCCGGAAGCCGGCTGCGGCTCGGGGGCGCGGGCGATCACCCGGTTGCGGCCCAGGCTCTTGGAACGATAGAGCACATCGTCGGCGGCCTTGAGCAGATCCTGCACGTTGGCGAAGCGCTCGTAGTCGCCATGCGTGGCCACGCCGGCGGAAAAAGTGACGTGCAGCGGCGCGCCCTCGATCTCGGCCATCGGCGTGTGCGCGATGGTGTCCAGCACGCGTCGCACCACCTCCAGGGCGAGGTGCTCGTTGGTGTCGGGGAACAGCACCACGAATTCCTCGCCGCCGAAGCGGGCGACGGTATCGCTGTTGCGCAGCTGTTCCTGCAGGTGCGAGGCGAAGGACTGCAGCACCTGGTCGCCGGCCAGGTGGCCGTGGGCGTCGTTGATCTTCTTGAAGTCGTCCAGGTCGATGAAGGCGATGGACAGCGGCCGGTTCATGTGCGCGGCGCGCGCGAACTCCTGCTCCAGCACCGTTTCCAGGTGTCTGCGGTTGAGTACGCCGGTGAGGGCGTCAAGGTGTGCCTGTTCGGCCAGGCGCCGGGCCATCAGTTCGAAGTCGTCGGCGCGCCGACGGGTGGTCGCGGCGTCCTGCAGTTCGCGCAGGTTGCGCAGTTCCTTCAGTTCGTTGGCGTGGTCGAGCAGGAAGCGCAGGCGCGCCGAACTGGGCACCGGCACGTCGAGCAGGGCGCACAGTTCCGGCAGCATCTGGCTGACACGCTGCAGCACCAGCTCGAAGCCCTGGCTGTCCATGCCCAGTTCCTGGTAGGCCTGCTGCAGGGCATGGCTGCGGGCGGCGTCGGCATCGGGTGCCAGCCAGATCTCGGCCACGCAGCCGGACAGGGCGACGCAGCGCTGGAACAGGTCCCCCGGCGCGGCCGGCGGCTCGCTGCGGGCGATCGCTTCCACCAGGTAGCGGGGCAGGTGCCATTGCTCGCACAGCTGGGCGCCGGCCTCTGCATGGCTGCAGCCGAGGATGGCGCGCTCGTGGGCGAGCAGTTCCTCGTTGCAGGTGGCGCTGTCGAACAGCGCCGGGTAGATGTCCGGGCTGGCCTGCATCAGTGCCAGCGCACCGATGTCCTGCAGCAGGCCGGCGAGCATCAGTTCCTCGACGCGCCGCACCCCGCAGCCCAGGCCGAGGAAGCGTGCGGCCAGGGCGCAGAGCACGCTGCGGCGCCAGATGCGCTCCAGCAGGCGCGGGTCCTGGCCTTCCTTGTCCAGCGCATGCGCCAGCGAAAAACCGAGCGCCAGCTGCAGGGTCGCATTGAGGCCGAGCATGGTCAGCGCCTGCCCGAGGTTTTCGATCCGGCGCCGGCTGGCGTACAGCGGGGAATTGGCGATGCGCAGCATGCGCGCGCTCAGGGCCATGTCCATCGCGATGGCGTCGGCCGCGGTGGCGATGTCGGTCTCCGGATCCTGCGCCAGTTCGATGATGCGGATGGCGATGCCGGGCGGCGAGGGCAGGTTGCGGCAGAGCGACAGCGCTGCGTTGAGCTCGGGGGACATGTCGGGGGAGGTGTTCAGCAGGCCATCAAGGATACGGACGGGGTGGGCGCCGGGGTGTTTGCGTCACAGTATCGGGCAAAGGGACTTGAAGTCCACAGGAAAAACGGGATCGGCATCCGGATGCCGGATAAAAAAGAAGCCGCGGAGTCCGCGGCTTCTTCTGGGCTCCTGATCAGGGCCGTGTCAGACCTGCATCGCCTTGGCGACTTCGGCGGCGTAATCCTCGACCACCTTCTCGATGCCTTCGCCGACCACCAGGCGCTGGAAGCCGACGACATCGCCACCGGCGGCCTTCACGGCCTGCTCGACGGTCTTGTCGCCGTCCAGCACGTAGTTCTGGCCGTACAGGGTCACTTCGCTGATGATCTTGTTGATCTTGCCGCTGATGATCTTTTCCAGGATCTCGGCCGGCTTGGCCTTGTCCTTCTCGCTCATCTTGGCCAGCTCGATTTCCTTTTCCTTGGCGACGAACTCGGCCGGCACGTCGGCGGCCTTGTTGTGCGGCGGATTCATCGCGGCCACGTGCATGGCCAGGCCGTTGGCCAGCTCGGCGTTGCCACCGGCCAGGTCGACCAGCACGCCGATCTTGCCGTTGGTGTGCACGTAGGCGCCGACGGTGTTGCTGCCTTCAACCTTGGCCAAGCGGCGGATCTGGATGTTTTCGCCCAGCTTCTGGATGGCGGCGGCGCGGGTTTCCTCGACGGTTTCGCCGGAGGCCAGCTTGGCCGACTTCAGGGCTTCCACGTCGGCGGCGCCCGAGGCCAGGGCGGCCGCGGCGACGGCGTCGACGAACGCCTTGAAGTTGACGTCGTTGGCGACGAAATCGGTTTCCGAGTTCACTTCGACCAGCACGGCCTTGCCACCGTTCACGGCGACGCCGATGCGGCCTTCGGCGGTGACGCGGTCGGCCTTCTTGTCGGCCTTGGCGGCGCCGGACTTGCGCAGGGCTTCGGCAGCGGCGTCGATGTCGCCGTTGTTCTCGGCCAGCGCCTTCTTGCATTCCATCATGCCGGCGCCGGTGCGCTCGCGCAGTTCCTTGACCAGGGATGCGGTGATTTCAGCCATGGTTAAAACCTCTGAGAATTTGGGGTGGATGTGTAGGAGCGGCGTAAGCCGCGAACGGGCTTCACGGGAAAGCCGCATCGCGGCTTACGCCGCCCCTACCGGGGGAAGCAGCCGCGCGATGGTCGCGCGGCTGCATTGCGCCACGATTACTCGGCGGCTTCGGCCTTCTTGGCGCGCGGCTTGCGGGCCGGCTTGGCTTCGCCCTCGGCGCCTTCGGCGAACTCTTCCTCGCGCACCGAGGCGGCGTTCGGGGCGGAGGCCTTGCCTTCCAGCACGGCGTCGGCGGCGGCGCGGGCGTACAGCTGCACGGCGCGGATGGCGTCGTCGTTGCCCGGGATGGCGTAGTCCACCAGTTCCGGGTTGTAGTTGGTGTCGACCACGGCGATCACCGGGATGCCGAGCTTCTTGGCTTCCTTGATGGCGATGTCTTCATGGCCGATGTCGATCACGAAGATCGCGTCCGGCAGGCGGTTCATGTCCTTGATGCCGCCCAGCGAGGCTTCCAGCTTGTCGCGCTCGCGGCGCAGGCCCAGCACTTCGTGCTTGACCAGCTTGTCGAAGGTGCCGTCGGTTTCGCCGGCTTCCAGTTCCTTCAGGCGGGCGACCGACTGCTTGACGGTGCGGAAGTTGGTCAGGGTGCCGCCCAGCCAGCGCTGGTTCATGAACGGCATGCCGCAGCGCTCGGCCTCTTCCTTGATGGCGTCGCGCGCGCTGCGCTTGGTGCCCAGGAACAGGATGGTGCCGCGCTTCTGGGCAACGGACGAGATGAAGTTCATCGCATCGTTGAACAGCGGGACGGTCTTTTCCAGGTTGATGATGTGGATCTTGCCGCGGGCGCCGAAGATGTACGGAGCCATCTTGGGGTTCCAGTAACGGGTCTGGTGGCCGAAGTGGACGCCGGCTTCCAGCATCTGGCGCATGGTGATCTGGGACATTGCAGAACTCCTGAACAGGGAACCGGCGATTCCGCCCGCGGGAAAGTGTGCGGGACGCGTGGAAGCGCGAAAGGTTCCGGGGTTGGGCTTCCCTGCTGCCTCCGTGACCGACGACATGCGTACTGGAGCCTTGGCTCCAGCTGGCACGCGCACCCCGGCACGGATGGGGGCAGCAGGTGTGGATTCACCGGTGACGCCCGGTGTGGGCGGTCCGGAGCGGCGCAGGGCCGGCAACGGAGCCGCGGAATTATAGGGCGCGCGGGGCCGCCGCGCAAACCGCCAGCCCGGCCGGCGCGCGCGGGCCGGGGGGCGGGTCGTTCAGGCAGGCGCCAATGGGTGATAATGGCGGCCATGAGCGTGAACCTGAAAACCCCCGAAGAAATCGCCAAGATGCGCATCGCCGGCCGCCTGGCGGCCGAAGTGCTGGACATGATCGGCGCACACGTCAAGCCCGGCGTCACCACCGAGGAGCTGGACCGCATCTGCCACGACCACATCGTCAACGTGCAGGGCGCGATCCCGGCCAACGTCGGCTACCGCGGCTTTCCCAAGACCCTGTGCACCTCGGTCAACAACGTGATCTGCCATGGCATTCCCAGCGAGGCCAAGGTGCTGAAGGACGGCGATATCGTCAATATCGACGTGACCGTCATCAAGGATGGCTGGCACGGCGACACCAGCCGCATGTACTACGTCGGCACGCCGTCGGTGATGGCCCGGCGCCTGGTGGACACGACGAAGGAAGCCATGTGGCGCGGCATCCGCGCGGTCAGGCCGGGCGCCACGCTGGGCGACATCGGCAATGCGATCCAGGAATACGCCGAGTCCGAGCGCTTCAGCGTGGTGCGCGAGTACTGCGGCCACGGCATCGGCAAGGTCTACCACGACGAGCCGCAGGTGCTGCATTACGGCCGGCCCGGCCAGGGGCTGGTGCTCAAGCCGGGCATGACCTTCACCATCGAGCCGATGATCAACGAGGGCACCCGCTATACCAAGGTGCTGCCGGACGGCTGGACCGTGGTCACCAAGGACCGCAAGCTCTCGGCGCAGTGGGAGCACATGGTGGCGGTGACCGAGGACGGCGTTGAAGTGCTGACGCTGTCGCCGGCCGAGACCGGACACGCGCCATCCGGGGCGGCATGAGTCAACTGCCGGCGGATCTGGTCCAGCACGTACCGGACGCGCCGGCCGATCCCGCGGGCGATGCGCAGTGGGCTGCCGCGGCGCGGCAGTCGCTGGCCCACGCCGATGCGCGGTTGTGCCGTCGCTTCGAGCAGGGCGACAACATCGAGCGGCTGCTGGCGCTGCGCGCGCGCTGCGTCGACCACCTGCTCCAGCAGGCCTGGCGGCGTTGCCTGCCGGCCGACGGCGGGCTGTCGCTGTTCGCGGTCGGCGGCTACGGGCGCGGCGAACTGTTCCCGCGTTCGGACATCGACCTGCTGGTGCTGGGCGAGCCGGAGGTGCAGCAGGCGGACGAGGCCGCGCTGGCGCGCCTGTTCGCGCTGCTGTGGGACGCGGGGTTGCCGGCCAGCCACGCCGTGCGTTCGGCCGCGCAATGCGCGCAGGCCGCAGCCGACCAGACCGTGCTCACCGCACTGATCGAAGCGCGGCCGCTTTGCGTCGAACCTGGCGCGCAGCAGGCGCTGGCGCGCGCGGTGTCGCCGACCCTGATCTGGCCGGCGCGCGACTATTTCCTCGCCAAGCGCGAGGAACTGCTGTTGCGCCACCAGCGTTTCGGCGACACCGCCGACAACCTCGAACCGGACATCAAGGACGGCCCCGGCGGCCTGCGCGACCTCAACACCCTGGGCTGGATGGCGCTGCGCGCGTTCGGCGTGAGCGACATCGACGCGCTGGTCGGGCTCGGGCACCTGGGCCTGGACGAGGCTGCCGCGCTCAAGCGCGAGCGCGCGGTGCTGGCGCGGCTGCGCTTCGGCCTGCACCTGGTCGCGCAGCGCGCCGAGGAGCGTCTGCGTTTCGATCACCAGAAGGCGCTGGCCGAGCGCATGGGATTCGCCGACGACGCCGGCAATCTCGGCGTGGAAAAGATGATGCAGGGCTTCTACCGCAGCGCGGCGGTGATCCGGCGCATCAGCGACCGCCTGCTGCAGCGTTTCGAGGAACAGTTCGACGGCGAAGCGGTACCCGAGCCGGCCGGCGACGGTTTTTCGCTGCGCCGAGGCTACCTGTCGGCCGACGACCCGTTGTGGCCGCATGGCGACATCGCGCGCATCTTCGCCCTGTTCGCCTGCTGGGCGCGCACGCCGCAGGTACGCGGGCTGCATTCGCTGACCGCGCGCGGCCTGGCCGAGATGCTGGACGAGATTCCCGCATACACGCAGGTGGGCGAGGCGGTGCGCGGGCAGTTCATCGCCCTGCTGCGCGGCCCGCGCGCGGTGGATACGCTGGCGCGCATGGCGCGGCTGGGCGTGCTCGGGCAATGGATACCGGCCTTCGCGCAGGTGTCCGGGCGCATGCAGTTCGACCTGTTCCACGTCTACACCGTGGACCAGCACACGCTGATGGTGCTGCGGAACATCGGCGTGTTCGCCGCCGGCCGCGCCGACGAGCGCTTCTCCATCGCCCACGAGGTCTGGCCGCGGCTGCGCAAGCCGGAACTGCTGCTGCTGGCCGGGCTGTTCCATGACATCGCCAAGGGCCGCAACGGCGACCATTCCGAACTCGGCGCGGTGGACGCGCGCGCGTTCTGCGCCGCGCATGGCCTGAGCGCCACCGACACCGACCTGGTGGCGTGGCTGGTGGAACAGCATCTGCGCATGTCGGTCACCGCGCAGAAGCAGGACATCACCGATCCGGAGGTCATCCACCGCTTCGCCGGACTGGTCGGCAGCCGCGAGCGGCTGGACTACCTGTATCTGCTGACCTGCGCCGACATCGCCGGCACCAGCCCCAAGCTGTGGAACGCATGGAAGGACCGGCTGTTGGCCGACCTGTATTTCGCCGCGCGCCGAGCCCTGCGCGAAGGGCTGGAGCCGCCGTTGCCCGAAGCCGAGCGGGTGCAGGAGGCGCGCGCCAGTGTGCGCGGGCTGATGCGCGCGCTGGGCCATGCCGACGCGGCGATCGAGCGCCAGTTCGGCGCGATGCCGGACGAGAGTTTCATGCGTTTCCGCCCCGAGCAACTGGTGTGGCAGGCCACCTCGCTGATGGAGGTGGCGCGCGGCGGCACCCTGGTCAAGGCGCGGCGGATCGCGCCGGAGAGCGACGCGCTGGAAGTGTTCGTGCACTCGCCCGACCGCGACGGCCTGTTCGCCGCGATCGTGATGACGCTGGACCGCGCCGGCTACAGCATCCATCGCGCGCGCGTGCTCGACGGGCCGGAGGACACCATCTTCGATACTTTCGAGGTGACGCCGGCGGGCAGCTTTGCCGATGGCGACACCGCGCGCCTGGAACTGCAACTGCGCAAGGCGCTGGCCGGCAACATCCAGATCCTGCGGCCGGCGCGGCGGGTGATCCCGCGCCAGCTCAAGCACTTCCGTTTCGCGCCGCGCATCGAGTTCATCGAGAACGCCGAGCACGGCCGCACGGTGCTGAACCTGGTGGCGCCCGACCGCCCCGGCCTGCTGGCCGATGTCGCGCACGTGCTGCGCGACCAGCGGCTGCGGGTGCAGGACGCGCGCATCGCCACCTTCGGCGAGCGCGCCGAGGACCAGTTCCAGCTCACCGACCGCCACGACCAACCGCTTACCGAAACCTCCCGGCAGGCACTGCGCGATGCATTGCTGGCCTGCCTGGAACCCGATAGAACGCCAGGAGACCCCCGCTGATGGCCACCAGGAAGACTGCCGCCAAGAAGGCTGCACCGAAGAAGACCGCCCCGGCTGCCAGGCCGGCCGCCAGCAAGGCCGCGCCAGTGAAGAAGGCGACTAAGGCCGTGGCCAGGAAGGCGCCTGCCGCCAAGCCAAAGGCCGCGCCGAAGGCGATCGAATCGATCGGTCCGCGCAGCCTGCGCAAGCCGCCGGCGCCGGGCGTGGCGGAGATGAAGTTCGGCATCGAAAGCGCGTTCGAACGCCGCGCGATGCTGACCATGGACGAGATCGAGGGCTACACCCGGCCGCTGGTCAACCGCGTCATCGACGGCCTGGAGTCGGGCGAATTCCGCGTCGCCGAGCCGGACGGCAATGGCGGCTGGAAGGTCAACGAGTGGTTGAAGAAGGCGGTGCTGCTGTACTTCCGCGTCAACGACATGAGCGTGATGGACGGCCGCCCGGCGCCGTTCTGGGACAAGGTCGAGTCGCGCTTCGCCGGCTACGGCGAGGCGGAGTTCCGCGCCGCCGGCGTGCGCGTGGTGCCCGGCGCCATCGCCCGCCGCGGCTCGCACTTCGGCAAGGACGTGGTGCTGATGCCGAGCTTCACCAACATAGGTGCGCACGTGGGCGAGGGCACCATGGTCGATACCTGGGCCACGGTTGGTTCCTGCGCGCAGATCGGCAAGCATTGCCACCTGTCCGGCGGTGCCGGCATCGGTGGCGTGCTGGAGCCGCTGCAGGCCAGCCCGACCATCATCGAGGACCACTGCTTCATCGGCGCGCGTTCGGAAGTGGTGGAGGGCGTGGTCGTTGGCCACCACAGCGTGATCGGCATGGGCGTGT
Source organism: Stenotrophomonas sp. 05N423 (assembly GCF_056397145.1). Taxonomy (NCBI): domain Bacteria; kingdom Pseudomonadati; phylum Pseudomonadota; class Gammaproteobacteria; order Lysobacterales; family Lysobacteraceae; genus Stenotrophomonas; species Stenotrophomonas sp. 05N423. The sequence goes on from NZ_JBFTMV010000002.1 coordinate 29,940, forward strand.
TCCTCAGCCAGAGCACGCGCATCTACAACCGCGCCACCGGCGAGATCAGCTACGGCTACATTCCGCCCTACAGCGTGGTGGTGTCCGGCTCGCTGCCGAGCAGGGACGGCACCCACTCGCTGTACTGCGCGGTGATCGTCAAGCAGGTCGATGCACGTACCCGCAGCAAGACCAGCGTCAACGACCTGCTGCGCGGATTGGCGGATTGAAGCAGGGAGCGAGTGGGGAGGAACGAGGAACGCGTAGAGGCCACGGCCCGCACTTTCCCGCTTCTCCCTGCCTTCCCTCGTTCCCCGCTTCTCTCCACTCGTTCCTGGCTCCAAGGATTCCATGACATGACGACCCTGTATGGCCTGAAAAACTGCGACACCTGCAAGAAGGCCTGCAAGTGGCTGGATCGCTTCGGCGTCGCTTACACCTTCGTCGATTACCGCGACCACAAGCCCAGCCCGGAAATGCTGGTCGAATGGGCAGGCAAGGCCGGTGGCTTCGAAGCGCTGATCAACAAGTCCTCGACTACATGGCGGCAGTTGCCGGACAACCGCAAGGCGGCCGCGTCGGACGCCGAATGGAAACTACTGCTGCGCGAGCACCCGCAGCTGATCAAGCGCCCGTTGGTCGTCACCAAAGACGGCGCGATGACACAGGGATTTTCCGACAACGGCTTCAAGCAGCGCTTCGGCGTCGCGTGACGGCACACATGTAGGCGCGCACTTCAGTGCGCGATGAGGCTTTCCCGGTGAAGTCCCATCGCGCACTGAAGTGCGCTCCTACGGGAGACATGTCGAATGAACGATGTGCTTGAACTGACTTGCGAGCTGATCGCGCGTCCTTCGGTAACGCCCGAGGATGCCGGCTGCCAGCAGTTGATCGCCGACCGCCTGCAGGCCGCCGGTTTCGCCTGCGAACACCTGCGCCTGGGCGAGGTCGACAACCTGTGGGCCACGCATGGCAGCGGCGCGCCGGTGCTGGTGCTGCTTGGCCATACCGACGTGGTACCCAGCGGCCCGGCCGATGCCTGGGCCAGCGATCCGTTCCGGCCGGAGATGCGCGACGGCGTGCTGTACGGCCGTGGCGCGGCCGACATGAAGGGCAGCGTGGCCGCGTTCGTGGTGGCCGCCGGGCAGTTCGTCGCCGCCCATCCCGACCACCCCGGCACGCTGGCGGTGCTGTTGACCAGCGACGAGGAGGGCGATGCCATCGATGGCGTGCGCCATGTCGCGCGGCTGTTCCGCGAGCGCGGGCAACGCATCGACTGGTGCATCACCGGCGAACCCTCGTCCACCGCCAAACTCGGCGACCTGCTGCGCGTGGGCCGTCGCGGCAGCCTGTCTGCAAAGCTGCGGGTCAAGGGCGTGCAGGGCCATGTCGCCTACCCGGAGAAGGCGCGCAACCCGATCCACCTGGCCGCGCCGGCGCTGGCCGAACTGGCCGCGCGGCACTGGGACGATGGCTACGAGAGTTTCCCGCCGACCAGTCTGCAGATATCCAACATCGAAGCCGGCACCGGCGCGAGCAACGTCATCCCCGGCGACCTGCGGGTGATGTTCAACCTGCGCTACAACCCGCACTGGAATGCCGATCGCCTGGAGGCGGAGATCGCCGCATTGCTGGACCGCCATGCGCTCGACCATGAACTGCACTGGCACCGCAGCGGCGAACCCTTCTACACGCCGGAAGGCCGCCTGCGCAGCGTTGCCCGCGAGGTGCTGGCCGGGTTCGCCGGCGCCGCGCCGGAGGAAAGCACCGGCGGCGGCACCTCCGATGCCCGCTTCATCGCGCCGCTGGGGGCGCAGTGCATCGAAGTGGGGCCGGTGAACGCCAGCATCCACCAGGTGGACGAGCACGTGAGGCTGGACGATCTGCGGGCTTTGCCTGATCTTTACCGGCAACTGATCACCAGACTGCTGGCCTGAACCATGCCCGCCCGGATTGCCACGATGCTTCGCGCTGCAACCGGGACGAGGACGAAACGGGCGTTCTGGCCACGCGCGCTGGCCGCCTGCGGACTGTGGCTGGCGCTGCAGGTGGCGCAGGCGGCGGCCGCGATGCACGGCCTGCCCCTGATGCGGCATTTCGGTGTCGGCGACCTGCCGGCCGCGCCGTTCTATTCGGACATCGCGGTCGATGCCCAGGGCACGCTCTATGCAGGCAGCAGCGAAGGCGTGATGGTGTTCCGCAGCGGCCTGTGGGAGTTGTTCGAGCTGCCGAACCGGGCGTCGGTCTATACGTTGCTGGCTGCTGCCGATGGCCGGCTCTATGTCGGCGGTGCCGGCACGCTGGGCGAACTGCGCCGCGAAGCCGATGGCAGCCTGCGCTTCGTCGACCTGCAGCTGCGGTTCACCCGCGACGATGGCGCGCCGCTGCCGCCCTCGGATTTCTACGGGCTGCTGGAAACCGCGCGCGGCGTGGTGGCGAACAATGGCCGCCGGTTGTACCTGCTGCGGCACGATGGCGACGCATCGTGGCGCGACCTGCCGGCAGGCGCTGGGCAGATGCTGTTCGCTGCCGGTGGCGAGCTGTATGTCCAGGTCGCCGGTACCGGCCTGTGCCGCATCGACGATACCGGCCTGGTGCCGCTGCCGGGTGCGCGTGCGCTCGAACCGCTGCGTCTTTCCGGCCTGTGGGCCCGGGATGGCGGGCTGCTGTATGCGGCCAGCGATGGCTTCCATTTCGGTGATGCCGAAGGTGTGCGCAAGCTGGCCAGCGACGCGGATGCCGCTTTCGCGGCCCATGTGCCCTACAGCGGCATCCGCCTGCCCGATGGCGGCTTCGTTTTCGGCAGTTATGACGGCACGCTGATGCATTTCTCGCCGGAGCTGCGCCTGCTCGACAGTTTCCAGCTCACCCGCGGCAGCCTGGATGGCTTCGGCCTGGACCGCAACGGCGGCCTGTGGGTGGTGGGCAAGGCCGGGCTGACCCGCCTGCGCCTGCCTTCGCCGTGGACCGTGTTCGATCAGCGGCACGGGCTGACGGACCGGATTTACGACAGCGCCTGGCACGACGGCGGCCTGTGGGTGGCGGCGATGGGCCTGTGGCGCGCCGGGCCGGGGGTGGCCGGTAGCGTGCCGCATTTCAAGCCGCAGCCGGGGTTGAGCACGCAGCTGGAAGTATTCGCTTTGCGCGGAACCGATGCCGGCCTGCTGATCGGCGACCGGCTTGGCCTGGCGGTGCTCGACCCGGGGGCGGAGCAGCCGCGGCGGCTGTATGGCCCGCGCATGGGCGACGGCGTTCATGCCCTGCTGCCGTCGGCGTTCGACGCCACGCGTGCGCTGGCGGTGGGCGGCCATGAAGGGCTCTGGCTGGCGCTGCGCGACGGACGTTGGCAGGTGGCCGCGCGCTGGCCATCGGACCTCGGTGGCTTCACTGGCCTCGATGGCCTCGTCGAGACCGCGCCGGGCGAGGTATGGGCGGGCGATACGCGCGGTGGCGCACACCGCTGGCGCTTCGATCCGGGCTCCGGGGAACTGCATGAGCAGCGCCGTTTCGGCGCCGCTGAAGGGTTGTCCATGGAGGGGGGGCAGGCGACCCATCTGCTGCGCATCGACGATGTCCTGTACGCGGTCGCCGGCCAGGATGTGCGCAGGCTGGAGGGAGAGCGCTTCATGCCGGCCAGCTTGCCGGCGCTGGCGGGATTGCAGCGGCCATGGGAACTGGAGGCGACCAGCACCGCGATCGGCAGCTTCGCCTGGACCACCCGCCAGCTGTGGTGGCGGCGCCCCGGCGAAAAGACCTTCCGCCTGCAGCAGGTCAGCAGCAGCCGGGTGCCGGGATACGCGGCGGTGTCGCTGCAGGGCGATGGCCGCCTGCGGCTGACCGCCTGGGACAGCCTGCTGCAGTTCGATCCGGACATCGCGCAGGCCGCCCCCGCGCCGCTGCACGCGCGCCTGGACCAGGTCCGCCTGCTGCAGGCGGACCACCCGCCCGCGCTGCTGCCCTTGCAGCCCGGGGCGATGCAGGCGTTGCCGCCGGGGTCCGGATTGGCATTGAGTTTTGGAATCGCGGCGATGGAACCGGAGGTCGAGTTCCGCTATCGCATGTCCGGCTACAGCGAGGCGTGGTCGGAGTGGAGCACGAACCGCGATCTGGGCTATCGGCGCCTGCCCCCGGGCGATTACCGCTTCGAACTGCAGGCGCGCACCCGCGATGGCAGGCAGGCCGATCCCCTGGTCTATCCGTTGCGGGTGGCGCCGTTCTGGTACGAACGCGGCGTGGTGCGGGCACTGTTCGGGCTGCTCGGCGTGGCGCTGGTTGCGCTCGCAGTGCATGCGCGTTACCGCAGCATCCGCGCGCGCAACCGCGAACTGGAGCGGCGCATCGCCGAACGCACCGGTGAACTGGAAGCAGCCAACCGCCAGCTCACCGAACTGGCGGTCGTCGATGGCCTGACCGGCATCGCCAACCGCCATGCGATGGAACGGGCGCTGCAGCGCGGATGGCAACGCTGCGGCGAGCGCGGAGAACCGCTGGCGGTGGTGATGGCCGACGTGGATCACTTCAAGCAGTTCAACGACAACCATGGCCACCAGGCCGGCGACATGCAGCTGCGACGGGTGGCCGGCGTGCTGGCCGCCGAGGTGTCCGGCGTCGATGAACTGGCCGCGCGCTACGGCGGCGAGGAGTTCGTTCTGATCCTGCCCGGGATCGACCGCGGGGCGGCGAAGCTGCGCGCCGAGCATGTGCGGCGGCAGGCCGAAGCGGCCATGGCCGCGGCCGGTCTGCCGGGCAGCATCAGTCTCGGCGTGGCGGTGACCGTACCGGCCGCCGATGGCGATCCGGCGCTGCTGGTTCGCTGCGCCGACCAGGCGCTGTACCGGGCCAAGCACGGCGGCCGCAACCGGGTCGAGTGCGCCGGCGGGGACGATTTCGCCTTGCTCGCACAGGGCGGGCTGATTGCTGCTGAAACTGTTGCGCGGCCCCCGGAACCCACGTTATCGTCGGCCCCATGAACCGCAACGCCTGCGCCAACGTGAACGTTTCGAACAATCGCAATAATGCGATTGCGAACAATCGCGCGCGGCCGATGCGGGTCTGCGACTGAGCCACAAGCACCATACGCCCAGTGACCAGAAAACCCGCATCGGCCGATGCGGGTTTTTTGTTTCCCGCATCCACGATCCAGGCCATCGAAGTCGCTGCTTCCGACGTTCGACCCCACGAAACCCAGGAGCTTTCCCCATGTGTTCCATCTTCGGCATCTTTGGCCTGCAACCCGGCGACGACCTGCAGGCCCTGCGCCGCCAGGCGCTCGAGCAATCGCAACGCCAGCGTCATCGCGGCCCCGACTGGAGCGGCGTATACGTGGACGAGCGCGCCATCCTCGTGCATGAGCGCCTGGCCATCGTCGATCCGGCCGGTGGTTCGCAGCCGCTGCTGTCCGAGGACGGTGCGCTGGCGCTGGCGGTCAACGGCGAGATCTACAACCACCGCGAACTGAAGCAGGAACTCGCGCAGCCCTACGCCTTCCAGACCGGCTCGGACTGCGAAGTGATCAACGCGCTGTACCGCGAGGACTCGCCGGCCTCGTTCCTCAACCGCCTCAACGGCATCTTCGCCTTCGCGCTGTGGGACAAGGCGAAGGGGCGCGCGATCATCGCCCGCGACCCGATCGGCGTGGTGCCGCTGTACTGGGGCCACGACAAGCAGGGCCGCCTGTGCGTGGCCTCGGAAATGAAGTCGCTGGCCGACACCTGCGCCGACGTGGCGCAGTTTCCGCCAGGGCACTGGTACGACAGCGCCACCGGCGAACTGGCGAAGTACTACGAGCGGCCATGGCGCGACTACGACGCGGTGCAGGGCGTGGAGGTGTCGAAGCAGGAGCTGCGCGAAGCCTTCGAGGCCGCCGTGCACCGCCAGCTGATGACCGACGTGCCCTATGGCGTGCTGCTTTCCGGCGGCCTGGATTCCTCGCTGGTGGCGGCGGTGGCCGCGCGTTACGCACGCCACCGCATCGAGGACGGCGACAAGAGCGAGGCATGGTGGCCGCGCCTGCACAGCTTCGCCATCGGCCTTGCCGGTTCGCCCGACCTGGCCGCGGCGAAGATCGCCGCCGACATGCTCGGCACCGTGCACCATGGCTTCGAATACACCTTCGAGGAAGGCCTGGACGCGCTGCCGGAAGTGATCCGCCACGTCGAGACCTACGACGTCACCACCATCCGCGCGTCCACGCCGATGTTCCTGCTGGCGCGCCGGATCAAGGCGATGGGCGTGAAGATGGTGCTGTCCGGCGAGGGCAGCGACGAGATCTTCGGCGGCTACCTGTATTTCCACAAGGCGCCGAACGCGCGCGAGTTCCACGAGGAGCTGGTGCGCAAGCTCGACGCGCTCAACAACTACGACTGCCTGCGCGCCAACAAGTCGATGATGGCCTGGGGCGTGGAGCCGCGCGTGCCGTTCCTGGACCGGGCCTTCCTCGACGTGGCGATGCGCATGGATGCCAGCCACAAGATGGTGGACAAGGCCAGCGGCCGCATCGAGAAGGCGGTGCTGCGCGAGGCGTTCGAGGGCTATCTGCCGAAGGAGGTCCTGTGGCGGCAGAAGGAGCAGTTCAGCGACGGCGTCGGCTACGGATGGATCGACGGGCTGAAGGCGCACGCCGAGGCGCAGGTGAGCGACCGCGTGCTGGCCGCCGCCGACAAGAGTTTCCCGTACAACCCGCCGCAGACCAAGGAGGCGTATTACTACCGCCACCTGTTCGAGCAGTTCTTCCCGAGCCGGGCGGCATCGGAGACGGTGCCGGGCGGCAAGTCCATCGCCTGTTCCTCGCCGGCGGCGATCGCCTGGGACGCCAGCTTCGCGGCCATGGCCGACCCGTCGGGCCGCGCGGTGGCCGGCGTGCACGAGCAGGCGCTGGCGGGTTGAACGGACCGGCGTGGTGATCTGTCCGCCGCGTGGTCTTCGACCGTCGCCTGATGCTCTTCTGAACAGCTGTACCTCGTCGAGCCGGCAACGGCGGCCTCCTGCGGAGACCGCCGTTGCCGCTCCTCTCTCCATTCGATCAAAGGGACTTCCGATGCGTGCGTGTTCGTTGCTGGTATCCGGTCTGTTGTGCAGTTCGCTTGCCCATGCCGCGGAGACGCCGCTGGAGCGCCACCAACTGGGCAGCTGGGAGGCCGATATCGGTTACACCGGCGTGGTGCGCGATGGCGACACCCTGCATGTTTCCGGCGTGCCCTGCCGGGGAAAGGACATGCAGGCCGCCGTACAGGCGTGCTACGGCGAGCTGACGAAGATCCTGCAGCGGTTCGGCGCAGACAGCAGCCAGGTGGTGAAGGAGACCGCGTACACCACCGACATGGATGCGCTGGTCAAGGCCATTCCCGAGCGCAAGGCGTTCTTCGCCGATGGCAGGTACCCCGCCGCGAGCTGGGTGCAGGTCAGCCGCCTGTTCAACGCCGAGGACATGCTCGAAGTCGAGTGGACGGTGCGGTTGAAGTAGCACTGTCCACCGGGTGGGCGCCGCAATGCGCCCGTTGCTTCAGCGTGGGCGCAGGACCAGGGTGTGCTCGGTGGCGCCGGGCAGGAACGGTGTCGGCCGGCCCTGCACCCAGTCGTCGTGGCCGGCGCCCCAGAATGGCGACAGCGGATGCCCGCTCTGGCCGCCGGGCATGTGCACGATGCCGTCCGCTTCGTGGCCGGGGGAGACCACCATGCGCTCGGACGCGCCGAAGTTGGGCGTCTGCACGCGCGGCATGTTGCCGTCGCCCGGCAGCGGTTGCGCCGGCATGCACAGCCAGCGCTTGAACAGGGCAGGCAGCGCACGCGAGACCGGATGGCAGATGGCGGCGGYATTGCGTTCGCCCCAGGTGCGCGCGGCGAGGTCGCTGCCCTGTGCGGCGAGATCGGTTTCCAGCTGCCGCGCGCTGTGTGCGAGCAGCTCGTCCCAGCTCCTGAACGGCGGTGGCAGCAGGTTCGGCGGGCGCTGTTCCAGCATCGGCCAGACCACGCCTTCCAGCTGCGGCAGGCGCGGGGCGAGGTAGGCCTCGCCAAGCCGCTGCCGCGCGGGCGCGAGCAGGCCGGCTTCCAGCGTGTCCAGGGTGATGCCGCGGAAACCGCGGGCGATACGGTAACTGGCCGAATCGACGGCGGCGTGGCCTTCCCAATGGCGGCTGGCTGCTTCCAGCCGTCGCAGTGCCGGGTCGTCGCTGTGCTCGACGGTGGCGCGCAGCAGTTTCCACCAGCGCTCCATCAGCACCGCGCGGTCGTCCAGCTGGATGGCGAGCAGGTCGCGCTCGTCGAAGCGTTCGCGGGCGAACAGGCCGTCGCGGATCTGCCGCGCACGCGCGCCCAGGTCGTAGCCGCTGTCGCCGGCCTCGGCCAGTGCGGCGCCATCGAGCACGCGGGTATTGGCGGTCCACAGGCGGTGGTCGGGCGGATCGACCAGCGACGGGGCCTGGTCCGTGCGGACCGGCCAGGGCGGGCAGTGCGTCGCGCCGGCGTCGATGATGCCGTTGGTCCTGCAGGCGGGGTCCCGCTGCGGACGCGCGCCGATCAGGCGCCAGGCGATGCGGCCCCGGCTGTCGGCCAGCAGCAGGTTCTGCGCCGGGATGCCGGAGCGGTCGGCCACCGCCAGCGCGGCGTCCAGATCGGCGGCGCGTGCCATGTCGGCGAAGTCCAGCCGTATCGCGCCCGGCAACTGCGCGGCCCAGCGCAGCGCCAGCAGGCTGCCGTCGGCGTTGTCGTGCAGTACCGGCCCCCAGTCGCTTTCGCGCACGACCAGGGTTTCGGCCGGTGCGCCCGCCACGGCGATGGTTTCCCGGTATTCGCGCAGCGGCGCGCCAGCGGGCAGGCGCGCGAAATCGGCGGTGTCGATGTAGCTGTTGGTGAAGCCCCAGGCCACATGGGTATTGCTGCCGACGACGACCACCGGCAGTCCCGGCAGGCTGAAGCCGGTGACGTCGACCTTGCCGCCCGATGCGGCCGGATCGGGGTGGCGCAGGCGCACGCGGAACCAGATGTTGGGCGCGCGCAGCGCCAGGTGCATGTCGTCGGCCAGGATCGCACGGCCATCGCGGGTGAGTGCGCCGGCGACGGCGAAGTTGTTGCTGCCCGGCGAGGAATCGGCTGCCCGTGAAGCGGAAGCCGTTCCGTCGGGAGCGGTCGATCCCGTCCCCAGCGTGCGCAGGTCGAGCGTGGCGGCATCGGGCAGGGAGGCATCGCCGCGCGCGACGCCGGACAGCGGCGCGTCCCAACTGCTGCCGTCGTGCGCGATCAAGGCGTACAACGCGGGTGGCACCACTTCGCGGATGCGGGCCAAGGCGAGCTCACGGCTGTTGCCGGGATCCTGCAGGTCGGCGTACATCGCCAGCCCGGTCAGCACCGAGTCGTCCAGGCTCCATGGACGCGGCTGCTGGCGCAGCAGCAGGTAGGGCCAGGGGCGCACCGGCAGCGCGGCCAGCCCCGCGTTGACGCCATCGCGGTAGGCCTCGAGCACCGCGCGCTTGTCGCCCAGTGCGAGATCGAGATCGGCATGCACGCGTGCGCGCAGGCGGTGGACGCGCATGCGCCGGTCCAGCGGCAGCGCACCGGCGCCGAACAGTTCGGACAGCTCGCCGGCGGCCGAACGCCGCATCAGGTCCATCTCGAAGTAGCGTTCCTGCGCATGCACGTAGCCCAGGGCACGGGCCATGTCGCGTTCGTCGGCGGCATCCACCGTCACCATGCCGTTGCCGTCGCGCTGTACCTGGACGGGGGCGGTCAGACCCGGCAAGGCGGGTTGGCCGTCCAGTTCCGGCAGGCTGCCGCGCAGCAGCAGCCATGCGGTACCCAATGCGAGCAGCAGCAACACCAGTAGCAATCCAGACAAACGCAGGAGCCAACGCGGCATGGGTTTTCCCGGCTTTGGGTTTGCGGTGGATTGTAGATGGCATGAAGCGGATGGATTCATGCCATGTATCTGGCCATATGACGATGCCAGCGGATGGTGTCTATTCGGGTGGGGTATTGGCCCTGTAGCAGGATCTGATGACGACAACCGGAAGCAGGGCAATGGCAGGGGGCAATGAGCAGGTGACAAATACCCAGGCAGCTTGAGCAACCGAACTGGCTGCTCCCAAGTGCCATATGACCGATTGGGCCACGACGCCACATGTGGGGCCAAGGATGGCGCAACAGGCAAGGCGGACCATCGCAGACTTGAAGTGTGGTGTTCCCGGCAACGTGAAAGAGAACGGGAGCAACAGCAGCAGCCAGGCAGCAATCAGTGGATCAGGAAAGGCGCCGACCCAGTCAGGCAGATGGACCACCTTGGAGAACATGAGCAGGTCGGGCCAGGCCAGGACGACTCCTGCTGCAAGCAGGATCGAGAGTGAATACCAGAACCCGGTTGGTGGGAGTTTCTTCATGGTGGGAAATTCCTGAGCCGGGCAGAGAGCTGGCTGGCAGCCGATCGGAGCGCAACTGAAACTGATTCCGATTAGATCATCGCCGCGCCGGATCGGGCATCCTGTGCCGACACGAACATCAGGAGCACCCCCCATGCAGGGCCACCCGGAAGTCATCGAATGCCTGAAGGAACTGCTGCGCGGCGAGCTGGCCGCGCGCGACCAGTACTTCATCCATTCCCGCCGTTACGAGGACCAGGGCCTGCATGCGCTGTACGAGCGCATCGGCCATGAGATGGAAGAGGAAACCGAGCATGCCGACGCGCTGCTGCGGCGCATCCTGTTCCTCGGCGGCGACCCGGACATGCGCCCGCATGGCTTCGCCCCCGGCAAGACGGTGGTCGAGATGCTGGAGAAGGACCTGCAGACCGAGTACCAGGTGCGCGCCAACCTGGCCGCCGGCGTCAAGCTGTGCGAGTCGCTGGGCGACTACGTCAGCCGCGACATCCTGATCGCGCAGCTGCGCGATACCGAGGAAGACCATGCCTGGTGGCTGGAGCAGCAGTTGGGCCTGATCAGGCGCATCGGCCTGGAGCTGTACCAGACCAGCAAGATCGACGCGAAGGGCTCGCCGGCGCATTGAGCGGCATCAACCCGCAGCGATGAACAAAGAAGGCCGGGGATTCCCGGCCTTCTTTGTTCGTGCATGGCGGCGTGTCAGTTGCCGGCGCGCTGCATGCGGTAGACCGTGGTGGACAACGCGCTCACGCCTTCGGCGCGGAAACCGGGTTCCTGCGCGAGGATGTCGCGGCGCTCGGCCAGTTCCACCCGCCATGATGGCGCGAACGATTCCACTTCCGCCTGTTGCACCGAAAATGGCGGCCCGGCCTTCTCCATCTGCGGGTATTCGAGGGTGATGACCAGTGCGCGGCAGCCGGCCGGCAACCGCGCGTACACGGTGTCGCGGTAGCGCTGGCGCAGTTCCGGCGGCAGCGCGATCAGCGCGGCGCGGTCGTAGATGCCGGCGATGCCGGCCAGGGTGTCATCGTCGAGGGTGAAGGCGTCGCCGCGGATGATCTCGATCGGTCCGGCGCTGTAGTGCTCGCCCAGCGGGCTCATGCGGCGCTCGGGCTGCAGGCCGGCCTCGACGAAGAACTGCTCCACCGCCAGCGGCGAGATCTCGACGCCGAGCACGCGGTAGCCCTGTGCGGCCAGCCAGTGCATGTCCAGGCTCTTGCCGCACAGCGGCACCAGCACCCGGCTGCCGGGCGCGACCTGCAGTGCGGGCCAGTGCTTTTCCAGCAGCGGCATCACTTCGCCGCGATGGAAGCCGATCTGTCCCTGTTGCCAGCGTTGCAGCCAGAAATCGGGTTGCATGGTCCTCCTCCTCAGCGGGTTTTCCGCCAGCCGTTCTCCGGCGTGATCCGCTCAAGCGCTTCATTGCCTGCATAGAAGCGGATCAGGCCACAATCGCGGCAGACGATGCTGCGCATCTTGGCGCTGGCGAAGATGCCGCCGGCGCCGGGCAGCAGGTCGGGGCCGTAGCCGCCGCGGGCGCTGATGCCGCCATGGGTGTACAGATTGTCGCCGTGGCATTCGGGGCAGATGGTCTGCGGGGAGGCGTCTTCAGGGGATGTCATGGCGATTCCTTTTGAAGCGGGTTTCCAGCCATTGCCACGGCCGGCGCACAGTATGGATCGACATACCGCGCGACGTCGAAGGGAGCTGGGAAGGCCGCGCCACGCATGCGCATGGCGACGACAGTTCCGGCCGCGCCGCCGCGCGCCAGTGGAGTGGGTTACTGGACATCGAGGCCTTCCACCTTCTGCCGCGCCACGCATGCACATGGCGACGGCAATGTTTAACGCGCCGCCGCGCGCCAGTGAACCGGCTTACTGGACGTCGAGGCCTTCCACCTTCTGCCACCCCCTCGGCAGCAGATGCCCGCGGCTGGCCCGCGCTCCCATATACGCATCCAGTTCCTTGAACGACAGGTTCATGGTGCGCTGGCCGCTGCGGACCTGCAGGGTGGCGCCGGGCGATACCGCGACCACCGCGACCACCCGCTCGGTGGCGAGTTTGGCCTTGGGGATCTCGATGATCTTGTTGCCCTTGCCCTTGTCCAGCTCGGGCAGTTCGGTGGCGGGAATGGCGAGCATGTTGCCGGCGCTGGTGACCGCGACGATGCGGTCGGTCTGCGGGTTGGCGACCACTGTCGGCTGCAGCACCGCCGCGCCGGTCGATAGATTGAGCATGGCCTTGCCGGCCTTGTTGCGGCCGGTGAGGTTCTCGAAGCGGGTGACGAAGCCGTAGCCGTGCGAGGAGGCAAGCACGAAGCGGGTGTCGTTGTCGCCGCTGGCCAGGGTGACGAAGCTGCTGCCGGCGGCCGGCGAGAAGCGTCCGGTCAACGGCTCGCCGTTGCCGCGCGCCGAGGGCAGGGTATGCGTGGGCGTGGAATAGGCGCGTCCTTCGTTGTCGAGGAAGGCCACCTGCTGGGTGCTGCGCCCGCGCACCGCCGCCAGCAGGCTGTCGCCCTCGCGGTAGGACAGGCCGCCGGCATCGACGTCGTGGCCCTTGGCCGCGCGCACCCAGCCCTTCTCCGACAGCACCACGGTGACCGGTTCGCTGGCGACCAGTTCGGTCTCGTCGATGGCCTGGGCAGCGCCGCGCTGCACCAGCGGCGAGCGGCGCTCGTCGCCGAACTTCTTGGCATCGGCCAGCAGTTCGTCCTTGACCAGCTTCTTCAGCTTCGCCGCGCTGCCCAGGATGGACAGGATCTTCTCGCGTTCGGCGGCCAGCTCGTCCTGCTCGCCGCGGATCTTCATTTCCTCCAGGCGGGCCAGTTGCTTGAGCTTGGTTTCGAGGATGTACTCGGCTTGGTCCTCGGACAGGCCGAAGCGGGCGATCAGCGCCGCCTTCGGTTCATCCTCGGTGCGGATGATGCGGATCACCTCGTCCAGGTTGAGGAAGGCCACCAGCAGGCCTTCCAACAGGTGCAGGCGGCGCTCGACCTTCTGCAGGCGGTGGTTGAGGCGGCGGGTGACGGTGTCCTGGCGGAAGCGCAGCCACTCGCCCAGCAGCTGCCGCAGGTTCTTGACCTGCGGACGGCCGTCCAGGCCGATGACATTGAGGTTGACCCGGTAGCTCTTCTCCAGGTCGGTGGTGGCGAACAGGTGGCCCATCAGCTGCTCGGCGTCGACGCGGCTGGAGCGCGGGATCAGCACCACGCGCACCGGGTTGGCGTGGTCGGACTCGTCGCGGATGTCCTCCAGCCACGGCAGCTTCTTGGCACGCATCTGCTGGGCGATCTGCTCGATCACCTTGGACGGCGAGACCTGGTGCGGCAGCGCGGTGATGACGATGTTGCTGTTTTCTTTCTGGAAGGTGGCGCGGGCGCGCACGCTGCCGTTGCCGGTCTCGTAAAGCTGCCTCAGGTCGCTGGCCGGGGTGATGATCTCGGCGGTAGTGGGATAGTCCGGGCCCTTCACGTGCTCGCACAGGTCGGCGACGGTCGCATCCGGGTCGTCGATCAGCCGCACCAGCGCGCTGACGATTTCGTTGAGGTTGTGTGGCGGCACGTCGGTCGCCATGCCGACGGCGATGCCGGTGGTGCCGTTGAGCAGCAGGTGTGGCAGCCGCGCCGGCAGCCAGCTTGGCTCCTCGAGCGTGCCGTCGAAATTGGGGGACCAGTCGGTGGTGCCCTGGCCCAGTTCGCCCAGCAGCACCTCGGCGATCGGGGTCAGCTTGGATTCGGTGTAGCGCATGGCCGCGAACGACTTGGGATCGTCGCTGGAGCCGAAGTTGCCCTGGCCGTCGATCAGCGGGTAGCGGTAGGAGAAGGGCTGGGCCATCAGCACCAGCGCCTCGTAGCAGGCGCTGTCGCCGTGCGGGTGGTATTTGCCGATGACATCGCCGACGGTGCGCGCGGACTTCTTCGGCTTGGACGCGGCGTTCAGGCCCAGCTCGCTCATCGAATAGATGATGCGGCGCTGCACCGGCTTCAGGCCGTCGCCGATGAAGGGCAGGGCGCGGTCCAGCACCACGTACATGGAATAGTCGAGATAGGCGCGCTCGGCATACTCGCGCAGCGGCTGCTGCTCGAAACCGTGGAAGGCGGGGCGTACAAGTTCGGTCATGCGGGGCTGTTACCTGTGGCTGGGGGGCGGCGACGGCCGTCGCCCCCGCGAGCCGGTGATTATCCGGATGCGGTCGGGGATGCCAAGCCGCGGATCGTCGGCCCGGGTCCCGGGGCGGGGGGGGGATTGATCCAATGCTGCAACACGGCATTTCATGCCGGATGAAATATTTCCATTGAGAATTATTCTTTCTGGAATAAAATGCCCGGCCATGATCTGCGCGACCACCAATCCCCCCAGTTTCGGCCTGTTGCTGCGGCAGACGCGTGACGGCCTTGCCCGCCAGCTGGATGCGTCGATGGCCGAGGAGAACCTCGGCATCGGCTTCACCCATTTCGTGGGCCTGAAGACGCTGGCCCACATGGCCCCATGCACCGCCAACGAACTGGCACAGGCGCTGGACCAGGTGCCCAGCGCGGTGACCCGCCTGCTGGACAAGCTCGAATCCCTCGGCTGTGTCCGCCGCGAAGCGCACGCACAGGACCGGCGGGCGCTGCAGATCGTGCTGACCGAACAGGGCCGCGAGCTGTGCGCGCGGCTGAAGAAGCGCGGCGACGCGGTCATGGATTACGCCATGCGCGACCTGAGCCCCGACGAGCGTGCGCTGTTGCTGTCCCTTCTTACCCGCATCCGCGATTCCCTGACACCCCCATGATCTCCTTCTCTGTATCCCATCCCCTGCGGCGCCGCGCCCGGCCGCTGTTGCCGGCGACGCTGGTACTGGCGCTTGCCGCCTGCGCCAGCAGCGGCGGCCTGCAGCCGCAGGGCCGGCTGCTCGATGCCGACAGCCTGCACAGCGAACGCACCCTGGCCACCAGCGACCTGTCCGTGGCCGGTTTTCCGGCCAGCGACTGGTGGCGGGTTTTGGGCGATCCGCAGCTCGACGCGCTGGTCGCCGAAGGACTGGCCGGTCACCCGAGCCTGGACGCGGCCGACGCGCGCCTGCGCCAGGCCCAGGCGCAGGCCGGGGTCGCCCGCGCCGATCGCCTGCCCAGCCTGTCCGTCTCCGGCGGCTACACCGGCGTGCGCCTGCCCGAATCGATGGTGGGCGACGAGATGGGCGGCCGTTACATGGGCAGCGGCCAGATCGCCTTCGATTTCAGCTATGGCTTCGACCTGTGGGGCGGCAAGCGCGCCAGCTGGGAAGCGGCGGTCGACGCGGTGCATGCCGCCACCGTCGACGCCCAGGCCGCGCGCCTGAAGCTGTCCTCCGGGATCGTCCAGGCCTATGTCGAGCTGGACCGCGCCTGGCGTTCCAACGACGTCGCCGAGCAGGAACTGGAGCGTGCGCAGAAGACGCTGCAGCTGGTGCGCCAGCGCCGCGCCGCCGGCATCGACAGCGACCTGCAGGTCCGCCAGGCCGAAGCCCGCATCCCCGCCGCGCAGCAGCAGCTGCAGGCCGCGCAGCAGCAGATCGACGCCGCGCGCACCGCGCTGGCGGCGCTGGTCGGGCAGGGGCCGGACCGCGGCCTGGCCATCGAACGCCCGCAGGCATTGAACGCTGCCGTGCTGCAGCTGCCGGGCGTGCTGCCCAGCGAGCTGCTCGGTCGGCGCCCGGATATCGTCGCCGCGCGCTGGCGCGTGGAAGCGGCCGGCAAGCAGATCAAGGTCGCCAGGACGAAGTTCTACCCGAGCCTCAACCTCACCGCGCTGGCCGGCGTGGTCGCGCCGAATGTCGGCGACCTGCTCAGGAGCAGCTCGACCTTCGCTTATCTCGGCCCGGCGCTGAGCCTGCCGATCTTCGAAGGCGGGCGCCTGCGCGCCAACCTGGCCGGCGCCGACGCGCAGTACGACCTGGCCGTGGCCGGCTACAACCAGGCCGTGGTCGATGCGCTGCGCGAGGTGGCCGACCAGGTCAACGCGGTGCGTTCGCTCGAACAGCAGGCGCAGTCGCAGCAGCAGGCGGTCGCCACCGCGGGCGCGGCCTTCGACCTGGCCGGCCAGCGTTATCGCGCCGGTGTCGGCAACTACCTGGACGTGCTGTCCGCGCAGTCGCAACTGCTCGGCGCGCAGCAGGCGCTGACCGCGCTGCACTCGCAGCAGCTGCTGGCCGCGACGCGGCTGACCCAGGCCCTGGGCGGTGGCTTCGAGCCGCCCGCCGATGGTGCCGCCGCCCCGGCTGTTTCCTCTTCCTCCGTGTCCACGCATTCCTGAGAAACACCCCATGAGCCAGACCAACACTCCTGAAGCCCCCGTCGCGCGCAGCCGCCGTGGCCGGCTGCTGCGCGGACTGCTTGCCATCGTCGTGCTGCTGCTGGCGGCATTCGCGCTGTGGTACTTCGCCTTCGGCCGCTGGTTCGAGGAAACCGATGACGCCTACGTGCAGGGCAACCAGGTGCAGATCACCCCGCAGGTGGCCGGCACCGTGGTCGCCATCGCCGCCGACGACGGCATGCGCGTGGAACGCGGCCAGGTGCTGGTGCGGCTGGATCCGGCCGATACCGAAGTGGCGCTGCAGCAGGCCGAGGCCAATCTGGCCCGTACAGTGCGCCAGGTCCGCGGCCTGTACCGCAGCGTGGAAGGCGCGCAGGCCGACTTGAACGCGCGCCAGGTCACCCTCAAGCGCGTGCGCGACGACTTCGCCCGCCGCAAGGACCTCGCCGCCACCGGTGCGATCTCCAACGAAGAACTGGCCCATGCCCGCGACGAACTGGCTGCGGCCGAAGCCGCGGTGGCCGGTTCGCGCGAGACGGTGGAGCGCAGCCGCGCGCTGGTGGACGACACCGTGGTCGCCACCCAGCCGGACGTGAAGGCCGCCGCCGCGCAGCTGCGCCAGGCGTGGCTCAACAATGCCCGCGCCGGCATCGTCGCGCCGGTCGCAGGTTTCGTCGCGCGCCGCTCGGTGCAGGTCGGCCAGCGCGTGCAGCCGGGCAATGCGCTGATGGCCGTGGTACCCGCCGAGCAGATGTGGGTGGAAGCCAACTTCAAGGAAACCCAGCTGCGCCACATGCGCCTGGGCCAGGAAGTGGAGCTGCGCTCGGACCTGTACGGCGGCGACGTGAAGTACAAGGGCCGCATTGCCAGCCTGGGCCTGGGCACCGGTTCGGCGTTCTCGCTGCTGCCGGCGCAGAACGCCAGCGGCAACTGGATCAAGATCGTGCAGCGCGTGCCGGTGCGCATCGCCATCGATGCCAAGCAACTGGCCGATCATCCGCTGCGCATCGGCCTGTCGATGAAGGCCGAGGTGAGCCTGCGCGACCAGAAGGGCGAGGTGCTGCCGGCCAAGGCGGCGGCGGGCACGGTGTTCGACACCGACGTCTACGCCGCGCAGCTGCATGATGCCGACGAGGCGATCGCGCGGATCATCCACGACAACCTGCCGCGCCAGGCCAAGGCCGGCTGAGGTCACCCCGCATGTCCGCTCAAGCTCCGGCCGCGTCGCAGCCGGCCGCAGGTTTCGCCCCGCCCAGCGTGGCGCTGTGCACCTTCGGCCTGGCGTTGGCCTCGTTCATGCAGGTGCTCGACACCACCATCGCCAACGTCTCGCTGCCGGCCATTTCCGGCAACCTTGGCGCCAGTTCGCAGCAGGCCACCTGGGTCATCACCTCGTTCGCGGTCAGCACCGCCATCGCGCTGCCGTTGACCGGCTGGCTCAGCCGCCGTTTCGGCGAAACCAGGCTGTTCGTGTGGGCGACGCTGGCCTTCACCGTCGCCTCGCTGCTGTGCGGCCTCGCGCAGAGCATGGGCATGCTGGTGGTGTCGCGCGCGCTGCAGGGCTTCGTCGCCGGCCCGATGTACCCGATCACCCAGTCGCTGCTGGTGTCGATCTACCCGCGCGAGAAACGTGGGCATGCGCTGGCGCTGCTGGCGATGGTCACCGTGGTCGCGCCGATCGCCGGGCCGATCCTCGGCGGCTGGATCACCGACAACTACAGCTGGGAATGGATCTTCCTGATCAACGTTCCGCTGGGCGTGCTGGCCGCGTCCATCGTCGGCGGCCAGCTCAAGGGGCGGCCGGAGCAGATCGAGAAGCCGAAGATGGACTACGTCGGCCTGGTCACCCTGGTGATCGGCGTCGGTGCGCTGCAGCTGGTGCTGGACCTGGGCAACGACGAGGACTGGTTCTCCTCGGCGAAGATCGTGGTGCTGTCGTGCGTGGCGGTGGTGTCGCTGGCGGTGTTCCTGATCTGGGAGCTGACCGACAAGGACCCGATCGTCGACCTGCGCCTGTTCCGCCACCGCAATTTCCGCGCCGGCACGCTGGCGATGGTGGTGGCCTACGCGGCGTTCTTCAGCGTGGCGCTGCTGATCCCGCTGTGGCTGCAGCGCGACATGGGCTATACCGCGATCTGGGCAGGCCTGGCGACCGCGCCGATCGGCATCCTGCCGGTGATCCTGACCCCGTTCGTCGGCAAGTACGCCGGCCGCTACGACATGCGCATGCTGGCCACCATCGCCTTCATCGTGCTGTCGCTGACCAGCTTCCTGCGCTCGGATTTCAACCTGCAGGTGGATTACCGGCACGTGGCCGGCGTGCAGCTGCTGATGGGTGCGGGCGTGGCGCTGTTCTTCATGCCGGTGCTGCAGATCCTGCTGTCGGACCTGGACGGGCGCGAGATCGCCGCCGGTTCCGGCCTGGCCACCTTCCTGCGCACGCTCGGCGGTAGTTTCGCCGCCTCGCTGACCACCTGGCTGTGGGCGCACCGCACCCAGGAACACCACGCGCACCTGACCGAACACATCTCCGCCTATACGCCGGGCATGCAGGAACAGGTGGCGGCGATGGGGCAGGGCGACCTGCAGCATGGCGCGGCGCTGTTGAACAACATGATCAACCACCAGGCCTCGCAGATGGGCTTCAACGACATCTTCTACCTGCTGGGCTGGACCTTCCTGGCGATCATCGCCTTCCTGTGGCTGGCCAAGCCGCCCTTCGGCGCCGGTGCCGGCAGCGCGGCCAGCGCCGGCGGCCACTGAGGCACGACGATCCCCGCCCGCAAGGCGGGGATTCTTGTATGCAAAGATGCATGCGCGGGCCGGCCGGCCAGTACCCGGCTGCGGATGACGGCAATGCAGGAGTCGCGCGAAGCGACTGCCGGGCGCGACCATCATGGAATGCGGGTACAGAAGCGCCGGGAGCGGTTTTTGACATCGCTTGCCGATGGCCCGAAGGGTTCCCGCCCGGATGGCGGGAACAAAAAAACCCGCTTCCGCGGGTTTGATCTGTTGAGTCATGGTGCCCAGGAGAGGACTCGAACCTCCACGGTTTTACCCGCTAGTACCTGAAACTAGTGCGTCTACCAATTCCGCCACCTGGGCGACTCAGGCGGAGAATTATGCGGGCAGCCAGCCAGGGCGTCAACCATTGTTGGCTGGTGGCGAAGTGATGCATGCAGGAGCATGCGCGGCCGCGACCGATGCCTTCCCGGTGCAGCCCCGGTCGCGATCAGCATCGCTCTTGCAGGGGCGGGAGGGATTGCCGGCAGGGGCAATCCCGGACAACAAAAAAAACCGCCTGGAGCGGTTTTTGACATCGCTTGTCGATGGCCCGAAGGGTTGCCGCCATGGATGGTGGCAACAAAAAACCCGCTTGCGCGGGTTTGATGTGCTTGAGTCGTGGTGCCCAGGAGAGGACTCGAACCTCCACGGTTTTACCCGCTAGTACCTGAAACTAGTGCGTCTACCAATTCCGCCACCTGGGCGACTCAGGAGCGGAATTATGCAGGGCGTTTCCGGGAGCGTCAACAACAAAATGCATGCGTGGAATGTTGATGCCCGGCATCCGCGGTGGCCATGAAGTGATGGCGCCTCGGGAGGGCGCATGCCATGTCGCTGCGTGGCGGATGACGGGCAACAAAAAACCCGCTTGCGCGGGTTTTTCCGTTCCGAATCATGGTGCCCAGGAGAGGACTCGAACCTCCACGGTTTTACCCGCTAGTACCTGAAACTAGTGCGTCTACCAATTCCGCCACCTGGGCGATTCGGGCCGGCAATTCTGGTGGCCGGCCCGGAGTTTGTCAACGGCTTTCCGCGCGACGATGGCGGGGTGGCGTACGCGCTGCATCCACGCCGCAGCGGGTACCATGGGGCTCGATGAAAAACAAAAAGACCACCGGAGCCGGCAAGGCTCCCAAGTCCGCCCCCGGCGCAAAGCCGGGCAAGCCCCGCAAGTCCGCCAAGCTGCCGCCCTGGATGCCGGACAGCCTGGCCACCCCGGCCAAGGGCGGCAGAGGCAAACCCAAGGACAGTGCGCCACCGAAGAGCTTCGTGCGCGGCCGCTCCCGACCCGCACCGGCTTCCGCTTTCGACGATCCCTACGCCGCGCGCGAGGCCGAGCGCTACGCCCAGCCGATTGCCAGCCGCGAGGCGATCCTGCAACTGCTCGACCGCTGCGAGGGACCGCAGAATGCGGAGGAGATCGGCGCCCGGCTCGGTCTGACCGAACCCGAGCGTGCCGACGCGCTGGCCAAGCGCCTGGGCGCGATGGTGCGCGATGGCCAACTGGTGCAGAACCGCCGTGGCGGCTTCGCCCCGGTGCTGGTCACCAACCTGATTCCCGGCGTGGTCATCGCCAACCCGGAAGGCTTCGGCTTCCTGCGCCCCGACGAGGGCGGCGACGATCTGTTCCTGCCGCCCTATGAAATGCGCAAGGTCATGCATGGCGACCGCGCGCTGGCCAACGTCACCGGCATCGACCGCCGCGGCCGCCGCGAAGGCAGCATCGCGCGTGTGCTGGAACGCGGCGTCAACCGCCTGATCGGCCATTTCAGCGTCGAGATGGGCATCAACTACGTGGTGCCCGACGACAAGCGCATCCAGCGCAGCATCCAGATCCCGGTCGACGCCACCGGCGGGGCGAAGGACGGCCAACTGGTGGTCTGCGAACTGACCCAGGCGCCGGATTCACGGCGTCCGCCGATCGGCAGGATCATCGCCGTGCTCGGCGACAGACTGACGCCCTCGCTGGTGGTGGAGACCGCCATCCACGGCCACGACCTGCCGCACGAGTTCCCGCCGGAAGTGCTGGACGAGGCGACGGCGATCCCGATGACGGTCGAGCCGGCGATGATCGGCACGCGCGTGGACCTGCGCGCGCTGCCGCTGGTGACCATCGACGGCGAGGACGCCAAGGACTTCGACGACGCGGTGTTCTGCGAACCCAACCGCGACGGTTTCCGCCTGGTGGTGGCGATCGCCGACGTCTCGCACTACGTGCGCCCCGGCACGCCGCTGGACGAGGAAGCGCAGAAGCGGGCCACGTCGGTGTACTTCCCCGGCTACGTGGTGCCGATGCTGCCGGAGACGCTGTCCAACGGCATCTGCTCGCTGCGGCCGAAGGAAGACCGCATGTGCTTCGTCTGCGACATGCAGGTGGGTCGCGATGGGCAGGTGACCGGCTCGAAGTTCTACGAAGCGGTGATGAACTCGCACGCGCGCCTGACCTATACGCAGGTGTGGAATGCGGTGGGCGAGGACGATGCCGACGCCAAGGCCTTCATCGGCCCGCTGCTGCCGCAGATCCAGAGCCTGCACCAGCTGTACCGCATCCTGGCCAAGGCGCGCGAACGTCGTGGCGCCATCGAGTTCGAATCCTCGGAAGTGCGCTTCGTGCTGGACAACCGCGGCGAGGTCACCCAGGCCGGCATGCTGGTGCGCAACGACGCGCACAAGCTGATCGAGGAATGCATGATCGCCGCCAACGTGGAGGCGGCGCGCTACCTGCTGTCCACGCATATCCCCGCGCCGTTCCGCGTGCACGAGCGGCCGCCGGAATCCAAGTTCGCCGACCTGCTGGAGTTCCTCAAGGAGTTCAAGCTGAGCCTGCCGGCGTGGAGCAAGGTACAACCGGGCGACTATACGAAGCTGCTGAAGAAGGTGCGCGAGCGCCCGGACGCGGCGCTGCTGGAATCGGTGCTGCTGCGCAGCCAGTCGCTGGCGGTGTATTCGCCGGACAACAACGGCCACTTCGGCCTGGCGCTGGAGGCCTACGCGCACTTCACCTCGCCGATCCGCCGCTACCCGGACCTGCTGGTGCACCGTGCCATCAAGTACGCGCTCACCGGTGGCCCGCGCGACAAGTACACCTATACGCCGCGCGAGATGGCGGCGCTGGCGCTGCAGTGCTCCGAGCGCGAGCGCCGCGCCGACGAGGCCGAGCGCGAGGTGGACGAGCGCTTCCGCGCGGCGTGGATGGAGAAGCACGTCGGCGGCCAGTTCGACGGCGTGATCAGCGGCGTGACCAGTTTTGGCCTGTTCGTCGAACTGGACGAGTCCAAGGTCAACGGGCTGGTGCACGTGACCCAGCTGCCGCACGACTATTACCAGTTCGACCCGCTGCGCAAGACGCTCACCGGCGACCGCCGTGGCGTCCAGTTCCGGCTGGGCGACCGCGTGCGCATCCTGGTGCTCAAGGCCAGCATGGAGGAGCGCAAGATCGACTTCCGCCTGGTCGAGCGGCTCGACGGCGAGGGCGGTGCGGTGGACGAGGGACTGCCGCCGTTGCCGCAGCGTGGCAAGCCGGCCAAGCGTGCCAAGCAGAAGTACTGAGGGAAAGACGGCCGGTGCCACGCACCGGCCGTTTCCATTCCGGGTCCGCGCGCAGGATCAGAACAGGCCGTAGACGGTCTGCTCCACGCGCCCGCTGGCCAGGTTCACCAGCAGCGCGTCATGGCCATAGCGCACCCATTCGTAGCCGACCGGCGGGGTTTCCAGGTCGAACAGCCAGTAGTCGGCCAGGCGGTACTCCGGCGCGAAGAACGCTGCCGGCAGCAGGTCGCCGAAATACCAGGTGCGTTCCACCCAGCCCCGCGGCGGCAGGTAGGGCCCGATGACATAGCGGCGATGGGCGCGGAAATTGTGGTTGAAATGGTCCGGGTCGATCCGCTCCGGGCGGTGGTCCCAGCCCGTCGGCGGGCTGATCGGATGGTACGCGCGGGGGCCGTGGAAGGCTTCGGGCGCATGCGCGCGTCCGGCCACCGGCGGGTGCCCGCCGCGCTCGTGTTCGTGCTCCTGGGCGGCGACGGCCGTGGTGGCGGACAGCGCGCCCGCCAGCAGCAGTACGGCCCAGGCCCTTGTCGTGGAGTTCCTGTTGCCGGTCATGATCGTGCTCCTGTTCTGTCGGTGGAGCCGGGCGGCGGTGTCTGTCGGCAGGGTCGCCCCAGCGGTTCCGATGATGGAAGCGGCCTTGTTAGGTCCGCCGCAGGGGTGGATTAACGATCGTTAATCCGCTTCCGCCGCCGGGCGTCCGTTCAGCCGGCACCGGTGCCGGCGGGGCCGATGCACTACCATTACGCGCCCAACCCCCCTCGCGCGGTCGCAATGAGCAAGCAGAACCAGTGGATCGTCGGCGTCAATGCCGTGGCTTCGTCGATCGAAAAGGACCCGGACAACGTCCGCGAGGTGCTGATCGAGGCCGGCAGCAAGAACGCGCGGCTGGTCGAGATCGAGGAGAACGCGCGGCGCAAGGGTATCGACGTGCGCCGCGTGGGCGCGCAGGCGCTGGGCGGCGTGGCCGGGCAGGTCCGCCATCAGGGCGTGGTCGCGCGCTATGCCGCCGCGAAGCTGTGGGGCGAGAACGAGCTGGAAGGGCTGGTCGAGGCCGCCGGAGGCAAGGCGCTGCTGCTGGTGCTGGACGAGGTGCAGGACCCGCACAACCTCGGCGCCTGCCTGCGCAGCGCCGCTGCCGCCGGCGTCACCGCGGTGGTGATCCCCAAGGACAAGAGCGCGCCGGTCAACGCCACCGTGCGCAAGACCAGCGCCGGCGCGGCCGACCGCATCCCGGTGGTGGCGGTGACCAACCTGGCGCGTTGCCTGAAGGACCTGCAGAAGCAGGGCGTATGGCTGTACGGACTGGCCGGCGAAGCCGAGCAGACCATCCACCAGCTGGACCTGCGCGGCAACGTCGCGCTGGTGATGGGCGGGGAGTCCGACGGCCTGCGCCGCCTGACCCGCGAGACCTGCGACGGACTGGTGCGCATCCCGATGCCGGGTGACGTGGAAAGCCTCAACGTGTCGGTGGCCACCGGCGTGGCGCTGTTCGAGGCGGTGCGGCAGCGGCTGGGGTGAGGCGCGGCGCAACCGATATCGGAAAGAAAAGACGCCGGGCGATGCCCGGCGTCTTCGTTTTCAGGTGTGGTCGACCGTGCTGGTCTCGTCGCGCTTCTCGCGCGGCGGCAGCGGCGCGTCGCCGTGCACCAGGAACCAGACGTTCTCGGCGATGTTGGTGGCGTGGTCGCCGATGCGCTCCAGGTTCTTGGCCATGAACAGCAGGTGCGTGCAGGGGGTGATGTTGCGCGGGTCTTCCATCATGTAGGTGAGCAGTTCGCGGAACAGCGCGGTGTACTGCGCGTCCAGCCGGGCGTCGTCCTGGCGCAGCGCCAGCGCGGCATCGGCGTCGTTGTCGCGATAGGCCTCCAGGGAGCGCCGCACCTGCTGCGCGGCGAGCCGGCCGAGGGCGCGCAGGCCCTGGATCTGCGGCATCGGCGGCACCGTGGCCAGGGCGATGGAACGCTTGGCGACGTTGGCGGCGTAGTCGCCGATGCGCTCGATGTCGGCCGGGATGCGCAGGCCGGCGAGGATCTCGCGCAGATCGCGCGCCATCGGGCCGCGCAGGGCCAGACGCATCACGTCGTGGCTGATCTGCTGTTCCAGCGCGTCGATGGCTTCGTCATTGGCGATGATGCGGCGCGCGGCGTTCTCGTCGCGGCGCTCGATCACGTCCAGCGCGGCCTCGAGCTGGGCGACGGACATCTCGCCCATGCGCACGATCTCGGCCACCAGCCGGTGCTGTTCTTCGTCGTAGCTCTTGACGATGTGGTCGTTGGGAAGATTCATGGTGATTCCATCATGTAGGGCCGGGCCATGCCCGGCTGGCGTCATGGGGGGAGGGCGGAGCGGAGATCAGCCGAACCTGCCGGTGATGTAGTCCTCGGTCTGCTGCCGGGACGGATTGGAGAAGATCACGTCGGTGCGGTCGTGCTCGATCAGGTCGCCCAGGTACATGAAGGCCGTGTAGTCGGACACGCGCGCGGCCTGCTGCATGTTGTGGGTGACGATGGCGATGGTGTAGTCGTTCTTCAGTTCCTCGACCAGCTGCTCGATGCGGCTGGTGGAGATCGGGTCCAGCGCCGAGGTCGGTTCGTCCAGCAGCAGCACATCGGGCTTGAGCGCCACCGCGCGGGCGATGCACAGGCGCTGCTGCTGGCCGCCGGACAGGCCCAGCGCGCTCTGGTTCAACTTGTCCTTCACCTCGTCCCACAGCGCGCCCTGGCGCAGCGCCTGCTCGACGCGGTCGGTCATGTCGGCCTTGGACAGCTTCTCGTGGTGGCGGATGCCGTAGGCGACGTTCTCGAAGATGGTCATCGGGAACGGCACCGGCTTCTGGAACACCATGCCGACCTTGGAGCGCAGGCGGTTCATCGGGTACTTCGGCGAGAGGATGTTCTCGCCGTCCAGCAGCACTTCGCCGCGGGCTTCCAGCTTTGGGTACAGCGCATAGATGCGGTTGAAGATGCGCAGCAGTGTCGACTTGCCGCAACCGGAGGGGCCGATCAGCGCGGTGACGCGCTTTTCCGGGATTTCCAGGCTGATGTTCTTCAACGCGTGGAACTGGCCGTAGTAGAAGTCCAGGCCGCGCGCGGCGAGCTTGACCGGTGCCGGCGTCTGCAGGTCCTGGTGCGCGGTAGGCACGGCGATGCGCTGCATCGGCACGGCATTGGTGAGGTCGTTCATGGGCAGGTCCATGGAAGGAAGTCAGTCGTTGGAGATGCGGTTGCGCAGCAGCAGGCCGCGCGCGGAGAGGCTGACCAGCAGCACGAACAGGGTCAGCACCAGCGCGCCGGCCCAGGCCAGCACCTGCCACGATTCGTAGGGGCTGCCGGCGAACTGGTTCATCACCACCGGCACCGAGGCCATCGGCTGGAACACGTTGCTGTTCCAGTACTGGTTGCCGAAGGCGGTGAACAGCAGCGGCGCGGTCTCGCCGCTGATTCTTGCCAGAGCGAGCAGGATGCCGGTGACGATGCCGGCCATGGCGCTGCGGTACAGCACCTGCACGATCACCTTCCACTGCGGCACGCCCAGCGCCAGCGCCGCTTCGCGCATCTGCACCGGCACCAGCCGCAGCATCTCGTCGGTGGTGCGGATCACCACCGGCAGCACGATGAAGGCCAGCGACAAGGCGCCGGCGAACGCGGAGAAGTTGCCGCCGGTCTGCATCACGTACAGGGTGTAGACGAACAGGCCGAGCACGATCGACGGCGCCGACAGCAGGATGTCGTTGACGAAGCGCACCACCGTGCCGGCCTTGCGCGCATTGCCGTACTCGGCCAGCCAGGTGCCGGCGGCCACGCCCAGCGGCGTGCCGATGGCGATGGCCAGGGCGCACATCACCGCGCTGCCGAAGAAGGCGTTGAGCAGGCCGCCTTCCTGCATCGGCGGCGGCGTCATTTTGGTGAACAGGTCCAGGTTGATGCCCGGCAGGCCCTTGGACAGCAGGGTCCACAGGATCCAGCCCAGGAACAGCAGGCCGAACGCGGCGGTGGCGCAGGCCATCAGCAGCGCGGCGCCGTTGACGAGGCGGCGGCGCAGGTACAGCGCCTCACTGGTTTTCATGGTGGCGGACATCAGTTGCCCTCCTTGCGGGACAGGCGCAGCAGCATCAGGCGGGCGATGGCGAGTACCACGAAGGTGACGATGAACAGCACGAAGCCGAGCAGCAGCAGGGCCGAGCGGTAGGTCTCGGTGGCTTCGCCGAAATCGTTGGCGATCAGTGCGGCGATGGTGGTGCCCGGCTCCAGCAGCGAGGGTGTCAGGCGCACGCTGTTGCCGATCACGAAGGCCACCGCCATGGTTTCGCCAAGGGCGCGGCCGAGGCCGAGGAACACGCCGCCGATCACCGCCGAGCGGGTATAGGGCAGGACGATGTCCCAGCTCACTTCCCACTTGGTCGAGCCCAGCGCGTAGGCCGATTCCTTCAGCCGGGTCGGCACGGTGAGGAACACTTCGCGCATCACCGAGGAGATGAAGGGGATCACCATGATTGCCAGCACGAAGCCGGCGGTGAGCATGCCGATGCCCAGTGGCGGGCCCTGGAACAGCGGGCCAATGACCGGCAGCTCGCCCAGATAGTCGTTGAGGAACGGGGTGACGTATTCGGTCATCACCGGCACCAGCACGAACAGGCCCCACATGCCGTAGATGATCGACGGGATGCCGGCCAGCAGTTCGATGGCGGTGCCGACCGGGCCGCGCAGCCAGCGCGGGGCGACTTCGGTCAGGAAGAAGGCGATGCCGAAACTGACCGGCACGGCGATCAGCATGGCGATGACGGCGGTGACGAGGGTGCCGTAGATCGGCGCCAGCGCGCCGAACCGGTTCTCGACCGGATTCCAGTCGGCGGTGTAGAAGAAGCTCAGCCCCTGCTCCTGCAGGGCATGGCGTCCGCCCCACAGCATCGACAGCGCGGCGCAGGCCAGTGCGGTGAGCACCAGTACGACGGTGACGATCAGGAACCCGCGGAACAGGCGGTCGTTGCGGGCGTCGCGCAGGTCGCGCGAGGTGGGCGGTGCGAGGGACGATGCGGTGGCATTCATGGCAGCGGCATGGCCTGTGGGGGAGGGCGGCGGGAGGCGGTGCGGAGCGCCGCGCCCGGCGGGCGCGGCGTCCTCTCACGGGGTCCCGGTCACTTGAACTCGCTGGCCCAGTAGCCCTCGATCTGCGTCACCAGTTCGGCCGGCAGCGGCACGTAGTGCAGGTCGTTGGCCTGTTGCCGGCCGTTCTCGAACGCCCACTTGAAGAAGGCCAGCGTGTCCTGGTTGCGCTTGGCGTCCTTGGGCTGCTTGTGCATCAGCATGAAGTTGGTCGCGGTGATCGGCCACGCCTGTTCGCCCGGGGCATTGGTGATGACCAGGTTGAAGTCCTTGGCATTGGCCCAGTCGGCGCTGGCGGCAGCGGCGGCGAAGGTCTCGGCGGTCGGCTGCACCCAGTTGCCGGCGGCGTTCTGCATCGACGCATACGGCATGCCGTTCTGCAGCGCATAGGCCAGCTCGACATAGCCGAGCGCGCCCTTGATCTGCTGCACATAGGACGCAACGCCTTCGTTGCCCTTGCCGCCGACGCCGTCCGGCCACTGCACCGAGGTGCCTTCGCCGACCTTGTCCTTCCACTCGCCGCTGACCTTGGACAGGTAGTTGGAGAAGTTGAAGGTGGTACCCGAACCGTCGGAGCGGTGCACCAGGGTGATCTTGGTGTCGGGCAGGGTCACGCCCGGGTTGGCGGCGGCAATGGCCTTGTCGTTCCAGGTCTTGATCTTGCCCAGGAAGATGTCGGCGAGCAGCGCGCCGCTCAGGCGCAGCTGGCCCGGCTGGATGCCTTCCAGGTTCACCACCGGCACCACGCCGCCGATGGCCGACGGAAACTGGCCCAGGCCGGCCTGGGCCAGTTCCTCGGAGGAAAGCGGCTTGTCGGACGAGCCGAAGTCGACGGTGCCGGCCTTGATCTGGGCGATGCCGCCGCCCGAGCCGATGGACTGGTAGTTGATCTTCGCGCCGGTGGCGGCGTTGTAGTCGGCCGACCACTTGGAGACCAGCGGGAAGATGAACGAGGCGCCGGCGCCGGAGATCTCGGCGGCGACCTTGTCACCGGCGGCCGGTGCCGATGCCGTGGTGGACTCCGGGCTGGAAGCGGCGGAATCGCTCTTGCCGCCGCAGGCCGACAGGCCCAGCGCGATGGCCAGGGAAAGGGCGGCAAGGCCGGTCGTGTGCAGTTTCATGGGAGCTCCATGGCGGGAGAAGTGCCGGCGTCGCCGGCGGATGCGGCTATGAAATGATGTTTTTGTTACAGCCTGATTACATCGGGCGGGGAAGGGGAGGCGGGAGCGGGAAAGGGGGGCTTCGCAGGAGCCTCGAATCGCGGACATGCCGCGTTCCACAGGTCGACGCCCCGGGCGCACCATCACTTCGCGCTTCCCCGTTCCCGCTTCCCGTTCCAATAAAAAAAGGCGCGGATCACTTGATCCGCGCCCGAGGCGACGAGGGAGAGGGACCCGCCGGCTCTTTGCCTGATTACTTCAGGTTCTGCTGGTTCCAGTAGGTCTCGATCTGGCGGACCAGGGTGTCCGGCAGCGGGACGTAGTCCAGCGACTTGGCCTGGTTCTTGCCGCTGCTGTAGACCCAGCGGAAGAAGTCGGTGGTGTTCTTCAGGCTGCCCGCCTTGGAACGCTTGCGCACCAGGATGAAGTTGGTGGCGGTGATCGGCCAGGCATTGGCGCCCGGGGCGTTGGTGATCACCAGGTTGAAGTCGCGGGCGTTGGCCCAGTCGGCGCTGGCGGCCGCGGCGGCGAAGGTCTCGTCGCCCGGCTGCACGAAGCGGCCGGCGGCGTTCTTCATCTGCGCATAGGCCAGGCGGTTCTGCAGCGCATAGGCCAGCTCGACATAGCCGACGCCACCGCGGATCTGCTTGACGTAGGCGGCGACGCCTTCGTTGCCCTTGCCGCCGATGCCGACCGGCCACTGCACCGTGGTGCCTTCGCCGACCTGGCTCTTCCAGTCGGCGCTGACCTTGGACAGGTAGTTGGTGTAGTTGAAGCTGGTGCCCGAACCATCCGAGCGGTGCACGACGGTGATCTTCAGGTCGGGCAGGGCCAGGCCGGCGTTCAGCGCGACGATGGCCGGATCGTTCCACTTGCTGATCTTGCCCAGGAAGATGTTGGCCAGGGTCGGGCCATCCAGCTTCAGCGCGCCCGGCTGCAGGCCCGGCACGTTGGCCACCGGCACCACGCCGCCGATCACCGACGGGAACTGCGCCAGGCCCGAGGACGCCAGGTCTTCGGACTTCAGCGGCGCATCGGACGAACCGAAGTCGACGGTGCCGGCCTTGATCTGGGCGATGCCGCCGCCCGAACCGATGGACTGGTAGTTGACCTTGTTGCCGGTGGCGGTGGCGTAGTCGGCCGACCACTTGGACATCACCGGGAAGACGAACGACGCACCTGCGCCCGTGATATCGGCGGCCTGCGCGGCCAGGGCGAACGAGGCAATGGCGGCGCCGGTGAGCAGGCGGAGTTTGAAGGAAGACATCGCGGTGTGGCTCCTGAGGGTAATGGTGACCGGCGCTGGCCGGCAGACCGCTATTGCAGGGGCTGACCATGAATCTTTTGCGACCCGGCGATGACGATTCGATGACAGTCGCGCCCTTTCGCCGCTGTCGCCACAACGTCATCGCGTTGTCGCATTGCTGTCATGTGGTTAACGGAATCTTCGCAAAACGCTTGTCCGGCGATCGTGCTGGGCGGGCGTCCACCTGAAGCCCTTCCACATCCCTTGGAGAGATCCCCGATGCGTTCCCATTCGCTCGCCCTGGCAGTCGCCGCCAGCCTCGGCCTGGCCTCGGCGCCGGCCTTCGCCGCCGGCCCCGCCGTGACTCCCGCGCAGATCGAACAGTTGCAGGCGCAGATCGCCGCCCTGCAGGCGCAGGTGCAGCAGTTGCAGACCCAGTCCGAATCGCTGCAGGCCCAGTCCGACGCGCAGTCGGAAGTGAACGTCACCCAGGCGCAGGCTCTGGAAGGCGCGCAGAAGACGCAGACCAGCGTCGACAAGCTGGCCAAGCTGGTCAACGACAACAAGATCGGCGGCCGCATGTTCTTCGATGTCAGCAGCATCGACCAGAAGACCAACGGCAAGAAGACCGACGCCACCGGCACCGGCTTCGATGTCAAGCGCTTCTACCTGACCGTCGACCACAAGTTCAATGACATCTGGTCGGCCAACCTGACCACCGACTTCCAGTACAGCTCGGCCATCGGCAACACCGAACTGTTCGTCAAGAACGCCTACGTGCAGGGCACGTTCGATCCGGCCTTCGTGCTGAAGATCGGTGCGGCGGGCATGCCGTGGACCGGCTATGTCGAGAAGTACTACGGCATGCGCTATGTCGAGAACACCCTGACCGACCGCCTGAAGTACGCCAACTCGGCCGACTGGGGCGTGCACGCCAGCGGCGACCTGGGCCAGGGCATCAACTACGCCGTGTCCGTGGTCAACGGTGCCGGCTACAAGAACCCGAGCCGCAGCAAGGGCGTGGACGTGGAAGGCCGCCTGGCATGGGAAATCACCCCGGAATTCGCGGTCGCCCTGGGCGGCTACAGCGGCTACCTCGGCCAGGACAAGCAGACCAACAGCGCCGAGAAGCGTTACAGCCGCGGCGACGTGATGGTCGCCTATGCCGGCCCGGTGTTCCGCCTGGGTGGCGAATATTTCACCGCCAAGAACCTGAGCCAGGTGCAGCAGACCGTCGCCTCGCCGGTCAGCGACAAGGCCACCGGTTGGTCGCTGTGGAGCAGCGTGCGCCTGGCGCAGACCGCCAACGGCGACGTCAGCGTGTTCGGCCGCTATGACAACACCGACACCAGCAAGACGCTCAACCCGTTCCGCGAGGACAAATACTGGAACGTCGGCGTCGAGTACCCGGTGCTGAAGAACTTCAAGCTGGCCGCGGTGTACAAGGACACCGATGCCACCGTGGGTTCGCTGGCCAGCCCGTCGCAGACCAAGACCAAGGAACTGGGCATCTGGGGCGACCTGAAGTTCTAAGGTTCCGTTCCCCGGTGTGATGCATGCGACGGCGGGCTTCGGCCCGCCGTCTTCGTTTCACCATCGCCGCCCCTGCGGAAGGCCGGGAGCGCGGTAACGGCGCAGGTCGCGGATCACATTGTGGGCAGTCCGGTTTGCGCGCCGGCCCGCAGCGACGGATCGGCGCCATCGGGGTCGATGCCGCGTCCGCGGCTGGCCATGCCGCCGCATCAGGCGACGGTTTTGTCCTTGTAATGACACAGGTCGCGGATCACGCACTGTGTGTGGGCAATCCGGTTTGCGCGCCGGCCCGTAGTGGCGGATCGGCGCCATTGTGTCGAAGCCGCGCCTGCGGCAGGCAGTGCCGACGCGTCAGGCAGCGGTCTTTTCCTTGTAATGACACAGGTCGCGGATCACGCACTGTGCGCAGTCCGGTTTGCGTGCCTTGCACACATAACGGCCGTGCAGGATCAACCAGTGATGCGCATCCTGCAGAAATTCTTCGGGAATCACCTTCAACAGCCCGTCCTCCACCGCGCGCACATCCTTGCCCGGCGCCAGGCCGGTGCGGTTGGAGACGCGGAAGATGTGCGTGTCCACCGCCATGGTCGGTTCGCCGAAGGCGGTGTTGAGCACCACGTTGGCGGTCTTGCGGCCGACCCCGGGCAGGGCTTCGAGCGCGGCGCGGTCGGCCGGCACCTCACCGCCATGTTTTTCGACCAGGATCGCGCAGGCGGCGATCACGTTCTTCGCCTTGGCGTTGAACAGGCCGATGGTGGAGATGTACGGCTTCAGGCCATCCTCGCCCAGGGCAAGGATGGCCTGCGCGGTGTTGGCCACCGGAAACAGCTTGCGCGTGGCCTTGTTCACGCCCACGTCGGTGGCCTGCGCCGACAGCGTCACCGCCACCAGCAGCTCGAACGGCGTGCTGTATTCCAGTTCGGTGGTCGGATGCGGATTCAGTTCGCGCAGGCGCGTGAACATCTCCCGCACCTGCTCGCGGGTCATGCGTTTGGAAACAGGAACGAGCGGAGAGGAACGAGGAACGGGAGAAGAGCGCTGTTTCTTCACGTTTTTCGCTGCTTTGGCGCCCGCTTTTGTTTCGGCCTTTGCTTTCACTCGATCCTCTTCACTCGTTCCTGGCTTTCGCCTGGGCGCGGGCCAGGATGGCCGCCGCGGCCGGGGGCAGGGCGGGCTTGCGGTCGGGAGCCGGCGGCGGCGCGCGCCGTGCCTCGCGTTCGGCCGCGCGGCGCGCCAGGCGCACGCTGCGGGCGCGATGGCGTTCGCGCGCCGCCCAGGCGCCGCGCAGGCGCTGCTGCGCCTGTGCCAGCAGTCGTGGCAGGTCCGGCTGCCGCGGGTCCAGCGTCGCGTCGCCGGGCTGGGGCACGTAGTCCATCAGGCCGGCATCCAGCGCGGCGTCCAGATCGTCGTCCAGCACGTGCTGCAACAGCAGGAGGGGGGATATGGAGGGAACGGGCATCGCGGCGTAGATCAGCAGTTGCGGAATTCCGGCTTGCGGCGTTCGAGGAAGGCGCTGGTGCCTTCGCGCATGTCCTGGGTGGAGAACATCAGCCCGAACTGGGCGCTTTCGTACTCCAGGCCTTCTTCGATGGCGCATTCGCCGCCGACGTTGACCGCGTCGAGGGTGCCGCGCAGCGCCAGCGGTGCGGCGTTCGCCAGCTGCGTGGCGATCTTCAGCGTTTCCGCCTCCAGTTCGGCGGCCGGCACCACGCGGTTGACGATGCCCAGCTGCTGGGCGCGGGCGGCGTCGATCGGCGCGCCCAGCAGGCACAGCTCCAGTGCCGCTGCACGGCCGGCCAGGCGCAGCAGGCGCTGGGTGCCGCCGAAGCCCGGGATCAGGCCGAGGTTGATCTCTGGCTGGCCGACCTTGGCGCTGTCGGCGGCGATGCGCAGGTGGCAGGCCATCGCCAGTTCCAGGCCGCCGCCCAGGGCGAAACCATTCACCATGGCGATCACCGGCTTGGGCAGGCGCTCGATGCGCCGCATCAGGCGCTGGCCCAGCAGGGAGAAATCGCGCCCCTGCACCGGTGTGAGGCTGTTCATCTCGGCGATGTCGGCCCCGGCCACGAAGGCCTTGGCGCCGGCACCGGTCAGGACCACCACCCGCACGTCGCCGGCCTGGGCGGCCTCGGCGAAGGCCGCGTCCAGCGCTTCCAGGGTCTGGCGGTTGAGCGCGTTGAGTTTTTCCGGGCGCTGCACGGTGAGGGTGCGGACGCCATCACGGGTGCTGATCGAAACCGGTGCGTCGGACATGCGGACTCCAGGAAAAAGTTAAGAAAAAGTAATCGGGGAACTCCGGCCACGACCGTTGGTCAGAAGCCCTTGTCGTCAGTGGCGGTCCGCCGTTGTGGCGGCTATCCTAACCCGTCGCCTCTAGCGGCATGGTTGCCCTGAGACATCTTTCCTGGAGAACTGTTTGATGAAGTTGCGTTCTATCGCGGTCGCCGTGGCCGCTCTGGCCCTCACCGGCACTGCAATCGCCCAGGACATTTCGTCCGAGAAGGGCAAGCTGAGCTACTACTTCGGATACGACTACGGCAACAACCTGGCCGAGCTCACCGGCCGCGGCGAACAGCTGGACATCGCCTCGGTGGTCAAGGGCCTGCAGGACGCCTATGCGAAGAAGCAGCCGGCGATCACCAGCGACCAGCTGAAGCCGGCTGTCGAGGCGTTCCAGCGCCGCGAGCAGGGTCGTGCCGAAGCCGCCAAGGCCGAGTACGAGAAGGCCGCTTCCGAGAACAAGACCCGCAGCGACCAGTTCATGGCCGCCAACAAGGCCAAGGCCGGCGTGCAGACCCTGCCCAGCGGCGTGCAGTACCGCGTGATCGAAGCCGGCGCCGGCGCCAAGCCGACCCAGGCCAGCACCGTCGCGCTGGAAGTGGCCGGTCCGTTCCCGTATGGCCAGCGTCCGCAGGAGGCCCGCCCGGCCCAGCAGATCCCGTCGATCAAGGTCAGCGAAGTTGAAATGGCGGCCATGCGCGAGACCCTGCTGCAGATGCCGACCGGCGCCAAGTGGGAAGTCACCCTGCCGCCGGAGAAGGCCTACGGCGCCGATCCGCGCACCCCGTTCCCGCCGAACGTGGCCGTGCAGTTCGAAATCAAGCTGGTCAGCGTCAAGTAACCAGCAAGTGACGGAACGACGCGCCGGTGGCCTCCACCGGCGCGTTTTTCGTTTGTGCGGCCGGCCGTTCCATGGCGACAGGCCCGTCCATGCGGCGCCATCGCGTCGGGGACGATTGCAGTAGGCTTGGGAGTGTCGTGACCGATGGATGCCGTACGCCGTGCCATTTCCAGTCCCTGCATCGGAATCTGCTCGCTGGATGGCGCCGGCCGCTGCCGCGGCTGCCTGCGCACGGGCGACGAGATCGCCGGCTGGATGCGCATGAGCGAGCAGCACCGCCAGCACCTGATGCGGGACGTGTTGCCGGCGCGCGCGCTGGAAGCCGGCTCGCTGGCCGCCGCGCTGCCGGGCCATGAGCGCCTGCTGCGCGCGTTGAATCCGCTGGCCACCGCGCCTACCGACAAGGGCTGGAACTACAGCGAACTGGCTGACCTGCTGCCGCCCGGCCCGCCGGCCGAGGCGGCGGTGCTGGCCGGGCTGGTGCCGCGCCCGCAGGGCGTGCAGGTGCTGCTTACCCGCCGCACCGAGACGCTGCGCAACCATGGCGGCCAGGTCGGCTTTCCCGGCGGGCGCATCGAGCCGGGCGACCGCAACCCGGTGGCGGCGGCGCTGCGCGAGAGTGGCGAGGAGATCGCGCTGCCGCATGAGCGGGTGCAGGCGCTGGGTTATCTCGATCCGTTCGTCACCATTTCCAGCTTCCGCGTCACGCCGGTGGTGGCGGTGATCGACCCGGCGTTCGTGCCGGTGCCGGAGCCGTCGGAAGTGGCCGAAGTGTTCGAGGTGCCGCTGGATTTCCTGATGGATCCGGACAACCTGCGCCAGGTCGAGATCGACCACCGCGGCCGCGTCCGCCACGTACTCGAATACACCTGGCCGGGCCAGCGCATCTGGGGCGCGACCGCGGCCATCCTCTACAACCTGCGTCGCCGACTGGAGCAGACCCCATGAATGCCATCGACCCGCCGTGGACCACGCTGGTGGACGCGGCCTCGCTTGCCGCAGTCCTTGCCTCCACATCGCCGCGCCTGGTCGATGCGCGCGCCACCGCCAGCACCGCCACGCGGCTGGTGGACGCGCGCTTCTCGCTGGCCGATCCACAGTCCGGCGCGGCACAGTACGCGGCGGGGCATCTGCCCGGCGCGGTGTACGCCGATCTCAACCGCGATCTTTCCGACCTGTCGCGGCAGGGCCACGGCCGTCATCCGCTGCCGGACAGCGATGCCTTCGCCGCCACGCTGGGGCGCTGGGGCATCGGCCCGGACACGCAGGTGGTGGTCTACGACGCCGGCGATGGCAGCATGGCGGCGGCGCGGCTGTGGTGGCTGCTGCGGCTGATCGGCCACCGCAAGGTCGCGGTGCTCGATGGCGGGCTGGTGGCATGGCAGGCCGCCGGGCAGCCGCTGGTGGCCGATGAGACGCAGGTGCCGCCGCTGCCGCCGTATCCGGGGCGCTTCGATCTGGACCAGGTCGCCAGTGCCGACGAAATCGCCGCGCGCCTGGCGCAGGCGCCGGGCTGGCTGATCGACGCGCGCGCCGGCGAGCGCTATCGCGGGGAGGTCGAGCCGCTGGACCGCGTTGCCGGCCATGTGCCCGGTGCGCTCAACCGCCCGTTCGCGCTCAACCTGCGCGATGGCCGGTTCCGACCCGCCGCGGAGCTGCGTGCCGAACTGGAACCGCTGCTGGGTGCGCGTGCGCCGGGCGAGGCAGTGATGATGTGCGGCTCCGGCGTCACCGCCTGCCATCTGCTGCTGGCTTTCGAGATCGCCGGCCTGCCTGGCGCGCGGGTATTCGCCGATTCGTGGAGCGGCTGGTCGTCCGATCCCTCGCGCCCGGTGGAGCGGTCGTAGCCGCAGCCGCAGGAGCAGTTGACGCCGCCGCTACGGGTGCTCCGGCAGGCGTTGCAGCGGGATGGCGGCCAGCACGTCGTCCCACGGGAACCGAGGCCCCGGATCACGCTTGCGCGGCACCTTGAGCGATGGGGCGTCGCTGGCCGCCACCTGTTCGGTATCCAGGTCCTCGTGGCCGGCGACCCAGCGCAGTGCCGGCAGGCGCTGCGGCAGCCAGCGCAGCAGCGCGACCAGCGCGGCGATCTGCGCCTGCGGATACGGCTCATCCATCGCCTGGTGGCGGGAATCCAGCCAGTCGGGATAGCGGCCGGTGTTGACCAGTTCGATGCCGAGCGCGCGCGG
The DNA here is from genome assembly GCF_056397145.1 of Stenotrophomonas sp. 05N423. Classification (NCBI taxonomy): domain Bacteria; kingdom Pseudomonadati; phylum Pseudomonadota; class Gammaproteobacteria; order Lysobacterales; family Lysobacteraceae; genus Stenotrophomonas; species Stenotrophomonas sp. 05N423. The sequence goes on from NZ_JBFTMV010000002.1 coordinate 67,239, forward strand.
GTTGATGCCGCGTACGTGGTGGGCGCTGCGCTCGGGCGCGACGTACTGGTGGATGCTGCCGTCGCGATCGATGTAGTAGTGGCCGCTGTTGCCGGTGCCGCTGTCGTAGAGCACGCGCTCGCCGTATTCGCGCGCCATCGCCAGGTCCGGCAGCTCGGTGCAGTGGATCACCACCAGGTCGATCGCCACCGGCTCGCGCAGCGGCAGCAGCGGCTCGTAGGGCAGGGGCTCGAGGTGGATGGCGGGCATCGCGTGCATCGGCGGATGCTAGCATTGCCGCCCCGTTCCGCTTCGTTTCACGGTGTCCGATGAGCCGCGGCCATTGCATTCTTTCCCACGGTTTCGAGAGCGGTCCCGAGGCGACCAAGGTCACCGCGCTGGCCGACGTGGCGCAGCGCCTGGGCTGGACCCATGAGCGCCCGGACTACACCGATCTGGATGCCCGTCGCGACATCAGCGAGGTGGGCGACGTGCCCGGGCGCCTGCAACGCCTGATCCGCCTGGCCGGCGAGGCCGCCGCGCGCGGCCCGGTGGTGCTGGCCGGTTCCAGCCTGGGTGCCTATATCTCTGCCATCGCCTCGCTGCACGTACCGGTGCGCGGGCTGTTCCTGATGGTGCCGCCAACGAAGATGGGACCGATGCCGGCGCTGGACGCGGCGCCGGTGCCGACCAGCGTGGTCCATGCCTGGCGCGACGAGCTGATTCCGCCCGCCGCGGTCATCGACTGGGCGCAGGCCCGCGCCGCGCGCCTGCTGCTGGTCGACGACGGCCATCGACTGGAGAACCATGTCCAGGCCTCGACGCGGGAATTCGAGGCCCTGCTGCAGACACTGTAGGGCGGGGCAACGCCACGCGGGGGGCTGCATCGGCAATGTCCGCCGGGCACGGCAGGGCCGGCCACGTACAATACGCGCCCCGGCATCGCGCCCGCCTTCTGTGATCGTCACCCCGTGAAATTCTTCGTTTCCTGCGCCAAGGGCCTGGAGTACCTCCTGGCCGACGAACTGCTGGCGCTGGGCCTGTCCAGGGCCACCGCCACCATCGCCGGGGTCAATGCCGAAGGAGAACTGCGCGACGCGCAGCGCGTGGTGCTGTGGTCGCGCCTGGCCAGCCGCGTGCTGTGGCCGCTGACCGAATTCGACTGTCCCGACGAGACCGCGCTGTACCACGGCGTGCTGGCGATGCCGTGGGAAGACCATCTCGATGCCGAGCTGACGCTGGCGGTCGATGCGCATGTCTCTGGTACCGCCATCACCCACGCGCGCTTCGCGGCGCAGCGGATCAAGGATGCGGTGGTGGACCGCCTGCGCGGGGAAGGCCTGGAGCGGCCGTCGGTGAACGTCGAGTTGCCGGATGTGCGCATCAACCTGTCGCTGCGCAAGGGGCGAGCCACGATCTCCATCGACCTCGGTGGCGGTTCGCTGCACAAGCGTGGCTGGCGGCTGGCGCAGAACGACGCGCCGCTGAAGGAAAACCTCGCGGCCGCGGTGCTGCTGCGCGCCGGCTGGCCGAAGATCCATGCCGAAGGTGGTGGCCTGCTCGACCCGATGTGCGGCGGCGGCACCCTGTTGATCGAAGGCGCGCTGATGGCGGCCGACGTGGCCCCCGGCCTGCAGCGCCATGGCAGCCTTCCGCCCAGCCGCTGGCGCGGCTTCGACCAGGTGCAGTGGCGCGAACTGACCGCCGAAGCGCGCGAGCGCGAGCGCATCGGCCGCGCCGCGCTGAAACAGGTCATCCACGGCAGCGACCTCGACCCGCAGGCGATCCGCGCGGCAAAACAGAACGCGGAGGAGGCCGGCGTCGGCGAAGCGATCTGGTTCGGCGTGCGCGACGTGGCCGATGTGCAGGTGCCGCCGCAGGAAACCGGCTGCGTGGTCTGCAATCCGCCCTACGACGAACGCCTGGCCGCCGACGCCGCGCTGTACCGTCGTCTCGGCGACGCGCTCAAGCAGGCGGTGCCGCAATGGCGCGCCAGCCTGCTGTGCGGCAATGCCGAACTGGCCTTCGCTACCGGCCTGCGCGCGCGCAGGACCTACCAGCTGTTCAACGGCGCCATCGAGTGCACGCTGATCGTCTGCGATCCCATCGCGGTGGCCGGTCGCGCGGACGATGGCCGGCCGCGCGAGCTCAGCGAGGGCGCGCAGATGGTGGCCAACCGCCTGCGCAAGAACCTGAAGAAGTTCAAGAGCTGGCGTGCGCGGGAGAACGTGAGCTGCTTCCGCGCCTACGATGCCGATCTGCCGGAGTACGCGGCGGCCATCGACGTCTACCAGGAGGACGGCGGCAAGCGCCGCACTTTCCTGCACGTGCAGGAATATGCCGCGCCGGCCGCCATTCCCGATGCCGACGTGCGCCGCCGCCGCAACGAACTGCTGGCCGCCGCGCGCGAGGTGTTCGAGGTACCGGCCGAGCAGGTGGCGCTGAAATCGCGCGAGCGTGGCAAGGGCGGCAGCAAGTATGGCCGCTTCGAACAGCGCGGCGAGTTCATCCTGGTGCGCGAGAACGAAGCGCTGCTGCGGGTGAATCTGTTCGATTACCTGGACACCGGCCTGTTCCTGGACCACCGCCCGCTGCGCCGGCACATGGCCGAACAGGCGCGCGGCAAGCGTTTCCTCAACCTGTTCTGCTACACCGGCGTGGCCAGCGTGGAAGCAGCGGTGGCCGGCGCGGCCTCGACCACCAGCGTCGATCTGTCCGGCACCTACCTGCAGTGGTGCGCCGACAACCTGGCCCTGAACGGCATGGGCGGCAGCCGCCACCAGCTGGTGCAGGCCGATGCGATCCAGTGGCTGGAGGCCGAACGGGGTCAGTTCGATGTGATCTTCTGCGACCCGCCGACCTTCTCCAATTCCGCGCGCGCCGAGGACTTCGACGTGCAGCGCGAGCAGCTGCGCCTGCTGCGCGCGGCGGTGGCGCGGCTGGCGCCGGGCGGGGTGCTGTATTTCTCCAACAACTTCCGCCGCTTCAAGCTGGAAGAAAACGCGATCGCCGAGTTCGCACGCTGCCGCGAGATCAGCGCCAAGACCATCGGTCCGGATTTCGAACGCAATGCGCGCATCCACCGCGCGTGGGAGCTGCAGCGGCTGCCTTAAGCGCGGCACGGGCCGTAGGAGCGCACTTGTAGGAGCGCACTTCAGTGCGCGAAGGGGCCTTCCCGGTAAAGCCCCTTCGCGCACTGAAGTGCGCTCCTGCCAGCATGCAGGGAGCCACGCCGCGCGCCAGCGCCCGCCGCCGGCGCTTCTAGGGATGCGTCGGCTCCAGCACGATGCAGTCCACCGGGCAGGGCGGGATGCACAGCTCGCAGCCGGTGCACAGGTCGGCCAGCACGGTGTGCATGTACTTCGCGCCGCCGACGATGGCGTCCACCGGGCAGGCCTGGATGCACTTGGTGCAGCCGATGCAGTCGGCCTCGATGATGACCGCCACCTGCGCCGGCTTGTGCTCGCCGCGACTGCGGTCGAAGGGCCGCGCCGGCACGTCGAGGATGCGTGCCAGCGTGCGCGCGCCAGCATCGCCGCCGGGCGGGCAATGGTCGATGCCCGCCTCGCCGCGCGCCATTGCTTCGGCGTACGGGCGGCAGCCCTCGTAGCCGCATTGCCCGCACTGGGTCTGCGGCAGCACCCGGTCCAGGCGTTCGATCAGTTTTTGCCGTGTGTCTTGCATGCGTGGAGTGGAGTACGGTCGCGCGGGAGTCAGGAGACGAGTTTGCCGCGGTACCAGCGCTCGTGCGCCAGCGCCAGCATCGCCTTGTCCTCGCGGCTGTCGCCATAAGCGTGGATGCGCCGGAAGGCACCCAGATCGAACAGCCGGCGGATATGCGCCACCTTGCGCGGGCCGCAATCGCCGTCGGCGTAGCGGCCGGTCAGGCGGTTGTCCTGCACTTCCAGCCGGTTGCAGATCACCTGCAGGCCCCACGCGTCGCACCACGCCTGCAGGTACAGGTCGATGGAGGCCGAGACCACCGCCACGGTATGCCCCTGCGCCTTGTGCCACTGGATCTGCTCCAGCATCTCCGGGCGCATCATGCCCGGCAGGTGCTCGCGGGCGTAGTCGGCGGCCATCTGCGCGATCTCGCCGGCATGGCGGCCGGTGAACACCTGCGCGGTGACCCGGCGGCGGATGCGCTCGGCCGAGATCAGCTTCAGGCGGAAGGCCAGCAGCCACGGCCCGACCCGCCACCAGGCCTGCGCGCGCTGCTCGGGCGTGGCCACGCGCCGCAGGAAGCGGCTGTAGGTATCGCAGACAGTGATGGTGTGGTCGAAATCGAACAGCGCCAGTTCCATTGTTCCAGTGCCGATATAGGGCCCCCTCAGGTGAAGGGGGCGGCCGCGAAGCGGCGGGGGAATGGCGGGCGGGGAGCGGGGGCCATGGTCTGCGTGGGCAGGCCATGGGGCATCAGCCGCATGGCGGCTGGTGTCAGCGGACCGGCATGCCCGGCTGCGCGCCGCTGTCGGCGTCGAGCAGGGCCAGCGCGCCGCCATCGAAGCCGGCCGAAAGGATCATGCCTTCGCTCAGGCCGAAGCGCATCTTGCGCGGCGCCAGGTTGGCGATGAACACCACGCTGCGGCCGACCAGCTTTTCCGGCTCGCCGTAGCTGCCGCGGATGCCGGAGAAGATCTGGCGCTGGCCGAGGTCGCCGGCATCGAGCAGGAAACGCAGCAGCTTGTCCGAGCCTTCGACGAAGCCGCATTCGAGCACCTTGCCGATGCGCAGGTCGAGCCTGGCGAAATCGTCGATGCCGATGTACGCGGGCGCTTCCCCTTCGGCCTTGGCCTCCGCCTTCGCTTCGACCTTCGCAGGCTTTTCGGCCTTGGCCGGCTTGGCGTCGGCGGCGGGCGCGGCGGCGAGGGTGTCCTTGGAGGCGTCGGTCATGGCGTCGATCATCTTGGGGTCGATACGGGTGAACAGCGCCACGTAGGTGGCGATGGTGTGGGCGGTGAGCGGCCGGGCGATGTCGTCCCAACCGTGCATCGGCGCATCGAGGAAGCCTTCGGCCTGCTGCGCGGTGGCCGGCAGCACCGGCTTGAGCGCGGCGACCAGCACGCGGAACAGATTCAGGCCCTGGGTGCAGACGGCCTGCAGTTCGGCATCGGCGCCTTCTTGTTTGGCGATCACCCACGGCTTGGTGTCGTCGATGTACTTGTTGGCTTCGTCGGCCAGCGCCATGGTCAGGCGGATCGCGGCGGCCGGGTCGTTGCGCTCGTACGCCTCGCGCACCGGCGCCAGCGCGGCGACGAAGCGGTCGTACTGGGCCGGGTCCGGCAGCGCGTCGGCCAGGCGGCCGTCGAAGCGCTTGCTGATGAACCCGGCGCAGCGGCTGGCGAGGTTGACGAACTTGCCGACCAGATCGGCGTTCACCCGCGCGGTGAAGTCGGCCAGGTTCAGGTCCAGGTCGTCCACGCCGCCGGAGGACTTGGCGGCGAAGTAGTAGCGCAGCGCTTCCGGTGCCAGGCCTACGTCCAGGTAGGTGCGGGCCATGACGAAGGTGCCGCGCGACTTGCTCATCTTGGCGCCATCCACGGTCAGGTAGCCGTTGACGTGCAGTTTCGTCGGCGCGCGCAGGCCGGCGCCGTGCAGCACCGACGGCCAGAACAGGCCATGGAAGTTGACGATGTCCTTGCCGATGAAGTGGTGCAGTTCGGTGTCGCTGCCGGCGGCCAGCACCGCGTCGAAATCGTCGCCGGTCTTCGCGCACAGGTTCCTGAAGCTGGACAGGTAGCCGATCGGCGCGTCCAGCCACACGTAGAAGTACTTGCCCGGCGCGCCGGGAATCTCGAAGCCGAAATAGGGCGCGTCGCGGGAGATGTCCCAGGCGCGCAGGCCACCTTCGGCGTCCAGCCATTCGGCCAGCTTGGCCTTGACGCCCGGCAGGGCGACGTCGCCGGCAAGCCAGTCGCGCAGGAAGTCCTGGAAGCGGCCCACTTCGAAGAAGTAGTGCTCCGAATCGCGGATCTCCGGCGTTGCGCCGGACACCACCGACTTCGGATCGATCAGGTCGGTCGGGCCGTAGGTGGCGCCGCAGACCTCGCAGTTGTCGCCGTACTGGTCGGGCGACTTGCACTTCGGGCAGGTGCCCTTGATGTAGCGGTCGGGCAGGAACATGCCCTTGGCCGGGTCGTAGAACTGCGCCACCGAGCGGCGGCTGATGTGGCCGGCGGCGTCGAGCCTGTTGTACAGCGCTTCGGTCAGTTCGCGGTTGGCGGCCGAGTTGGTCGAGTCGTAATGGTCGAAATCCACGCCGAAGGCAGCGAAGTCGCGCTCATGGCTGGCCTGGATGTTGGCGATGAAGGTTTCAGGGGACACCCCGGCCTTCTCGGCGGCCAGCATGATCGGCGTGCCATGGGTGTCGTCGGCGCAGACGTACCAGACCTTGCCGCCCATCAGCCGGCGCGCGCGTACCCAGATGTCGGCCTGGATATAGCCGACCAGGTGGCCCAGGTGCAGCGGGCCGTTGGCGTAGGGCAGGGCGTTGGTGACGAGCGCGGTACGGGTCATGGCCGTTGGGGAGAACAGGGGGACCGCGGATTATCGCATGCCGCGCCGCGGCGGCCGGAATACCGCCCGCCGGATAGGCGAAACCCGGCCTTGGCCGGGTTTTGCGGGAGCAACAGGTGGAAAGCGTGTCTTACATGCGTTCCCAGGTCTGCGACTTGCAGATGAACATGATGCAGCCGGAAACCTGCAGCTTGGCACCGCCCTCGATCAGCTCCATCTTCGACTTGTAGACCTTGCCCTCGTCGGGCTTGAGGATGTTGCCGCCGCTCCACTTGCCGGCGCCGTCGGCGCGCATGTCGCGGATGATCTCCATGCCGGTGATCGGCTTGTCCTTGCGGTCGTCGCTGCACTTGTCGCAGGTCGGATTGGGACGGCTGGGGTTGAGCAGTTCGACGATGCGGCCGTGCAGGCTGCCATTGCTGGCGCGGCTGATCTCGACGATGGACTTGGCGCGGTGGGTATCCGGGTCGATCTGGCGCCAGCGGCCTTCGGCGCTGGTGTTGTCGGCCTGCGCGGCGGTGATGCCGGCCATGGCCAGCGGCAGGGCCAGCAACAGGGTCTTGAAGGTCTTGCGCATGTGTCCCCTCCCAGGGCGGGTGTTCGGTGGCCGGCAGAGCCGGGTTGCAGCCGAATGTAGCTCCATTCGTGGAGGTACGGAAGGGTGGGGGGAGTCAGGAGCGAGTGGAGAGGAGCGAGAAGCGCATGGCGGCCAAAGCAACGGCATCGCGGGTTTCCGTTTTCCCCCCGTCCCGCCCTTCTTCACTCACTCCTGGCTCTCATACAGCTCCAGCGGCAGGTCGTCCGGATCGGCGAAGAAGGTGAAGCGGCGACCGGTGTATTCGTCCACGCGCACCGGTTCGCAGGCCACGCCCTCGGCCTGCAGGTGGGCCACGACCGCGTCCAGTGCGGCGACGCGGAAGGCGAGATGGCGCAGGCCGCGCGCTTCCGGGCGGCTGGGTCGCGGCGGCGGTGCGGGGAAGGAGAACAGTTCCAGCTGGCCGCCGTCGGGCAGGCGCAGGTCCAGCTTCCACGACTGGCGCTCGGCGCGGAAATGCTCGGCGACCACCTCCAGCCCGAGGATGCGCGTGTAGAAATCGCGCGAGCGCGCGTAGTCGGAGGCGATCAGCGCGACATGGTGGATGCCGTGCAGCAGCTTCATCATTTCGTTTCCTGCCAGCGCCGGGCGATCTCCAGGGCCAGCGGGTACGGTTCCGGATCGTTGCGGTTGGTCAGCACGATCACCGTCAGCTTCTGCTTCGGGTAGCGCAGGATCACGTTGCGGAAGCCGATGCTCTCGCCGCTGTGCCACAGCGCGTCGCCGTTGATGCGCCAGCCGAAGCCGTAATACGGCACGTCCGGTTCCGGCGTTTTCGTCGCCGGGCTGAAGGCAAGCCGCAGCGAATCGCGGCGCAGCAGGCGTTCGTCGTACAGCGCGGCGTCCCAGCGGGCGAGGTCGTCGATGGAGGAATAGATGCCGCCGTCGCCGAGCACGGCGCTGGTGGTGCTCTGGTCGGTGCGCTGCCAGCGGCCGTCGATCTCGCTGTAGCCGTAGGCGCGGGTGGGCACTTCGTCCACGCCGTCCTGGTGGGCGAAGGTGGCGTCCATGCCCAGCGGCAGGAAGATGCGCTGGCGCAGGAAGCTGGCGAAGTCGCTGCCCGAGGCCTTGCCGACGACCAGCGCCAGCAGCGCGTAGCCGCTGTTGCTGTAGCGGTAGTCGCTGCCCGGCGCGAAGTTGGTGCGGTTCTCCTTCTCCAGCAGGTGCAGTACGTCGATGTCGTGCACCTGGCGGGTGTCGGCCGGATCCATGAGGTCTTCGTAATCGAGCAGGCCGCTGGTGTGGCTGAGCAGGTGGCGCAGGGTCATCGCGTCGGCCACCGCCGGCAGGCTGGGCAGCCATTTCTTCAGCGGGTCGTCGATGGACAGCTTGCCGTCCTCGGCCAGCAGCAGGATGGCGGCGGCGGTGAACTGCTTGCTCACCGAGGCCAGGCGGAAGTTGGTCGCCGGCGAGACCGGCGTGCCGTCCTCGACCACCGCCAGCCCGTAGCCGCGCCGGAACACCGGCTGCCCGTCCTTGAGCACCAGCACCGCGGCACCGGGCACGCGGCCGTCATAGCGCTGCATCAGGCCGTCGATGCCGGCATCGGGTGGCGCGGCAGCGGCGGCTGCCGTGGAGAACGCGAACAGGCACAGCGGGGCGAGTCGGGACATCCACGGCAACATGGCGGCTCCTTGGGCGGGGTCAGTTGTTCTTGCTGGCGATCCAGCGGTCGATCTTGGCTTCCAGAATATCCAACGGCATCGAGCCGTCCTTCAAGACCTCTTTGTGGAACTCGCGCGGATCGAAGCGTTGGCCCAGCGCGGCCTGCGCCTTCTCGCGCAGGCGCCGGATCTTGATCTCGCCCACGCGGTAGGCCAGGGTCTGCCCGGGCAGGGCCATGAAGCGTTCGACTTCGGCGGCGGCGTCGGCGGCGCTGAGGTCGGCGTTCTTCACCATGTAGTCGATCGCCTGCTGGCGGCTCCAGCCGGCCGCGTGCAGGCCGGTGTCGGCGACCAGGCGCACGGTGCGCAGCAGGGTGGTCTGCAGGTAGCCGAGGCGGTCGTAGGGATCGCGGTAGATGCCCATTTCATCGCCCAGCGATTCCGCGTACAGGCCCCAGCCCTCGACGAAGGCGACGTCGCCGCCGAGCCGGCGGAAGCGCGGCAGGGTGGAGAGTTCCTGCTGCAGGCCCAACTGCAGGTGGTGGCCGGGGATGCCTTCGTGCAGGTACTGCATCGGCACTGCCCAGCGCTTGCGCGAGGGCAGGTCGCGGGTGTTGACCTGCAGCACGCCGGGCTGGCTGCCGTCGGCCGAGGACGGCGGCTGGTAACTGGCGGCGCTGGCGGTCAGCGCATGTTCGGCCGGCACCGGCTGGATCGCCAGCGCCGCCTTGGGACGGGTGCCGAACAGCGCCGGCAGTGCCGCATCCACCTGCTGGCCGACCTCACGGTAGCGCGCAAGCAATGCGCTCTCGTCGCGGAAGGTGAACTGGCGGTCACTGCGCATGGCGGCGAAGGTCTTCTGCGCCGACCCGCGGATCTTCGCTTCCTTCATCACCCCGGCGATGCGCTCCTGCAGGTCCTTGACCTCCTGCTCGCCGAGTTCGTGGATTTCCGCCGGCGTGCGCGAGGAGTTGGTCAGGCTGGCGATGGTGTGTGCGTACCAGGCCTGCCCGTTGGGCAGGGCGCCCAGGCCATCGGTGACGCGCGCGGCAGGCAGGTACTGGGTGGCGATGAAACCGCGCAGCGCACGGTAGGCCGGCAGCAGCCGGTACTCGATCATGCGCTTGTACTCGGCGGTCAGCCGTTCCCGGTCCTCGGCGGAGAAGTCTTCCGGCATGTTGCGGACCGGCGCCCAGAAAATGCTCTCCTCGGCGCTGGGCTTGATCACCGCGTCCAGCTGCGGCAGCACCTTCTCCATCAGCGCGCGCGGCTGCACCACACCGGCGGCCATGCCTTCGCGCATGTTGGCGATGGCCTGGTCGAACAGCGCCGGTACGGCCAGCGAGCGGCGCGACCAGTTCTCGTAGTCCTTCACCGTGCGGAACGGCTGCGCGCCGGCGCCGGAGCCGAGCACCGCGATGATGCTGGCCAGGTTGTTGTAGGGGTTGATCGGCAGCATCCACGACGGGTACTGCTCGGCGGCCAGCGAGATGTGCGCGTCGCGCACGAAGATTTCGTAGCTGAGCAGGTCCTGGCCCTGCAGGCCCTCCTTGCCCACCGCCTCGGCCTTGCCCTGCCATTCGACCATGAAGTCGTGCGCCTGCTGGCGCGAGGCCGGCGACAGGAAATTGGGCAGCTGGTCGTTGAAGCGCGGATCGCCCTGGAAGGTGGCCTGCAGCGGATTCAGCCGCATCGAGGCGTCCCAGTATTCATCGTAGATCCGGTTCAGGCGGCTGGCGTTGTCCTGCGTGATGGGCAGCGGTGCGCGGGCCGGGCGGGTGGCCGGCCGCGCCGCGGGCCTGCCGCTGCGCGCCTTGGGTTTGGCGGTGCGGGATTGCGTCGCGGTCGGGCGCTGGCTCTTCTTCTTCGCGGCCTCGGCGGGCGCCGCAGCGGAGAACGTCAGAAGGGTCGCTATGGCAAGCGCGAGAAAGCGAAGCGGGCTGGAGGACATCGGTGATTCCGGAAACGCACAAGCCCGGGAGCTTGCCCGATATTGCCGGATACGGCCAGACAGCGCGGCGCCGTGGAACGGCGCCGTACAGCCATGGTCGATGCCATGGCTGCGGCGGAGCGTTGCGTCGCCGGGGTTTCAGCGCTCGCCGGCGCGGGTGAACGGCACGCTTTCCGGGGCGACCGCGCCGCCGGAGATGATGAAGCTCATGGCCTGGTCCACGGTCCAGTCGGTGGGCGTAAGCAGTTCCACCGGCACGATTTCCAGGTAGCCGGACGTCGGATTGGGCGTAGTCGGCACATACACCGCGGCCAGCTCGCGGCCGGTGCCGTGTTCGCGGATGACGCGAGTCACCAGGCCCACCGACTTCATGTCGCGGTGCGGGAAGTCGATCAGCACCACGCGCTGGGTGCTGCCCGGCTGGGTCTGCAGGATGTCCAGCAGCTTCTTGGCGCTGTCGTAGATGACGCTGGCCAGCGGGATGCGCCGGATCACCGCGCCGAACCAGCGCAGCAGGCGCTGTCCGATCACGCGGCGGCTGAGCGCGCCGACCATCAGGATCACCAGCAGCGTGGCGAGCAGGGCGAACACGTCCTGCATCCATTCCACCCGCACCCAGCCCAGGTAATGGGGAAAGTACGCGGCGATGCGCTCGGACAATGGCACCACCAGCGGACTGCTGATGCCGGACAGGAGCACGAACACGAACTTGATCACCACCCAGGTCAGCCAGATCGGCAGCAGGGTCAGCAATCCGGTCAGGAACAGGCGCTGCAGGGAGGGGCGGTGGGGCGCGGTGGAAGCTTCGGGCGACATGTGCGGATTGTAGCGTCGCCGGCTGTTGCGGAGCATGGCGATTGCGCGCCGCTGTGTTGCCGTATATGTAACAGTCCTTGGCCGCGCGTCCCGTGGTGGAGGGTGGCACGAATCCAGGGAGGAGCGATGGGCAAGGCATTGCGATGGTTGGTCGGGAGCCTGGCCGGGCTGCTGTTACTGATGGGGGCGATCATGCTGCTCTCGAGGCTGTTGCCGCCGTCGGCGGCGCAGAAGCGCGCGCTGGTGGCATTGGAGGCGCCGCGCGACATGCCAGGCAGCAATGCGTACGCCACGCTTGCCACGCTGGGTATGGAAGGGGCACGCGAGCAGCGGCAGGCGCAGGTGGATGCCCACGTGGCCGAATACGCCGCATGGCATGCCGGTTTCATCGCCCACACCCAACGCGTTGGCGGATGGGATGAGGCAACGATGGAAGCCCGGCCGCAGCTTGGCGCCGGGGAGAACGCCCTGTCGTTCGATCCGGTGCTGTGCAGGCAGGCCACGGGCTGCCTGGACCGGGTGCGTGGGCAACCGCAGGCCGTAGCCGACGCCTTGCTGCCGCAGGCCACCGTGCTGGCGCAGATGGACGAGCTGGCCGCGCATGGCCACTACCGATCGCCGCTGCCGCCGGATGCGGCCACGCCGGTGCCGGCCATGCGGCCGCTGTTTGTGCCACTAGCAGCGCACGCGCTGGCCCACGTGCAGGGCGACAGCCAGTGCGCACTGGCCGGGCTGTGCCGTGATGCCGGTACCGGGCGCATGCTCCTGGACCACGGCGACAACCTGCTCACCGGCATGGTCGGCGGCGCGATGCTGGCCGCCAATGCAGAGCTGTTCGCCGATGTGCTGGCCGAGCTGCCGGTGGATGCGCCAATACCGGCCGCGTGCTTCCCTGCGCTGGCGCCGTTGACGCCGCAGGAAGCCAGTAACTGCGCCAGCATGCAGGGGGAATTCACGATGGTCAGCAGCAGCTATTCGCGGACGGCGCAGGTGATGCCGGAGGCGCCCGGGTGGGTCACGCCGCAGATGGCGAAGCTGTTGTACGACCGCGACAAGAGCGTGGCCCGCGTGGCCGAGACGATGGGGCAGGCCTGCCTGCCGGAAACCTGGCAGGCCATTGCCGAGGACCGCACGTTGCCGCCGCCGCCGGTGCTGTCGATGTGGCGGCTGGAATGCGCGGCCAATGCCGTGGGCTGTGTCCTGAGTGGCATTGCCGGGCCGGCCTATTCCAGCTACGTGGCGCGACAGCAGGACACGGCCGCGCGACTGCGGTTGCTGCAGGCCGCGTTGTGGCTGCGTGGGCAGGCGGTGCAGGGGACGCCCGTACCATTGGCCGAACGCGTGGACAACCTGCCCGCCGGGCTGCGCAGCGCATACCGCCCCATCACCCTCTCCGCCGACGGCACGGCACTGGAAACGCCGGCCTATGGCAAGGACGGGCAGGTGCTGCGGATGCCATTGCCGCAGGCATTGTCCAGCCGCTGACGCGCGACAACCGCAGGGGGGCTTCCGTTGTGATTGAAGCCGCGACTACGGCCCGTTCTGGCGCGCTTCCGGCTTGAGCCGCACATAGACCTGCTTGCGCACGCGGGCGACCACCTCGCCCTGCGCATCGAGGATGTCGTTGGCGAACCAGCGCAGGTGCTTTTCACCACCGGCGGTGGCGGCGCGCACCTCGTCGAGAGTCGCCTCATCGAGCCGGAATTCGGTGGCGACCGTGCCCTTGCCGGGTTTGACGAATTCGATCTCGCCGGCCTTGTCCCATACGTAGTAATCGCGGCCGAGGTTCTGCAGCAGGCACAGCATCCAGAACGGATCGGTCATCGCGAACAGGCTGCCGCCGAAATGGGTGCCCACGTAGTTGACGTTCCACGGGCGCTGGCGCAGTTCGACGCGCACATGGCGGTAGTCGGCGGCGATGTCGGTGACGTGGATGCCGGTGAACAGGAACGGCGGCCAGAGGTTGATGCCGAGGCGGAACGTGCTGGCTTTCATGGCGTGGCGGCGTGCAAGGGGGATCGAGTCTAGCATTCGCCCCCGTATGGAGTGCGCGCGACGCGTCAGCCGGCCGGTGTCACCCGGTAGCCATCCCGGCCAGCGGCCTTGGCCTGGTAGAGAGCGGCGTCGGTGTCGCGGAACAACTGCGCCGGCAGGCCATCGGCATCGGGCACGATGGTTCCCAGGCCGGCGGTGACGCTGATCCTGGCCTGGCGCCCCTTGCCCACGGCGATGCCGGCCTGGCGGACGCGGGCGAGGAGGGCTTCGATCAGTTGGGTCGCGCCTTCGCTGCTGGTATCGGGCAGCACCAGCGCGAACTCGTCGCCGCCGAAGCGCGCGGCCAGGTCGCGCGGCCGCCGCGCCAGTTCGCCGATCAGGCGCGCGGTCTGCTGCAGCACGAGGTCGCCGACGTGGTGGCCGAAGGTGTCGTTGTAGTGCTTGAAGTTGTCCAGATCGATCAGGACCAGGCTCAACGGCCGCCCGCTGCGCCGGGCCGCCTCGTACTCCAGGTGCAGCGCTTCCTCGAAGCGCATGCGGTTGGCCAGGCCGGTCAACGGGTCGCGGTTGGCCTGGCGGCGCCAGTAGCGCATCTGCCACAGCCCCCATGCCAGCAGCATCAGCATGGCGCCGGCGACGGCCGCCGCCGGTGCGAACCACAGGTCGAAGCCACGCAGCAGGACCAGGCTGAGCAGCAGGGGGAGTGCAAGCGCCGCGACCGTGACCAGCCAGGGCGACAGCCGCCGCTGGGTCATGCCCAGCGCACACAGCGCCACCAGCGCGACGACCGCTCCGGACTGGACGAGTGGAGGCAACGGCAGGATCACGTGTCCGCCCAGCAGCATGGAGGCGACGTTGGCCTGGTACTCGGTGCCGCTCATCCAGCTCTCGCGCGAGGTCGGCGTGAGCAGGCGCGGGGCGATGCCGCTGGCGGTCATGCCGACGATCACCAGCCGGTCGCGCAGCAGTCCGGGCGGCAAGCGGCCTTCGAGCACGTCGATATAGGATACCTGCGGGAAGGTGCCGGGCGGCCCGGCATAGCGCAGCCGCACGTAGTTGTCGCGCCGCCACTGGTAGGGCGAGGCGGTTTCCGGTGCCGGGTCGCCGAGACCCGGCACCGGGCCGTCCTTGCCGCTCAGCGCCAGGCCCAGTGCCGGCCAATAGGCCGAGCCGACGCCCGCCTTCAGGTACAGCCCGCGGGCGATGCCGTCGCCATCGACCTCGATGTCGGTATGCGCCAGTCCCTTGGCGGCGGAGGCCAGCACCGGCACCGGCAGCAGTTCCTCGGGCACCGCTTCGTCGCCGGCCGCCGCGGCCAGCACCGGCAGTACGACATTGCCGCTGCGCTTGATCGCGGCGGCCAGTTCCAGGTCCTGGGTGGCGTCCTTGCGGTCGGGCTCGGGGAACATCAGGTCCAGCGCGACGCGGCGCGCGCCGGCCTCGTGCAGGCGGTCCAGCAGGCGCGCATGCGTACCGCGTGGCCAGGGCCACTGTCCCAGCTGCTGCAGGCTGCGCTCGTCGATGGCCACGATGGCCAGGCTGTCGTCGGGGGGATAGTCCCAGCCGCCCACCAACTGGTCGTAGACATGTTCGTCCTGCTGCCAGAACAGGCGCGCCTGGCTGGTCCATCCGGCCAGGATCCCGAGGACGGCGGCCAGCAGCAGCCGCTGCGGCCAGGGCAGCAGGAGTGCCCTCATAGGGCCAGCAACAGCAGGGCGCCGGCTCCGGCGCCGTAGCAGAGCTTGCAGGGCAGGCGGATCTGCTGGGCGGTGGAGAACGGCCCGGCGTAGCCGTCGTCGTCGATGTACTGCACCCGCACGTGCAGGGTGCCGCCGCGCCAGGGCTGCTTCATCGAAATCTCGGGCGCGGTGGTTTCGCGGTCGAGCAATGGCGCGCTGAAATCGCCGCGGCGGTCCACCTGCACGCGATAGCGCTGGCCGTCGGCGCCGGCTTGCCAGCGCAGTGTCAGCTGGCCTTTGCCCGCCTGCGCCGGCTGCAGGCCGGGATCCGGCGCGGCATCGCTGATCCGCAGCGGCAGGGCCTGCCCATAGCGGCCGCCCTGGCCCTGCGCGTCCACCGACGCGACCCGCCAATAGTAGTCGCCGGGTGCGAGCGCGACAGGCGAGCGCAGGCGGGTGGCGTCGGTCCGGCGTTCGGCCAGCGGCTGCCGGAAATCCGGCTCGCGCGCGATCTGCAGCAGGCTGCCGGTGGCACCGGTCACCTGCGCCCACGCGAACCGCGGATGCGCCTGGTTGAGGGTCTGGCCGTGCAGGGGGGCGGTGGTCAGCGGCGGCGGCAGGCCGTCGGGAACCTGGAAGTCGTGGGCGCTGTCGTGGCCCTCGACACCCTCGGCATCGACGGCGCGTACCAGCAGGCGCAGCTGCCCGGGCGGCAGGTCGTCGATGCGGATGCTGGAATCGCGGGTGTCGCGCGCGAACAGCAGGACGTCGGGCGCATCGGCGCGCACCACCTCGACGCGGTAGCCGCGCGCCTGCGGCACGGCCTGCCAGGCGGCCAGCAGCGGCAGCGGTTCAAGCCGCAGGCCGGCCGGGTCGAACGCCGGTGCGGCGAGCAGCGGCTGGACCGGCGCCGGCGCCCGTGCGGCGGATGCGCTCAGGCTGGCCTGGCCGGGATCGACCATCTGCTGGCCATGGCGGTTGCCCACCTGCACCCGGCCTTCGACCACCTCGGTGGCGGCCGGGTCGCCATCCTGTCCCGCGCTGACGCGGAACACGGTGCCGCGCACGCTGCTGGTGGCGGTGGGCGCGGTGATCATGTAGCGCGACGCCGGCCCCTGCGCCGGAGTCACCCGGTTGCTGCTGCGGCCGCGCTGCAGGCGCAGGCGGGTATCCACCATGCCGGTGGCGCCATAGCTGCTGAGCTGGTCCAGGCGCAGCTCCGAATTTTCGCGCAGCAGCAGGCGCGAATCGTCGGCGAAGGCCAGGGTGATGCTGGCGTCGGCGCCGGTGCGGATACGGCTGCCGATGGGCAACTGCATGCCTTCGCGGGCGGCGCTGGCGGCACGGTCGTCGCCTGCGATCTCGACCTGGCCGCGCACGGCCACGACACGCGCCGGCGCGGGTTCCACCCGCAGCCAGGCGATGGGGAAACGCAGCACCTGGCCCGGTGGCAGACGGTAAGGATTGGAAACCGCGTTATGGCCCTGTAGCTCTTCCCAGGACACGGTCGGCTTGAGATAGCGCGTCCCCAGGTCCCACAGGGTGTCGCCCGGGCGCACGCGATAGGTCCAGTCCTGCGCGCTGGCCGCGGCCGAACACGACAACGGCAGCGTGGCCAGCGCGATCTGGAGCAGGGCGGTCAGGCGCAACGCACGTCGGTTGAACAACATCATGGGCAATCGGTCCTTCAGTCGCGGGAACCGGAGCCCGGTGCTGCTCGCGCCCTCCATCCCCCAGATGGCACGGCAGGAGTGCCGCGCGTCATCACTACGATGAACGGCGCATTATCGGGCAGGCGGTGTTTCGCCTGCCTGAACGCACAATGACACTCAGAACAGCAGCGACGACATGCGGCGGCGGTAACGGCCGACGAGGTCTTCGTCCTCGACGACGCGGAACGCGTCGATCAGCGCCTTGCGCGGCAGCCCTTCGCTGTAGTTGCGGTCGACTCTGAGCATTTCCAGGAATTGCTCCAGCGCCGCCTCGTCCTGCCCGCCCAGCAGGTGGTGGATGCCGAGCAGATGGCGCGCTTCCAGATCGTTGCCGTCGGCCTGCACGCGTGCGGCCAGCGCATCGATCGATGGCGCCCCGGCCAGCGCGGCGTGGAAGTCCAGTCGCGCGCGGGCACGGACGGCGCGGTCGTCGGTGGCAAGGTTGGCAGGCAGGGCATCGAGCAGCTGGCTGGCCTCGCGTACGTCGCCGGTCCTGATCAGGGCCAGCGCCAGGTCCAGCTTCAGCTCGGCCTTGTCCGGCTCGGCGGCGATGGCCTCGCGCAACGCGGCGACCTGCGACAGCGGATCCAGCGGGGCGGCCTCGGCTTCGACCTCGGCAGGCGCTTCGGCCGGGGTGACGCCGTGCTGGGCCAGGAACTCGCGCAGTTGCCCTTCCGGAAGGGCGCCGGGGAAGCCATCGACGATCTGCCCGCCCTTGACCAGGAAGACAGTGGGCACCGAACGGATCTGGAATGCGGCGGCGATCTGCTGCTCCTTGTCCACGTCGACCTTGGCCAGCTCGAAGGCGCCGTGGTAATCGCCGGCCAGCTTCTCCAGGATCGGCCCCAGCGTCTTGCACGGCCCGCACCAGGTCGCCCAGAAGTCCACCAGCACCGGCGTCTGCAGCGATTTCTGCAGGACCTCGGTCTCGAAGGTCTCGGTCGTGGCGTCGAAAACGTAGGGCAGATCGGACATCGCGGTGCTCGCAGGGAAAGTTCTCGCCCGAGATGGTGGCAGAGCGTACGGATGCAAGTCGATGTAAAAAATATTTGACATCAAGCTGGGTGAATGTAATGTCTACATTACATTTCGTATGCCATGGGTGACATCGTGAACAAAGGGAAGGTCGCGGGGTTGGCGGTCGTGGCGGCACTGGCGATGTGGCTGCTGCTGGCCGGGCCGGCGCGGGTGCTGGGCTTCGATAGCGGCAACATCGGCGTGCTGTTGCTGATGGGCGCGATGTGGGCGGCCTTGCACGGCATCGGCCGGGCCACACGCGAGGATCTGGAAAGCGCTGGTTCGCCGGGCGAGTGGAAGGCGTGGCTGGGGCTGGGCTTCATGTCGCTGGCCATCGTCTATGGCCTGGCCAAGGCACCGCTGTTCCTGCACATGACGCGCTGGAACGATCCCGATGCCGGCGCGGTCGCACGCAACCTGGTGATGCTGCTGGTTGCATGGACCGTGTTGTCGCAGCTGCTGGATTCGCGCTGGAAGGGCGCCGTACGCGGCGACGAGCGCGATCGTGGCGTCGAGCAGGTCGCGGCGGCATGGGGCCGTGGCGCGCTGGTCGCCGGCGTGGTCGGCATCGCCCTGATGCTGGGCCTGTCGCCGGCGGAAAAACTGCAATGGGCCAGGCCTTTCGTCATCGCCAACCTGCTGGTGTGCGCGTTGATGGTGAGCTGCCTGGTCGAGTATGCGGCGACGGTACTCCAGTACTGGCGCGACCGACGTGGGGCCAGGGCATGAAGTGGCCACAGGACGTCGAACATGTCATGGAGGAAGGGCGGATGAAGGGAAGGGAGATGCTTGCGGCGATGAACCGGCACGAGAAGACGGCATGGCTGGTGCTGGCCGCATTCGGCCTGTCGGCCGGATTGGTGGGGTGGCGGCTGTTCTTCTCCAATGGCGGGTTGGAAAAGAATGTCGGCTATCAGGCTTGGCTTCTGTTCTGGGTCGGGTACTTTTTCTTCATCCGCAAGGACAGAACGCTGGTGGCCGACGAGCGCGACAGGATCATCCAGGCGCAGGGCATGCGGGTCGGCTATATCGCCTTGATGCTGATGCTGGTGGTCGTTTCGGTGCTGGCGGAAGGCTATGGGGATTTCGTCGCTTCACGCACCGGCTATTGGCTGGGGAACTTTCTCGTCTGGTTGATCTGCATTTCCTTGAGCCTGCATGCAGCGGTCATCGTCTGGCACTACTGGCGAGACCGTCGATGAGCGGCACGCCGATCGGCAACGACATCCGCCGGCTGCGCTTCGAGCGCGGCGAAATGACCCAGCAGGCACTGGCCGACGCCTGCGGCGTGACCCGGCAGACCATCATCGCGCTGGAAGCGGGGCGGTACGCACCGTCGCTGGAACTGGCGTTCCGCATCGCGCGCGCGTTCGGCGTCGGTGTGGAGGATGTGTTCCGCTGGCAGGACTGACCTGCGCGGACAAGCCGTCGTGGTTTCCGGACGGTGGACATGCAGCGGCCCGCCGTGTGGCGGGCCGCTCTCATGTCCGCGCGATGCGGCGGATCAGGGGTGCGCGGGCTGTTCCTGCGCGGCGGCGGCGGGTGCGTTGCCTGCCATGGGCGCCGGAGCGGCGCTGGCGGGCAGCGACAGTTCCGGGTTGACCTGCTGCGCCTGCAGCGCCTTGATCTGCTGGTTCAACGCTTCCAGCTGGGTGTTGGTGGCGCGCAGGTCCGAACTGAGCGCGACCGCCTGCTGCTTGCGCTCCTGGAGCGCGTTGCTGACCTGCAGCGACTGCTGGCGCTGCTGTTCGGCTTCCTGCTGCAGGCCGCGCAGGCGACGCTCGTTGAGCGCGACCAGTTTTTCGCTGTAGGCCTTGCCTGCCTGCAGGCGGATGGTGTCCAGGTAGACCTGGGCCAGTTCTTTGGTCTGTTCGGCGAAGGTCTGGTACAGCGTCTCGGCGCTCTCGGCCGATTCGGTGCGGATCACGCGCCAGAATTCCTTTTCATGGAACAGGGCGACGTAGTAGTTCAGCGACTCGGCATGGAACAGCAGGCTGGCGCCGTAGTTGCCGTTGTAGGTGGTGCGCATCTCGGTGAGTTCGCGGTTGCCCATCAGCCGCTGCAGATCGTTCACCGTATTGCCGATGACGCTGTCTTCGCTGCGGGCGGGCGCCGCGGGAACTTCGGCCTCGCCGCGCTGCCAGCGTCCGGCATGCGCATCGGGTGCGGCGGCCAGGCCGGCCAGTGCAAGCAGGGCGCAGAACAGCCACGCGGGTAACGTATCCATCGTTCTCATAGTCCTCGAATCCCCCGGATCGCGACAACCGCCGGACTGTCCATGCCGGCGGTGATTGGCGCCGAGTCTAGCATGTGGAAAACGGCCGGAAATCCACCGCCGGTCGCTGTTTTTCGTGCTGCTGCAGCCATCAGTAGACCAACTGCGCCGGGGTGCACTGGATCGACTGTACGTGCACGTCGGTGCGGCCAAGTTCCAGCCCGAGCACCTCGGCCAGCGCCTGGGTAAGCAGGGTGCCGACGCTGTTGAGGAGGGGCTTGAGGAAATCGAGCACCGGCTTCAGGACCAGGCACAACAGGCCGTTGCAGGTCACCGGGCCGCTGCCCGGACTGGTCACGCCGCTGCCACTGTAGGCATCCAGCAGGCCGCCCGGTGCGGTCTGGAGGTAGGAAGTCAGATTGCGCTTGAGGCAGTCGTTGTAGGCCAGATTGCCGAGCAGGCTGTTGCAGCGCTCGACGGCCAGGCCACCCAGCAAGCTGCCGAGCAGGCCGCTGAGTGCGCCCAGACCCTGGCCGGTCGCCGTGGCACGGTAGCCTTCCCAGACCGAACCATCGTGGAAACATGTGTCCAGATTGAGCAGGCCACAGGCGTAGGGCACGCCCTTGGTGACGTTCCAGTCGAGTGGTGGAAGCCCCTGGCTTCCCGTACGCAGCAGGTTGATGGTGCGGTCCACATCGTAGCGGCCGCCGCCGGGATTGGCGGCTTTCAGGAACTGATCGGCGAGGTTGGCGGCGGTGGTGGGCTGGTTCATTCCCTGGCCACGGGGGTCGAGCATGCGCGAGACGACCTTGAGCAGTTCGTCCACCAGGCGGTCGACCGTATCGCCAACCGCCAGCGGGTTGATCCGGGTCGAACCGGTCTCGCCCGCGGCCAGTGTCAGCGACTGGCTGCCGGCGAGGGCGTCGATGCTGATCCTGTCGTTGATCAGAGGGGCGCCCAGCAGGGTCAGCAACTGCTCGTTCTGCAGGCGGGTGTCGCAGACCTCGCTCCTGGAGAACACATCGGCGGCAGGCACCTTGCCTACGCAGCTGCGCAGCACCGAGGCATCGACGCGGATGGTCGCCGTCGGCGGCGCCTGCCCGCATTGCAGCGAGGTCAGCGTGCCCATCGCATTGGTGACGTCGGCATAGACCGGCAGTTTCAGCCGTGTCCCGAGCGTGGACAGGACCTGGCCCAATCCGGGGATCTTCTCGCTGTCGATATCGATCGCCACGCGGACTTGGGCGTTGTAGGCGCGTGCACCGACACCGCCGATGGCGATGGACGGCGGCTCGATGATGCCAGCGCGCACGTCGACCCCGCCGACGAGGGCGAGATTGTCCACCGCCACGCCGCGGCCGCGCGAAGCGATGGCGATGGCGGTGGTGACCAGGTCCATCGCATTGACATCGGCCTGCAGCGCGCTGCCGATGGTGCCGTCGGGCGCGACCACCGCCGCGAACAGGCCGCCAGCCTGCCCGGTGCTGCCAAGCTGGAGATCGAGGCGGTCCAGGTCCAGTTGCGTGCCGATCCGGTTGGCCAGTGCATCCAGACGCAGTCCTGCCATGCCGTTGCGTTCCAGCACGGTCGTGGTGGCATTCAGAAGCCGGCCCAGCGAGACCTTGTTCGCCGCCAGGAACTGGTTGAAATCGGCCACGCTCATGTCGACGTCGACCGGAAAGCCCAAGGCGTCCAGCAGGCCCGCTGGCGTGATCCTGGCCTGGGCCAGGCCGTCGTAGGCGAGCACGGTGGCGGTATCGACGTTGACGCCGACCAGGCGCAGGACATTGCCCAGCGGCGAGTTGCCGTTGACTCGAAGCAACTGGGAGCCGACGGTGAATACCGCGCTGGGCGGCGTGCGCTTGGCCACGGCCTGGGCCTGGACGGTCGGAAGGCCGGCGTTCTGGCCGAAGAAGGGTACGGCGGCGCGGCGCGTGGTGACCTTGACCGCGTTGAGTGGGTGGTCGCCGTCGATGGTTTCGCGGAAATGGTCCGCGGCCGGATTGGCGATACCCCAGTTGCCGCAGACGATCGCGATGCTGCCCGCGAACCGGTTCTGCTCGATCGCGTTCTGGCGCGAGGCGCGGTTGTCCTGGTTGTCGGCGCTGCACAGTTCCAGCCGCTGCGCACCGGCGAGTGCGGCCAGATCGGCGACCTTCTGCGCCTCGCGCTTGGCCCAGTAGAGATGGCCGATCTCCACCAGGCCGAGGATCGCCACCAGGCCCAGCAGCAGCAACATCATCATCACCGAGCCGCCGCCGCGCTGGACAGGGAGGAAGCGCGCGCCGAAGGCGCGGAATGGTTGCGGACGGGCGCGCGGCGCGGTCATGGCGGCCTCAGCGGCTGGACCGGCCACTTCCCGAGGCGGGCAGTGCGGCGTCGAAGTATTCGGGAACCGGATGCTTGAAGCTGTCGAGATAGCGCTGGTAGCTGCGGCTCGCCGCTTCGCCCAGCATCGGCAGCGCGTTGCCGGCCTGCGTGCCTTCGGCCTGCAGCCGGAGCAGGGCCCGGGTGGTTTCGCCGATCCCAGCAGGAACGAATGCGGGTGCATCCGCCGCTGGCGACGGCGAAGCGTTCTGCCGTATTGCCGGTTCCGTGGCGGCGATCGGCACGGCGGGCATGTCGGTACGTGCGGTGAGCGGCAGGTGCTGGGCATTGGCCGGCGGCCATGGCATCGCCAGCAGCAGGCACAGCACGAAGAGGGAACGTGTCATGGCATCACCTCATCGGAGCGGTCGGACGAAGGAGCGAAGCGTTCGAGCATGGAGCCGGGCGGACGCTGGACGGTATCGCCTGCGGCTACCGGCGAAGCGGGCGATGCCTGCGCCTGCGCCGGTGCGGTGGGCGGCGAACGCAGCGTGGCGTACAGACGGATGACTTCATCGCGCACCGGCCCGGAAAGACGGGCGCCGCGCATGATCGTCTCGGCCAGACCGGATTGGCCGGACAGCAGCGCCCAGAGCGCCAGGTTGGCGGCCGCGCGCGAACTGTCCGGTGCCAGTTCGGCGGCCTTGGCCAAGGGCGCGCGCGCATCGGCGATGCGCCCGGACTGCAGCAGGGCGAAGCCGAGATCGCCGAGGTAGCGCGGTTCCAGCGGTTCCAGGCGCACCGCGTTGGCGAGCGCCAGCTGCGCGTTGTCGCGGTCGCCGGCAGCGGCGGCGACAAGGCCGAGTCCATGCCAGGCGGGAGCGGCCTGGGGGCCGCGTACCAGGCTGCGGTAGAGCGCGGCGGCGGCATCGCCATTGCCGGTCTCGCGCTGGGCGTCGGCTTCCAGTATCCGCAGGTCGGGGGTATCGCCGAACCGCTTCCTGAAGGCGTCCACATGCGCCAGCGACGCGTAATACGCGCCCTGGTCCTGCATCTGCCGGATCAACGCCAGATACATGCCGCGATCGTCCTGCGGCGCCGGTTCCAGCGTTGGTTCCAGCGGCGGTTGGCGGTAGGCCGTTCCGCCATGCGCGCAGGCCGCCAGCAGCAGGACGAGCAGCGGGGGCAGCACCGCGCGGTTCATGACTTGCCCATCCCGGCGAGCGCGCTCGCCAGGGCAAGGACGGCGGGACCCGACAGCACCAGCATCAGCGCCGGCAGCAGGGTCAACATCATCACCACGGTCATTTTCACGGACAGTTTCCCCACCTTTTCCTTCATCTTCATCCGCCGCTGCTCACGCAGCCGCATGCCGAACTGCCTGAGCGGTTCCTGCACCGCGCCGCCGTGCTGGTGCACCTGCAGCACCATCTGCACCAGGCTGCGCAGGTCGTCGTTGCCGAAGTCCTCGGCAAGGCGGCGCAGGGACTGCGCGCGGCTGCGGCCGCGGGTATAGGCGGCGTTGGCCTGGCGGATCTCGCCTCCCAGCGTCGGGATAGCCATCTGCAGCTTGTCGCCGATCATCTGCAGGCTCTGGTCGATGCTGAAGCCCACACCCTGCAGCAGGCGCAGCAGGTCGATCAGCAGCGGCAGCTCATCGTCGACCCTGCGCCGCAGGCGGCCGGCCCAGCCGCGCAACGCCAACTTGGGCAGCAGGATGCCCAGCGCGAATCCGCTGACCACCAGGGCCGCGGCACGCAGGCCATGCGGCTGCACCAGCAGCAGGCCGAGCACCGGCAGCAGTGCGGCCAGCAGCACGCGCAGCGCCAGGAAGGCGGTGGCGCCGGCATGGTGGTTCCAGCCGACCTGTTCGAGCAGCAGCCGGTCTTCGGGGGCCAGCAGCATCTTCTGCAGGCGGCTGCCCTCGAAGTGTTCGCCGATGGTGCTGAGTTCGGCGAACAGCGCCTGCCAGCGGCCGCGCGGCGGCGGTACCGGCTCGGGCGGCTTCTGCGCATGATCCAGTGCGTGCTGCAGGGTCGCCTTGACCTGCTGCGCGCGCCGGTCCTGGAACAACAGGCCGGCGGCGGCCAGCAGCAGGGCCAGCGCCACGCAGGCGACGGCGAGGGCGAAGAGCAGGTTCATGCGCCGGTCTCGAGGATGGGGCGCGGCGGCAGGGGCAGGCATCGGTTCATATCGATTTCGCCAACCGGTACAGGACGAACGCGCCGCCAGCTTCCAGCGCGACCGCCAGCAGCAGGAGCTTGCGCCCCAGCGGCTCATGGAACATGGGCTGGAAGAAATCCGGATTGAGCAGGGCCATGGACAGCGCCGAGACCACCGGCAGCAGGCCCAACACCCAGGCCGACATGCGCGTTTCGGAGGTCGTCGCCTGCAGTTCGCGCTGGACTTCTTCCATGTCGCGCATGAAATCGCTCATGCGCTGCAGGATCTGGTCGCTGCGGCCGCCGATGCGGATGCTGGTGCCGAGGATCACCGACAGCATTTCCAGCGGCTGCAGACGATACGCCTGGGCTGCCTGCAGCAGGGCACGGTCCAGGTCCATGCCGGCGCGGGTATAGCCCAGCGCGTTGTCGAGGATGGGGCGCAGCGGCGGCGTGACGTTCTGCGTGGCGCTCTGGAAGGCCATCGACAGGCTGTTGCCGATGCCGGCCATGCGCACCATGTTCTCCAGGAAATCCGGCATCTGCGCGATCAACCGCTGGCGGACCTTGCCGATGCGCCGCTGCAGCCACAGACCCAGGCCGAGCGCATACAGCAGCAGCGTGAGCGCTCCGGCCCAGGCCGAGCCCAGGCGGATGGCGGCGCCGACCGGCAGGACGAGGGCGGGCAGGCACAGCAGGACGAGCATGCGCCGGCTGTCGTGCAGGCCCGCGCGGCGCAGCAGTTCGGCCCAGCGTTGCCGGGGCGGTTGCGCGATGGCTGTGTTGCCGGGCACGGCGGCGGTTGTCGGCGCCAGCCGGGTCTCGGCGTGCAGCGCGGCGGCGCGCTGCTGATGGCGCGCGGCCACGCCCCACCACAGATGGATGGCGCCAACCGCCAGCAGCAGGGCGATGCTGGCCACCAGCAGCGCCCCGCTCACGGCAGTTCCCCGAGCGAGGCCTGGCGCAGTTCCATGCGGAACGGTTCGAGCTTGTGGCAATGCGGGTGGAAGCCGAGACCGAGCCAGCGGTCGCGCTCGCGGCTGTCGGTGTCGATCCAGCTTTCGTGCTTGAACAGTTCCTGGCTGCTGATGATGTTGTCGCTGACGCCGGTTATTTCGGTGACGGACAGGATCACGCGGCGGCCGTTGCCAAGCCGCGAGATCTGCACGATGAAGTCGATGGCGCTGGCGATCTGCCGGCGCAGGCTCTCTTCGCTGCCCTGGAAGCCGGCGAAGCCGGCCAGCATCTCCAGCCGGTACAGGCAGTCGCGCGGTGAATTGGCGTGGATGGTGGCCATCGAGCCGTCGTGGCCGGTGTTCATCGCCTGCAGCATTTCCAGCACCTCGGCGCCGCGTACCTCGCCCACCACGATCCGGTCCGGGCGCATGCGCAGGCTGTTGCGGACCAGGTCGCGGATGTTGACCGCGCCACTGCCGTCGAAACCGCCCAGCCGGCTTTCCAGGCGCACCACATGCGGATGGTTGAGCGACAGCTCGGCGGTATCTTCGATGGTGATGACGCGCTCGTTGTGCGGGATGAAGGTGGCCAGTGCGTTGAGCAGCGAGGTCTTGCCGGAACTGGTGCCGCCGGAGATCAGGATGTTGCAGCGCCCGCGCACCATCGCGTTGAGCAGCGCGTAGATGGGCTTGTCGAAGGCGCCGCGGCCGAGCAGTTCGTCGGGCGTGAACGGATCCTTGCGGAACTTGCGGATCGAGACCATCGGCCCGTCGACGGCCAGCGGCGAGATGATCGCATTGAGGCGGCCACCATTGGGCAGGCGCGCGTCGACCATGGGGTTGGAGTCGTCCAGGCGCCGGCCGAGCGGGGCGATGATCCGGCGCAGGATGCGCAGCAGGTGGCGGTCGTCGCTGAAGCGTTGCGGCGCGCGCTGCAGCACGCCGCCGCTGGAGACATGCACGTCCTTGTAGCCGTTGATGAGGATGTCCTCGATCTCCGGGTCGTACAGCAGGTCGTCCAGCGGGCCGAAGCCGATCAGTTCCTTCTGCAGCGCGATGGCGACGGTCTCCATCTCCTGCGCGTTGACCGGGATCTTCCATTCCTTGACGAAGGCGGCGGTCTGCGCCTGCACGAACCGGGCGATGGTCGAGGGCGACCAGGCGTCGATGTCGACCCGCTCGTCCTCGATGTGGTTGAGCAGGTATTCGTGCGCGGCCGAAAGCATGCTCTGGAACTGCTCGGTCTGGTCGAACGGCACGCCCGGCGGCGCGTCCGCCTCGATGGCGGGAGGCACCATGCGCTGCGGCAGTGGAGTGACTTTGTCTTCCATGGTTAGCGACCCAGGAGAGAGGCGAGGCGGGCGATGGGGGAGGTGATCGGCGCCGCGTCGCGGCCGCCGGCCAGGTGCTGCAACAGCGGCTGCAGGGCGCGTACGTACGGGTCGCGCGGCGCGCTCTCGGTGAGCAGGCGGCCGAGCCCGGTGCTGGCGCGCAGCGCCCGGCTGCGCTCGGGCAGCGTCGCCAGCAGCGGAAGGGCGAAGCGCTCGGCGATCTGACGGTCGCTCAGGCCGCCGTCCGGGTCGTAACGGTTGACCAGCAGGTGCAGGCGTTCGTCGCGCAGTTCGCGTTGTTCCAGGTCGCGCACGGCCTGGTCCAGCGAGACCAGCGAGCCGATGCCCTGGTCGGCGACCAGCCAGATCTCATGCGCCTGCTTCAGCAGCGCGGGGGGAACCTGGGACATCGGCATGCCGCCCGTGTCGGCGACGACCAGCGGGAAGATGCCACGCAGCTGGCGCAGCAATGCCGCCGGCTCGTACACGGGGGGCAGGACGGTGCCGGCCATGCCCAGCAGCGCCAGGCCGCTGCCGTGGTGGGCCAGGGCGGTGGTGGCGAAGGTGGGGTCGATGCGCTCGACGTTGCGCAGCGCTTCCTCGTAACCGAAGTGGCTTTCCACGCCCAGGTAGAGCGCGCCATCGCCGTGGGGCTGGCCGAGATCCAGCAGCAGGACCGGGTTGGCGGCCCGCCCGCCGCTGCCGGGATGGCGCAGGCGCGCGGCCAGCTGTGCTGCCAGATGGACGGCGAGCATGCTGGCGCCGACGCCAGCGCGCACGCCATGGAGCAGGACCAGGCGTCCGGCGGGTGCGACGGCCGGTGCGGGCGTCGCCGCCGTGGGGGAGGGAGGCGGCAGGCGGGTGATGCGCTCGAATACCTCGAGCATCTGCGCGGCGGTATTGTCGATGTCGATGAAATCGCGCACGCCGGCGCGTACCGCCACCAGCAGGTGATGGGCCTGTTCCGGTCCTTCGGTTCCGACGCCGACCAACGGCAGCGCGCAGGCCGTGGCGGCCAGCTGCCGCGCCAGATCGGACGAATAGCCGGCGTTGCCACCGCAGTAGTCGAGCAGGACCAGCGGCGCGCCGGCGGCAACCCTGGCCAGTTGCGGCGGCGGCACTTCGCGGCTGTCCACCCAGGTGAGCTGCGCATGCCCGGACAAGGTCGAGCCCAACCGCGCCATGTGCCGGTTGTCGGGGGCGTAGAGCACCAGTTGCAGGGTCGGGGTCTGGTGCATGAGCGGCAGTGGCATGACCGATGGCATGGCGGGCGTCAGCGGGAGAAGCCCGGCAACTGGTCGGGCGAGGCCGGGTGCAGCAGCCACGAACCCCAGACCGGCAGGTGTGGCGTGGCTTCGCGCTGGCCCGGCAGCGGAATGTCGGTGCCCTTGGCCAGCGGCCGCACCAGACGCGGGGTGACCACGATCACCAGTTCCTTGTCTTCGCGCTTGTAGTCCAGGTTGCGGAAGAACGAGCCGATCACCGGGATGTCGCCCAGCAGCGGGATCTTGTTGACCATCGACGACAGCTGGCTGCTCACCAGCCCGCCGATGACGAAGCTCTCGCCGTCGCCCAGTTCGACGGTGGTGTCCGCACGCCGGGTGGAGATGGCCGGGATCTGCACCCCGTCCAGGCTGATGCCGCGGGTGTAGTCCAGGTCGCTCGCCTCGGGCGCCACTTTCAGCGCGATGCGGTCCGGCGACAGCACCGTGGGAGTGACCGTCAGGCCGATGCCGAAGGGCTTGAACGTCACCGTGGTGGTGCCCAGGCCCTGCGGTTCGAGGATCGGCAGTTCGCCGCCGGCCAGGAAGCTCGCGCTCTGGCCGGACAAGGCCACCAGGGTGGGCTCGGCCAGCACGCGGGCCATGCCGTTGCTCTGCAGCAGGTCGATGCTGGCGTTCCAGCTGTGGGGGAGTGAACTGGCGACCAGCTTGAAGGCCGAGGACAGGGCGCCGCCACTGCCGCTGGCGCCGGACGGCGACGTGAAGCCGTAGCTGAAGCCGCCGTTGGTGTTCCTGAAGTTCACGCCGATCTGGCGGAGCACGCTGCGATTGAATTCGACCACCTTCACTTCCACCTGCACCACGCCGCCGCTGGCGATGGTGGATACGTCGTTGATGACGCCCTTCTCGCCGATCGCGCTGGCCACCGCCTTGCGCGCCGACTCGTGCGCCAGCAGCGTGGGCGTTTCTCCCTGCAGCAGGCCCTGCCCGTCCTGCACGGCCACGGCGGGGGAGCGGGCATCGAGCAGGCCGCGCTGCACCGCGCTGCGGACATCGACGCGGATGCGGGTCGGCGCGGATTGCTGGCGCTGCCACAGCATCAGCGTGGTGCTGCCGGCGCTCCTGCCGACCAGCAGCACGTGGCGCTTGTCGCGCAGGGAAGTGACGTCGGCGATCTCCGGGTCGGCGATGGCGATCCGTTCCACATCCGCGGGCAAGGTCCACGGACGCTGCTCGTGGAGTTCCAGCTGCACGGACTCGCTGGCCATCGCCTGGGCCAGGGCGATGGCCGGCAGAACCGCTGCCAGCGTCGCGGTGGTCAGGGACAACCGGAGCAGGGCGCGGGGCAGGCGATGGGCAGGCTTTGCCATGGTCGAACTCCCTTTCACGGCGAGGACAGCGGGGTGGCGGGACTGGAGCCGCGCACGATCTCGATGCTGCCCGCGGCCGGAATGCGCCGCGGCAAGGCCCGTTGCGGTACGGCGGCGGCGATGGCGGGCGGCGCGTTCCGCGTGCCGGCCAGCCCGCCCAGGTCGACGCCTGCGAACGCCTGGTTTTCCGGCCGCTGCGCCTCTTCGGCCGCCATGCCATCCAGCCCGCGGCGCAGGGTCAGCACCGGCGCCGGTGCGGTGAACAGGGTGTTGTCGGCCACCGCGGTGTCGACCGGATTGCGCAGGGCCAGGAACAGCTTGCCGCTCTGCGCGCCGAGTAGCAGGCGTCCGATCATTTCCACCGGAACGGCCAGCACCGCGGTCCTTGCCGGTGTCGTCGCCGTACTTCCGCCACCGGCACCGCTGCCGCTGTGCCCGATGATGGACGAGGCGCGGCTGCCGGGTTCCGGCGCTCTGGTTTCTTCAGGCGCTGCCGGGTCCGCGGTTGGCGCCGCGGACAGCATGTCGCGCTCGCCGTAGCCCAGCACGCGCAGGCGCGACAACAGCAGGCGCGCCTGCATGCCGCCCTGCTGGGAGCCCGCGGTTCCGGCCACGCCGGGCAGGCTCATGAACACATCCACATGGTCGCCCGGCGCGACGCGGTTGCCGGCGCTGGCCAGTTCGTCCACCGGCACCGCCACTGCCCGCTCGCCGGGATTCAGGGCCAGGGCGATGCCGCGCGATACGCCGCTGCGCGGTATCGGCTGCCCGGCGTCGATGTCCTGCAGCAGGACGCCGCCGGTCACCTCGCCCACGTAGACGAAGGCGCCCGGTGGTTGCTGGGCGAGCGTGGCGACCGTCAGGTCGTTGGCAGTCAACGGCATGCCCGCCGTCAACGGCCTGGCCGCCACGACCACGTCGTAACGCGGTGCCGGCGCGGCCGTGGGCGAAGAAGCCTGCACCGCCTGCGGCGAACGGCGCCCGATGCCGATGGCGATGATCGCCAGCAGCACGGCGATCGCCAGGAGCAGTACTGCCGTGATTCTTATGGCCCTGGGCATGGTGCTTTCCCCCCTTGGAAGCGTGTGGCGTCAGTTGCCGCCGGTATCCAGTTGCACGATGGCGCTGCTGCGCATCCGCTCGCCCATCACCCAGCCCAGCAGGCGCCCGGTCCCGGGAATGAAGGGGTGGCGGTCGTAGTCGTAGGAAACGCTGACCTGCATGCAGCGCGTCGTACCGTCGTTCGCACAGGGATAGGCGTCGGATACGACGATGGGTTCGGCCGCCGCGCCCTGGCAGTCGGCGGCCTGCCCGGAAAAATCCAGCAGCCATTGCATCGAGCGCGCCGAAGCCTGGCAGGCGTTGCTGCGGCGCGCCGGGACATCGCCATAGCGCAGGGCGGCGCGCGCGCCTTCTCCCGCGGCCAGGGTCAGCGACTGCTGCGCGGCGAAGATCATCACCCCGGTGAAGGTGACCAGCAGCAGCGGCAATATCCCCAGCATCAGCAGGAGCGCATATTCGATGCTGACCACCCCGCGCTGCCTTTTCATATTGAATCCGTGGTCCGGTTGTTTATCCATGTGAAACCCCGGTGAAAATAATCAGCAGGGTCGCGATGCCGAGATAGGCGGCATAGGGAATTCCCCTGCGTCCCTCGCGCGATGCTTTCATTTTCCTGGACAGTTCGCTTTCATTCACGAATCTATATGCGCGGATCACCGGTGGATAATGGGCGATGAAATCCGGTAGCACCCTGTTCTTCGCGGCGATCCAGGCCGCCGCGTGTGCCCCGGCAAGCAGGCTGGCGATTATCCAGAGCGGCAGGAGGGCGTTGCCGCCCAACAGCAGTCCCAGTACCGAAAACAATTTCACGTCGCCAGCGCCCATCCAGCCGACCAGGTGGAACGGAAGCAGGAGCACCAGGCCGAGCAGCAGGCCGGTCATCGCATCGGTGAAGCCGGTCGAAACCGGTGGCAGCATCAGCATCGCCACGACGCCGGCCATTGCCGCCGCCAGCAACCCGCGGTTGGGAACGCGCCGGGCGTACAGGTCGGTATATACGACCTGCAGGCCCAGCACCGCCGCGATGGCTGCCGACAACGGAGGCACGGCCGCGTGCCTGTCAGGCGAACGCAGCGGTGACGGCTGCCGTCAGCTGGGCGAACAGCGTCGTGAAGAAAGTTCGAAGTGCCGGGCCGGCGATGACCACCAGCGCACCGGCGACCACGGCGGCGAGCAGGCCATACTCCAGCGCGGTGACACCGTCTTCTTCTGCGAAAAACCTGCGGATCTTGGCGTTCATGATGCTCTCCATGAAAGCCCGGGGCCGGCAACGCGCCGGGGTACGCCGGGCGAACGCGGGTGGGCGACACCCGCCGGGATTGTCCCGGGCATGCGGCCTGGCCGGAGGGGATGAACGCAGCTGGTCCGGGGCCTCCGGATAATCGCACCGGTATTCCCCCGTATTCCCCCTTTGGCATGGCAGGCATGCCCGAGGAGGATCATTTCAATTCGGATCCGGCGCGCATACACATATTCGGCAAGATATTGCGGAAGTGCGTATCTGTGATGTATTTCTCCATTTGTGCGATCCTCGTACACATGGTCGTCCCGGCATATTGGTTATGTATTGCCGGCGGAACGGGGTGGGCCGGGTGTGGTTTTTCATGCGGTTTCCAGTCCGCGGTTCAATCAAGGGGGGATGCGCCGGGGCGCCGGCCGTATCCGAAGGTCAGGCTTACGACGGGATACCCGTCCGGGCATGGGCGTTCACATGGATGCGATGATCTGTGATCGGCATTTGAAGTCGTTCGATTTGTCCACGTTGGGAGGCGTCCTGCGCGTCTGCCACGTCGAACTGGTATTGCTCGATGGCCAGCCGCCGATGGCCGCGGTGACGTCGTTCGTCCACGACCAGGCGCTGCTGTGCACTTTCGAGATCGCCGCGCGGGCGCGCGGGCGGTTCATGCTGCCGGTGGACTGGTGCCTGCTTGGCTGGATGGAAACGGTGGACCCGGAAACCAGCTGGTGCCACGGCGTGCCGCTGTCGTCCGGGGGAATCATTTCGGTGATGCCGGAGGGCGTCACCGAATTCGCGCTGGGGGCGAACAGCCGGGTGACGTTCGTGCTGGTGCCGTTGCGGCGTTTCCAGGAGCGCGCCGCCAGCCGCCGCCTGGGCAGCATCGATGCCGGCGGCCTCGATGTGCCCCTGGTCAGCGGGCGCGAGCTGCCACCGCTGCAGGATCACTACCAGGGCCTGCAGCAGCGCATCCGCTGTGGCGAAGTCACTTCGAACGAGATCGACGCGCTGCTCGATGCGCACGCCGGCGAACTGTTCGCCAACGGGCCGGTGGAGCGCCGCGTCAGCAGCCGCGCGCGCCGCGTGCGCTATCTGATCCTGCGGCGGGCGGAGGACATGATGCGCGCCAACATCCGCCGGCATATCTACATGCAGGAACTGTGCGATGCGGCGGGCGTCAGCGAGCGTGCGCTGCGCTATGCCTTCGAGGAACTGGTCGGCATATCGCCGGTGCGTTACCTGTCGATGCTGCGCTTGTGCGAAGCGTGCCGCACGCTTTCCTCCGCCGATGCCGGGCGCAAATCGGTCAAGTCGATCGCACTGAGCTGCGGTCTGTGGGACCTGTCGCGGTTTGCCGACAATTACCGGCGCGTATTCGGCGAGCTGCCGAGCGAAACCCTGATGCGGGGCACGTTCTCCGACTCTTGAAACCAGCGCGATCGGCCGCGTTTGCCGATTCCGTGCATGGGCTTGCCGGGAGTGCGCACAGGTTTGCCGGATAGCCATAGCGATGTGCCGGATACAGGCAAAGCATGCGGTCGGTTCCTGATGTAGTGCGATCCAAGCGATGAAGCCAGCCATCGGGGCGGGACAGTCGCATTGCACGGGGACTGATCATGAATCGCATCTACAGACTGGTATGGAACCGCGCCCTGAATGCCTTCGTCGTGGGTTCGGAACTGGCAAGCGCGGCAGGCAGGCACTCGGGCGGGTGCCGCCTGCAGGCAGGCCGGGCGGGCGTGCCGCTGGGCATGGGAAGCCTGCTGATGCTCGCGATGGCCTCGCCGGCGCAGGCCGGCGACGCGCGCCTGGACGATCTGCAGGCACTGGTCGCCAAGTACGCCGCGCAGGATGCTCCCGTGCCGGCACTCCCCGTTGCGGGCGTACCGGTGGCGTCCACGGTCCATGTGCCGGTGCAGGCGGTCGGTAACCTCGTGCAGACGGTGCCGGCACTCCCGCAGGTGGTCGGGGCGGTGACCGTGCCGGTGGAGGCCGTTGCTGCCTCCATGCCCCGGCTGCAGGTCGCGGCGGCGGCCAAGGTCACACTGGCCCGGCCCGTGGCGCACGTCGTCACCGGCGCGACCAAGGCCGTGGCCGCATTGCCGGGCATCGCCGGAAAACTGCCGCAGGCGCTGGTCCTCAAGGAGGATGGAGCGACCGGCGGAATCGTGGGCACCGTGCAGGCGGGCCTGCAGGCGCTGGGCAACGTGCTGTCGCCAGGCAAGGACGACAGCGGTGGCAACCCCCTGCGCAACACGCTGGTTTCGACCGCGGGCGCGGTGGAGGAATTGACCGGTGGGCTGGTCAAGGGCAGCCATGCCGGTGCACTGCTCGATGGTCTGGTCGACGGGAGCGCGCCGGTTCTCGACGGCGTCGGCGACAGGACGGGCACGCTGGTCGGCCAGCTCACCGGCTCGGCTTCGCTCGGCAACGGCCTTTCGCAGACCGTGGCCACCGCCACGCAGGGGCTGCAGGCGACGACCGGCGCACTCGGCCAGGGCAATGTGGGCGGAGCCGTGCAATCCCTGTTGGGCACCGTCGGCGGGACGGTATCCACGGCGACAGGAACCGTCACCGGCACGTTGTCGGGCCTCACCGGCTCCGCATCGGGGCTGGGCGGACTGCAGCAGGTGATCGATGGCGTCACCGGCGGCCTGGCCGGCGGCGTGTCCAACGTGGTCGGCCAATTGACCGGACAACCGGCCGTGGCTGCCGGTGGCGGCGTGCCAGCCGGCGCGCGCCCGACCGGCCTTGTAGTCGGCAACGGCGGACTGGTCGGCACCGTCGACCAGCTGGCCGGTCCTTCGCTCTCGACCCTGTTCGGTGGCGACGGCTATGTACGCAACGGCGGGCTGGCGATGAGCAACGCCAACATCGCGCAGGCGTACTCGGTGGCCACGGTGGCGGGCCTGCCCGTGGTCAATCTCAGCCCGGTCGGGCAGGTGCTCGATGGCCTGGGCGGCCTGGCCACCGGCGGGAACTCGCATATGACGCTGATCGGTGGCGTCACCTCGGACAACTACATCTACAACATCAACAACGGCAAACCCAACGGGCTGCTGGGGCTGGTGCTGCCCGACGGCGCGCCGGCATGGGCCGCCAAGTGCGCGGACCCGCTGGGGCTGGGACTGGTCAAGGTCGATTGCTGGGGCGTCAACGCGGCGCAGGATTACCAGGTGCTGATCGGCGATGGCGCCTATGCCAACGGCTCCAAGGAGGTGGTGATCGGCACCAACGCCGAGCACCGCCTGGCGCGGCAGGACGCGAATGCGGCCTTCCCCGGCGCCGGCACCGGCGCGACCGGCGTGCCGACGGCCGACTATGACGCGCGGCAGGGCCATTCGGTGGTGATCGGCGACAGCGCCTCGGGCTCGGCCAACGGCCAGACCCTGATCGGCGCGGGGGCCACTTCGGACAAGGCCAACAGCGTGGCGCTGGGCTACAAATCCAATGCCGACCGCGGAGGCAGGAACAACTACACCGCCTTCGGCCTGGCGGCGCCGCAGAACTCGATCGGCGAGGTCGCGGTCGGCTCGGCCGGGCGTGAGCGGCAGATCACCCACGTCGCCGCCGGCCTGGAGTTGACCGATGCGGTGAACGTGGCCCAGCTCAAGGGCGCGCTGTCGCTGATCGCCGGCGTCAGCCAGTCGGCGGTCACCTATGACGACGATGCGCAGGGCAATCCCGACTATGGCCATGTGACCCTCGGTGGCGGCAACGCGCCGCAGGGTACGGTGGTGGGCAATCTCGCCGCCGGCGCGGTGGCGGCCGGCAGCATGCAGGCGATCAATGGCGGCCAGTTGTACGGGTTCGGCAATTCGCTGGCGGCCTTCGTCGGCGGCGGTGCGGTGTTGAACGCCAACGGCACGCTGTCCATGCCGTCCTATGCGCTGAACGCCATCGGCGCCAACGGCCAGTTGTCTCTGAACCAGTACGCGGGCATCGGCGCGGCCTTCGGTTCGATCAGCGATTCGCTGGCGCATCTGCGCGGCCTGCTGGTCACCACGACGCCCACCAACGGTGGAGGCGGCACCGGCAATGCGTATTTCGCGGTGAACTCGACCAAGGCCGCGGCATCGGCCACCGGCCAGGACAGCATGGCCGCCGGTCCGCAGTCCACGGCGTCGGGCGCGCAGTCCGTCGCGTTGGGCGATGGCGCCACGGCCACGGCCGACGGCAGCGTCGCGCTGGGCGCCGGATCGGTCGCCGATCGCGCCAATTCGGTGTCGGTGGGCAGCGCCGGCCACGAGCGCCAGGTCACGCATGTGGCCGACGCCACCGAGGCCAGCGACGCGGTCAACCTGCGCCAGCTGCAGGCTTCGCAGCAGGGCACGGTGCGCTACGACCAGAACGGCGATGGCAGCACCGACTACGGCAGTGTGACCCTGGGCCAGCCGGGGAAGGGCGTGGTGATGCACAACGTCGGTGCCGGCGTGGCCGACACCGATGCGGTGAACGTGGCACAACTCAACAAGGGACTGGGGGACGTCATGGACTGGTCGAAGAACTACACCGATCAACGTTTCGGCGACATCGGCCGCGACATCAACCGGGTCGACAACCGCGCTTCGGCCGGCATCGCCTCGGCGATGGCGATAGCCGGCCTGCCGCAGCCGACCGAGGCCGGCAGGCGCATGGCCTCGTTCGCGGCCAGCACCTTCCATGGCGAATCCAGCATGGCGGTGGGCATCTCCGGCGTCACCGAGGGTGGGCGCTGGATCTACAAGCTGAGCGGCTCGGCCAACACCCGCGGCGATGGCGGCGTGACCGTAGGCGCGGGCATCCAGTGGTGACCGGACCACGGGGCCGGCCGGTCCGGCCCCGCTGGGCATGGCGGACAGAACGGAGCGGGGAGCATCGAATGAACACGAAATGGACGACGATGGCGGTGGCGGCCCTGCTGGCCGGCTGTGGTGGCGCGCCGGTACGCGGGGATTTTCCCGACCCGGCCCGCGCCTACCCGGCCGGGGGCACCTACGTGAGCCTGGATGGATTGCGCCAGTACGCGCCGGGCATGAACAAGCAGCAGTTGTACGCCCTGCTGGGTACGCCGCATTTCGGCGAAGGCATGTGGGGCGTGCGCGAGTGGAATTACCTGTTCAACTTCCGGCGGTCGGTGGGCGCGCCGCCGGTCCAGTGCCAGTTCCAGATCCATTTCGACGGCAAGGGCGTGGCGGTGGGGCAGTCGTGGAAGCCGGCCACCTGTGCGGCCCTGCTGGAACCGGTACCGGTCGCCGCGGCACCGGTACCACCGCCGGCCGTGCCGCGGCCACCCCTGCGGATCTCCGCCGATGCGCTGTTCGCATTCGACAGCGCCGAACTCTCCGACAAGGGACGGGCGCGGCTGGATGAAGTGGTCGCCAGCCTGGGCGCGCGGGCCGGCACCGTGTCGTTGACGGTGATCGGCTTCACCGACCGCATCGGTAGCGACGCCTACAACCTGCAACTGTCGCGGCGCCGCGCCGGCGCGGTGCGCGACTACCTGGTGGCGCGCGGTGTTCCCGCCGGTTCCGTGCGGGCCGAAGGGCAGGGCAGTACGCAACCGCTGGTCGAATGCGGGAAGTCGCCGCATGCCGAACTGGTGCGCTGCCTGGCGCCGAACCGCCGCGTGGAGATCGCGGGAATCGGCGATTGAGCCGGCCACGGCCCATGCAGGCGTGCGTGGAGCCGGCGCAGCCTTCACAATCGCCGGCGTTGGCTGGTGCGCGCATGCGCCGGCGTCGAAGGGATAGGATGCGGATGGTGTGGAAACAGATGCTGCGCTGGGCGGGACCGGCGTCGGTGGTGGTATGGCTGGTGGCGCTGGCGGTCTTCGGTGCGCGCCTGCCGTTCTACGACCAGATGCGCCACCCGGTTTCGCTGCTGGGTGCGACCGGCGTTCCCGGTGCCGGGATGTTCAACGCGGTGGGCTTCGTGCTGCCGGGCCTGCTGGCGGCGCTGGCCGCGCTCGGCCTGGCGCTGCGCATGCCCGCCGCCGCCTCGCGTCCGCTGCGCGTGGCGGGACAGATGCTGCTGCTGGCCGGGCTGGCGTTCGCGGCGATGGGGGTTTTTCCGCTGGACGTGGACGACATCGAGAACCGCGCCAGCCAGGCCCATGCCAGCGTCTGGCTGCTGTGGCTGGTTGCGTTCTGCGCGGGCGCGGCGATGCTGCGCGTGGGCGCCGCGCGGGATGCGGCATGGCGTCCGGTCGCGACCCTGGCCGTGGCCTGCGCGGTATGGATGCTGTGCAGCGCCTTCGTGTTTGGCAGCGTCATGCCGGTGGCGATGGCGCAGCGGCTGGCCTTCCTGGGCTGGGCGCTGTGGCTGGCGCTGCTGGCGCGGCTCGCGCCGCGCTGAACGGGGGCGGTGCGCGCTCCCTGCAACGGAGCGCGCGCGGCCGTCACTGCTTGTAGATCACCCCGTCCTTCATCACGAAGCGCACGTCCATCACCGCGTTGATGTCCTCCAGCGGGTTGGCGGCCAGGGCGATCACGTCGGCGCGCTTGCCCGCTTCCAGCACGCCCTGGTCGTCCACGCCCAGCACCTGCGCGGCATGCACGGTGGCGGCCTGCAGCGCATACGCGGCGGGAATGCCGGCTTCGACCATGTAGATGAACTCGCGCGCGTTGTCGCCGTGCGGGCCCACGCCCTGGTCGGTACCGAAGGCGATCTTGACCCCGTTGCGGTAGGCCTTGGCCGCGGTCTGGCTGATCAGCGCGCCGATGCGCGCCGCCTTGGGCCGCACCACCTCGGGGAAGTAGCCGTCGATCGCCGCCTTCTCGGTGACGAAGCGCCCGGCATAGAAGGTGGGGACGTACCAGGTGCCGTGCTGCTTCATCAGCCGCATGACCTCGTCGTCCATGTAGGTGCCGTGCTCGATGCTGGTGACCCCGCCCAGCACCGCGCGTTTCATGCCCTCGGTGCCATGGGCGTGGGCGGCCACGCGGAAGCCGTAGTCGTGCGCGGTATCGACGATGGCCTTGATCTCGTCCACGGTGAACTGCGGCGCGTCGCCGGAGCGCGCGTAGCTGAGCACGCCGCCGGTGGCGGTGATCTTGATGACGTCGCTGCCTTCCTTGTAACGCTGGCGAACCGCCTGGCGCGCATCGTCCACCGAGTTGACCACGCCCTCGACGGGGCCGGGCGGGCCGATCAGGTGCGAGAGCTGGTCGTTCCAGCCATTGGTCGGATCGGCATGGCCGCCGGTGGTGGCGATGGATTTGCCGGCGGCAAAGATGCGCGGCCCCTTCAGCAGCCCGTGGTTGATCGCGTCGCGCAGGTGCGGACTGACTTCGCCGCCGAGGTCGCGCACGCTGGTGAAGCCGGCCATCAGCGTCTTCTCGGCATAGCCGACCGCGCGGAAGGCATAGTCCACCGGGTCCAGGCGGAAGCCTTCGGAATAACTCTGCGGGCTGGACTGGCTGCCCAGGTGCACGTGCAGGTCGGTCCAGCCGGGCAGGCAGACCTTGTCACGCAGATCGACCGGACGCGCCCCGCCGGCGTCGGCATCGGCACCGCT
This sequence comes from Stenotrophomonas sp. 05N423, assembly GCF_056397145.1. Lineage (NCBI taxonomy): Bacteria > Pseudomonadati > Pseudomonadota > Gammaproteobacteria > Lysobacterales > Lysobacteraceae > Stenotrophomonas > Stenotrophomonas sp. 05N423. Next base: position 106,464 of record NZ_JBFTMV010000002.1, read on the forward strand.
CAGCACCTGCTGGATGCGGCCGTCGGCCACCACCAGGGTGTGCGGCCCCTTGAGCTGGCCGCTGCGCGCGTCGAACAGGCGGCCGCAGTGCACGGCGACGGGTTCGGCCCAGGCCGGCGCGCAGGCCAGCAGCAGGACAGCGGCGAGGTGGCGGCGGATCGGCATCGGTCTCTTTCCCCAGGATGTGGTGGCGGCAGCATAGCGGGCCGGCGCGGGAAACCGGCGCGGCGTCGGGGGGAGTCGCGGGCGGTGGCAGGCAGGGATCCGCAAGTGGTTGATATTGCAGAAAGTTTGTTTTTTCCGGAGGTGTAGGGATGGGCCGGATTGGAGCACTCTGGTGCACTGCGGTACGCTGTCCCGCTTTGCCGCCGTCCCAACGCGTTCATGTCCAGCGTCGAAACCAACATCTACGATCCCCAGCAGGTCGAAACCGCTGCCCAGAAGTACTGGGAAACCACCCGCGCCTTCGAGGTCGACGAAACCTCGGACAAGCCCAAGTACTACTGCCTGTCGATGCTGCCGTATCCGTCCGGCGCGCTGCACATGGGCCACGTGCGCAACTACACCATCGGCGACGTCATCAGCCGCTACAAGCGCATGACCGGCCACAACGTGCTGCAGCCGATGGGCTGGGACGCCTTCGGCCTGCCGGCCGAGAACGCGGCGATCAAGAACAACACCGCGCCGGCCAAGTGGACCTACGCCAACATCGACCACATGCGCAGCCAGCTCAAGTCGCTGGGCTACGCGATCGACTGGTCGCGCGAGTTCGCCACCTGCACGCCGGACTACTACGTGCACGAACAGCGCATGTTCACCCGGCTGATGCGCAAGGGCCTGGCCTACCGCCGCAACTCGGTGGTGAACTGGGACCCGGTCGACAACACCGTGCTGGCCAACGAGCAGGTCATCGACGGCCGCGGCTGGCGCTCGGGCGCGCTGGTGGAGAAGCGCGAGATCCCGCAATGGTTCCTGCGCATCACCGATTACGCCCAGGAACTGCTGGACGGGCTTGACGAACTGCCGGGCTGGCCGGATTCGGTCAAGACCATGCAGCGCAACTGGATCGGCCGTTCCGAAGGCCTGGAGATCCAGTTCGACGTGCGCGACGTGGACGGCGCCGCACTGGATCCGCTGCGCGTGTTCACCACCCGCCCGGACACCGTGATGGGCGTGAGCTTCGTTTCCATTGCCGGCGAACACCCGTTGGCGGTGCATGCGGCGAAGAACAACCCGGCGCTGGCGGCGATGCTGGCCGAGCTGAAGCAGGGCGGCGTCTCCGAGGCCGAGCTGGAAACCCAGGAAAAGCGCGGCATGGACACCGGCCTGAAGGCCATCCATCCGGTCAGCGGCGAACAGGTGCCGATCTGGGTCGCCAATTTCGTGCTGATGGGCTACGGCACCGGCGCGGTGATGGCCGTTCCGGGTCATGACCAGCGCGATTTCGAATTCGCCAGCAAGTACAACCTGCCCAAGAAGCAGGTCATCGCGCTGAAGTCGCCCAAGAACGACGACGAGCGCAGCTATGACCCCAGCCGCTGGCAGGACTGGTACGGCGACAAGAGCCGTGAGACCGAACTGGTCAATTCGGCCGAGTTCGACGGGCTGGATTTCCAGGGCGCGTTCGAGGCACTGGCCGAGCGTTTCGAGCGCAAGGCCCAGGGCCAGCGCCGCATCAACTACCGCCTGCGCGACTGGGGCGTGAGCCGCCAGCGCTACTGGGGCTGCCCGATCCCGGTGATCTACTGCGACAAGTGCGGCGCGGTGCCGGTGCCGGAAGACCAGCTGCCGGTGATTCTGCCTGAAGACGTGACGCTCAACGGTACCGGCTCGCCGATCAAGGCCGACCTGGAATGGCGCAGGACCACCTGCCCGGAATGCGGCGCCGCCGCCGAGCGCGAGACCGACACCTTCGACACCTTCATGGAGTCGAGCTGGTACTACGCCCGCTACACCTCGCCGGGCGCGCGCGAGGCCGTGGACAAGCGCGGCAACTACTGGCTGCCGGTGGACCAGTACATCGGCGGCATCGAGCACGCGATCCTGCACCTGATGTACTTCCGCTTCTTCCACAAGCTGCTGCGCGATGCACGCATGGTGGACAGCAACGAGCCTGCCCGGAACCTGCTGTGCCAGGGCATGGTGATCGCCGAGACCTTCTACCGCCCCAACGCCGACGGCTCCAAGGACTGGTTCAACCCGGCCGACGTGGACGTGGTGCGCGACGAGCGCGGCCGCATCACCGGCGCCACCCTGCGCGGCGATGGCCAGCCGGTGGTGATCGGCGGCACCGAGAAGATGTCCAAGTCCAAGAACAACGGCGTCGATCCGCAGGCGATGGTCGCCAAGTACGGCGCCGATACCGTGCGCCTGTTCTCGATGTTCGCCGCGCCGCCGGAGCAGTCGCTGGAGTGGAACGAGGCCGGCGTGGACGGCATGGCCCGCTTCCTGCGGCGGCTGTGGGCCATGGTGCACCGGCATGTCGCCGACGGCAGCGCGCCGGCGCTGGACGTCGCCGCGCTGGACGCCGGGCAGAAGGCCATCCGCCGCAAGACCCACGAGACCATCGGCAAGGTCGCCGACGACTACGGCCGTCGCCACGCCTTCAATACGGCCATCGCCGCGGTGATGGAACTGCTGAACGTGCTGGGCAAGTTCGACGACGCCAGCGCGCAGGGCAGGGCCGTGCGCCAGGAAGCGCTGCAGGCCGCGGTGCTGCTGCTCAACCCGATCACCCCGCATGCCTGCCATGCGATGTGGCAGGAGCTGGGCCACGGCGAGACGCTGCTGGAAGACCAGCCGTTCCCGCAGGCCGACGCCGGCGCGCTGGTCAAGGATGCGCTGACCCTGGCGGTGCAGATCAACGGCAAGCTGCGCGGCACCATCGATGTCGCCGCCGACGCCAGCCGCGAGCTGATCGAGGCCGCCGCCAAGGAAGAGCCCAACGCGGCCAAGTTCCTGGAAGGCCTCACCGTGCGCAAGGTCATCATCGTTCCGGGCAAGATCGTCAACATCGTGGCGGGTTGATCCGCCTGCGGCGCGTCCCCGATGGTTCGCCATCCGGGCGCGCGGCGGCGCGTTTGTCATCCGCTGCGGCTTGTGGTCTGTCGCGGCGCCCCCCCATCCGCGCTTGCGCGCGGATCGCCCCCCAACCTGGGGGGCTGGGGCCTGGCAACCGGCTTTTTCGCGAATGCTTCCGAAGCAGGAGCGCGTGAGTGCCTGCTCAGGCTCAGCGTTGCCTCCGCACGCTCGGTGTGCATTTGCGAACAGTGAATCAGCGATGCGGTTTCATCCCTGCTCACACCCGATGGGCGATGATGCGGGCCGTTTTCTGTTGCCGCTCCCGGCCGGCTCCGCCAGACTGTGCCCATGACCCGATACCTGACCGCCCTCGTCCTTGCCGTGAGCCTGACCGGTTGCGGCTTCCACCTGCGCAACAAGCTCACCCTGCCGGACGACACGCCGGCGGTGAAGGTCGAATCGGCGGTGCGCTACAGCGAGCTGGTCAAGCTGCTGGGACGCGGGCTGCATGCCTCCGGAGCGGTCGTCATCGACGAGGACGCGCCCGGCAAGGGCGCGGCCCGGCTGCAGATCCGCTCCGAGCGCTGGGGTGACCTGCCCATCGCCATCGACGCGCAGGGCCGCACGCAGGAATACAGCATGCGCTACGCGGTCGTCTTCGCCTTCCATCGCCCGGACGGCAGCGTGCTGGTGCCGGAGCAGGTGATCGAACTGTCGCGCGACTATGTGTCCGAGCCGACCGACGCCACCGGCACCACCACCGAGCGCGAGGTCCTCGCCGACGAACTGCGCCGCGAGATGTCCGCCTCGATCCTGCGCCGCATCGACAGCGTGGTGCGCGCGCAGATGGAGAAGGAACGCACTGCCGCTCCGGCGGCCGGCAAGGGCGACTGACGCATGCCGACGATGGCTGCACCGGCGCACGGGCGCTGAAGCGATGGAACTCCGTCCCGAACAGCTCACCAGCCAGGCCGGCGCACAGCCGCTGGCCCCGGCCTACCTGATTGCCGGCCCGGAACTGCTGCGGGTGCTGGAAGCGGCCGATGCGGTACGCGCCAGGGCGCGCGCCGAAGGCATCGGCGAGCGCGAAGTGTTCGATGCCGACGGGCGCGATTTCGATTGGGGCCAGCTGGCGTCCAGCTTCAACGCGCCGAGCCTGTTCAGCGCGCGGCGGCTGGTCGAACTGCGCCTGCCCAGCGGCAAGCCGGGCAAGGAGGGTGCGGAGGTCATCAGCGAGTTCTGCGCGCAGCCGCCGGCCGACGTGGTGCTGCTGATCACCGCCGGCGAGTGGAGCAAGTCGCACCACGGCAAATGGGCCGACGCGGTGGCGCGCATCGGCGTGCTGTCGGTGGCATGGGCGATCAAGCCGCATGAGCTGGGCGACTGGATCGAACGCCGCCTGCGTGCCAAGGGGTTGCGTGCCGAACCGGCCGCCGTGCAGCGCCTGAGCGAGCGCGTCGAAGGTAACCTGCTGGCCGCCGCGCAGGAAATCGACAAGCTCGCGCTGTTGGCCGAGGGCCGGACCCTGGACGTGGCGAGGATGGAGGCGCTGGTCGCCGATGCGGCGCGCTACGACGTGTTCCGGCTGGTCGAGGCGGCGTTCTCCGGGCAGCCGCCGGCGGTCATCCGCATGCTTGCGGGGCTGCGCGCCGAGGGCGAGGCGGTGGCCGCGCTGACGCCGATCCTGATCCGCGAACTGCTGATCACCGCCGGGCTGGCGCGGGTGCAGGCCAGCGGCGGCAACCTCGCCGGCGAGATGAAGGCGCGCGGCATCTGGGAGTCGCGGCAGGCGCCGTTCAAGCGCGCGCTGCAGCGGCACCCCGCGCCGCAGCGCTGGGAGCGCTTCGTGGCCGAGGCCGGGCAGGTCGACCGCATGGCCAAGGGCCGCGCCGAGGGTGACCCGTGGCTGGCGCTGGAGCGCCTGCTGCTGGCCGTGGCCGAAGCGCAGGCGGTACGCCTGCTGGCCCGCGGGACGCGCTGACCGTGATCTCCGCGCCGGGGCCACGCGCAGGCCGGCCCGATCCGGATCTGCTGCTGATCTACGGCGGCACCTTCGACCCGGTCCACAACGGCCACCTGGCCATCGCCCGCTGCGCGCGCGACGAGTTGCATGTGCCGGTGCGGCTGATGCCGGCCGCCGATCCGCCGCACCGCCCGCCGCCGGGCGCCGATGCACGGCAGCGCACGCGCATGCTGGAACTGGCGGTCGCCGCTGAGCCCGGCCTGCAGGTCGATCGCCGCGAACTGCGGCGTGCCGCGCGCCAGCCGGGCCTGCCTTCGTGGACCGTGGACACGTTGCGCGAAATCCGTGGCGAGATCGGCGTCGTCGCCCCGGTGGCGCTGTTGATGGGCGCCGACAGCCTGTTGGGCCTGCCGACCTGGCATGAATGGGAACACCTGCTCGACTTGGCGCACTTCGTGATTGCCGAACGCCCCGGCAATGCGCTGGACGGGCAGTTGCCAGAAGTACTGGCTGCACGGTTGCGCGGTGCCTGGGCGGACGATGCCGCGTGCCTGCGCGAGCGGCCGGCCGGCCGGGTCTGGCGACTGCACCAGCCGCTGCACGCCGAATCGGCCACCGCCGTGCGCGGCCTGATCGCCGGCGGCGGCGACTGGCGCGGCCTCGTGCCGGATGCCGTGGCCGCCTACATCACCGCCCACGGCCTGTACGGCTGCGCCACGGCGTGAATGCCGGGCGGGGCCGGGTTCTCTATAATCGCCCCTTCATTCATCGAGTTCCGCCGCTTTGACCACCGAAGCCCAAGTCATCAAGACCCAGTTGCCCAATCCGCCGCCGTCCGTTCCGGCCCTGCTGGCTTCCGTCCATGCCGGACTGGAAGAACTCAAGGCCAAGGATGTCGTGGAGATCGACGTCCGCGGCAGATCCAGCGTCGCGGATTTCATGGTCATCGCTTCGGGCACCTCGACCCGCCACGTCAAGTCCATCGGCGACGAAGTGGTGCGTTTCGCCAAGAACCTGGGCGTGATGCCGCTGGGCGTGGAAGGCGAGCGCGAGGCCGAGTGGGTGCTGGTGGACCTGGGCGACGTGATCGTCCACGTGATGCTGCCGCGCGTGCGCGAGTTCTACGCGCTCGAGCGCCTGTGGACGGTGGGCGACCAGCCGCCGTCCGCCGACGGGGAAGAGCAGGAAGCCGGCTGATCCACCCGGCGGGTACCTCGCGACGGCGCCGCAGGGCGCCGTCTTCGTTTTCGACGCCATGCCGGGAGCCGCGCCATGAAAGCCAGATTGATCGCCACCGGGGAACGCGCGCCGTCATGGGTGGCGCAGGGATTCGCCGAGTACCAAAAGCGCCTGTCGCACTGGCTGCCGCTGGAACTGGTCGAGATCGAGCCGGGCCTGCGCGGCAAGGGCCGCGACCCGAAGCGCGCCATCGAGGACGAGGGCAGGCGCGTGCTGGCGGCGCTGCCGAAGAATCCGTACGTGGTGGCGCTGGATGTGCCCGGCCGCCAGCTCAGTTCCGAACAGCTCGCCCAGCGCCTGGAACACTGGCGCGCGCAGGGCCGCGACCTCGCGTTCCTGATCGGCGGCCCGGAAGGGCATTCGCCCGAGGTATCGGCGATCGCCGACGAGAAATGGTCGATCGGCCCGTTGACACTGCCGCACATGCTGGTGCGGCTGGTCGTCGCCGAACAGCTTTACCGCGCCGCGGCGATGTTGGCCAACCATCCCTACCACCGGGCCTGATGCCTGCGATGTGGGAGCAGGCTTTGCCCGCGATGGGTTTGTAGGCCGGTCCCTCCGCAACAGCCCGCACGCCCGCATGCCGGGATTTCAACGCAAAGCCCATCGCCGCTGAAGCGGCTCACCTGCGCGCGCATGAATGCCGCAATGCGTGGATGCAGAGCCTGCTCCGCAAGCGGCTGTGCCGCGTGTGCCGGGCAAGCTCGGCACACGCAACTTCGTGCATTGCGCAAGGATCGACGAAGGAGGCTCGACAGCGGGCGGTGGCAGGCATGGCGGCGTTGGGCTTCCGCCTCCTGCTGGCTGCATTCGCAGGAACAGGCTTTGCCTGCGGTGGGCCTGCCTGATGGCACTCATCGCCGCTGGAGCGGCTCCCCGCAGCGCCCCCTGTCGAAAGTCATGGTGACTTCCGGTTGCGCTCCGCGGTGACACGGACTTGAAGCACTCGGACCGTGCCGTGCGCGCCACTACCTTGGCGTCCACGGCTCGACGCCGGTGTCATCCGTTCTGTAGGCCCGACCATGCAAGCAAGCATTCACATCCTCCCGCGCCTGCGCAGTCTGCCGCTGCTGTTGCTGCTGTTGTCCGGCAGCGCGGCCGCGCAGGTCGCGCCCATGCCTGACCCCGCCGCCTACCTCGCGATGAATGGCGGCGGTGGCGAGGCCCGCCTGGAAGACGCCGAGGCTTCCTGCGAGCAGTTGTATGCGGAGGCCCGACAGCTGGAGCAGCAGATCGCCGCGCTGCCCAAGCCCGCGGATCCGGGCGAGCTGGCCAGGCGCATGCAGGCCAACATGGAAAACGCGCAGAAATCGATGATGGCCGGGCAGCGCGTGCGCGGCGTCGGCTCCTCCCTGCTGGCGATGGTCCCGGGTGTCGGCGGCATGGCCGCCAGCGCACTGGGGGGATTGGCGGGTCGCGCCAGTATGGATGGGCTCAACAAGGCGATGGAAAAGAACATGGACGAGCAGCAGGCCTACATCGACGCGGCGATGGCTGCGGACCGCCTGCACGGCCGCCAGCAGCACGTGACCAACCTGTTTGTCTCGAAGGGCTGCAGGCCATCGCAACTGAACCGGCAACGGGCGGGGGCGGACGCGCGCACGCTGGCCGGCGACAAGGACGAAGACGATGCCGTGCCGGCGGCCATTCCCGTCCAACAGGAGCCGGCACTGATGATGCCGGTAGATCCTTCCGGACCGGCCGTACCAGGTACGCCCGCTGCCGTGAACGACGAACCCGACGATTGACTCCTGCTGCCGCCCGCGGCAATCGAACGGCTTTCCGGCGCATTCCTGTTTCCTCTTCCGCTCCCGGCCATGCCTGCGCTCCCCCCTTGAGTGCAGGCTGGCCCGGAGCGGCTCCGGAAAGCCGCGCCGCAGGGCACCCCGAGATTCACAGACTCCCACTGGCGCGCCTGCGCGCCGGCCCGGCATGCCATTGCCAGCGCAAGGAAAGAAAACCATGCAGTACCCGAACTCCGCACGCATCCGGGCCATGCAGAACGGGCCGGCGGCAACCACGACACCCGCATCGGCGTGGGTCTGGGCAACGGCAACGGCAACGGCAAATCCGCGCCCGCGATGGGCGTGCAACACGGCATCGGCATGCGCGCTGCGCTGACGACCGGCGGTGCGTTCGCAAGCAGCGAAAAGCCCGTATCGGCGGGTTTCGGCATCGGCCTGTAACCCGCATCCAACCGCGCTCGACAACGGCGCATCACATCACTTCAAAGATCAAGGGAACACCATGCGTCACTTTCACGTCATCCACAAACACCATCCGCTGGCGCTTGCATTGCTCATCGCGTTCGCGGCCCCGGCTGCCCACGCCGGCAAAGTAGTCAGCGGCACCAACAACAATGCCGATGGCGATGACGCCGTGGTCGCCGGTGGCGAGCGCAACACCGCCGATGGGTTGAGGAGTTTCATTGGCAGTGGTTTCCTGAACCGTACGGCGGGTCAGGAGGCGTTCGTCGGGGGCGGCACGGACAACTCGGCGAACGGCATGTATTCGGTGATCGCCGGAGGAGAAAGCAACAGCATCAGCGCCGATGGTCGCTCGGCCTTCGTCGGTGGAGGGCGCATCAACAGGGCGTGGGGCGAGTACTCGACCATTGCAGGGGGGCGCAAGAACTCGGCCAATGCGAGTTTCGCCACCATCGGCGGAGGTGATGAAAACTGGGCGACGGCGGGGTATGCCACGGTTGCCGGTGGCTTTACCAATCGCGCGATGGCGTATGCGGCCACGGTTGCCGGTGGCTACACAAACACGGCGGGCAAAGTCTATTCGTTCGTGGGCGGAGGCTTCGAGAACACGGCCAACGGGGAGTACTCCGTCGTGACGGGCGGTGCCAGCAACACGGCGTCGGGGAATTTCTCCGTCGTGACCGGCGGGGCCAACAACATGGCAACCGGGCCGTACAGCCAGGCCGGCGGCCACTATGCGTTTGCCACTGGCTACGGCTCGTTCGCATTCGGCACGTGGATCGACCTGAACGGCGATGGTGCGACGACGTTCGAGGAACTCACCCAGGCCAATGGCAACAACAGCATCGCCATCGGTTCGGCGGCGCATGCGCTGGGCGATTTTTCCGTCGCGGTGGGCGCGAAGAATTCGGCGGCCGGCTATGCGGCGGCTTTCGGCCACGAGAACAGGGCGGCTGGCCCCGGCTCGCTTGCGGCAGGCCTGCAAAACACCGCCAGCGCGGACTATTCCACCGCCATGGGCTATGACAACAGGGCCTCGCAGGGCTATGCGACGGCGGTCGGCGTCGGTAACACCCTGGGAGGAACCCAAAGCAATGCCTTCGGTTATCGCAACCTGACCGACGGAGCCTTCGCCTCCGCGCTGGGTAGCAACAACCGTGCTTATGGGCGCAGTTCCAGCGCGGTGGGCGATGGCAACATCGTCAGCGATTTCTATTCCAGCGCGTTCGGCTACCAAAATTACGCCGCGGGCGGTTCTGCCGCGCTTGGCAAAGGCAATGAAGTGATCGGCACCGGCAGCGTCGGTGTCGGCAGTGGCGCGTTGATCGGCCGCTATGCGCGAAATGCGGATGGCAGCATCCGTCTCAACGGCAACGGCAAGCCCGTGGTCGAGCAGGCCGTGAGCTACGCCATCGCCATCGGCGCGAATGACGGCGGCGAGAACACCCGCATCGGCGACGGTGCGACCAGTGCCATCGCGATCGGCCGCACGGCTTCCATCGCGGACGGCGCGATCGATGCCATCGCCATCGGCCACGGTGCGCAGGTGCTGATGCCCGGCAGCGTGGCGATTGGCGCCAACGCGCTGGCAGATCGCGGCCACAGCGTCTCCTTCGGCGCGGCGGACGACGAGCGCCAGTTGATCCACGTCGCCGCAGGTACCGAGGACACCGATGCGGTCAACCTGGACCAGGTGCGTGGACTCGCCAATGTGCTGGGCGGCAGCTATGACAGTTCCGGCGTATTCAGCCATCCCGGGTTCCATATCCAGGGAAGCGCCGTGAATGACGTTGTCTCTGCCTTCAATCTTGTGGACAGCAAGCTGACCGGGCTGAGCAGGCGCATCGACAATCTCAGTGGCGGTGGTGGCGGCATGACGCAGCAGCAGGTGCAGGATATCGCCAACGCCGGCGATGCCAGCACCCTGCAGAGCGCCAAGGATTACACCGACCAGAAGATCGCCAGCGTCGGCGGCATGACCGAGGCGGCGGTGCGCGAGATCGCCGACACCGGTGATGCGTCCACCTTGAGCAATGCCAACCAGCATGCCGATGCCGGTGATGCAAGCACCCTGCAGAGTGCCAAGGACTACACCGACCAGCAGTTGCAGAGTGTCGGCACCATGACCGAAGGCGTGGTCCGCAACATCGCCGCCGAAGGCGACGCGGCCACGCTTGCGTCGGCCAACAGTTACACCGACAGCAGCGCCACGCAGACGCTGACCTCGGCCAAGACCTATACCGACCAGAAATTCGCAGCCTGGAACGACCGCTTCGAAACGCTGCGCGGAGACATGGACCGGCGTTTCCAGCAGCAGGACCGTCGCATCGACCGCATGGCGGCAATGAGCGGTGCGATGGCCGGCATGGCGATGAATACCGCCGGCCTGTCCGGGGAGAACCGCGTCGGTGTCGGCGTCGGTATGCAGGGCGGTGAAAAGGCGATGGCCGTGGGCTACCAGCGCGTGCTGGGCAAGCGTGCCAGCGTGTCGCTCGGCGGTGCGTTTGGCGGAGGCGAGAAGACGCTGTCCGCGGGCGCCGGCTTCAGCTGGTGATGCATTGAAATGAAGCGGACCGGGCATGCGTGCCGGCGCCTGTGAACGGGCATCGGCCGCCGGCTTAGAGTTTCCCGCCCTGTTTTTACGACTGTCCCGGTCCACGGGTGTGGGCCGTTTTCTCTCGGGGGACTGCACATCGGGACCGGGGCCTTTCTGTCGCGTCAATGGCATCCATGCGCCCATATTCCGCGAATGCAGCCAGGGCGGGCGGTGACGAACCTGCAGCATGCCATTGCCGCCACGGCCATGGCTCCTGGAACAGAGGGGGCAGGGGCGCTGGCCCTGCCTGCGCCTGCATGCGGAAAGCCGTAGCGGATGGGATCTCCGCAAAGAGTCCGGATGCTTTCTTTTGGAGGTAGGCCTTGAAAAAAGTCCAGATCGACGAATTTTTCGTCAAGGGCGATGGTGTCAGAACAAGCAACGCCCGGGAAGCCGGGGCCGCGGCGGATATCCCCGGGCTTTGGGCACGGTTTCACGCGGCGCATCCGGACCTGGAGATGCCGATGTATGGCGTCTATTCCGGCTATGAATCCGACGCTTGCGGAGAATTCACCGTTACCGCCGGAACAGAGGTGGAAGGGGCGGAAGAAGGCGCGATCGCGATAAGGTCCGGGACATATCTGGAGTTTTCGGCGGAAGGTGCAATGCCGGCCGCGATCATCCAGGCCTGGGAGGCCGTATGGGCGCATTTTTTGGTGGCCCACCCCTACGCCAGGGCGTACGGGACGGACTTCGAGCAGTACAGCGGCCCCGGGTCTGCGCGTATCTGCATCGGGATAAGGAAGAGCAGCCAAGGCCACGCGGCCTGCATTGGCGGAGAGGTGTCGCATGGATAGGCTTGTCGTGGTGGCCCGCTGGGTCTTCGCTTCGTTCTATACATTCGTGGGTGCTTCATGGTTCTTTTCCAGGTTGTTCGGCATCCCATTGCCGGATCACAAGGGAACACCGGAAGCAGAGGCACTCGTGGCTGCGCTTGCCAGCAGCGGGATTGTCGATCCACTCATCTTCACGACCAGCCTGGCCGGCGGCCTGCTGCTGTTCTTCCGGAGAACCGCTCCTCTCGCGATTGCGGTCCTCGCGCCGCTGGTGACCGGGATTTTTCTCTTCCATCTTGTTCTCAACCAGAGCTGGCCTTGGGGCGTCTTCAATTTCTGCTATCTGGCGATATTGGCCTGGCTGCATCGCTCCGCATTCAAACCGCTGTGGGATCACGGGGTGCCGCCTGCCCTCCAGCCGCGCGACCAACAATGAGAGCCATGAAATGAAGCAGACATGCAGCGGCAGCTGCCATTGCGGAGCCGTCCGCTTCGAGGCGGATATCGATTTCGGAAAAGGCACGGTGAAGTGCAACTGCTCCATCTGCACCAAATCCAGGGCCTGGGTGGCGATCATCCCGCCGGAGGCATTCCGGCTTGTCCAGGGCGGGTCCGAATTGTCCGGCTACCAGTTCGGCCGCATGACCGTTCACCACTGTTTCTGCAGGCACTGCGGCATCCACACCTTCGCACGTGGATTCCACGAGGCCGTTGGCCGGGAGTTCTATACGGTGCCGGTGTCGTGCCTGGACGAGGTGAGCATCGGCGATGTGTTCACGGGTCAGGTGTACTACTCGGATGGGCGCAACGACAACCCTCACCAGGCACCGTCCGAAGTCCGCCATCTGTAGCGCGGTGACGGCCGGGATGTTCTTCCTGCCCTGGCTGACGGAATGCATGCTCACGCATGCAATGCCTCTTTTCCCCGGATTCCCCACGCATGATGGCGACGCGTCGATGGTCCCGGGTACGCGGTTGACGCTTGCCGCCCGTCCGCCGGGCAGCTGCATCACCGATTGCTTTCACCACCAGTCCCATGGCCTTGCCGCACAGGCCCGCGCCAATTGCTGCTGCGCGCCCATCTGGCTTCCATCGACATCTGCGGGTGGGGCGAGCTGCGCGATGGTGCCGATCCGGCCGGGAGGCTGGAAGATGACGGCGCGATCGCACGGGTGATCGCGGCAAGCAGCGGCGAAAGCAAATGCACGCATGGGCGGGAACTGTTTTTCCCGGCAGCGGTGCCGGATCGCGCCACGCCAGGCTTCGCCACGCGATTGCGGGCCGCCTGTCCCGACGGCGTGGACATTTTCTGGAGAATGTGGACGGGCGCTGCATCGATCTGGTGATGCCCCTGCTCAATGCCGGGGCACGCATGCCCTTGTGCGGGCATGATCGACGACGACCGCTGGGCATGTGGATGGGAACCGCCCGCGGGCTCCCTCAACACATGCTGGAACGACAATCGCGTGTGAGCGCCTTCACCCGGCGCGACATCTCCGGCTTGAATCCCCGTTATCTTTCCGATTCCGATTTCGTCAGCGGGATCGGCCTGTTGCTGCAGCGGAAAGCTGCGCTGGCACCAGAAGGTGATGGCGGGACTGGATGCATTGCCGTCCGCCCTGGCACTGCTGGTGCGGGGTGAAAATCGGGGCAAGCCGCGGGTGCGCCTGGATTGGTCATCGGGCGGTCGCTGGGGCCGCCAGGCATTTTCTCCATATGTTTCCGCCGGGCGCCAGAGTGCGGCGTCGTGGGCCCTCGGCCGGGCTTCCCTCAATTCACTTTCTTGCCGGATCGCACTGCCGGTCGCCGCACCGTGGGCGGCTTGTTTTCATGGGCGCATTCCTGCCAGAAGTCATGGTGACCTCCGGCGGCGGCCTGTCGGGGCGGGGACTAGGAGCACTCGGACGCCGCCGGGTGCGGCACTACTTTGCGTCTGCGCCCGCGGTTCCGGACCGGCGCTTTCGATTGCAGGAATGTGGTGTCGGCAATGCCCGGTCAAGCCCCGGGCATGGGTCCGGCCTGCCGCTGTTTTCGCAAGCCCATGCGTGCATCGCAAGCGCATTTCCCATGGAGAGAGTCAATGAAGAAACAGCCAACCATCAAGCGCAGCACCCTTGCGATACTCCTGGCCGCCTGCCTGGCCCAGGGGGCGGTTCATGCGCAGAGCACCACCGGCAGCATCTACGGCACGGTTCCGGCCGGGCAGGGCACCAGCATCGTGGTGCAGAACGACAGTGGCCTGAGCCGCACGATTTCCGTCGAAGCGTCGGGCCGATACAGCCTGGGCAACCTGCCGGTCGGTACCTACACCGTCATCCTGCAGCGCGATGGCCAGACCGTCGACACGCGCAGGGGCGTCACCCTGCGTGTCGGCGCAGGTACGGATGTCTCGTTCGGCAGCGGGGATACCCGCACGCTGGACACGGTGGAGGTCGTGGCCGCGAACGTCCCGAAGGTGGACGTGACCACCACCGATACCCGCACCGTGGTTACCGCCGAGCAGTTGCGGCGGCTGCCGCTGGCGCAGAACGCCGAGGCCATCGCCATGCTTGCACCAGGCGCGGTGGAGGGCAACGACTACCAGTTCGGTCTCGGCAATCATGGTGGCGCGATAGCCTTCGGCGGCGCCAGCGTCGCCGAGAACGCCTATTACATCAACGGCTATTTTTCAGGTACGCCAACCACCAATGTGGGCGGCTACAGCCTGCCGTACGGTTCGATCGCGCAGCAGGAAACCTATACCGGCGGATACAGCGCCAAATATGGCCGTTCCGTCGGTGGCATCATCAGCCAGGTGGGAAAGAGCGGCAGCGACGAGGTGCACTTCGGCGGGCAGATCACCTGGTCGCCCAAGCGGATGCGGGCCAGTTCGCCGGACCGCTATTACCCGAACGAGTCCTTCCCGGTGGTGGCCGGGCATCAATACCAGTACATCAACCCGGCATTGGCCGGGGCGCTTTACAGCCGCGGTGACGAGAATTTCAAATGGGGCAGCACCTACAGCGGCTATGTCAGCGGCCCGCTCATCAAGGATCGTCTGTATGGTTTCGTGGCTGGTGAGGTCGACATCGGCAATGATGTGAAGGCGCCCACGGCCGCCGGTGGCGGCAAGCTTCTGGTGCAGCGCTCGCGCGACCCCAAGCTCTATGCGAAGTTGAACTGGAACATCAGCGACGACCATCTGCTCGAATACACCTACATGGGGCGGGGGTATCACGACCAGGGTGACTACTACCGGTACGATTTCCCGACCGCGACACGCGGCGCCTATCTGGCTCCCTACGGAAAGACCCGCGAGAACGACGAGTTCTCCATCACCAAGTACACCGGTTTCCTCACCGATACGCTGACCGTCAACGCCACCTATGGCCGGCAGCGGCTGTCCTATCTGGAGCAGGGCGGGATTCCGGCGATGGAACTGCCCTACATCAGCGGCGGTACGTATCAGAATCCCGCCTACTGGCCGGCCGGTACGCCAACCAGTGGCATCACCAATGCACAGTCCACGGTGTCGGAGACCGATGCGCGCGACTACACCACCGGCCTGCGCGCCGAGCTGGAATGGGTGATTGGCGACCACACCCTGGTCGGCGGTATCGACAACATGAAGTTCACCGCCCGCAACGAGGGCAGCACGCAGAAGGGCGATTACTGGATCTACGGGAAATCGAACCCGGCGTTGCCGATCAACGAGGATCTGGACGTGGGGGCGCCTGGTGGCGAGGGCTATTGGGTCGATCACTACACCTATTCGACCGCCACTTCGATGTCGCTCAAGCAGCAGGCCTACTACCTGGAGGACCGCTGGCAGGTGAGCGACGACATCATGCTGTCGCTGGGCCTGCGCAACGACAAGTTCACCAACTACAACGTGGCCGGAAAGCCGTACGTGGCCAGTGGCGACCAGTGGGCGCCGCGCCTTGGCGCCAGCTGGGACGTGTTCGGCGATTCCACGCTGAAGGTATTTGCCAACGCCGGGCGTTATTTCCTGGCGATGCCCAATGAGGTGGCGGTGCGTGGCGCGGCGGCGGCCTACCATACGGACGAATACTTCACCTATACCGGTATCGCCGCGGACGGTTCGCCAACCGGCCTGACGCGGGTGCCGACCGTGGGTGGCAACCCTGCCGGGCCGGGCGAGGTTTCGGCCAACCACGAATTCGGGCAGGCGAAGGACCCGGCGACGGTTGCCGCCAGCAATCTCAAGAGCCAGTTCCAGGACGAATACATCCTCGGTTTCGAGAAAACCCTGGGCAACAGCTGGCTCTATGGTGGCAAGTTGACCTACCGAGACCTGAAGAGCGCCATCGACGATATCTGCGATGCGGATGCAATGCTGGACAAGATCGCCGCGCTCGGCGATTCGGCCAAGGTGGATGCCGACGCCGTATACGGCATCGGCTGCTGGCTCGGCAATCCCAATGCCACCAATACCTTCAAGCTGGCCAATGCCGACCATACGGGCTACTACACGCTGTCGATGTCGCCTTCGGACTGGGGCTGGCCGTCCAGGCTCAAGCGTACGTATACCGCGGTGGATCTGTTCCTTGAGCATCCCTTCGATGGCAAATGGGAAGGCCGCATCGACTACACGTGGAGCAAGAACAAGGGCAACACCGAAGGCCCGGCCAATACCGACACCGGGCAGGGCGGCTCGGAGCACGATTCCGGCGTTTCGCTCAGCCAGAACTGGGACATCGCCGCGATCATGATGCATGCGGACGGCTACCTGCCGAACGACCGCCGCCACCAGATCAAGGCACGCGGCAGCTATGCGATCAGCCCGGAATGGACGGTCAGCGGCAACCTGCGGATCATGTCGGGCAGTCCGATCAACTGTTTCGACTATTACGGCGAGGGCGGCGCGCCGCTGAGCGATCCGCTCGGCTATCGCGGCAGCTACCACACCTGCTTCGGCGAAGCGTCGGCCCCGGGCAAGAAGTACCTGCCGTGGACGCGCCAACTGGATCTCGGCGTGACCTACCGCCCGGTCGCCTTCGGCGACATGCTGGCGGTGAGCGTGAATGTGTTCAATGTGTTCAACCAACGCGAGACCACGTACATACAGAGCAAGGTGCCGGGCAGTCGTGGTGCGCCCTACACGGTGGTCAACACCTACAACATGCCGTTGAGCTTCCAGACGCCGCGCTATGTGATGTTCTCGGTGTCGATGGACTACTGACGGGACGGGGAGTGAATGTCCGGCCTTCGAGGCCGGTCCCGCATGCCGGCGCCATGGTGCGCCGGCATGCGGATGCTGTTCCTGCGCTGCCTTCAATGAAGATCACGGGATGGAAGAGTCCGTGAAGACAGGCGTCCCTGCTGGGCGATCCGGCTCGAGGCGGATATCGATTTCAAAGCGGGTGGAGCGGGCGCAGTTGCTCCATCATCATCAAGACCAGGATAGGTCGGCCATCGTCACACCCGATATCTCGTTCTGCTCAAGGCGCGGTCAGGCTGTCCGGCCGGTTGTCCGGCCCCGGGCTCGTTCATCGCCGCCGTTGCGGGGGTACCGTGTTTTCCCGTTCGAACGTGGGCGTCATGCGCCGATGGGTAGGGATATCTGCTCCATACCGGGGCTCGCGCTTGATCTGTGGGCGTCGATGGGTGTCCGGGGCGCGCGTCCGCAGCAGGGACGGATGCAATGACGACCTTCTCCCTTCTTCCAGGATCCGCCATCCACGATGCATGGGCAGCCGGGAATCCCGCAGGGAATCCCGTTCAGGCTGATGCCCGCCAACTCCCGGGGACGGTTCTTGCCACATGGCGTGCCACGGGAGCGCAAGGAAGCCGGCCGTACTGGCCACTACCATTGCGGATGAGGTTCATATAGAATTCGCGTCCCCGCCCGAATAGCTCAGCCGGTTAGAGCACTTGACTGTTAATCAGGGGGTCGTTGGTTCGAGTCCAACTTCGGGCGCCAGATTCGAAAGGCCTGCATCGCGAGATGCGGGCTTTTTTGTTGTGCGCTTTTTGCCGGGCCAGCATTCCTGGCCGGGAATGCAAAGGCCCGGGCATGCCCGGGCCTTTGCGGTTCGCGATCCGCGATGGGTCAGTTGAAGGTGTATTTGGCGCCCAGCGTGTAATAGCGGCCGATGGCGCCGCTGTAGTGCAGCGGGTTGTAGTTGACTGCGCCGTAGGTCAACGGATCGAGTGGAGCGATGCGGTCGGTGAGGTTCTGTACCGAGCCAAAGACCTCGAAGGCATCGGTGACGCGCCAGCGTCCGGACAGGTCGATGGTGTAGAACGAGGCCAGCTTGCAGCCCTCCGGGGCGTCCGTGCCGTCGGTGAAGTGGTTGGCGCAGCTGTCGCCCTTGAAGGCGACGTTGTCCATGCTGCCGATGTAGTTGGCGATGGCGCTCACGCTGAAACGGTCGAGATCCCAGGTGAGGCCCAGGTTGATGCGGTCCTTGGGCGTGCCGATGCAGTTGGTGACGTCGCAGTTGCCGTGCGTGCCGGCGTACTCGTATATGGCGCCGTTGCCATCGTCTCGCTTGAACGAGTTGATGCGCGTCCACTGCAGGTCCGCCACCAGCTTGCCGTAGTTGCCCATGGGGACGCGCTGGCGGATGTCGAAATCGAAGCCGCGCACCGTGGTCTGTGCGGAGTTGATGTAGTCCACGCTCACCGCCAGCAGGCTGCCGCTGTTGGGAATGCCCGGCAGGTCGTTGTCCGAACGGATGCCGCGGCCGGCGGCTAGGGCCTGGTCCGTGTCGCCCTGGTTGATCTCGTTGGTGCGCTTGATCTGCCAGGCATCGAAGGTCAGCGTGGTGGTCGAGGTCGGGTCCAGCACCACTCCGGCGGTGTAGCTCTTGGATTTCTCCGGCTTCAGGTTCGGATTGGCCGAGGTGATGATGGCCAGGTTGACGGCGCAGTCCGCGGCGGTGGCGCCCGGCACGGGCGTGCCACCGGGGCAGCGGACCGGATCGCGCGCGGTGCTGAAGGCCGCCAGTCCGCCATCGCCGGATTCGGCCGCGCCCGGGGCGCGGAAGCCCTCGGCATAGGTCGCGCGCAATGCGATCCAGTCGGCGGGGGTCCATTTCACGCCGAGCTTGGGGGTGGTGGCGGTGTCGCCCCCTTCATACTTGTCGACGCGGAAGGCGCCGGACAGTTCGAGGGAGGGCAGCACCGGCGCCACCATTTCCACGTAGGCGTCGGTCACCTTCTGCGTGCCCCGGTAGGCCGAATAGCCCAGGCCGATGATGTCGCCGATATCGGTATAGGTCTGCGGATCGAGCTGCGCTTTCTGCCGGCGGTACTCGGCACCGAAGGCCAGCCCCAGCGGGCCGCCGCGCAGGTCGGTGAGGCTGCGCGAGGCCTTGAAGTCGATCATGTCCAGGCTGGTGTAGGCATTGGCGCGGATCGTGGGCGAGATGTAGTCGTACAGGGCCTGCGAGTTGCGCCCGGCATCCGAACCTATGTACCACCAGCCGACCGGGCTGTTCGGGTCGGTCAGTGCCGTGCGCACATGGCTGTAGCGCAGGAATCCCCTGCGCTCGTTGACCAGCTGCGTGGCCGAATGCAGATAGGCGGTATCGATATCCCAGCTGCCGACCGTTCCCTTCACGCCGACCAGGAAGCGCGTGAACTCGTTGGTATTGGTGGTGACGCGCGGGCCTACGTCGAAGGCGGCATAGCGCAGGCGCGCATCCACGCCCAGCGGATTGTCAGGGTGGCCGGCCCCGAGCACGGTGGCGCCACTGCCACTGCTGGCATTGACCGGCCCGCCGGGATACCCCCACGAGCCGGAGACGCCGCTCGGGGTGTTGTAGAACTCGGTCTTCTTCTTCGAGTAGCCGAACTCGCCGTACAGCTCGAAGTTGTCCGACAAGGCGAAGGTGCCGCGCGCGAACAGGTTGCCGAATTCCTCGCTCGGGCTGAGGCTGCGGAAATCCTGGGTTTCCCACAGGCAGCCACCGCCGGCATCGGGAGGGTTGATCTTCGAGAACTGCGCGCATCCGGGCAGGGACTGGTAGATCCCTGTCAGCGGATCGCGGATGCTGCCCACCGGCGAGTTGCCGGCAACCGTGCCGCCGGCGGTGATGGCGCCGTTGAGCGGAAAGAACTGACCGCCGGCGATGCGGTCATAGCCGTAGGGGCTGAGATCGCCGTTGCCGATCCACTTGCGGTTGCGCCGGTCGGAGATGCGGATGCCGTCGGTCTTGCTGACATCCAGGCTGATGAAGGCATTGAAGCCGTCCTCGGCCAGGTTGCCGATGCCTGCGGTCAGCGACCCCTTGCGGGCGTTGCCGTCGCTGTCGCCGGACATGCCATAGGACGCCTTGGCGATGGCGCCGGTGAAATCACTGCGCAGGATGATGTTGACCACGCCTGCGATGGCGTCGGAACCGTAGATGGCCGATGCGCCATCCTTGAGCACTTCCACGCGCTCGACGGCATCCATCGGGATGACGCTGAGGTCGGTGAATACCTTCTGGCCATCGTCGGCCAGGCCGTATGGCGCCATGCGGCGGCCATTGAGCAGCACCAGGGTCGAGGCTGCGCCGAGGCCGCGCAGCGAGATGCCGGAGCCGCCGCCGGCGAAGCCGGTGCCGAAACTCTTCGGGATGGAACCGGCGCCGTCGCTGGTCAGGGTCTGCAGGTACTCGGCGATGGTGGCCTTGCCGGTGCGGTCGATTTCCTGGCGGGTGATCACCTGCACCGGCGACGCGGTTTCCGTGGTCACCCGTGGAATGTTGGATCCGGTGACGGTAATGCGATCCAGGTTGGTGGTTTTTTCATCCGGGGCGTTCTGGGCGAAAGCCGCCGGGGCGGTGAAGGCCAGCGCCGCCGGCACCAGCAGCAGGCGCGCGAGGCTGGCGGAGATGGAATCGCAGAGGCGGTTCTGGCGGCAGGCGGGCTGCCGATGGGTCGGATGTTTCACAGTCTTCTCTCCAGGGGAACTGCGGCAGGAGACCGCCGGAAAGGCGGCCGGGGGACATCGACGGCCGCGAATCTAGGTTTTCCCCGGGTGAGATGAAGGTGAAAAATCGATTAATAGGCGGGCTTCCAGAGATGGCCCGCAAGGAAGCGTTCAGCTGCGCTTCCCTACGGGCCGGAAGGGCCTCAATTCAGCTTGAAATCGACCGGTACCAGGCCATAGGCCTGTACAGGGCGGCCGCTGTCGGTGGCCGGCTGGAACTTCCACTGCCGCAGCACCTGGGCGCGCGCGGCATTGTCGAGGCTGCGGTTGCCGCTGCTGCGCTCCACGCTCACTTCCAGTGGCGAGCCATCCACGCCGACCAGTACACGCAAGGTCACCGTGCCCTGCGCGCCGACACGCAGGGCGTCACGCGGGTAGGCGGGCGCGGGGGCATGCAGGTAGCGCAGCTGCACGCCCGCCAGCGGCGCCGGTGGCGCGATCGAATCGGCGACCGGGCCGGTGTCGACGGGCGTGCCAAGGTCGGCGGGTTGCGGGATGACCGCTTCGGTGGCGAAGACCGGCATCGGCGCGTTGTCCACCGGAGCGGGCAGGGTGTGCTGCGTCGGCGGCGGTGTCTGCCTGACCACCGGGACCGGTGCAGGCGGCGGAGGCGTCGGCACCACGGGGACGATTTCCGGCAGCTGCCAGCGCGGTTCCTGGCGGACGGCGTCGCTGCGGATGGGAACCTGCGACAGCGGAATCAGCAGAAGTCCCGCCGCCAGCGCGTGCAGGGCGATGGCCGTGCTGTAGGCGAGGATGCGGGAGGTGTCGAAACGGATCGGGGAAATGCCGGATTGCGTGCGGACCATGTGCCACCTCCATGCGAGGGTGTGTGCTGGAGAACAACGCTCGGTGACGCGGGACGGGGTTGCGTTGGGTTCCGGCCCGCGTGGAGCCAGTGCGCCTGCAAACCGGCGATCCGGCAAGCGGGGACGGATTTTCCGCTCAGCTGCCAGACAGGAAAACGGCGCCCGCAGGCGCCGCTTCTTGGGAACAGGATGTACAGGCGGATCAACGGCCCAGTTCGAACACCACGTCCAGGCTGACCGACAGCGTGGTCTCGCCCGGCGCTACCGCCGTGTCCATCTCGGCCTTGGCCGAACGCGCCATCGCCATCATCGGCATCGGCGGACGGAAGCCGCCGCTGCTGCCTTCGGAGATGCTGACGATGCGGCGCACGCGCAGGCCCAGCGACTTGGCGTAGGTCTCGGCGCGGGCCTGGGCCTTCTTCAGCGCGGCCACGCGGGCTTCGTCGTACACCGGCTCGGGCTGGTCGATCTCGAAGCTCGGGCCGTTGATCTGGTTGGCGCCCTGCGCGGCCAGACTGTCGAGCACCTTGCCCAGCTTGGCGATGTCGCGCACCTTCAGGCTGACGGTGTTGCTGGCCTGGTAGCCGATGATCTTCGGCGCCTCGTTGTCGGCATAGCGGTACTGCGGGCTCAGGTTGATGCCGCTGGTCTGGATGTCGCGCTCGGCGATGCCGGCGGCCTTGATCGCGGCCATCACCTTGTCCATCTGCACCGCGTTCTCGCGCATGGCCGTATTGCCGTCGGCGGCCTGGGTGACCACGCCGGCCGACAGCACGGCCACGTCCGGTACGCGTCGCGCCTCGGCCTGGGCGGAAATGTTGAGCACGGTGGCATCGCTGGCCACGACGGCCGGGGCGTTCTGGGCATGGGCGGTCATCGGGGCTCCCGAAGCGAAGGACAGGGCGAGCAGCAGCGGGGCGAGGGTGGAATGGCGCATGTGGATCCTCCTTGGATGGATGCGAGGGTGGTGCGGTGGCGATGAACGGGCGGTGAGACCGGACGGGGTCGCGATGGTGGCGGCGGCTTTGCCGATCGTTCAGCCTGGCCCTCCACCCTGCAATGGAGCAAAGCGTAGGCGGGAACGGCCATGCATGGCGAGCTGCCCGTGCGTGCCGGATGGCAGGCGCGGCTGCAACGGGCGCAGGTTATGCTTCGCCGATGCTCTATCTCGCTTCCCGCTCTCCCCGCCGCAACGAACTGCTCGCACGCCTGGACATCCCGTTCCGCGCGCTGGACCTGGACGTACCGGAAATCCGTGGCGCCGACGAACCGCCGGCGGCCTATGTGCGCCGCGTCGCGCTGGACAAGGCGCACGCCGGCCTGGCGCGGGTCACCGACGACCCGCGGGCGGTGGTGCTCGGCTCGGATACCGAAGTCGTCCTGGGCGACCGGGTCTACGGCAAGCCAGCCGACGCCGCGGATGCCGTGGCCATGCTGCGCTCGCTGGCCGGGCGCAGCCACCAGGTCGTCACCGCGGTGGCGCTGGTGGCGGAGGGGCGCGAGGAACTGATCGTCGTCGAATCGGAGGTGACGTTCGCGGCGATGGCCGAGGACGAGATTGCCGCCTATGTCGCCAGCGGCGAACCGATGGGCAAGGCCGGCGCCTACGCCATACAGGGCGGCGCCGAACGCTGGATCAGCCGGCTCGCGGGCAGCTATTCGGGCGTGATGGGGTTGCCGTTGCAGCAGACCGCCGCCCTGCTGCGCGGGTTCGGCGCGACAGGGAAGGATTGAACGGATGTCCGAAGAAATACTGGTGAACGTCACTCCGCGCGAAACCCGCGTGGCGGTGATCGAGAACGGCATGCTGCAGGAGCTGCACATCGAGCGCGGCTGGCGCCGTGGCGTGGTCGGCAACATCTACAAGGGGCGGGTGCAGCGGGTGATGCCGGGCATGCAGGCGGCCTTCGTCGAGGTCGGGCTGGAGCGCGCCGCGTTCCTGCATGCCAACGACGTGGTGCGGCCGGCGCCGGTGGCCGCCGATACCGATGAAACCGCGCCCAGCCTGCCGCTGCCGTCGTCGGTGCCTATCGTCGAGCTGCTGCGCGACGGCCAGGACGTGGTGGTGCAGGTGGTCAAGGACCCGATCGGCACCAAGGGCGCGCGCCTGACCACGCAGATCAGCATTCCCTCGCGCTACCTGGTGCTGCTGCCGCAGTCGAAGATGGTCGGGGTATCGGCGCGGATCGAGGACGAGGCCGAGCGCGCCCGGCTCAAGACGCTGGTGACGGAGATCTCCGCCCAGCATGGCGGCTACGGCTACATCGTGCGCACCAATGCCGAAGGCCAGCCGGCCGAGGCGCTGGCCGAGGACATCTCCTACCTGTCGCGGGTCTGGAACGTGGTCGAACGCCGCGGCCGCGAGGCGCCGCCGCGCAGCATCATCTACGAGGACCTGAGCCTGCCGCTGCGCTCGGTGCGCGACCTGATCCGCAAGGACGTGGAGAAGGTGAAGGTCGACTCGAAGGAGACCTTCGCCCAGCTGCAGGCCTTCGTCGCCAAGTACATGCCGGTGCTGGCCGAGAAGCTGGAGCTGTACACCGGCGACCGCCCGATCTTCGACCTGTACGGCGTGGAGGACGAGATCGGCCGAGCGCTGGACAAGCAGGTGCCGCTCAAGTCCGGCGGTTACCTGGTCATCGACCAGACCGAGGCGATGACCACCATCGACGTCAACACCGGCTCCTTCCTCGGCCAGCGCAACCTGGAAGAGACCGTGTTCCGCACCAACCTGGAGGCGGCGCAGGCGGTGGCGCGGCAGCTGCGGCTGCGCAACCTCGGCGGCATCATCATCATCGACTTCATCGACATGGTCGATCCCGAGCACCGCCGCCAGGTGCTGCGCACGCTGGAGAAATCGCTGGCGCGCGACCACGCCAAGACCACGGTCTACGACTTCTCGCCGCTGGGCCTGGTGGAAATGACCCGCAAGCGCACGGTCGAGAGCCTGGAGCGGCAGCTGTCCGAGCCCTGCCCGGAATGCAGCGGGCGCGGCAGCATCAAGACCACCGAGACCGTCACCTACGAGATCTTCCGCGAGATCACCCGCGCGGTGCGCCAGTTCGACGCCGCGCGGCTGCTGGTGATCGCCTCGACCAAAGTGGTGGCGCGCATCACCGACGAGGAGTCGGCGGCGGTGGCCGAGCTGGAGGAGTTCCTCGGCAAGAGCATCCGCTTCCAGGCCGACGACCAGTACCTGCAGGAGCAGTTCGACGTGGTCCTGCTGTAGCGGGGCACCGGGAGCCGCTGCCAGGCAGCGGCTGGCAGGGACGGCGGGAAGGCCGTTGCATTGCGATTCCGGCTGCGACAGGCATTCTTTCCCACTTTCCTCCCGTTCTCCGCCCCTCCGGTCC
Source organism: Stenotrophomonas sp. 05N423 (assembly GCF_056397145.1). Lineage (NCBI taxonomy): Bacteria > Pseudomonadati > Pseudomonadota > Gammaproteobacteria > Lysobacterales > Lysobacteraceae > Stenotrophomonas > Stenotrophomonas sp. 05N423. The sequence continues at coordinate 131,351 of NZ_JBFTMV010000002.1, forward strand.
CGTTCCCGATGCCCGTGCTGTCGCGCTACCGCTTCCGCCACCTGCGCCGCCATGCGATCTATGCGCTGGCCGTGGTGCTGGTGGTCGTGGCCGTGCTGGTGGGCAGCCTCAGCCAATTGCTGCCGCTGGTGGAGCGGCACCCGGACAAAGTGGCGGCCTGGCTGAGCGAACGCGCCGGCCAGCCGGTGGCGTTCGAACGCCTGGACACCGCCTGGACCCGGCGTGGGCCGTTGCTGCGGCTGGACGGCCTGCGCATCGGCCAGGGCGAAGGCGTGCGCATCGGCCAGGCCGAGGTGCTGGTGTCGCTGTACTCCGGTCTGCTGCCGGGCGCGCCGCTGACCGAGCTGCGCCTGCGCGGACTGGCGCTGACCCTGCAACGGGCCGACGACGGCCGCTGGTCGGTGCGCGGCCTGCCCAGTGCCAGCGACGCCGGCGACCCGCTGGAAACCCTGCGCCGGCTCGGCGAGCTGCAGGTGATCGGCGGCCGCCTGCGGCTGGATGCGCCCTCGCTGGGTCTGGACGCGGAGCTGCCGCGGATCGACCTGCGCCTGCGCGTTGATGGCACGCGCCTGCGCGCCGGTGCCCGCGCCTGGATCGCCACCGACGCCGCGCCGGTGACCGCGGTGCTCGACTTCCAGCGCCAGCGCGGCGATGGCACCGCCTGGATCGCCGCGGCGCCGGCCGACCTGTCCGCGTGGAGCGCGCTGCTGCATTTCGGCGGCATCGACGTGCGCCAGGGCACCGGCACGGTCCGCAGCTGGGTGGCGCTGAGCGATCACCGCGTGGCCTCGGTCATCGCCGACGCCACGCTGGAGAAGGTGGAATTGGCGGGCGCGCCGTTCGCCGCCGGCGGCAAGGCGCCGACCACCCGCTTCGACAGCCTGCAACTGCGCGCGCGCTGGCGGCACGAAGGCGCCGACTGGCGCGTGGATGCGCCGCAACTGCGGGTCGCCACCGGCAAGGACGGCACGCAGGTGCTCGACGGCCTGCACCTGGGCGGCGGGCACGATTTCGCGCTGCGCGGCCGGCGCATCGATGCGACGCCGCTGTTGCGGATCGCCGCGCTCAGCGACGCGGTGGAGCCGGGGCTGCGCCAATGGCTGCTCCATGCCGCGCCGGTCCTGCGTCTGGCCGATGTGGACATCGCCGGCCAGGTGGGCGGTGCCATGCACGGCACCGGCGAACTGGAGGAAGCCGCGTTCGCCCCGGTCGGCGACAGCCCGGGGCTGAGCGGGCTGCGAGGCCGCTTCGAGGGCGACGGCCAGGCAGTGGCGCTGCGGCTGCAGCCGGCCCACGCCATGCGTTTCGACTGGCCGACCGGTTTCGGCGTGGTCCACGACCTGAAACTGGACGGGCAGGCGGTGGTCTGGCGCGAAGGCGCCGGCTGGCGCGTGGCCACGCCGGCGATGCGCGTGCAGGGCAATGATTACGCCGCCAACGTGCGCGGCGGCCTGTGGTTCCAGGGCGATGGCACGCGGCCGTGGATCAACGTGGCGGCGGAGCTGGACGATGTGCCGATCACCGCCGCCAAGGGGTTCTGGGTGCGCTCGCACATGAGCCAGGCGGCGGTGGACTGGCTGGACGGCGCGCTGGTGGACGGACAGCTGCGCGGCGGCACCGGCCTGGCGGTGGGCGACCTCGACGACTGGCCGTTCGACGGCAACGACGGCCGCTTCGAGGCGGGCGGACGCATCGACAACGGCACCCTGCGTTTCTCGCACGACTGGCCGGCCATGACCGGCGTCGATGCCGACATCGCCTTCATCGCCAACGGGTTCGCGCTGCAGGGCAAGGGCAACCTCGGTGGGGTCAAGGTCGATGCTTTCCGCGCCGGCATCGCCGACTTCCACGAATCGCTCCTGAAAGTGGACGCGCGCACCCTCGACGACAGCGGACACCTGCTGGCGCTGCTGCGGCGCAGCCCGCTGCATGCCGCCTACGGCGATACGCTGGACGCGTTGAGCGCCAGCGGGCCGGCCGCGGTCAATTTCGGCCTGTCGCTGCCGCTGCACGAGGGCGAAGGCCGGGTCAACGGCGACGTGGAACTGCGCGGCGCGACCCTGGCCGACCGCCGCTGGGACCTGCGTTTCGACAATGTGCGCGGCAAGGCCGAATACGGCAGCGACGGCTTCCGCGCGCCGGCGCTGCAGGTCCGCCACAAGGAGCACGACGGCGTGCTGTCGCTCAGCGCGGGCACGCCGGTAAGCGACCCGGGCAATGCCTTCGAGGCGGAACTGACCGCCTCGCTGGGCGCCACGGATCTGCTGGACCGCGCGCCGGAACTGAAGTGGCTGCAGCCCTATGTGCACGGCACCTCGCGCTGGACCATCGGCGTGGCGCTGCCGAAAACGCCCGAAGGCAGTCACAGCGAGCCGCCGACCACGCTCAGCCTGCGCTCGGACCTGCAGGGCACGCGGCTGCAGCTGCCGGCGCCGCTGGACAAGCCGGCCGCCGATGTCCTGCCGACCCGGGTGACCGCCAGCCTGCCGCTGGGCAGCGGCACCACCGAGGTCGCCTTCGGCCGGCGCATGGCGCTGGCCGCGCGCACCCGCAACGGCCGGACCGGTGTACAGGTGACCATGGGCAGCGACCGGGTGAGCCGCGAGCCGCCGGCCGACGGGCTGGTGGTGGATGGCCGCACGCCGTCGCTGGACGCGCTGGAGTGGATCACGCTGGCGCGCGGGCAGGGTGACGGCGGCGATGCCGATGGCGTCGCGCTGAAGCAGGTGGACGTGCTGGCCGACCAGCTGCTGCTGGTCGGCGGCCGCTTCGACCAGACCCGGCTGCGCCTGCGCCCGGGCAATGGCGCCGTCGCGGTGCAACTGGAGGGGCCGGCGCTGGCCGGCGACCTGCTGGTGCCCGAGGCCGATGGCGGCACCGTCAGCGGCACGCTGGCGCGGGTGCACTGGCAGGCGGCAACGGCCGCGGCCGGCGAGGCGGGCGACCATCCGGCCGAGCCGGTCAACCCGGCGAAAATCCCCCCGTTGTCGCTGGATATCGGCGACCTGTCCTTCGGCAAGGCCGAACTGGGGCAGACCACGCTGCGCACCCGCCCGCTGGCCGATGGCCTGCAGGTGTCGCAGCTGCGGTTCCGCTCGCCGAAGCAGGCCATCGACGTGACCGGCCAATGGCGCGGCACCGGCGCACAGGCGCGGACCGGCTTCGAAGCGAGCGTGCACAGCGAGAACCTGGGCGGGCTGCTGGACAACCTTGGCTATGGCGGGCAGTTGCGGGGCGGCCAGGGACAACTGCAGTTCAACGCCGGCTGGGACGGTGCGCCGTCCGCGTTCAACCTGGCCGGGCTGGAAGGCACGCTGGACATCGACATCCGCAACGGCCAGATCCTGGAGGTCGAGCCGGGGGCGGGACGGGTGCTGGGCCTGCTCAGCATCGCCCAGCTGCCGCGCCGGCTGATGCTGGATTTCCGCGATTTCTTCTCCAAGGGGCTGGCGTTCAACCAGGCCGAGGGCCGGGTGGCCTTCGGCGACGGGCTGGCCCGCACCGACCGCATCGGCATGCAGGGCCCGGCGGCGGACATCGCCATCCGCGGCCAGGCCGACCTGCGCGCGCAGCGGTTCGACCAGACCATCGAGGTCAACCCGCGCTCGGGCAACCTGCTCACCGTGGTCGGTGCCGTCGCCGGCGGCCCGGTCGGCGCGGCCGTGGGCGCGGCCGCCAACGCCGTGCTGGGCAAGCCGCTGGGCGAGATCGGCGCCAAGACCTACCGCGTCACCGGCCCATGGTCCGACCCGAAGGTGGAAGTAGTCGACCGCGATGCCCCGCGCCTGCCGCCGCCGGCGGTGAGCCCGGCCAGCGCCGGCACGCTTTGACCGCTTCTGCCGCATGCTTGCGAACCGCAGGCCTGCCCCCATCTGGAAAGCCATGACCGACAACGCCCTGATGCTTGCCGAATCCCGCCTGCTGCTGCCGGCCGGGCTGGACGCCAACCGCCTCGAACGCACCTTCGGCACCCTGCTGGGGCCCGGCGTCGATTTCGGCGACCTGTATTTCCAGCACTCGCGGCGCGAGAGCTGGAGCGTGGAGGACGGCATCGTCAAGGACGGGGCGCATTCCATCGAGCAGGGCGTGGGCGTGCGCGCCATCGCCGGCGAGAAGACCGGCTTCGCGTACTCCGACGACATCCAGCCGGCGGCGCTGCTGGCCGCCGCGCAGTCGGCGCGGGCGATCTCGCGCGATGGCGGCACCTGCAACGCCAGCGCGCTGGTGCGCGGCGGCAGTCGTGCGCCGGCTTCAATCGGGTTCTACCCGGCGCTGGACCCGGTGGACAGCCTCGGCAACGAGGCCAAGGTGGAGGTGCTCAAGCGCCTGGACCGCTACCTGCGCGCCGCCGACCCGCGCGTGCAGCAGGTGATGGTGAGCCTGTCCGGTGGCGTCGACACGGTGCTGATCGCGCGCAGCGACGGCGTGCTCGGCGCCGACGTGCGTCCGCTGGTGCGCTTGAACGTGCAGGTGATCGTCGAGCAGGACGGCCGCCGTGAGTCCGGCTATGCCGGCGGCGGCGGGCGCTACGGTTACGGGGAACTGTTCGCCGACGGGCGTCCCGAAGCCTTCGCCCGCGAGGCGCTGCGGCAGGCGCTGGTGAACCTGGAGGCGATCCCGGCGCCGGCCGGGGTGATGCCGGTGGTGCTGGGCCCCGGTTGGCCCGGCGTGCTGCTGCACGAGGCGGTCGGCCACGGCCTGGAAGGCGATTTCAACCGCAAGGGCACCAGCGTCTATGCCGGCCGCATCGGCGAGCGCGTGGCGTCCAAGGGCGTGACCATCGTCGACGACGGCACCCTCGATGGCCGCCGCGGTTCGCTCAACATCGACGACGAAGGCACGCCGACCCAGTGCACCACGCTGATCGAGGACGGCATCCTGGTCGGCTACATGCAGGACACGCTCAACGCGCGGCTGATGGGCGTGGCGCCGACCGGCAACGGCCGTCGCGAGTCGTTCGCGCACATGACCATGCCGCGCATGACCAATACCTACATGCGCGCCGGCCAGCATGATCCGCAGGAAATGATCCGCTCGGTGAAAAAGGGCCTGTACGCGGTCAACTTCGGTGGCGGCCAGGTCGACATCACCAGCGGCAAGTACGTGTTCTCGGCGACCGAGGCCTACCTGATCGAGGACGGCAGGATCACCGCGCCGGTGAAGGGCGCGACCCTGATCGGCAACGGTCCGGAAACCATGCAGAAGGTACGCATGATCGGCAACGATCTGGCGCTGGACGAAGGCGTGGGCATCTGCGGCAAGGACGGGCAGAGCGTGCCGGTCGGCGTCGGCCAGCCCTCGCTGCTGATCGACGGCCTCACCGTGGGCGGTACGCAGGCGTAGCGCCGCCGCTGGCCGGCAAGGGCGAAGTCTCGTGATGCGCGGGGGTGCCGGCCAGCAGCCGGCGCTACCGGGAGTTGCCCATCAGGGGCGGACGCTCAGTCGCGTGCGGCGGCCTCGTCGTCGAGGTCATCGAAATCATGTTCGACGTCTTCCTCGTCCTGCCCGGCGGCAGCCTGCGCCGGCAGCATCAGGTCGCGCAGCACCTGGTAGATCTCGCGGAACGCGCGCGGCGGCTTGTTCTTCGCCTTTTCCGCCAGCGCATTGCGCACCAGGGTGCGCAGTTCCTGGCGGTCGGCGCCGGGGTATTCGTCCAGCAGTTCGGCCAGCGCGGCATCGCCTTCGGCCAGCAGGCGCTCGCGCCAGTGCTCGATGCGGTGCATCAGCGCCACCGCGCGCTTGGAGGTCTCGCTGTTGGCTTCCAGCGCATCGCGGATGGCTTCCAGCACGGCGTCGTCCTCGCGGCGCATCTGCTTGGCCAGGAACGCCAGCTGGCGCTTGCGCGCGCCGTGCGAGGTGATGCGCTTGCTGTACTCGATGTGCTCGAGCAGGTCTTCGGGGATGGGCAGCCGCGCCAGCTGCGCAGCCGTCAGTTCCACCAGCTTCTCGCCCAGCGCCAGTACTTCCAGCGCTTCGCGCCGGTTCTGGCTGCGGCTCTCGCTGAAAAATTCGCCGGTGTCTTCGTCGCGTCCGCGCATTGCCTTGTTACTCGATTAAAGTTGATCCATTAAGCCCTTCTCCCGCGGGGAGAGGGGGAGGGTACGGGCAGAGCGCCGTGCCCTTGTCCGGCGCCGCGCGCCACCTTCCTGCCCCGTTCCGCAGGGAGAAGGAAAAGCCGAATACCTGAAAGGATAAAGCATTGAACACCATCACCACCGGAACCTTCGCCGCCGACGACAGCCTGCAGCGGCTGGAACACCTGGCCGGCATCTCCCAGCGGCTGCTGGAAAAGGCCCGCGCGCTGGGCGCCAGCCAGGCCGAGGTCAGCTGCAGCGAGGACCGCGGCCTGGACGTGAACGTGCGCCTGGGCGAGGTGGAAACGGTCGAATCCACCCACGACCGCGGCATCGCCGTCACCGTGTACTTCGGCCAGCGCAAGGGCAGCGCCAGTACCGCCGACCTGCAGGAAGGCAGCCTGGAGGCGACCGTGGCCCAGGCCTGCGCCATCGCCCGCCATACCGAGGACGACGAAGCCGCCGGCCTGGCCGACGCCGCGCTGATGGCGCGCGATTTCCCCGACCTGGATACCTGGCACCCGTGGACGCTGGAAGCCCGCCACGCGGTGGACCTGGCCCTGGCCTGTGAGGCGGCCGGGCGCGGCGCCGACGCCCGCATCGCCAATTCCGACGGCGCCTCGGTGGCGACCGCGCAGAGCCTGTCGGTCTACGCCAATTCGCATGGTTTCATCGGCCGCGAGCGCAGCAGCCACCACTCCATCGGCTGTGCGCTGATCGCAGGCCAGGGCGATGGCATGCAGCGCGACGGCTGGTACAGCAGTGCGATCGCCCGTGCCGACCTGCAGGACCCGGAGGCCATCGGCCGGCGTGCGGCCGAGCGCACGGTCGCCCGCCTGCAGCCGCGCTCCCTGCCGACCGGGCAGGTACCGGTACTGTTCGCCGCCGAGGTCGCGCGCTCGCTGGTCGGTCACCTGCTGTCGGCCATCTCCGGCGGCGCGCTGTACCGGCGCGCCAGCTTCCTGCTGGACAGCGCCGGCACGCAGCTGTTCCCCGATTGGTTCCACATGGACGAACAGCCGCTGCTGCGCCACGGCCTGCGCTCGTGCGCGTTCGACGGCGAGGGCGTGGCCACGCGTGATTCGACGCTGGTGAGCGGCGGCGTGCTGCAGCGCTACGTCCTGGGCAGTTACTCGGCGCGCCGGCTGGGCCTGCAGACCACGGCCAACGCCGGCGGCGTGCACAACCTCAAGGTCGCGACCAATGCCGGCGACCTGCAGTCCATGCTGTCGGGTATGGGTACCGGGCTGCTGGTCACCGAACTGATGGGGCAGGGCGTCAACGGCGTGACCGGCGACTACTCGCGCGGCGCCGGTGGTTTCTGGGTCGAGAACGGGCAGATCGCCTGGCCGGTGGACGGCATCACCATCGCAGGCAATCTGAAACAGATGTTCGCCAGCATCGAAGCGGTGGGCAGCGATGTCGATCCGCGTTCGCATATCTCGACAGGATCGATCCTTGTCGGGAGAATGACGGTCGCGGGCGACGATTGACGTATTCTTCGGCAGCCGCCGCTGCGGGGCGATCCAGGGGACCGCGGATGACAGCCACCCCACACATTCCACAAGACCAAGGGTAAAGGGAAACACCATGAGCGATTACGAGAACAGCACTCCGCCGGCGGCCGGCTCCGACGACAACACCCTGGCCATGCTGGTGCACCTGTCGGGCATCATCCTGGGCTTCATCGTGCCGCTGATCATGTGGCTGGTGAACAAGGACAACCCGCAGAAGTCGTTCCTCACCGACCAGTCCAAGGAAGCGTTGAACTTCCAGCTCACGCTGCTGGGCGTCTACATCATCGGCACCATCCTTTCGATCATCCTGATCGGCGCGCTGATCAACCTGGTCGCCTGGATCGCCTGCATCGTGCTCAGCATCGTTGCCGGTCTGGCAGCCAACAAGGGCCAGGCCTACCGCTATCCGTTCGCGATCCGCCTGATCAAGTAATCCGGCGGCAGTGCGACGCAACAGAAAAGGCCCGGGATTCCCGGGCCTTTTCTGTTGCGTCGTCCGGAGCCTGCTCCATCGCGCCGTGGTGTGCGATGAAGCAGGCGAAGCGTCAATGCGAGCGGCGGATCGCCAGCTCGGCCAGCGCCGACAGCGCCCCGGCACGCGGGCCGAACGGCGCCAGCGCGTCGCGCATGTCGATGGCCAGCGCTTCCAGCCGCGCCTTGGCGCCGTCCATGCCCAGCAGCGCCGGGAAGGTGGATTTGTCCTGCGCCGCGTCCTTGCCGGCGGTCTTGCCCAGCTGCTCGGAGCTGGCCTCGACGTCGAGGATGTCGTCGCGCACCTGGAAGGCCAGGCCGAGCGCGTCGGCGAAGCCGTCCAGCCGCGCCAGCTCGGTCTCGCCGGCGCCGCCGCACAGCGCACCCATGCGTACCGCGGCGCGGATCAGCGCGCCGGTCTTGAGCGCATGCATGCGCTCAAGGTCGGACAGCGGCTGCTGGCGGCCGGTGGCGTCGATGTCCAGCGCCTGCCCGCCGCACATGCCGGCCGCACCGGAAGCGGTCGCCAGGGTGCGCAGGCAGGCCACGGCCAGCGCTGGCGGCAGCGGGGCTTCGGCGAGCAGTTCGAAGGCACGGGTCTGCAGCGCGTCGCCGGCCAGGATCGCGGTGGCTTCGTCGAAGGCGACGTGGGTGGTGGGGCGGCCGCGGCGCAGGTCGTCGTCGTCCATCGCCGGCAGGTCGTCGTGCACCAGTGAATAGGCGTGGACCAGTTCGACCGCGCTGGCCGGCGCATCGAGCAGGGCCGGGTCGGCGTCGAACAGGTGGCCGGCGGCGCGCACCAACAGCGGCCGCATGCGCTTGCCGCCACCCAGCGCGGCGTAGCGCATGGCCTGGTGCAGGCGCTGCGGTGCCGCGTCGGGGTCGGGCAATACGGCGTGCAGGTGCTGTCCGGTGCGTTCGATCCAGCCGGCGAACAGGGCCTCAGTCGACATCGCCGGCCTGTTGGAACGGTTCGGATTTCTCCGGCTGCGCCGGATCGGTAAGCAGGCGCACGCGCAGTTCGGCCTGTTCCAGCGCCTGCTGGCATTGCCGGTACAGGCCGACGCCGCGTTCGTAGGCGGCCAGCGACTGCTCCAGGCTCAGCTCGCCGGTTTCCATCTTCTCCACCAGTTGCTCCAGTTCTTCCAGCGACTGCTCGAAGTGGGCGACCGGCGAGGTCTCGTTGGGGGACTTCTTGGACATGGGGGAAGTGTGAGCGGCGGGCGGTAGCGGGTCAATTCGCGCTGCCCGGCGCCAGCCAGCGCAGCCGTGCATCGCGCGCCTGCAACCAGTCGTGCAAGGGCGCGGCGACGATGCGGTCGCCAGCGGCGAGCACCTGCGCGCCATCGCACAGCAGCGGCAGGTGCGCGCGCAGCCAGGGCGGGATGTCCGAGGCCTGCAGGCGGTGCTTGAGCAGGTGCGAATGGCTGCGGCCGGGCAGGTGGATGCGTTCGCCGCCCTGGCGCTGGCGTACGCGCAGCGGTGCGTCGAAACCGGGAGTGCCGTGCAGCGCCAGCACGCCGCCATCGGGCAGTGCCAGGGGCGCGCGGCCGTCCCATTCGGCCTGCCAGCCGGGCGGCCATGCGCGCCTGCCGGGGGCGGCATGCAGGCGGTCGCGCCAGCGCACGATGCGCGCGTCCCGCCAGCGGAATTCCGCCTGCCGGTCGTGGCCGGCGCCGAGCAGGTCATGCCGGATGCGGGCCACGCCATTGCCCGGCAGCGGCGGCAGGCCGCATTGCCGGACCCACAGGCGCAGCACGCGGGCGCACGTGGCGGCCGGCAGCGCGGACAGCGCGGCGACTTCGAGTGAATTGCCGTCGTCGCGGCAGCTGTCCAGCGCCTGTTCGTCGTGGTGATGCAGCAGCGTCGCCGCCTCGCCGGCGAGTTCGGCGCTGCGCGCGAACATGGCGGCCGCTTCCGGCCAGCGCGTGGCCAGCAACGGCATTACCGCGTTGCGCAGGAAGTTGCGGTCGAAGAGGTCGTCGCCGTTGCTGGGATCTTCGATCCAGCGCAGACCGTGCTGGCGGGCATGGGCTTCCAGCGCAGCGCGCGGGGTGTGCAGCAGCGGCCGCCACAGCCGCCCGCCAGCGAAGTCGCGGTGCTCGCGCATCGCCGCCAGACCGTCCACGCCCGAACCGCGAAGGGCACGCAGCAGGAAGGTTTCGGCCTGGTCGTCGCGATGATGCGCCAGCGCCAGCCATTCGCCCGGCCGCAGCAGTCCGGCGAACGCGGCATGGCGGGCGTGGCGCGCGGTGGCCTCCGGGCCTTCGCCGGCTCCGGCGTCCACCCGTACGCGCACGATCTGCAGCGGCACCTGCCATTGATCGCAGACCTGCTGGCAGTGCGCGGCCCAGTCGTCGGCGGCCGGCTGCAGCCCGTGGTGCACGTGCACGGCGCGCAGGCCGCGCTCGCGTGCCGTCGGGGCGTTCGCCAGCAGGTGCAGCAGCACGGTCGAGTCCAGCCCGCCGCTGAAACCGGCCAGCACCGGCGCGGTGAGGTCAGTCAGCGGTGACAGGCATGATTCCATCGCCGCATTGTAGGAGCGGCTTCAGTCGTGAGGGGCATACAGGCGGATCGTTCTTCCGCGCATTGGCGGCCAAGAAGGGACAGGAAACCCCTCTCCCATGCGTTTCAACGCGCGCCGGACGCTCCGGAGAAGCAAGCCCTTTCGCTACGGCGAGTCCGGCAGCACGTTGCCTTGACGATCGACGCGGAAACGCATGCCGCCGACGATGCCCGCATGGCCATAGGCATCGGGTGTGCCTTCGTGGCAGCCGTTGCAGGCTCCGGCTTCCCGTTCCGGAACGGGAAGCCCCAGTCGAGGCGCGTGGCGAAGGCCGGCTGCAGGCCGGTGCCGTGAGCCGATCCGGCCATCCACCCGCGCCGGGGTCAGGCCGTCGGCGAAGTAGTCCGGACCGTTGTCATGGGTGACGACCGGCAGACCGGCGCCATCGCGGCGGACGTAGTAGTACTGCCGGCCTGCCTGCAGCGCGGCCAGTCCGTTTTCATGACGCACATCCCTGTGCGTCACCCTTCGCGCGGCTTCGCCGTGAAAAACGGCCGTCCTGCCGTTTTTTCATCGAATCGAAGCCGCGCCAGCGCCCCGGTGCTGATGGCGAGCGTGCCCGGCTCCGTCTGCCGGCAGCCGGGCAGTACCTCGAAGCGGTCGGTATCGCGGCGATGGCAGGGTTCCCGGCGCAGGCCAGGGCGGGCAGCAGGGCCTGCGACAGCAGTGCCGCCGCTGGCCCCGACGTGTGCCATCGCGCGTGGTTCAAGGCGCCTTGCGTTCGAACTTCGCCGGCTGCGGCAGGTCCACCGGCACGCCCTGCGCATCGCAGGTGCCCTGCGCGCACAGGCGTTCGCGCAGGCGCGGAGTGGCCTGCACGATCAGGTGGTAGATCGCGTTCTGCTCCATCGTGCCGCGCACCGCCACGCTGCCGGGACCGCGCGCCCAGATGCCGACGTCCTCGCCGCCATGCGACTCGGCCTTGGCCGGGACCAGCGCTTCCTGCATGTAGTCCGGGTGCTCGGTGTCAACGTGGGTCAGGTCGGGGCGGCCCTGTGCCGGCTCATAGCTGCTGGGCGTGTGCGGGAAGGTCTTGGGGCCGGCCGGCTGGCGGTTGCTGGCGCCGGTGTAGCCGGGGCCGTTGGCGTAGCTGAGCGTGGTGTAGGGCAGGCCGGTGGCGTCGCGGGCCAGGTCGATGCCGCCGGCGCCGTCCTCGCCGCCCTTGTCCTTGACCTTGCCCAGGATCGCGTTGCCGCGCGCCGGGTAGCCGACGAAATTGAGCGTGTGCGAATGGTCGGCGGTGACGATGATCAGGGTGTCCTCGGCCGAGGTCGCCTCGACCGCCGCGCGCACCGCGTCGGACAGGGCGATGGTGTCGCCCAGCGCGCGCGCGGCGTTGCCGCTGTGGTTGGCGTGGTCGATGCGCGCGCCTTCCACCATCAGCACATAACCTTCCTGGTGCCTGGACAGGTTGGCGATGGCGGCGCGGGTCAGTTCGGCCAGCGACGGTTCGCCGGCCGGGTCCTTTGCGCGGTCCTGCTCGTACTGCATGTGGTCGGGTTCGAACAGGCCCAGCAGCGTCGGCGCGCCGGCGGCGGCCTTGAGCTGCTCGGCGTTCCACACGTAGGCGCCCTGCGGATGCGCGGCCTGCCATTCGGCCACCAGGTTGCGGCCGTCCAGGCGCAGGCCGACCTTGTCGGCGTATTCCGGGTCCTGCTCGTTGACGGTGGTGAACTGGCCACGGCCGCCGCCCAGGGCGACGAGCGGGCCGCGGCCGTAGCGCGAGGTCGACAGCAGCTGCTGGGCGATGTCCACGCAACCGGCCGCACGGGCCTTTTCCGGCAGGTCGGTGTCGTTCTCCCAGTTGCGGTCCGGCGAATGGGCGTAGGTCGCGGCCGGGGTGGCGTGGGTCAGGCGCGCGGTGGAGACCACGCCGGTGGCCATGCCGGCGCTGTCGGCCAGCTGCAGCCAGGTCAGGGCGTGCTTGTTCAGGCTGTCGGCGCAGTCGCTGCGGTTGCCGGCGCTGACGCCGATGGCGCCCATGTGGGTCTTCACGCCGGTGGTGATGGCGGTCATGGTGCCGGCCGAATCCGGCGTCTGCGAATCGGTGTTGTAGGTCTTGCTGAAGGCGGTAGCCGGGAATCGCTCCCAGGACAGCAGGTTCTCCTCGCCCGGGTTGCCGTGGCGCTGGCCTTCGAGGATGCGCGCGGCGGCCACGGTGGTCAGGCTCATGCCGTCGCCCAGGAACAGGATCACGTTCTTCGCCCTGCCGGCCATCGCGCCGTTGGCGGCGGCCTGCGCGGCGCCGTTGCGGTACCACCATTGCGGCGTCTCGCCCTGCGGGTGGCTGACTGCCGGCACTTCGACGGCGAAGGCCTGCGGCGCCCTGGGCGCGGCGGTGCTGGCGCAGGCGCCGAGCAGCAGGGTGGACAGGGCGGCGAGCAGGGGAGTGGCGTGGCGCATGCGGTCGACCATCGATCATGAACAGACGGCCATTATGACAAGCCAGAAAAGGCGTGCCGATGACACGCAGCTTTTCCGCACGGGGATCGTGCCGCCACCGGGCTTGCGCTATCGTTCCGGTCCCTGAAAAAGTTCCCGGATCACCTCTATGAAGCTGGTTTCTGCCTGGTTGCGGATCCCGTTCTGGCAGCGCGTGGCTGGCGGCTTCGTGCTCGGTGCGCTGGCCGGCTGGGTGCTGGGCCCGGCCGCCGACGTCTGGTTCGGCCCGCTGGGCGAGCTGTACGTCACCCTGATCAAGATGATCGCCGTGCCGCTGGTGTTCTTCGCGGTGATCAGCGCCATCGGCTCGCTGCACGGGCAGAAGTCGGTGGCCGCGCTGGGCGGACGCACCTTCCTGTGGTTCATCGTCACCGCCGTGCTGGCGGTGTGCGTCGGCCTGGGCGTGGGCACGCTGATGCAGCCGGGCACCGGTGGCCTCACCCTGGCGATGGACAGCGCCTACACCCCGCGCGACGTGCCGTCGGTGGCCAAGGTGCTGATGGACGTGGTGCCGTCCAACGTGTTCTACGCGCTGTCTGGCATCGGCACCCGGATCAACGCCGCCGGCGATACCGTGCTGGCGGCCGGGCGCGGTTCGATCCTGCCGGTGATCTTCTTCGCCGGCCTGCTGGGCTTCGCCATGGTCAAGCTCGGCGACAAGGTGGGCGAGGCGCGCAAGCTGGCCGGGCAGATGAGCGAGGTCATGATCCAGGTCACGCGCTTCGTGCTGGAAATGACCCCGCTGGGCACCTTCGGCCTGATCGCCGGCCTGGTCGGCAGCTATGGCTTCGAGAAACTGCTGCCGCTGGGCAATTTCGTGCTGGCGCTGTACGTGGCCTGCGCGCTGCACATCGTGGTGGTCTACAGCGGCCTGCTGCTGGCGCATGGCCTGAACCCGATCAAGTTCTTCCGCGGCGCGGCGCCGGGCATGCAGGTGGCGTTCGTGGCGTCGTCGAGCTTCGCGGCGATGCCGGTGGCGATGCGCTCGATCACCGCCAACCTCGGCGTCAACAAGGACTACGCCTCCTTCGCCGTGCCGCTGGGCGCCAGCATCAAGATGGACGGCTGCGGCGCGATCTACCCGGCGCTGTGCGCGGTGTTCATCGCCCAGTACACGGGCGTGCCGCTGACTCCGGAACAGTACGTGGTGGTGCTGATCGCTTCGGTGCTGGGCAGTTTCGGCACCGCCGGCGTGCCGGGCACGGCGGTGGTGATGGCCACCGTGGTGCTGAGCGCGGCCAACCTGCCGCTGGAGACCATCGGCTACCTGTACGCCATCGACCGCGTGCTGGACATGATGCGCACCATGACCAACGTCACCGGGCAGATGGTGGTGCCGGTGATCGTGGCCAAGGAAACCGGGCTGCTGGACCAGCAGGTCTACGATGCCCCGGTCCGCGCCGGCGTCGGGGTGGACTGACCGTCCGTCGGAGGCATGACCTCCGGCGGATATCCGCATATCGCGGGCGCATTATGGTGGCGGCGGCCGTCCGGCCTGCCCATGACAACGAAAGGAGTCGCTCCATGATGCTGCAACGAATGCTCCTGCTGGCCGGCTGCGCGCTGGCCGGCACGGCGGCTGCCGCCAACGCCGACCAGTGGCGGGTGCCGGTGGCGGTCGAGAAACTCGACAACGGCCTGACCGTGGTGGTGTCCGAGGACCACAGCGCCCCGGTGGTCGGGATCAGCGTGGTCTACCACGTCGGCATGCGCCTGGAACCGCGCAACCGCACCGGCTTCGCGCACCTGTTCGAGCACCTGATGTTCCAGGGCACGCCGCAGGCGCGCAAGGGCGTGTTCGACAGCGTGATCACCGGCGGCGGTGGCCGCAACAACGGCTCCACCCGCGCCGATTTCACCAACTACATCGAAACCGCGCCGGTGTCGGCGCTGGAGCCGATGCTGTGGCTGGAAGCGGACCGCATGCGCACGCTGGACTTCAACCCGGAGACGCTGAAGAACCAGCAGGACGTGGTCAAGGAGGAGATCCGCAACAACGTGCAGAACCAGCCCTATGGCGGTTTCATGTGGATCGACATCGGCCAGCACGCGTTCTCCAAGTGGGAGAACAACCATGACGGCTACGGCAGCTTCAAGGATCTGGAGAACGCCAGCCTCGATGACGTGCGTGGTTTCCACCGCGACTTCTATGGCCCCAACAACGCGGTGCTGTCCATCGCCGGCGATGTCACTCCCGAACAGGGCTTCGCCCTGGCCAGGCGCTATTTCGGCGATATCCCGGCGCGACCGACGCCGCCGCGCCCGGATTACAAGGAAGGGCTGAACACCCAGGAGATCCGCCTGCAGCAGTCCGACGCGCTGGCGCAGGTGCCGGCGCTGGCGGTGGGTTGGAAGATGCCCGACCGCGGCAGCCGTGACCAGGCGCCGATGGCGGTGCTGGGCGCGTTGCTGGCCGAAGGCGATGCCTCGCGCCTGCACCAGGGGCTGGTCAAGGGCCGCCAGTTGGCCTTGAACGTCGAGTCGCTCTATGGCCTGACCAGCGCCTGGGAGTACGACGGCCCGACCCTGTTCGTGGTGTTCGCGATGTACAAGCCAGACCACGACGCCGATGCGGTGCTGTCCGGCATCGACGCGGAAATCGCCAGGGTTGCCAGCGAAGGCGTGGATGCGGCGACGCTGGCACGGGTCAAGACCCAGCTGCTGGCGCAGTGGTATGACGGCCTGGAAATGTTCCTGGACCGCGCCGATGCCCTGGCCAAGCTGCAGACCCTGTGGGGCGACGCCAACGTGGTCAACCGCATCCCGGGCTGGATCGAGACGGTCAGCGCCGGCGATGTGCAGCGTGCTGCGCGTACCTACCTGACCACCGCCAACCGCACCGTCATCGACCGCAAGCCGGCGGCGATGCTGGCTCCCGCCGAGCAGAAGTGAGGACACCGCCATGATCAAACCAATGCCGTGCCTGCTCGCGATGGGCCTGGCCCTTTCGCTTGCCTCCGGCGGCGCCAGCGCCGCCACACCCGAACTGCCTGCCAGCCTGCCGGGCTATGCCGCGGACAAGCCGCTGCCGGTGCCGGACATCGCGCGCAAGACCCTGAGCAACGGCCTGGAAGTCTGGGTCGTGCCGCGCCAGGGGTTGCCGCGCGTGGACTACGTGCTGGCCATGCGCGACGCCGGGCTGGCCGCTGATGCCGCCGCCACGCCCGGTTTCGCCACCGTGCTGGCGCAGCTGCTGACCGCGGGCACCCAGGCGCACGACGCGCGCCAGATCGCCGAACTGGCCCAGGGCATGGGCGGCAGCGTCGGTGCCAGCGCCAGTGTCGATGGCCTGCTGCTCAGCGGCCAGGCGCTGGCCTCTCAGGCCAAGCCGATGCTGACCCTGCTCGCCGAAGTCGCGCGTACGCCGTCCTTCGCCGCCGACGAAGTGGATCTGGCCCGCGCCAACGCCGCCCAGGAACTGAAGGCCGCCGAGGCGCAGCCGGGTTTCCGTGCCTCGCGCGCGCTGCTGAAGGCGGTCTACGGCGACCACCCGTATGCACGCACGCAACTCGACCACGCCACCTTGCCGGCACTGACCCCGGCGGCGCTGAAACAGGAACACGCGCGCCGCTTCCGTCCGGGGCATGGCCTGCTGGTGATCACCGGCAGGATCGATGCCGCCACCGCGTTCGCCGAGGCCGAACGCGTCTTCGGCGACTGGAAGGGGCAGGGCGAGGCCGTGGCGGACACGGCACCGGCACCGCGACAGGCGGCGGCGCAGCGCGCGATCCTGCCGCGGCCGGGCAGCGTGCAGTCCACGTTCCGGATCGGCCGCCCGGCCATCGCCGCCACCGACCCGGACTATGTGCCGCTGCAACTGGCCAGCACCGTGCTGGGCAGCGGCATCAGCAGCCGCCTCAACCAGAACCTGCGCGAGGAAAAGGGCTATACCTACGGCGCCGGCGCAAGACTGGCGGCCCTGCGTGCCGGAGGCAATCTGGCGGCCTCGGCCGACGTGCGCAACGAAGTCACCGGCGCATCCTTGAAGGAGTTCTTCAAGGAATTCGATCGACTGGGCAAGGAGCCGGTACCGGCCGCGGAACTGGAGTCGACCAAGCGCTACGTCGCCGGCGGCTACCTGATCAGCAACCAGCTGCAGGCGGCCGTGGCCGGCACCCTGGCCGGCAACTGGCTGGCCGGACTTCCTGCCGAGTTCCTTGGCCAGTACGTGGGCAGGATCCGCGCCGTTGATGCCGCGAAGCTGCAGTCGGTGGCGGCGCGTTACTACGCGCCGGATTCGCAGTCGGTGATCGTGGTCGGCGACCGCGACGCGGTGGCGCCGCAGCTGGAACCGTTCGGCAGGTTCAGCGTCGAGGAACGCTGAGGAAACCGCATCCGGGCCGGATCGCTTCCGGCCCGGATCGCGGTGATGCCGCACACGCATGACGGCCGGACGTTCGCCTCGATGCGGCCTGTCGCTCATGGCGAAGATCCGCACCGGTTACCGCGGCGTCGCCAGTGGAAGAAATCTGGCCGCCCGCCGATCCGGCAACCGGACCGGGTGTGTAACCCCCTGTAGCGCCAACCTGTAACCCGACTGATACACCGCGCTTTGACGCCCATGCGCTGCGTCGCCATGCGCTCGAGCCAGCTGTGTGGAGGGTGTGGGGTGTAAAGGGCGATACAGGCGAACCATCTCGAGTCTTATTTCAAGTCTTTGTTTTTAAATGAAAACATGGCTTGGCATGGATGCTGCTCCGCCTCCCGCGTTGACCGGGGAGGCAGGGCGATGGCAGGCAGGAACCCATATCCGTTTTCGATCCTGATCGGATGCGTGCTGGCGATGGGCGCCAGCGGCACCGTCCAGGCTTCGGGCGCGCGCCAGGGCGTGAAGGCGCAACCCGGCGAAATCGTGCTGCTGCGCGATGTTCCCACCCGGCCGGCATACCGGATGCAGCCGCCGGGAATGGCGCTGATCGTCGATCCCTCGCCGCGCCGGGAGCTGGCCGCGGCACTGGGCACCGGCGGTGGCATCGACGAACTGGATGAGGACGGCTATGCCTCCATCGACTCGGCGATGGACCGGCCCTCGTCCGCGCATGCCGGGCAGACCACCGTCGAACGGGTGACCGGCGGCATGGTCGGCACTGCGCTGGGCCATGCCGTGGGCGAGGGCGGGATGCTGTCCGGCGCCCAGCTCGCGCGGACCATCGGTGGGCCGATGGGGGCCGTCGGTGGGGCCACCCGCGGTATCGGCGACCAGGTGCGCGGTGCGCTCGCGCAGTTCCCGATGGGCCAGCCGGCCGGACCGGGAGGCCGTTGAAATGGCCGCGCGCGCTCTCCGTGGTCGCATGCCGGTCCTGCTCCTGCAGATCCTGTTGTTGTCGGGCAGCGCCGCTGCGTGGGCGCAGCAGGCCGACCCCTACGCGCCGATGCTTGCCTACCTGCAGGAGAGCAGCCGCATCGACGGCAATGCGCTGGCCGGCAGCCAGGGCGCGATCCGCGTCAACCAGGCGGCGGGCGATCTCAATCTGCAGGCCAATCTGCACAGCGTGGCAGTCGGTCGCCTGGCCGATGCCGGCATCCATGTGCGCCAGTCGCAGGCGGACAGCCAGGCCACCGCGCCGTTGGCCGCCTCGGCCAGCATCGGCGGCAATGCGCTGGCTGGCGCAGGCGGCCTCGTTTCGATCAATCAGGCCAGTGGCGGCGGCAATGCGGAGCTCAACTCCGTGGCCGTCGCGCTGGCCGCACAGGGCATACGCGAAGCGGGGGACGAAGCGATGGCTTCGCCGTCCGCGTTCGCGTCGGCAGGGGAGCGGTTCGTTGCCGGCGATCCACGCGCCATCCGAAGGGTGGCGGTGGAGGCATCCGCGTTGCGCGGCTTCGGTGGTGTGCTGCAACTCAATCAGATAGCGGGATCCGGCAATGCCGTGGAAAACAGGATCGGCATTTCCGTGCAAGGCGTCCCGTGAACAAGGTTCCATCCACCCGATGCATCAGAAAACCTGAAGAGGGCACCATGAAAGCGAATGTCAAATGGACGGTACTCGCCATGGCCGTTGCCGCGCTGGTCGCCAGCACGGCGGCGAGTGCGGCGGACGACCAGAACGCCAGCGCCGACATCGATCACAAGCACAACGTGACCGAAACGCGCACCAACACCAACACCAACACGAATACCAACACCACCACCAACGACACCAGGAACAACACCCAGAACACCACGGTCGATACCGACGTCGACCTGAAACTGGATGCTGCCGCGACGCTGCGCTACTGGGATTCGCGCTCCAACACCGAGGTGCGCGAGGATGTGCAGAAGACCTCCAGCGTCACTTCCGACGAACGCAAGGAGAAGAACAACCACGGCGTGGACGTGAACCTGGAGAAGGACCTGCGCCTGGGCTCGAACATCCAGTTCTCCGGCGATCCGACCATCAGCGGTGACATCAACATCGACTCGGCGGCGATCGCGGTGGTCGACAACCGCCAGTCGATTTCCGGCAACACGGCTGAGAACGGCCTGGTGGAGAACTCGGCGTCCATCGCCGACGACGTCGGCTCCACCGCCTCGGGCAACCTGGGCTTCAATGCCGCCGCCGGCGACAACAACACCCAGGACAACGCGGCTTCGCTGTCGGCGGCCGATGCGTCCTTCAGCTTCGGCATGGCCGATGCCGAGGTGTTCGTCAACCAGAGCGGCATGAACAACATGACGATGAACCACGGCGTGACCAACAGCGCGGGCATCGGCGGCAACGCCTTCGCCAACGCTGCCGGCAACATCGGCGTCAACGTCACCTCGGGCAACAACAACGAGCAGAAGAACGCGCTCGCCGCCTCCGTCGCCACCTCCGCCTACGCGCAGTCGAGCATCAGTTCCAACCAGGTATCCACCGGCAACCACGTGGAGAACAACGGGTACTACGACTACGTGGTGGACAGCTACACGCTCAACCTGAGCGGCCGCGTGGCGGGCAATACCAGCGGTACCGGCAGCGGCACCTACAACGGCACCGGAAACTCCTACCAGAAGACCAACTTCTATCCGGACAACTGGACCGGCGACACGCATCCGGGCGGCAGCCAGACCGGGCACAGCGACTGGGACTTCCAGACCCAGGGCGCGGTCGCCAACCCCAACCGCCCGGGCGTGGGCGGCATGGCCTGGGATACGGATGAGCACGGCAACCTGTCGTTCTCGGAAATGGGCACGGCTGATCTGGTGGCCAGCCTGAGCGGGCAGGTGGTCGACGTCGACTGGATCGCGGTCAATGCCACCAACACCGCCAGCCTGTCCGGCAGCGCCTTCACCGGGGCGTCGGGCAACATCGGCGTGAACGTCTCCGCCGGCACCGGCAACCTGCAGGCCAACAGCCTGGCGCTGGCGGTGGCGCAACCGTCCACCGGCGGTGGTGGTGGAGGCGGTGGCGGCGAAGGCGGCGGCCAGTGACAGTCGTGGCCCGCCATTGAGCGGCGGGCCATGGCACGAGCGATCCGCCCGGCCATCCGCCAATGGCCGGGCGATCCCGGGAGCCCTTGTTCCGTCCCCCTGCGGGCAAGGGCTCCCACCTGCCGAATACGCACCGGAGATTCTCCATGTACCGAAGGATGTTGCTGCTGGCCTGGGCTGTGTCCACGGCATGGCCGTGTGCCGCCGGGGACGTCGCCTTCAGCGGCGTATTGCCCAACGGCGCGGTCTACCGGCAGCCGGTGGAGAGCATGCAGGAGCGGCGCTTCCGCAACCTGGTGAGGCAGCACACCGACTACAGCTGCGGAGCGGCGGCGCTGGCCACGGTGCTGCGCTACGCCTACCACCTGGAAGCCGACGAATCGACGGTGATCGAGGGAATGATGGGCGTGTCCGACCCGGCGCTGGTCCGCCAGCGTGGCTTCTCGCTGCTGGACATCAAGCGCTATGTCGAATCGCTGGGCATGCGCGGCCGCGGTTACCGCATCAGCGAAGAGCGGCTGCGCTCGCTGCGCGTGCCCGGGCTGGTGCTGATGGACGTGCGTGGTTTCCGCCATTTCGTCGTGCTCAAGCAGGTGCGCGGGGACATGGCCGAACTGGCCGATCCGATCCTGGGCAACCGGGTGGTGCCGCTGGCGGATTTCCTCGCCGCATGGCCCTCGCGCGCGGTGTTCATCGTGATCGGCAGCGATTTCGACCGCAACACCGTGTTGCTGCTGCCCAGCGAAAAGCCCAGTGCCCGCGCGCTGTACGCGCGGCAGGGCGCGACAGCCATCACCGACGCCGAACTGGTGGATTTCGGCTTCACCCATGCCGATCTGTTTTGAAGGAACCGGATCATGAACATCGCGATGTACGCCGGCCTGGTGCTGGCAGTGGCAACGGCCTTCCCCGTGCATGGTGCCGAGCCAGGCAGCGCGCCGGGCAGGAAGCCGCAGGAAATCCCGGACGCGGAACTGGGCCTGATGCGCGGCCGCTACATCGTGGGCGGCAATGCGGTGGCGTGGTTCGGGGTGACCATGATCTCCACCTGGCAGACGGCGTCCGGCCAGCAGTTGCAGGGCGCGCTGACGCTGGCGATGGATTTCAGCAAGGGCAGAGTCCCGAAAATCAGCTTCACGCCCAGCGTGAGCATCACCGCGGCCGACGCGCCGCTGCCGGATACCGGCGGGCGCAGCGTCGACGGCAGCGGGCTGCGCAACGTGGCCGGGCTGGTGCAGAGCGTGCAGGTGGCCGGTGAAGGCAACCTGGCCAGCAACGCCATGCACCTGACCGTGCGCGATGGTGGCGTGGTGCCCGACGGTGGCGGCACCTCCAGCGGCCAGGCGTTGCGGCAGTTGGAAGGCGCCAGCGCCGTGGCCGCATTCGATGGCGACGCGGCGCACGTGCTGCTGCAGATCGACGGCCAGGGCGCGGTCGAGCAGTGGCTGCGCAGCGGCAGCGTGGGCCAGCGCATTGCACTGACCGGCGATGGGCAACAGGCCGCCAATCGCCTGCAGATCGACCTGGTGAGGCAAGGCCTGGCCGACAACCTGCCGCTGGCGCAGAACGTGGCGCAGGCCATCGCGCTGACCCGCGGCGGCATCGCGACAGGGTATTGAGCCGGCGTGGCCGGTAACGGCAACTGGGCATCGAACGAGGAATCCGACAATGAAACAGCTGGCGATGGCGGCGCTGGTAGGCCTTGCAGTGTGCTCGCCGAAAGTCGCGGCGCAGGCGCAGGCCACCGATGACGAGGCGGGTGTCAGGGCATTGATGGCGCAACTTGAGACGCTCAAGGCCAGCTATGCGCAGGAAGTACGCAGGCTGCGGGAGCTGGACATGCAGGTACAGGCGATGCAGGCGCGCATCAGCGGCAAGGCCGCGACGGCAACGCCGGCGGCCCCGGCTGCGCCACCCGCGGCGCCGCCCGCCGAGAGCGAGGGCTATGCCAGCAGCGCGAGCGAGGCACGCGCCGCGAAGGAGTCGGCGCGACGCAGCGTGGACGACGTGAAACAGCAGCAGTCGGCCCTGTTCAACCGCCGGCTGACGCTGGAAAACAGCCTTACCTACGCGCGCTATGACCGCAAGCAGCTCACCCTCAATGGATTCCTGGCGCTGGATGCGATTTTCCTCGGCAACATCGCCATCGAGAACGTGGAATCGGACTCGCTGACCTACAACTTCGCCGCACGTTGGGGCGTCAATCCGAAGCTGACGCTCAACCTCGATGTGCCTTACATCGCGCGCAAGACGATCTACCAGAAGGGGGGCGCCGGCGGTTCGGCGGCGGCGGTGGCGCAGGAGGAAACCCACGGTGCGGGCATCGGCGACATCACCGCCAGCGCGAACTACCGCTTGTTCCAGGAAGGGCCAAGGCGCCCGGAGACGGTGATGACGGTGGGCATCACCGCGCCCACCGGCCGCGAACCCTATGGGCTGGACTGGAAGGTGATCGAACGCGACGACGACGACTTCATCCGTTTCGCGGTGCCGGCCGAGCAGCCCACCGGCAATGGATTGTGGCAGGCCAGCGTCGGCCTGTCGGCGGTGAAGACCGCCGATCCGGCCATCCTGTTCGGCAACATCGGCTACATCCGTTCGTTCAAGCGCAGCTTCGCCGACATCGACTCCAATCCGGACACAGTCAATCCGGGGCAGGTGGAGCTGGGCGACTCGTACTACTTCGGCGCCGGTGTCGCGTTCGCGTTCAACGAGCGCACCAGCCTGAGCATTTCCTTCAGCGACAAGCTCAGCGCCCGCGCATCGACGCGCTACAAGGGCGGGCAGTGGGTCAAGGTGATCGGCAGCGACGCCAACGCCGGCACCCTGAACTTCGGCGTGACCTACGCGCTGACGCCCAGGACCACGCTGGTGAGCATGCTGGGCATCGGCCTGACCCCCGACGCACCCGACTTCAGCCTGGCGTTCAAGGTGCCCTACATGCTGTAACCGGAAGCCGGCGCAGGGATCAGCGCAGGCTCTCCAGCTGCAGGTGGTGCTTGCGGCACAGCCGGTAGACGGTGACGCGCGAGACCTTCATCAGCCGCGCGCAGGCGCTGATGTTGTAGTGGCTGCGCGCCAGGCAGGCCACCAGCGTTTCACGCTCGTCGCGCAGACGGGCGTCCTGCAGGTGCGCGCGGGTTTCAGCCGGTGCGGCCAGTTCCAGGTCTGCGCAGTCGATCAGTTCGTTGTCCGTGGTGATGGCCGCCCGCAGCACGCGGTTGAGCAGTTCGCGGACATTGCCGGGCCAGTGGAAGTCCGCCAGCGCCTGGCGCGCGTCCGGGGTATACCCGCGCGCGCGGATGAGGTGGCGCGCGCGGAATTCCTGCAGGAAGTGCATGGCGAGCAACTCGATATCGCCCTCGCGGCGGCGCAGGGCCGGCATGGTCAGGCGCAGCACGTTCAACCGGTAATACAGGTCGCTGCGGAAGCGGCCCTGTTCCATCGCCTGTTCCAGGTCCACGTGGGTCGCGGCCAGCACGCGCACGTCGACATGGATCGACTGGTTGCTGCCGATACGCTCGATCGTGCCTTCCTGCAGCACCCGCAGCAGGCTGGTCTGCGCTTCCATCGGCAGGTCGCCGATCTCGTCCAGGAATACGGTGCCGCGGTGCGCGCTCTCGAACAGTCCGGCGCGCCGCGCGGTGGCGCCGGTGAAGGCGCCGCGCTCGTGGCCGAACAGTTCGGACTGCAGCAGGGTCGGCGCGATCGCACCGCAGTTGACCGCGTGGAAGGGGTGTCCGTTGCGCGGCGACAGGCGGTGCAGTGCATGGGCGGCCGCTTCCTTGCCGGTGCCGGTTTCGCCGGTGACGAGGACCGGCAGGTCGACCGGCGCGAACTTGCGCAGGGTCGCGCGCATGGCGAGCATCGCGCTGCTCTGGCCCATCAGGCAGGCGAGCGCATCGTCGGACCCGCCCGGCGTGGATGTTTCCTGCAGCGATGCCAGTTGCCGCAGCAGTTCGGCAGGGTCCAGCGGATGCGGCAACCGGTGCCGGCAACTGGACAGCGCATGCCGGAGCTGGATATCGCCATCGTCCGGCGCCGGCGGCAGCAGCGCGAGCAGCGGAAGATGGCGGTACGCGGTGGCCACTTCGGCGGCGGCCGCGAGGTCGCTGCCGGAGCACGTCCTGAAATCCAGCACGCCGATCACGATGTCTTCGCTGCGCATCCCCACGCCGCCGGCCTGCGACAACGACACCGCGCGTATGTGCCAACCGCTGGAAGCCAGCAGCGCCCGTTCCGTCGAACAGGGCGTCCCGAACCAGATGACGCAGCGGCGGGAGGGAGCAGGTGTTGCGGACATGGCGGTCACCTTGCTGCAAGCGACCAACTTATACCTTTCGTAAACCGCACGGAATGCGCAGGAAGCCCGAATATGTGCCTGAATACGCTGGAAAAACCGGGTGGTGGGCATTCATCCGGCCGGCTGCCTGCCCGCAACGAAAAAGCCGCGGCAGTGCCGCGGCTTTTCGGGGATCGGGAACAGGTTGCCGGTTACAGGTCCAGGCGGCGCGCCTGCATGAACTTGTCGCCCCAGTAGCCGCTGAGCAGGGTATCGGTGCGCACGTCCTTGCCCGTGCTCGGGGCATGCAGGAAGCGACCCTCGCCGACATAGATGCCGACATGGTCGACGCGGCCCCTGCGGCCGAAGAACACCAGATCGCCGGCGACCAGCGCCGAGCGGTCCTTGATCAGTTCGTTGCTGGTCTGGCTGGCCATCTCGCGCGAAACGCGCGGCAGTTCGACGCCCAGGGCGGTGCGGAACACGTAGCCGACCAGGCCGCTGCAGTCGAAGCCGGCGTCCGGCGAGGTACCGCCCCAGCGGTACGGGGTACCCAGCAGGGTCATGGCGCGGCGCAGGATCGACTGCACCTTGCCGTCGCTGTCGTTGGCCAGCGCGGAGTCGGTGGCGCTGGCAACGCTCTTGGAGGCGTCGTAGGCCGAGAGCAGGCGGCCCAGGTCGCCAGCGAACATGGCCGAGCGGTCCATCAGCGGAATGGTGTCGTTGGCGGCCAGATGCGGGAGCAGGGCGGCCAGGGTGGCGGTCGCGGCGGCGTCGGCCTTGCTGCGCTGGGTTTCGGTCTTTGCGGCTGCCGGCTTTGCGGCGGCGGGGTCGGCTTCCGGGGCGCTCTGGGCGAAGGCCGGAACGGCGGTAATGGTCAGCGCCGCGGCGCACAGCAGCCGGCGGAGCGCGGGAAATCGGTGACCGGGTTGACCCGGATGGGACGGATTTTTGTTCGTCACGCGGCAGTCACGGAAATAGCGATGGGCGATCATGCCCTGTGAAAGGCCCGTATAGGTACAAATTTCGTTAAGTTTTCATTATCTACCGTGACTTTTTTCACACTTCAGCGCAGCACGCGCTTGGCGCCGGTGTAGTGGTCGCGCCAGTAGGCGCCGTCCAGATAGTCCAGCCGGACCGTGCCGCCGGTGCTCGGCGCATGCACGAAACGGCCTTCGCCGACATAGATGCCGACATGCCAGACGTTGCCCTTGTCGCCGAAGAACACCAGGTCGCCGGCCGCCAGCTGGCGCGGTTCGATGCGTGGCCCCTGCAGGGCGGCCAGTTCCCGCGAGGTGCGTGGCAGGTCCAGCGCCAGCATGTCGCGGTAGACGTAGCCGACCAGCCCGCTGCAGTCGAAGCCGGACTCGGGCGTATTGCCGCCGTAGCGGTAAGGGGTGCCGACCAGGCCCAGCGCCCGCATCAGTACCGACGAGGCGGCGGCCGGGTTGGCCGGCGTCACCTGCGGCCAGGCATGGGAGGCGGAGGGAGGCGGCGAGGGAGGCGGCGATCGTCTGGCAGGCGCATGGCCGCAGGCGGCGAGGACGGCGGCCGCGGCGAACAGGGCCGGCAGCCGCCAGCGGCGGTACCGGAAAACTGGCGTGATGTGCATGGAGCCCGGATAATGCGCCACCTCAAGACGGCTGCCATGATGGCTGCCTCCCCGTCGGCCGGCAAGGCCGTCCCAACGTCTGCCAGCGGGCAGCCACTGAAGAGTTGCGCATGAAGATCGAAAAAGACCGCGTCGTCCGTTTCCACTACACCGTTTCCGAAGCCGGCCAGGAGCCGATCGAAAGCTCCCGGGAGCGTGGCGAACCGCTGGCGATCCTGATCGGCCACGGCAACATCATCCCGGGCCTGGAGACGGCGATGATGGACAAGGAAGCCGGCGAGAGCTTCGGCGCGGACGTGAAGTCGGCCGACGCCTACGGCGAGCGCCGCGAGGGCCTGACCCAGCGCGTGCCGAAGAAGCATTTCGGCAACACCCGCCTGGTCCCGGGCCAGCAGGTGATCCTGCAGACCAACTTCGGCCCGCGCGCCGTCACCGTCGAGAAGGTCGGCATGACCGTGGTCGACGTTGACCTGAACCACCCGATGGCCGGCAAGGACCTGCACTTCGACGTGGAGATCGTCGAAGTCCGCGAGGCCAGCGAGGAAGAAGTGCAGCACGGCCACGTGCATGGCGACGGTGGTCACCACCACTGATTGCCGACCGGCATGCTGCAGCGAACGGCCCGCCCTGTGCGGGCCGTTCCGTTTCCGGCGACCGGACGGTGGCGATGACCGCATGCTCTAATCGCCGGTCCATCCACGGGGGGACCACGTAACGTGTCCATCGCCACATTCCAGCCGATCGCGCCGGACGAACGCATCGCCACGCTCGACGTGCTGCGCGGACTGGCGCTGCTGGGCATCCTGCTGATGAACATGGAGGCCTTCGTCGGCCCGATGGACCTGTCCAGCACCGGCATCGACCCGCACTGGCAGGGCGTGGACCGCTGGGCGGATGCTTTCGTCTACATTTTCGTGCAGGGCAAGTTCTTCACCCTGTTCTCGCTGCTGTTCGGCGCCGGCTTCGCGGTGATGGCGCAGCGCGCCGAGGCCGCCGGGCGCGACTTCACCCGCTTCTACCTGCGCCGCAGCCTGGGTTTGCTGGGCATCGGCCTGGCGCACGCGCTGCTGCTGTGGTCCGGCGACATCCTGGTCGCCTATGCCCTGCTGTCCTTCCTGTTGCTGGCCTTCCGCGAGGCGCCGCGCGGCTGGCTGCCGGCGATGGGCGTACTGGCCTATATGGCGGCGGTGGGGTTGATGCTGCTGCTGGGCGCGATGGTGACCCTGATGCCGGCCGATGCCGCGGCCACCCAGGCGGCCCATGCGCAGGCGGCGATCGAGGCGCAGCGCCAGGCCTATGGACACGGCACCTATGCGCAGGCGGTACTGCAGCGGCTGCGCGATTTCGGCGCGTCGCTGGGTGCATTGCTGGTGGTGGGGCCGCAGGTGCTGGGCATGTTCCTGATCGGCAGCTGGTTCGCGCGCAGCGGCGCCATCGCCCGGCCCGATGGGCATCGCCGCCTGTTCGCCTGGCTGCGCTGGGGTGCCCTGCCGCTGGGCCTGGCGCTGATGCTGGCCAGCGCGTGGTACCAGCCCTGGCTGGCGCCGGGGCGTTTCGACCTGCGTTCGGCCGCGGCCTATGCCGCCACGTCGGTCGCCGGCCTGCTGATGTGCCTGGGCTATCTGGCCTGGGGCGTGCGCTGGAGCCATGCGCTGCGCGGGCTGGCGCCGGCCGGGCGGATGGCGTTGAGCAACTACCTCGGGCAGTCGCTGGTCTGCACGCTGCTGTTCTACGGCTACGGGCTGGGGTGGTTCGAGCAGATGGGGCGCGCGTGGCAACTGCTGTTCGCGGTGGCGCTGTTCGCCGCGCAGGTCGTGCTCAGCCGGGCCTGGCTGCGCCATTTCCGGTTCGGGCCGATGGAATGGCTGTGGCGGGCGATCACCTATTGGCGCCTGCCGCCGTTGCGCCGCGATGAGGCGGGGGCGAAGTAACCGCAACGGGGAGGCGGGGCATGGCATGCTCGGCATCAGCATGAGCAGCCGGAGTGGACAACCGATGGCCGACTTCACCGCAGGGCGCGCGCCGATGATCGCCCTTTCCCCATGCCGCACGGAGTTCCTGCAGTGAATACCCGATCGTTCGACGTGGTCGTGCTCGGCGGCGGTTCCGGCGGCCTGGCGGCTGCGTTCCGCGCCGCGTCCCATGGCGCGAAGGTGGCGATGCTGGAGCCTTCATTGCTGGGCGGCACCTGCGTCAACGTCGGCTGCGTGCCGAAGAAGGCGATGTGGCTGGCGGCCGACCTGGCCGAGCGCATCGCGCTCGCCTCGCAACTGGGATTCGATGTGCCGGCTGTGCCACAGGTGGCATGGCCGCGGCTGCTGCAGCGCCGGCAGGCATACATCGACGGCATCCACGCCAGCTACCGCCAGCGGCTGCAGGACACCGGCGTGGCGCATATCGCGCAGCGCGGCCGCCTGCTGGATGCGCAGACGGTGGAGTGCGGCGACGGCACCCGGCTGCATGCCCGGCACATCGTCATCGCCACCGGCTCGCATGCGCTGAAGCCGGACCTGCCCGGTGCCGCGCTGGGCGGCGTGTCGGATGATTTCTTCGCCCTGCAGGCGGCACCGGCGCGCGTGGCCATCGCCGGCGGTGGTTACATCGCGGTCGAACTGGCCGGCGTGCTGCATGGGCTGGGCAGCGAGGTGACGTTGCTGGTGCGCGGGCAGCGCCTGCTGGCGGAGTTCGATGTGGAGGTGACCACCCAGCTGGCCGAAAACCTGCGCCTGCAGGGGATTGCCGTCCGCTTCGGTTGCCAGGTGCAGGCGCTGGAACGGCGCGATGGCGGCATCCATGCACGGCTGCAGGGCGGCCCGGCCGATGCCGTGTTCGACACCGTGCTGTTCGCCACCGGCCGTGCGCCAAGCACGCGCGGGCTCGGGCTGGAGGCGGTGGGCGTGGCGCTCGACGACCGCGGCGCCATCGTGGTCGATGCGTTCCAGGACACCTCCGTGCCCGGCATCAGCGCGGTCGGCGACGTGACCGCGCAGGCGATGCTGACGCCGGTGGCGATCGCCGCCGCACGCCGGCTGATGGATCGCCTGTACGGCGGCCAGCCGGAGGCGCGGCTGGATTACGACAACGTACCCAGCGTGGTGTTCTCGCACCCGCCGTTGGGCAGCGTCGGCCTGAGCGAGGAGCAGGCGCGCGCGCGCTTCGATACGGTCAGCACCTACCACAGCCGGTTCCGGCCGATGCTGCAGGCGCTCGGCGACGGGCAGATGCGCACGCTGTTCAAGATGGTCTGCGCCGGCGCGGACGAGAAGGTCGTGGGCATCCACCTGCTGGGCGAGGGCGCCGACGAGATCCTGCAGGGCTTCGCGGTGGCGCTGAAGGCCGGAGTGACCCGCCGGCAGATGGAGGACACGGTCGCGATCCACCCGACCTCGGCCGAGGAAGTGGTACTGATGCGCTGAGCGCGTCGCAGGCGGGATAATGCCGGGGCCATCTTCCCCGGATGCCCTCATCCCGTGACTGCTTCTTCCAGGCGCGTTGCTGCTGCCGCACCGCCGTCGGTGCCTGTTCATTCGCCGCTGCCGACCACCTCGCGCCGCCTGCTCGCCAGTGGCCTGCTGCTGGCCGCCATCGGTGCCATCGCCGCCTCGGGCAAGGCGGTGATCGTCAAGCTCGCTTACCGCCATGGCGCCGACGCCACCACGCTGCTGGCGCTGCGCATGCTGGTCGCGTTGCCGTTCTTCGTGGCGATGGGTGCATGGGCCGCGCGCCGGACGCAACCGCTGTCGCGCGGCGACCTGTGGCGGGTGGCGGTGCTGGGTTTCAGCGGCTATTACCTGTCCAGCTACCTGGATTTCCTCGGGCTGCAGTACATCAGCGCCACGCTGGAACGGCTGATCCTCTATCTCAGCCCGACCCTGGTGGTGCTGATCGCGCTGGTGGTGCTGCGGCAACGGCCGACGCGGCTGCAGGTGGCCGCGCTGCTGGTCAGCTACCTCGGCGTGCTGCTGGCGTTCGGGCACGACATCCAGCTCGACGGCCGGCGCACGCTGATCGGCTCGGCGCTGGTGTTCGCCAGCGCGCTCAGTTACGCGGTCTATCTGTTCGGCAGCGGGCAGGCGGTGGCGCGGATCGGCGCGGTGCGCCTGACCGCCTACGCCAGCACCGTGGCCTGCGCGCTGTGCATCGGCCAGTACCTGCTGCTGCAGCCGCTGGCGGCGCTGGGGAAGCAGCCGGCGCCGGTGTACTGGCTGTCGCTGCTCAACGGCACCGTGTGCACGGTGCTGCCGGTGCTGGCGATCATGGTCGGGGTCAAGCGCATCGGTTCCTCGCTGGCCGCGCAGGTGAGTATGCTGGGCCCGGTATCCACGATTGTGCTGAGCGTATGGCTGCTCGACGAACCGATGGGCCCGTGGCAGAGCGCCGGCACCGTGCTGGTGCTGCTGGGCGTGCTGCTGGTGGGCAGCGGCGTGGCCAGGAAGCGATGAGCAGCGCCGACGCCCCCGGCGCGGGGCACGCCCGCATCCTTGCGGTGATCAGGGCGATCCCGCGCGGGCAGGTGATGGGCTATGGCGAAGTGGCGGCCAAGGCCGGGCTGCCGGGCCGCGCGCGGCTGGTGGCCAAGCTGCTCGGCGCCAATGAAGACCGGACCCTGCCATGGCACCGCGTGCTGCGTTCGGATGGGCGCATCGCCATGCCCGAGGGCTCGGCTGGCTGGCGCGAGCAGGCCCAGCGCCTGCGTGCCGAAGGCGTGCAGGTCGAGAACGGCAGGGTCAAGCGCGAGCGGCCGCCGCGCGATCTGGATGCCGAGATATGGGGACCTGTTTGAAGCAGGAACAAGTGGAGAGAAACGAGGAACGAGAGCAGTGGCACGTTGTGCCAGTGGGTCCCGTGTGAGTGGATCGAGAGCGCAGCTGACAGTCGGCACTCGCGGATGCATCCGGGGGAAAGCCCCCTGAGTCAGGGGGCGGCCGCGAAGCGGCGGGGGTGTGGAAGCACGAGATGGGGCCCGCGGTTTGCGTCGCAAACCGTGGGGCGTCAGCGCGAAGGCGATGACGCATTCCCCCTGAGTCAGGGGGCGGCCGCGAAGCGGCGGGGGTATGGAAGCACGAGATGGGGCCCGCGGTTTGCGCCGCAAACCGTGGGGCGTCAGCGCGAAGGCGATGACGCATCGGCGAGGGTGACGCCGCATCCCCGGCTATCATGGCCGCAGTTCCCAAGGATGCCGCCATGTTTCCCCGATTGCCCACCGTCACCAAGGCGCTGCTGATCGCCAACGTCGTCCTGTTCGTCCTGCAGCAGCCCTTCCTGCTGGGGCTGCAGACGTTCGAGCCGTTCATGCTGTGGCCGATCAGTTCCGGAGGCTTCGACCCGTTCTCGCCGGGGCAGAACTTCCAGCCCTGGCAACTGCTGACCTACGGTTTCCTGCATGGCGGCTTCAGCCACTTGTTCTTCAACATGCTGGCGTTGTTCATGTTCGGTGCGCCGCTGGAACTGACCTGGGGCGAGAAGCGCTTCGCCACCTATTACCTGGTGTGCGTGGCTGGTGCCGGCCTGTGCCAGTTGCTGGTGGCCGCGCTGGTGGGCGAGGGCGGGCCGGTGCTGGGCGCGTCCGGCGGCGTGTTCGGCCTGCTGCTCGCGTTCGGCATGCTGTTCCCGAACCAGCGGGTGATGCTGCTGTTCCCGCCGATCCCGATGAAGGCGCGCACCTTCGTGATCGTGTTCGGCGCCATCGAACTGATGCTGGGCTTCACCGGCTGGCAGCCGGGCGTGGCGCACTTCGCGCACCTGGGCGGCATGTTGTTCGGCTGGCTGCTGATCCGCTATTGGCGCGGGCAGCCGCCGTTCAACCGCCGCGGCGGTGGTGGGCGGCCGAACCATCTGCGCCGGGTGAAGTGACGCGCAAAATGCGCGTCACGTAGGAGCGCAGTTCACTGCGCGATGGCGACTTCCCGGTAAAGCCGCATCGCGCAGCAGGCTGCGCTTCTACGGAAGGCAGGAAACAAAAAACGCCGGGAGCGGTTTTTGACATCGCTTGCCCATGGCTCGGAGGGTTCCCGCCCGGATGACGGAAACGAAAAAGGCGCGGGATCCCGCGCCTTTTTCGTGGTCCATGCCGGTCGGCCGGTCAGCGCCAGACCTTGATCTGCTCTGCCTCGGTGCGCTGCATCGGCTGGCCCGGCCTGCACTGGAACGCCGCGCCGAACGCCGGCAGGTTGGCCAACGGGCCGTTGGTGCGCCAGCGGCCCGGTGCGCGGGGTTCGGCGGTCAGGCGCTGCACCGCCTCGTTGGGCGAGAGCTGCTGCGGCCACAGCGAGGCCCAGGCGCGGAAGAAGGCCTGGCGGTCGGCCGGCTTGGCGTCCGGCTGCGCGGCGGTGAAGGCGTCCCAGGCGATTTCCACGCCGGAGATGTCGGCCATGTTCTCGTCGCGGGTCAGCTCGCCGTTGACCTTGGCATCCTTCACGCCGGGGAACGGGTAGCCGCTGTACTGCGCGGCGACGCGGTTGCCGATCAGCGTCCAGGCGCTCTTGTCGGCCGGCGTCCACCAGCTGCGCAGCTCGCCCCTGGCATCGACCAGCGCGCCCTTGGCGTCGATCGCGCGGCTGATCTCGTGCGCGACCAGCGCGCCGTACGCGCCGAACTTGCCCGGGGTGCCGGCGGCATCGGTGAAGATCGGGCCCTGCAGCGCGGCGGCGGTGACGATCAGGCGGTTCTGCGCCAGGTCGTAGGACAGCGCCGGCTGCTGCGGCAGCACATCCCAGCGGCGGTCGGCGTTGCCCTTGCCGATGCGCTTCATTTCCTGGGCATGGCGCCAGGTCGAGGCGATCAGCATGTTGCCGCCGAAGCTGCCGCGGCCCATCGGCTGCACGGTGTAGTCCAGGTCGCGCAGCGGCTTGCCGATCTCGATCTTGAGCGCGGCCAGCTTGGCCTCGGCCTCGCTCTTGGCCTCGGCACTCATCCAGGTGCTGCGCTTGACCGCGGCGATCTGCGCTTCGCGGATCTGGTCGACCATCAGGCCGGCCTGACGCAGCGCGTCGCGGCTGACATAGGCGGCGGCGTACTCGTGGCCCAGCATCGGGCCGGCGGCGACGTTGATCGCCTCCAGCACCTGCTCCGGGCGAGTCGGCGCGATGGCCTGGCCACGCAGCACGCGGCCGCGGAACTCGAACTCGGCGTCGCGGTAGGCCTTGGACAGGTACGGTGCCATCGCATCGCCTACGCGCCAGCGCAGGTAGGCCTTCCACTGGTCGGCCGGCAGGCGGGTGATCAGGCCATTGAGCTGCTGGAACAGCGCCGGATCGGACAGCGACACCAGGTCGTCATTGACGCCCTGCGCCTTGAGGAAGGCGTCCAGCTGCAGGTTCTTGTAGCGGCCGGTCAGGTCTTTGGTGGACACCGGCGCGTAGTTGTTGAACGGGTTGTTGATGCCGGCCAGCGGCTGCGCGTTGCGCGCCAGCTCGGTTTCCAGCTGGATCACCAGCGCCGATTCGGCGTCGAGCCTGTTGGCCGGGGTGCCGGTCAGCGCCAGGATCTGCTTCACATAGGCGCGGTAACGGCCCATCAGCGCGACCGTGTCGGCATCGGTGCGGGTGTAGAACGCCGGATCGGGCAGGCCCATGCCGCCCTGCATGAAGTAGCCGATGTGGCGGTCCAGCGCCTTCAGGTCCACGTCCGGGGCGAAATTGAACGCCACCGGGATGCCGACCTGGTGCAGCGCGGCGATCGAGGCGGGGATGTCCTTGGCCTTCTTGATCGCATTGATGCGGCCCAGCAGCGGCGCGATCGGCCTGGAGCCGTCGGCCTCCACCGCGGCTTCGTCCAGGCCGCTGGCCCAGAAATCGCCCAGCAGCTTCTGCACATTGCCCTGCGGCGCGGTCATCGCGCGCTCGAGCAGCTGGCGCTGCTGGCTGCGGGCGTTGTCGGCCAGCTGTCCCAGCGCCGTCACCGCGCCGACCTGCGGCACCGGGTTCGCCTTGAGCCAGTCCGCGTTGGCCTGGTCATGGAAATCGGAGCAGGCGGGGCTGACCGCCGGTGCGGGGGCGGCTTTCTTGCGGGCGGCATCGGCGCCTGGCGCGGACAGCACGGCTGCAAGGCCGAGGGCCAGCGCCAGGGAAAGCGGGCGAACGTTGGGCATGTGGAGCGAATCCATCAAGGATTGAAAGTGGGCGGAGTTTAACAAGCCGGCACCGGCGCGGGTGTGGGTGCGCTCCTGCCTGGAAAAACGAAGGCCCGGATCGCTCCGGGCCTTCGTCGGTACCGCGCGGGTCAGCCGCGGATCACCAGATCACCACCTGCTTGTCGCCGGTGCGGACCATCGGCGCGCCGGCCTTGCACTGGAACGCGGCGGCGAAGGTCGGCAGGTTCGACGGTGCGCCCATGGCACGGAACTGTGCCGGGGCGTGCGGATCGGTGGCCAGGCGGACCTTGGCGTTCTCCGGGGTGTACTTGGTGCGCCACACGGTCGCCCAGTTGAAGAAGAAACGCTGGTCGCGGGTGAAGCCATCGACCTTCGGGTCTTCCTTGCCGGCGCTGGCCTTCTGCAGGGCGTCGTAGGCGGTGGCCAGGCCACCCAGGTCGGCGATGTTCTCGCCCAGGGTCAGCGAGCCGTTGACGTTCTGGTCGCCCACCTTGTACTCGTTGAACTGGTTGACCAGCTTGCCGGTGCGACTGGCGAAGCCCTTGGCGTCGGCCGGGGTCCACCAGTCCTCCATGTTGCCGGTCGGCCCGAAGCGCGCACCCTGGTCGTCGTAACCGTGGGTCATCTCATGGCCGATCACCGCACCGATGCCGCCGTAGTTCAAAGCGTCGTCGGCTTTGGGGTCGAAGAACGGCGGCTGCAGGATGGCGGCCGGGAACACGATCTCGTTCTGCATCGGGTTGTAGTAGGCATTGACCGTCTGCGGGGTCATGCCCCACTCGGTCTTGTCCACCGGCTGGCCGATCTTGGACAGCTCCCACTTGTAGTTGAACGCGGTGGCTGCGCGGATGTTGCCCAGGTAGTCGTCGTGGCTGGTCTGCAGCCCGCTCCAGTCGCGCCACTTGTCCGGGTAGCCGATCTTCGGCGTGAAGGTTTCCCACTTGGCGATGGCCTTGGCCTTGGTTTCATCGCTCATCCAGCTCAGATTCTGGATACGCTCCTTCAGTGCGGCGGCCAGGTTCTTCACCAGTTCTTCCATCTTGGCCTTGGCTTCCGGCGAGAAGGCCACCTTGACGTACAGCTGGCCGAACGCATCGCCGGCCTCGCCTTCGATGGTGCCCAGCACGCGCTTCCAGCGGGCCTTGATTTCCTTCTGGCCATTGAGCGCCTTGCCGTAGAAGTCGTAGTTCTCCTGCACGAAGGCATCGCTCAGGTACGGCGAGGCGCCGTCGACGGTGTGGAAGCGCAGGTAGGCGCGCCACATGGCCGGGTCGGTCTCGCCCAGCATCTTGCTCACTTCCTGGTGGAAGGCGGGGATGGCCAGCGAGAACTTCTCCGGCGCGGCGATGCCCTGGGCCTGGAAGAACTGGGTCCAGCTGAAGTTCGGGGTCAGCTTGTCGGCATCGGCCACGGTGACTGGGTTGTAGTATAGCGACACGTCGCGCGACAGCTCGACGCTGGACTTGGACGCCTTGGCCAGGCGGGTCTCGAACTTGACCACGTCCTCGGCCTGCTTGGCGGCGTCGGCCGCGGCTACGCCGGACAGTTCCAGCACCTTGGCCACATGCGCCTGGTAGGCCTTGAGCTTGTCGGCCTTCTTGGCGTCAGTGTAGTAGGTGGTGTCCGGCAGGCCCAGGCCGCCCTGGCTGGCGTAGGCCATGTTCATCGACGAATTCTTGAAATCCGCTTCCGGACCGAAACCGAACAGCACGTTCTCGCCCTTGGCCGCGCTGGTGCGCAGGTAATTGGCGATGGCGTCCTTGTCGGCCAGCGCGTCGATGGCGTCCAGATCGGCCTTCAGCGGGGCGATGCCCAGCGCGTTGATCTTGGCTTCGTCCATGCCCGAGGCCCAGAAGTCGCCGACGATCTTCTCCACGCCGGTGGCGTTCTTGATCGCTGCGACCTGCTCGGCCAGCTGGTGCTGCACGGCGACCGAACGCTCGTCCAAGATGGTGAAGGCGCCCCAGCTGGTGCGGTCGCCGGGGATCTCGTTGGCATTGAGCCATTTGTCGTTGACGTAGCCGCCGAAGTCGGTGCAGACGTCCTTGCTCGGGTCCAGGTCGGCCGCGGTGAAGGCGTTGTAGGCCGGCAGCTTGGACTCGTCCAGCTTCAGTTCGGCGGCGGCTTCGGGAGCCGGCGCGGCGGCGGCAGCGGCCGGGGTTTCTTCTTTCTTGCAGCCGACCAGCGAGGCCGAGACGGCCAGGGTCAGCAGGAGAATCTGGGGTTTGCGAACGATCACAGGAGGCCTCCAGGCCGGATTCGGTGCATGGGGTGAGACCCCGATCACAGGGGCGTGCGCAGAAGATACGCCTGTAACCGTCATGGAAAGGGTGTCGAAGGTCATGCCGGTGGCCGGGGCCGGCGGCGGGCAGGGAGTGATATACAAGGTCCATGACAGACAACTCTTCACGGCAGTGGGATGCGGTCCTGGTCGGCGGTGGCCACAACGGACTGGTCTGCGCGGCCTACCTGGCCAAGGCCGGCAAACGGGTGCTGGTGCTGGAGCGGCGCGACGTGGTCGGCGGCGCCGCGGTCACCGAGGAATTCCACCCCGGTTTCCGCAACTCGGTGGCGTCCTATACGGTGTCCCTGCTGCAGCCCAGGGTGATCGAGGATCTGCAGCTCGAACGCCACGGCCTGCGCGTGGTGCCGCGGCGGATCAACAACTTCCTGCCGCTGCCCGATGGCCGCTACCTGCTGGCCGGCGGCGCGCGCACCCGTGAGGAGGTGGCGAAGTTCTCCGCCCGCGACGCCGAGCGCCTGCCCGCATACGAACAGCGGCTGGAGATATTCGCCGACGTGCTGCGCGCGGTGGCGCTGCAGCCCCCGCCGAACGTGACCGAAGGCGGCTGGCTGCGCGCGCTGCCCGAACTGTGGAAGGCTGGCCGGCTGGGGCGCCGCCTGCAGGGGCTGGACGCGGGCCTGAAGCAGGAGCTGCTGGACCTGTTCACGATCTCGGCGGCCGAGTATCTGGATCGTTGGTTCGAGAGCGAGCCGATCAAGGCCCTGTTCGGTTTCGACGGCATCGTCGGCAATTACGCCAGCCCGTATGCACCGGGTACCGCCTATGTGCTGCTGCACCATGTGTTCGGGCAGAGCAACGGCGTCAAGGGCGCCTGGGGGCATGCCATCGGCGGGATGGGCGCGATCACCCAGGCGATGGCGCGTTCGGCGATCGAGGCCGGTGCTGTGATCCGCACCGGCGCCGGCGTGGAGCGGGTGCTGGTGGAGGGAGGGCGGGCGACCGGTGTGGTGATGGGGAGCGGTGAGGTCATCCGCGCCCGGGCGGTGGTCGCCAACGTGAATCCCAAGCTGCTGTACGAACGGCTGTTCGATCCCGCGGACGTACCCGCCGCCACCCGCGAGCGGATGGCGAACTGGCGCTGCGGTTCGGGCACCTTCCGC
The DNA here is from genome assembly GCF_056397145.1 of Stenotrophomonas sp. 05N423. Lineage (NCBI taxonomy): Bacteria > Pseudomonadati > Pseudomonadota > Gammaproteobacteria > Lysobacterales > Lysobacteraceae > Stenotrophomonas > Stenotrophomonas sp. 05N423. Next base: position 169,205 of record NZ_JBFTMV010000002.1, read on the forward strand.
ATGAACGTGGCGCTGTCGCGCCTCCCCGGTTTCAGCGTGCTGCCGGGGCAGGGCGACCATCTCACCGCCGGCATCATCATCGCCCCCAGCCTGGACTACATGGACCGCGCCTGGCAGGACGCGCGCCGCCACGGCTGGTCGCGCGAACCTGTCGTGGAGATGCTGATCCCCAGCATGCTGGACGACTCACTGGCGCCGCCGGGCCAGCATGTCGCCAGCCTGTTCTGCCAGCACGTCGCCCCGCAGCTGCCGGACGGGCGCAGCTGGGATGATCACCGCGAGGAAGTGGCCGACCTGATGATCGCCACCGTCGAACGCCATGCCCCCGGCTTCGCTGCCTCGGTACTGGGCCGGCAGATCCTCAGCCCACTGGATCTCGAACGCACCTTCGGCCTGGTCGGCGGCGACATCTTCCACGGCGCGCTCAGCCTCAACCAGCTGTTCAGCGCGCGGCCGATGCTGGGCCAGGCCGATTATCACGGCGCGATTCCCGGGCTGTACCTGTGCGGCTCGGGCACGCATCCCGGAGGGGGAGTGACCGGGGCGCCGGGGCATAATGCGGCACGGGCGATACTGGGGATTACGCGGCATTCCTGATGGGCCGCCCGGCCGCATGCGGAGGCTCGCATCGTTGCGCCAAGGATATGGACATCCGTCTTTTCCCTGATGCGAAAACAGCCGCATGAGGCGGCTGTTTTCGAGAACGCGGAAAAATCAGTGAGCGGGCTTGTCGACCGTGATGGTCGGCATCGCATCGTCGGTTTCCGGTTCCGGGGCATCCTGCTGTGGCGCGACTTCCGGAATACGCGAGCTCTTGTCGGCGTCAACCGCTGTAGCCGCCCCGACCGTCACGTTGGCGATCCGCGGTTCCTTCCATACCGAATCATGCCAGGCCTGGTACTGCTTGGGATCCCAATAGCGTTTTTCGTAGAACTTGCTGCCGTCGATGGCTATGTCGCTGTCGGGAATATAGATCTTCACATTGCCGGCGAAGCCGGTACGGCTTCCGGTCATCTTGAGGCGTTCGCGCCTGAGCACGGTGGCAATGCGGGGCAGCGACGCCTGGTCGCCATAGCGGGCATAGACCTGCTCGCCTTCGCTGATGGCGCGGGCGCGTTCGCTCTCGCTTAGTTCTTTCCAGTACTGCTCGCGCAGGCCGAGGAATCCGCGATAGCCCCGTTCGGCGGCCAAGTCCATCCATGCATAGGCCAGTGCGCGATCGGCCTCGGCTCCCCGGCCCGACCACAGCATTTCCGCCACCATGCCCTGCGATGGCTTGTCGGCATAGTAGGCCGCGCGCTGGAAGTAGCGCATGGCTTCGGCGTATTCCTGCTTCTTGTATTGCTCCAGGCCGAGCAGCCGATAACGGATGTCCGGATGGCTTTCCAGAAATCCTGCCGCACGCATCATGGGGTCCGCTGCGGGATCCACCAGTTTGGCCGGGGCCGATTGCCCTGCAGCCATGCCTGCAGGAGCAAGGCACGACAGCAGCAGAAACGCGGGGAGAAGTATCGTCGCACGGTGACGCATGGTGGGCTTTCCTTGGCACGGAACCTGTGGGTAGGCGACCAGTATTACCCGGCCCATTCCCGGGAGAATGGGCCGGATGTCATGGCTGCGTTCCGCCAGGAATCAGTTGGCCTTCTTGCCGCCGCCGATATGGCGGTCGAAGAAGGACAACATTTCCGTGTAGAGACGCTGGTTGTTCTCTTCCTTGTAGAAGCCATGGGCTTCGCCGGCCTGGATGATCATCCCCTCCGGCGCGTTGCCGGCTGCCGTCAGTGCCTTGGCCATCGCTTCGGTGTGCTCTGGTGGGCAACGCTCGTCGCGCGCACCGGCCGCCAGATAAACGGGAAGCTTGAGTGCGCTGACATGGGTGATCGGGGACATCGCGTCCTGCTCGGCGCGGGTACGACCGAACGATCTCGTCAGGTAGCGGCGTCCGCCTTCGTCGCGGCTGGTGTCGCTCTTGGTGAGCTGGATCTGCGCGTCGTAAAGGCCCACGTAGCCAAACGCGCACTTGAACATCTCCGGGGCCCGGGCAGGAGCCATCAGCGAGGCATAACCGCCAAAGCTACCGCCGTAGATGCAGACGCGGTCCTTGTCCACGACTCCCTGGTTGATGACGTGGTTCGTGCCATCGATGATGTCGTTCATGATGCCTTCCGACCACTGGCCGTAGGCCAGATCCTGGAATGCCTTGCCGAAACCGCCGGATCCGCGATAGTTGACCTGCAGGGTGGCGTACCCACGGCTGGCGAACATCTGCGCTTCCATGTTGAACCCCCAGTTGTCGCGGGGACCCATGGGGCCGCCATGTACATTGACGATCAGGGGCAGGTTCTTCCCGTCAGACCCCCTGGGAGTCGTCAGGTAGCCATGGATCGTGCGGCCGTCGCGGGCGGTGAAAGAAATGGCCCGCATGGAACTCATCTGCCTGGCGTCGATCCAAGGGCGGTTCTTCATCAGGAACCGGGCCTTGTTGGTGGTGCGGTCGAACAGGTAAAGCTCGCCGGGGTTGGTATCGCTGTAGACGCTGACCACCACCAGTTTCCCGTCACGGGTTGCGCTGCTGAAATTGACCATCTGGCCGGGGAACGAAGCCGCCAGTGATTCATACAGCTTGGTGTCGGGGTGCTCGGGTTCGATCAGGGAGATCTCCGGTTCCCCGGCTTCCGTGACTGCGGCCAATATCCGCTCCGAACCGTCGATCGACTGGATGTAATCGGAGGCATCGGATACCGGGTCCTTGAACAACTGCTTGAACTCGCCATTGGTGGCGTCGAGCAGGCCCAATGCCGCTGGTGCCTTGCCGTCATCCTGGGAAGCATAGATGTCGCCATTGGCTGCCGAGCCCAGGATGCGCAGGCGGTTTCCTCCGGCCTTGGATGAGTTGAGCAGGTTCCACGAGCCGTCCGCGGTACGCGCATAGACCTCGTTATGTATGTCGTAGCCGTTGCTGTCGTCCTTGTCGCTGTAGCAGACAGCAAAGGCAGGCAGCTTTTCATGGTCCAGCACCAGTGAGCAGTTGTCCTTCGGTGCACGTCCGAGCGACTTGCGCCTGCCGCTGACGGTGTCGACCATCACCACTTCCGAGCCTGAGCCGGTGTTCGAACGACGGTAGTTGGCAGTCATCAGCACGTTGACATCATCGTCCTTCAGCGTGTCCAGCAACGAGAAGGATTGGCCGTCGATCTGCTTGGAGCGCTGGGTGACATTCTGCGTGCCATATTCGATCAGGGTTCGCGGTTGCGAACCATCGGCATTGACGGCAAACCATTCACCAGTCCCGACGGGGCGCTCGAAGGAGCCGATCTTTCGCACGGCGTTGAACATCAACCGTTCGGGGCTCGTCCAGTGGAAGGCACCCACGCTCTTCTTCTCCGGGAGCTGGTTGATTTTCATGATGCTGAGATCGCGCGTGCGCAATATGGTCAGTACATCCTGGTCCCCCTGGTCGACGCGGATGGCCAGGTAGTTGCCATCGGGGGAAATTCTGGCACTGCTGTAGGTCGGGTGCTTGACGAAGTCGGAAATGGACTGGGCATACGCACTGGCAGCAGGCAGGGTGCATGCAGCAGCCAGCAACCAACCTGCCGTTTTGTATGTTGGTTTCATCTTGGTTTTACCTCGGTGATATCTGTACCTGGATCAAGAAAAAGCCCGACATGAGTCGGGCTTTTTCAGGTTTGCAATCAATCCGTCAGAACGTGTACTGAATGTTCGCGAACACCTGACGACCAACCGGGGAGAACGCACGCCAGAAGTAGGGATACGTCGTATAGGTCGAATCGTTCGGATGCAGCTTGTCGAACACGTTGGTGACGCTCAGACCCACGGCCAGCTTGTCGGTGATCTTCCTGTTCACGTCGAGATTCCACTGCAGGTAGGGGGCAATGCGCCCGGTTTCGCCCCAGTTCGGCAGGGAGCCCCAGCGGGTGCCATAGATGGTCGTGTTCCAGTTGTCGTTGTTCCAGGTGAAACGCGCCGTGCCCCTGCTGCGTTGGTTGAAGTACTGCAGGTGGTCGCGGATGTTAAGCGGTTCGTCGCCGCCGAAGCGGACCAGGTCCAGCGTCAGTACATGGGTGTAATCCAAGCCGAAGCCAAAGTCGCCACGGCGATCGGTCTGGATGGTGTACTTGAAGCTCGCGTCGATGCCGGAAGTTTCCAGGCTGGACTGATTGATCGGGTACGATCCGTATTCCAGAACCTTGCCGGATGCAATGGCGCTGCCTTCATCACGCTCGACAAGGCTGAGGAAGTGCTGGCAGGACGGAGAGGTCGAATCGATGGCATTGCCGTTGACGTCTACACCCAGGCGGCAATCGGCGTACTGCCGCATCAGGTAATCGCTGTCCAGCTCGCCGACCTGGTTCTCAAGCTTCATCTTGTAGTAGTCGACCGACAGCGACATGCGGTCCATGATGTCCCACACGAAGCCAACGGTGAAGGATTTGCTGGTTTCTTCCTGCAGGTCCTTCTTGCCCTCGTAAGTGCGGAAGACCTGATAGTAATAGTCTGGGTCGTTCGCGCAGTCGCTCGAAGTGGGAGAGATGCCGTTCTTGCGGCACAGATAGGCGTCGGTGATGTAGGTATAGGCGCCCGAATAACCCGCGAACACATAGTGCATGTCCGGTGCGCGGAAGCTGGTGGCATAAGTGCCGCGCAGCAGCAGCGAATCGAACGGACGGTATTCAAGACCGGTCGACCACGTGAATGCTCCGCCGACGTTGGTCGCGTCGTCGTATTTGTCATAACGACCGGCCAGACTACCCTTCAGCTTGTCGAAGATCGGGATGCTGAATTCCAGGCCTACCGCATAGCGGTCGCGTTCGCCGCCGCCGCCAGTGGCGGTGAGGTTGTAGATGCTGTCCGAGCCCTGATAGTCGGGGGTCGAGCGCACGTCCGGGGTCAACTTGTATTCCTGATGCGCTGCTTCCAGAACCATCGCAGCACCCAGCGGGCCGGCGGGCAGGTCGAACAGGTCGCCGCTCAGGCTGAATTGGCCTGCATAGCTCTCCGATTCGCCGCTATTGCGAACCTTGGTGATCAAGGAATTGAAGGTGTCCGGAGACATCGGGCTGAACAGTCGATTCAGGTGCACATCGGTGAAGTTGTGGGCCGGATAAGGACCCTGGTAGCCGAGGAAGTCACCCTTGAAGTAGTCATCGACCTTGTCAGTCAGGAAGCGCGGAGTAGTGGAGTCGAACTCGAACCGAGAATAGGACAGGCTGGCATCCCAGTCGAAACGATTGGAGAACATGCTGCCGCGCAGGCCGCCGCTGAAGTTATAGGATTTCTCGTCGTACGTGGTCTTCTGCGCGCTGCCGACTTCGGTCGGGGTGATGATGCGCTGTGCCTGCAGGTAGCCGTACTTCGGGGTATAGAACCAACCGCCGGACGACCAGAACTGGGTGGAGCCATTACCCTGGTTGTGGCTGGTAGTGCCAAGGAACTGAGCGTACGCCTGAATGCCGTTGTCGAAATCGTAGGTGCCCGACAAGTAAGCGGAAGTCTTGTCGTACTTGTTCTGGATCGACTGGGTGGCCGGATATCCGAAGTAGCCACAGCGGTTCGGCGTGCTGTTGGAAACGCTCGCGGAGGAGTTGTAGGGGGTGAACTCGGACGAGGTGCGCTCGCACGAATAACGCAGGGCATCGACCGAGGTGGACAGCGTTCCTTGCGGCGTCAGCCAGTTGTAGGCAGCGCCGGTGTTGCGGTACAGGTAGACGCCAGAGGCAGCGGTCGCGAAGTCCTCCTTGCCCTTGAACTGGGGGTTGTCGTAATAGGAATCCATGAAGTCGCGCTGCGACGCCTGGATGTCCTCGCGATTCACTTGTTCGAAGGCATAGGTCAGGCTCCACTTGTCGCCGCTCTTGCCACCGGTCCACTGGAACTGGCCAGTGTCACCGCCACCGCGGGTGGTGGTACCACCGCGTACGCGAACCGTGTTGCCCTCGTAGTTCTGCTTGGTGATGATGTTGATCACGCCGGCCACGGCGTCGGAGCCGTAGATGGCGGATGCGCCGCCGGTCAGCGTCTCGATGCGCTGGATGGCGGCAGCGGGAATGCTGCTCAGGCTGACGGCGTTGGACTGGCTGTTGTATGGCACAGGGTAGTCAGCCATGCGCTTGCCATTGATCAGGATCAGCGTGTAGCCCGGGCCCATGCTGCGCAGGTTGATGAACTGCGCGTTGGGCGTGAAGCCGTTCTGAGTGAGCTCGTTCTGCACGCTGCCGGTGAACTGGCTGAGCGTGTTCAAGGCTTCATACACCGTGGTGAAACCCTCTTTCTCGATGTCCTCGGCGGTCAACACGACGACGGGCGCAGGGCCTTCGACATCCGCACGCTTGATGCGCGAACCGGTGACTTCGATGCGATCAAGGTTTGTCGCCTTTTCCTTGGTCTTCGCGTCGCTGGCCGTGGCCTCGGAACTGTTCTGAGCGAGGGCGAAGCCCGGCGCGACCAGGGTGGCCAGGAGGGCCGTGGTCAGGGCGCTGCGCTTGATGTTGTTGCGATTACGGGTCTGCACTTGATGTATCCCCTAAGTGGCTAGAATGGGTTTGTCCATGCCCCTCAGGTTCCTGAATGAACGTGAAATTTCGCATGAACGTAACGTGACTTTAACCAAGTTTTGATCTGAAAGCACTCCATCCGGAAAAGTTGCATAGGAAATTTTGTGATATGACCAGCTCGCCCCCCGCTTCACCGGCGCCCGCCCACCGCGTCCAGAAGGGTCTCTCCCCGCATCCCCGCATCCGCAACGTCATCGCCGTGGGGTCCGGCAAGGGGGGCGTGGGCAAGTCCACGACGGCGGTGAACCTGGCCGTGGCGCTGCAGCGGCTGGGCGCGAGGGTGGGGGTGCTGGACGCCGACATCTACGGGCCGAGCGTGCCGGCGATGCTGGGGCTGAGCGGGCGACCGGAGAGTCCGGACAACAAGTCGATCGAGCCGATGCGCGCGTTCGGGGTGGAGACCATGTCGATCGGGTTCCTGGTCGAGCAGGATTCGCCCATGATCTGGCGCGGACCGATGGCAACGTCGGCGCTGACCCAGTTGTTCAACGACACCCGCTGGGGTGACCTGGACTATCTGCTGATCGACCTGCCGCCGGGCACCGGCGACATCCAGCTCACCCTTTCGCAGAAGATCCCGGTGGCCGGCGCGGTGATCGTGACCACGCCGCAGGACATCGCCACGCTGGACGCGCGCAAGGCGCTGAAGATGTTCGAGAAGGTCGAGGTGCCGGTGCTGGGCATCGTCGAGAACATGGCGGTACATACCTGTTCCAGCTGCGGCCATGTCGAGCACCTGTTCGGCGAGGGCGGCGGCCAGCGCATGGCCGCGCAGTACGGCGTGCCGCTGCTGGGCTCGCTGCCGCTGGAGATCGGCATCCGCGAACAGGGCGACGCCGGCACGCCGATCGTGGCGGCGGCGCTGCAATCGGCGGCGGCCCAAGCCTATGTGGCCGCGGCGCAGCGCATGATCGAGGAACTGGGCAAGCGCCCGCGCGCCGGGATTCCCATCGTTTCATCGCTGGTCTGAGCCTGCTGCCGGCCCGGGCCCGCGGTGGCGCTGCCCGGCGCCGGGCTTGGGCTAGAATCGCGTTCCCTCCGGCCCGCAGGCCGGGTTCCATCGCCACCAGGAACTTCGAATGAGCATCAAGAGCGACCGCTGGATCCGCCGCATGTCCGAGCAGCACGGCATGATCGAGCCGTACGAGGCCGGGCAAATCAAGCAGGTCGACGGCCAGCGCATCGTCAGCTACGGCACGTCCAGCTATGGCTACGACGTGCGCTGCTCGCGCGAGTTCAAGGTGTTCACCAACATCAACTCGACCATCGTCGACCCCAAGCACTTCGACCCGAAGAGCTTCGTCGACATCGAGGCCGACGAGTGCATCATTCCGCCGAATTCGTTCGCGCTGGCGCGCACGGTGGAGTATTTCCGCATCCCGCGCGACACGCTGGTGGTGTGCCTGGGCAAGAGCACCTATGCGCGCTGCGGCATCATCGTCAACGTGACGCCGCTGGAGCCGGAGTGGGAAGGCCACGTGACCCTGGAGTTCTCCAATACCACGCCGCTGCCGGCGCGCATCTACGCCAACGAGGGCGTGGCGCAGATGCTGTTCTTCCAGGCCGACAAGGACGATGTCTGCGAGACCTCGTACCGTGATCGCGGCGGCAAGTACCAGGGCCAGACCGGCGTGACCCTGCCGCGCACCTGAGCGGGGGCTGCGGCCGCATCAATGAAAAGGGCGCGGAATTCCGCGCCCTTTTCGTTTTCATCGGCTGCCGGCGCTTACTTGCCGCGCCCGAACAGCATGCCGATGCCCACGGCCACCAGGATGGCCGGCCACCAGGTGGCCAGCATCGAGCCGATGTTGCCGTTGATCCAGCCCAGGTTCTTGGCCAGGAAGAACAGGCCGACGATGATCAGGATCAGGGCGGCGATCAGATTGGAGCGCATCGACTTGCGGGTCCTTGGTTGAAGTGGCGGCTATCGTAGCCGCTGGCGCCAGATTTCGACACGCTCGGCCAGCACGCCCGGGTCGAAACGCTGCGCCGGGCCGCTGCCCCAGACCGGCCCGGGCCAGGCGGCGTCGCCTTCGTGGCGGCCGACCAGGTGGATGTGCAGCTGCGGCACGATGTTGCCCAGGGCGCCGATGTTGAGCTTGGTGACGTTGGGTTTCTGCTTCAGGTGGCGGGAGATCTGGTTGATCTCGGCCAGCAGCAGGCGCTGCTGGTTGCCATCCAGGTCGATCCACTCGCTGGCGCCCGGGACGCGCGGAACCAGCACGACCCAGGGGAAGCGGTCGTCGTTCATCAGGCGGATCTGGGACAGCGGGCCGTCGGCGATCAGCACGCTGTCGGCGGCAAGGCGGGTGTCAAGCTCGAAATCGGACGTCACAACTTCGGTCATCGCAGGGTCTCGCTGAAGAAGGCCAAGGTGCGTTCGCGCGCCAGTGCGGCGCTCGGAGCGTGGTAGTGCGCGCCGGCCTCGCGGTTGAAAGCGTGGCCGGCCGGGTACACGTATACCTGCATCGACGGTTGCTTTTCACGATGCGCTGCAACGGCGGCTGGTGGGATCGAGGGATCCTGTTCGCCGAAATGGAAGATGGCCGGGGCCTTGAACGGGGTGTCGAGGAATGGCACGTCGCGCGCGCCGTAGTAGCTGGCCGAGGGCAGGCCCAGCCGCTGCGCGGCGAGCAGGGCGATGGTGCCGCCCCAGCAATAGCCCACGGTGCCGACCTTTCCATGGCCGGCCAGTGCGCGGGAGGCGGCGTCCACGATGTCCACCGCGCGGTCCACGCCGAGTCCGTCCACCAGCGCCTTGCCGCGGGCGGTGCCGTCGGCGTCGTAGTCCAGCTCCAGCCCCGGTTCGAGCGGATCGAAGAACGAGGGCGCCAGCACGGCATAGCCGTCGGCGGCGTACCGGTCGGCGACACCGCGGATGTGGGCGTTGGCGCCATAGATTTCCTGTATCACCACCAGTCCGGCACGCGCCGGGCCGTCGGGCAGGGCCTGCCAGGCGCGTACCGGGCCGTGGGCGGTTTCGAGGGTGGTCCAGTGGCTCATGGCAGACTCCGTGGCGTGCGGGGAACGATCGTGCGTCCCCATGTTAAGGCCGGTGCCGGGTAGCGCCGGCACCCGGCCGGTATAATCGCCGGCCCCGCGGCCATTCCGGCCCCGGCCATCCAGAACCAGTCAGACCCCATGTCCCAGCTGAACCCCAAAGTCGGCTTCGTCAGCCTTGGCTGCCCGAAGGCCCTCGTCGATTCCGAGCGCATCCTCACCCAGCTGCGGGTGGAGGGCTACGACATCGTGCCGTCCTACGACTCGGCCGACGTGGTGGTGGTCAACACCTGCGGCTTCATCGACTCGGCCGTGGCCGAGTCGCTGGATGCCATTGGTGAGGCGATGAACGAGAACGGCAAGGTCATCGTCACCGGCTGCCTGGGCAAGAAGTCGGAGATGATCCGCGAGCACTACCCGGACGTGCTGTCGGTGTCCGGGCCGCAGGACTACGCCACGGTGATGGAGGCGGTGCACACGGCATTGCCGCCCAGGCACGACCCGTTCGTGGATCTGGTGCCGGACTACGGCATCAAGCTGACCCCGCGCCATTACGCCTATCTGAAGATTTCCGAAGGCTGCAACCACCGTTGCAGCTTCTGCATCATCCCGTCGATGCGCGGCGACCTCGTTTCGCGCCCGGTGGACGACGTGCTGCGCGAGGCCGAGCGGCTGGTGAAGGGCGGTGTGCGCGAACTGCTGGTGGTGTCGCAGGACACCTCGGCCTACGGTGTGGACCGCAAGTACGCGCCGGGCACCTGGCGCGGCAGGGAGTACGCCACGCGCATGAAGGCGCTGTGCGAGGGGTTGTCCGAGCTGGATGCGTGGACGCGCCTGCACTACGTCTATCCGTACCCGCATGTGGACGACGTCGTGCCGCTGATGGCTGAAGGGAAAATCCTGCCGTATCTGGATATTCCGTTCCAGCACGCCAGCCCGCGCATCCTCAAGCTGATGAAGCGTCCGGGCGCGGTCGACAAGACCCTGGAGCGCGTGCTGCGCTGGCGCGAAATCAGCCCCGACATCACCGTGCGTTCGACCTTCATCGTCGGCTTCCCGGGCGAGACCGAGGCCGAGTTCGAGCAGCTGCTCGACTTCCTCGATGCCGCCCAGCTCGACCGCGTTGGCGCGTTCGCCTATTCGCCGGTGGAAGGCGCCACCGCCAACGACCTGTCGGACCCGGTGCCGGAAGAAGTGAAGCAGGAGCGCCTGGCGCGCTTCATGGAGAAGCAGGCCGCCATTTCCGCGGCCAAGCTGGAAGCGAAGATCGGCAGTGTGCAGCAATGCCTGGTGGATGCCATCGAAGACGGCATCGCGGTGGCGCGCTCCAAGGCCGATGCACCCGAGATCGACGGCCTGGTGCATATCCAGAATGCCGACGAAGCCAGGCTGCGCGTGGGCGATTTCGTCGATGTGGAAATCACCGACAGCGACGAGCACGACCTGTTCGGTGACGCGCTCGTCAAGTCGGCCGCCCAGCCGTTCGACCTCAAGGTGCTGTGACCGGCCAGCCGGGCGGCACGCACGGTCGCGTGGCACCAGGCGATGCCAGTGCTGACGCCGGCGCTGAACGGCGCCGCTTCGTCGCGCCGCCGCGTGGGCAGGTCGATCCGGCGTGTTTCCGGCATCCGCTGTTCGGACGGTATGCCGATCACCGGGCGCTGCTGACGGCTGCGGCGTGGCCCGGCATCGACGCGCTCAACGCGGCGCTGCCGCTGCCTGGGCGGCGCTTCGTCGCCCAGGACCCGAGCCTGCTCGCCGATGGCCTGCACTACGAAACGCGCATTGCCACCCATGGCCATATCGCCACCCGCATGGAGAACTGGCACGACCTGTTCAACGCGCTGGTCTGGGCGCGTCATCCGGCGATCAAGTCGGCGCTCAACGCGCGCCAGTGCCTGCATATCGCCGCGATGGGGCCGCAGCGGCGCAACCGCGCGCAGCAGGCGCTGACCCAGTTCGACGAATGCGGGGTGATCGTGCGTGTCGCCGATCCGGCACTGTTGCCGCTGTGGGATGGACATCGCTGGACCGAACTGTTCGCCACGCAGTCGGCGCGCTGGCAGGACGGCGGTATCGCCGTTGCCGCGGTGATCGGGCATGCGCTGATGGAGCAGGCGCTGGTGCCCGGGCGTCTGCTGGTCGGGCGCTGCGTGGTGGTGCAGGGCAGGGACGACGCGGCCTGCGTGGCGCGTGTCGCCGAAGCGATAGCGGGCGGCGGACTCCTCGACGACCCGCTGGAGCTGCGGCCGCTGCCGCTGGCCGGCGTGCCGGGCTGGCATCCGCGGCAGGATGCCGCCTTCTACGCGCAGGCCGACTACTTCCGGCCGCTGCGTGCGGGCCGGCTGTATCCATCGCCGCTGCATGAAGCGCAGGAGCGCATGCACGGACACCCGTAGGAGCGCACTTCAGTGCGCGATGGGGTTTTACCGGGAAGGCCCCATCGCGCACTGAAGTGCGCTCCTACGGCGCTCCTGCGGGGCGGCTTCAGAAGCGGCCGTCCTGCGGCTCGCCGGCGAAGGCCAGGGTGAGCCCGCCCGGGCCGATGTTCATCATCCCGGTGATGCTCATCGGCAGCACGTGCAGGCGCACGCCTTCCTCCTCGCAGGTATCGCGCAACCGCGCAAGCGCCTCGAGCTGCAGCACGTCCTGCACCGGGCCTGCATAGGAAACGACCAGGTGCGGCGTATACAGCCCGCGCCGCACCTGCGTTCCGGCGTGGGCGAACAGGCGGCTCCAGGCTTCGTCGCGCCCGCGGAACCGGGCGATCGGATGGGTGTCGCCGTTGCGGCCGAGGATGATCGGCTTGATGTCCAGTGCGCTGCCCAGCAGCACGTTGAGCAGCTTGATGCTGCGGTCGCCGCGTACGCGCGAACGGGTGCGCGCATAGCCCAGATTGTCCGGCACGTAGTAGGTGTGGGTGGTGTCGATGATGCGCTGCAGGGGATCGCGGATGTCCTTGGGCGGCACCTGCGCGCGCAGCATGTCCATCAGCGCCATGGCCGGGACGCCGGAGCCGGCGAACATGTTGCGGGTATCGATGACCCGGAACTGGAACGGACGGGTGATGCCCGACGCCTGGCGCAGGGTGCGGGTGGCATTCATCGCCAACGTGCTGCCGTGGCGGGCGGCGTCGTGGATCGGGCTGCGGCTGGCGGTGATCGTCAGGCAGAACACCGAGTCGTATTCCAGCGCGAAGCGTTCGAGGAAGAACGCGCTCATCTGCGCCGCGTCCAGCGGGATCGACTGGCCGGTCACGCCCTCGCCGTTGGCGTTCTCGCGCATGTAGCGGCTGGTGGCGTCCGCGTCGTGCTGGTCGACATAGGTGACCGGGCCGATGCGGATCGGGATGGGGATCACCGCCACGTCGGGATGGGCGATGAAATCGGCCGATACGTCGCAGGACGCATCGATGACGATGCCGGTGCGTGCCGGCCGGCGTTGGCTGGTGACGTCCTGTTCGAGGGTGGGGGCCGTGGCTTCGGGCGCGTGCATGTTTCTTCCGTGGCGACATGGGCAACCGGAAAGCAATACACAGACCGATGAAGGCGCGTCAAATACGTCCGGGTATGTTCCGGACGGCGTTGGCTAGTGGCTTGATTCCACAATGCGGATGAGCCATCCGCATGCGCAGGCGTATGTGCCGCGTGCGCGGAATCCAGCCGCGGGCGGGCGCCCGGGAGCCGATCCCTAGGGATCCTGCGGACCCGCTGCGTAGTCGATGCCGACGACGGCGAAGCCCTGCCGCCCGCCCGGCAGTTCCACTTCGAACTCGTCGTCGATGCGCTTTTTCAGCAGGGCGCGGGCCAGCGGCGAATCGATGCTGATCCAGCCGGCCGTCGCGTCGGTCTCGTCCGGGCCGACGATGCGGTAGACGTGGGTCTGGCCGGACTGCACGTTCTCCAGCTCCACCGTCGCACCGAAGAACACCGCGTCCGGATCGCTGGGGCGGGTGTCCACCACGCGCAACGCTTCCAGGCGCTTGCTCAGGTAGCGTACGCGCCGGTCGATTTCGCCCAGCTGCTTCTTGCGGTACGTGTACTCGGCGTTCTCCGAGCGGTCGCCCTCGGCCGCGGCCGCGGCCAGCGCCTTGACCACTTCGGGCCGGCGCTGCCGCCACAGTTCGTCCAGTTCGGCCTTCAGGCGCGCGTGGCCCTGCGCGGTGATCAGGGCGGTGCTCTTTTCCGCAGGGGGACGCCAGCGCGACATGGCTCAGCGCTTGCCGCCGAAGATGCCGCCGAGGATGCCGCGCACGATCTGGTTGCCGAGCTTGGTGCCGACGGTACGGGTGGTCTGCTTGGCCATGGTCTCGATCATGCCCTGGCGGCGCTTGGTGCCGAAGATGGCGTCCTTGATGGCCTGGCCGAAGCCGCCTTCCTGGCTCTCGTCCTGCTCGCGGGTGCGTGCGGCGGGCGCCTTGGCCTGTTCGGCCGCCTGCTGCGTGCGCCGCGCCAGGATCTCCGCCGCCGATTCGCGGTTGACCGCGGTGTCGTAGCGGCCGCCGACCGGACTGTCGGCGCGCACCTGCGCGCGTTCGGCGTCGGTGATCGAACCCATGCGGCAGCGTGGCGGCGCCACCAGCGTCTTCTGCACGGGGGAGGGGATGCCCTTGTCCTGCAGGGTGGAGACCAGCGCCTCGCCGGTGCCCAGCTGCGACAGCGTGGCGACCACGTCCAGCTTCGGATTGGGAACGAAGGTCTCGGCTGCGGTCTTCACCGCCTTCTGGTCGCGCGGGGTGAAGGCGCGCAGCGCATGCTGCACGCGGTTGCCGAGCTGGCCGAGGATGTTGGCCGGTACGTCGTCGGGGAACTGCGAGCAGAAATACACGCCCACGCCCTTGGAGCGGATCAGCCGCACCACCTGTTCGATGCGCTGTACCAGCGCGGCCGGGGCATCGTCGAACAGCAGATGCGCCTCATCGAAGATGAAGACCAGCTTCGGCTTCTCCAGGTCGCCCACTTCCGGCAGCTTCTCGAACAGTTCGGACAACAGCCAAAGCAGGAAGGTCGAGTACAGGCGCGGCTTGAGGATCAGCTGCGCGGCGGCGAGGATGCCGATCACGCCGCGGCCGTCGTGGTTGACGCGCATGATGTCGGCCAGTTCCAGCGCCGGCTCGCCGAAGAAGTTCTCGCCGCCGTCCTGCGACAGGCGCAGCAGCGCGCGCTGGATCGCCGCCACCGACTGCGCGCTGACCAGCCCGTACTCGGTGGACACGTCCTTGCGCTCTTCGGCCACCAGGTTGAGCAGGGCGCGCAGGTCGTCCAGGTCGAGCAGCAGCAGACCGCGGTCGTCGGCCAGCTTGAACACGATGTCGAGCACGCCGGCCTGGGTGTCGTTGAGCTCGAGGATGCGCGCCAGCAGGGTCGGTCCCATCTCGCTGACCGTGGTGCGCACCGGATGGCCGAGCTGGCCGTACAGGTCCCAGAACACCACCGGGCTGGCGGCTGGCGCGTAGTCGGCCACGCCGATGTCGGCGGCGCGCTGGGCCAGCTTCTCGCCGCCGTCGCCGGCCACGGCCAGGCCGGCCACGTCGCCCTTTACGTCGGCCAGGAATACCGGCACGCCCAGCCGCGAGAAGCCTTCGGCCAGCGTCATCAGGGTCACTGTCTTGCCGGTGCCGGTGGCGCCGGCCACCAGGCCGTGACGGTTGCCGAAACGCGGGAGCAGGGTGACGGCGATGTCGTCGGTTACGCCTTTGCCGATCAGGATGGGATCCATGGGGAGCTCTTGGAGGGACGGGGAAGGATTCGTGGAATGTGTTCATGCTCTGTCGCGAGCGCTGGCCTGCGGTCCGCGGTGGAGCGGAGCAAGCGCAGCGTATAAGCGATACGTGAGCATTGCGAGCACCGCATGCGGGTCGCGGGGCGAGCGCAGCCGGAGCGTGAATACGTTCCAACGGTCGACTGTATCGCCGCCGCGTGCCGGTTGCCGCCGGGCGAGGCCGGCGGCTACCCTGCCAGCCTTTCCGCCTGTAATGCCGCTGATGCCCGCTTCCGTTCCGTCCGTCCGCCGTTGCTCGCTGCTGGTCGCCGTTTCGCTGCTGTTCGCCGTTCCCACCGCCCACGCGCAGCGCGTGTCCGCCCGCGACAAGGCCAAGGTCGATGCGATCGAGCAGCGCATGGCGGCGGCGGAGAAGCGCTATACCGACGCGCTGCTGCTGGTCGCCAACGCCGATCCCAAGGGCACCGCCGAGGGCAACGCGGCGCTGGAGGACATGGAAGACGTGATCGATGCCTGCATCGGCCAGAAGGGTTGCCAGGTCGGCACCCTGCTGTCCACCTACAAGCGGCTGTTGAAGAAGCAGGCCGACGACAGCGCCGGCGACGCCGCCGACGAGGCCGGCGATACGCTGGAGGCCGATCCCGACCATGTCGGCCCGCTGGTCGCCGACGTGCCGGAAGCCGCGCGCGCGGCGGCCCTGCTCAACGACCACCGCCATGCCTTCGACGAGATGGTCGAGTACAACCCGGCGATCCAGGCCGGCATCCGCCGCTGGCTGACCGACATGCGCCCGGCGCTGCTGACCAGCTACGAGAACTACATGAACCTGCGTGCGGTGATGTGGCCGGAGTGGGAGAAGCGCGGCCTGCCCGAAGCGCTGCTGTTCGGCATCATGGCCAAGGAGTCCAACGGCCGCGTGCATGCCTCCTCGCGCGCCGGTGCGGCCGGGCTGATGCAGTTCATGCCGGCCACCGGCCGCCGTTTCGGCCTTGGCCCGGACGGTACCGGCTTCGACACCCGCTTCGACGCGCGCAGCGCCGCCGAGGCCAGCGCCGCCTACATGAACGAGCGCATGGGCCAGCTCAACCGCAACATCGAACTGGCGCTGGCTGCCTACAACGGCGGCGAGGGCAGGGCGCAGCGGGTATTCAACCAGGGCGGCGGGCAGAGTTTCTGGACCGATTCGATCTACAACCAGTTCCCGGGCGAAACCAAGGACTACGTGCCGATGGTGATCGCCGCGGCATGGATCTTCCTGCACCCGCAGCAGTACGGCGTCGAATTCCCGAAGGTCAACGCGCAGCCGGCGACGGTCCGCCTGGCCAGGTCCACCACCATCTACGAACTGACCATCTGCCTGGGCAGCGCCGGCACCCGCGACGGTTACATGCGCGCGCTGCGCAACCTCAACCCGCGCTACGAGGCCGACGGCTGGATTCCGGCCGGTACCACCATCAACGCCACCACCCGCATCGCCGGGCTGTACAACCGAAACTGCGTGAGCGGACCGCGCGCGGACCTGGCGAGGGCGCTGATCACTGCCGACCTGAATGCCGCGGTCAAGCGGCCGCAGGCTGCGGCCTACACCGGCAACGTGGCGGTGGGCGATGTGCAGTCGATGCAATCGGCCCTGCCTGCCACCGCGGCACCTGCCGCGCCGGCGCGCCCGGCGTCCCGTCCTGCCGCACGCAGCTACAAGGTCGCCAAGGGCGACACGCTGGGCCGCATCGCCACGCGCTTCCAGTGCGAAGTGCCGGCCCTTGCGCGCGCCAACGGACTGCGCGCCCCGGCCTATGCGATCAAGCCGGGGCAGACGCTGAAGCTGGAAGGCTGCAGCCGCTGAACGAGGCGGGATGTGGCAGCGGTTTCGCCGCCGCGCGTTTTTTGCGCTACAACGGGCAACCGTTTCCACAGGCGCCGCCATGGCCATGACGCCCGACGATCTTGAACTGGAGCGACTCGCCACCCGCATCGGCGAGCGCCTGCGCATCGCGCGCGACCGCGTGGTCACCGCCGAAAGCTGCACCGGCGGCTGGATCGCCAAGGCGATGACCGGCGTGGCAGGTTCATCGGACTGGTTCGACTGCGGCATGGTGGCCTACAGCTACGAGGCCAAGCAGGCGCTGCTGGGCGTGCGCCCACAGACGCTGGAAAGCCAGGGCGCGGTGAGCCGCGAGACGGTGATCGAAATGGTATCCGGCGCGCTGGTGCATTCCGGCGCCAGCGTCGCCGTCGCCGTCACCGGTATCGCCGGGCCGGGCGGCGGCAGCGCCGACAAGCCGGTCGGTACCGTGTGGATCGGCTGGAAGCGGCGCGGTGGCTACACGCATGCCGAACTGTTCCATTTCGACGGCGACCGCGACGCGGTGCGGCGGCAGACCGTGGCGCGCGCGCTGGAGGGGCTGGAGGCCCTGCTGTGATGCCCCGCCGCCAGCGCGGACGCGGAGGGTGCGGCTGATGTGGGAAGCCCTGGGCACCGTGCGCGACCTGGGCCGGCTGCAGGAGATCGCCGCCGTCCTGATCCGCTATGGCTTCGGCGATGTCGTCCGCCGCGCCGGCATGGCCGACGTCCTGCAGCGCGCAGGGCGCCTGCTGCACTGGAACGATCCGGGGCAGATCCTGCAGATGTCCGCGCCGGTGCGGGTGCGGCGCGCGATGGAAGACCTCGGTCCGACCTTCGTCAAGCTGGGGCAGGTACTGGCCACGCGCGTGGACCTGTTTCCGCCGGAATGGATCGCCGAGTTCAGCGAACTGCAGAATGCGGTGCCGGCATTGCCATACGAACAGGTGCGCGGGCAGCTCGAGGCCGACCTGGGCGAGCCGCCGGAGCAGGCCTTCGCCCGGCTGGAGGAGCGCCCGATGGCCGCCGCCTCGCTGGCGCAGGCGCACCGGGCCTGGCTGCAGGACGGAACGCCGGTGGTGCTGAAGGTCCGCCGTCCCGGCATCCGCGATGTGGTCGAGGCCGACCTGCGCCTGCTGGCAAGGCTGGCCGAGATCATCGAGGCGCGCCTGCCCGACCTGCGTCGCTACCGGCCCTCGGAAGTGGTGCAGCAGTTCACCCAGTCGCTGCGCCGCGAGCTGGATTTCGCCGCCGAATGCCGCAACGCCGAGCGCATCGCCGGCAACTTCGCCGGCCATCCGGACGTGCTGATCCCGCGCGTGCACTGGCAATGGACCTGCGAGAGCCTCAACGTGCAGGACTTCGTCGACGGCATCCCCGGTCGCGACCTGGACGCCGTCGATGCCGCCGGCCTGGACCGCGTGGCGCTGGCGCATGCCGGCGCGGCGATCATCCTCAAGATGGTGCTCGACGACGGCTGTTTCCACGCCGATCCGCATCCGGGCAACATCTTCTACATGCGCGATGGCCGCATCGGCATCATCGATTTCGGCATGGTCGGAAGGCTGTCCGAACAGCGCCGGTTCCAGGTCGCGCGGCTGCTGCACGGGCTGGTGTCGCAGGACCCCGAGGCGGTGACCGACGTGCTGCTGGAATGGGCCGGCGGCGTGGAGGTGGACGAATCGCGCCTGCAGCATGACCTGGGCAGTTTCGTCGACCAGTACCGCGGCGTGCCGCTCAAGGACCTGCGCATCGGCCTGATGCTGGGCGACGTGACGACGCTGCTGCGCCAGTACGGCCTGACCCTGCCGGCCGACCTGGCGCTGATGATCAAGACCTTCCTGACCCTGGAGGGCATGGGGCGGCAACTGGACCCCGATTTCGACATGGCCGGCACCGCGCGCCCGTTCCTGGAGCGGATCATGCGCCGCCGCTATGCACCGCGCGCGGTGCTGCGCCGGGGCCGTCGCGGCCTGCTCGGCGCGCTTGATCTGGCCGGTGAGCTGCCGCGTGACATGCGCCGCCTGCTGCAGGCGGCCCGTCGTGGGCGCATGCGTCTGATGGTGGACACGCCGGGGCTGAAAGGCTTCGGCGACCAGGTCAACCGCGCCGCCAACCGGCTCACCGTCGGCATCGTCACCGCCGCCCTGATCATCGGCTCGTCCATCGTCATGAACAGCGTCGGCAGCAGCGCCAACCGCTGGCTGCTGGCGCTGGGCGTAGCCGGCTTCCTCGGCGCCGGACTGTGCGGCGTGTGGATCCTGTTCTCGATTCTGCGCAGTGGGAAGCGTCCCTGAGGCGCTCCACCGATCTGGGGGCGACCGCGTTGGCCGGCGATTCCGCGGCACATGATCGGGGACTGATGCGGCCCCTTGGCAGTCTTGAAGGCCGTGGCCAGGGTGCAATCGGGCAGGGCGACCTCTGGTCGGTTCCAGCACTTGCGCAGGCGGTTGTTAGTAGTAATACTACTAACCATGGACCTGACCCAGACCCAGCAGGCGATCCTGCAGTTGATCGCCGAGCGCATCGACAGCGAAGGCGTGCCGCCCTCGCAGACCGAGATCGCCCGCGCCTTCGGCTTCAAGGGGGTGCGTTCGGCGCAATACCACCTGGATGCGCTGGAAGCTGCCGGCGCCATCGAGCGCGTGCCGGGCCGGGCGCGGGGCATCCGCCTCGTACGTCCGGCCGACGAGGCGGACGCCGGCGCGCAACCGGCCGCCGCGATGGCCGAAGAGCAGGTGCTGCGCCTGCCGGTGCTGGGGCGTGTCGCCGCCGGCCTGCCGATCGGCGCGGACATCGGCTCGGACGACTTCGTGGTGCTGGACAAGGTGTTCTTCTCGCCCGCGCCGGACTATCTGTTGAAGGTGCAGGGCGACTCGATGATCGACGAGGGCATCTTCGACGGCGACCTGATCGGCGTGCACCGCACCCGCGACGCGCGTTCCGGGCAGATCGTGGTGGCTCGCATCGACGACGAGATCACCGTCAAGCTGCTCAAGGTCGGCAAGGACCGCATCCGCCTGCTGCCGCGCAACCCCGACTACGCCCCCATCGAGGTCCTGCCGGACCAGGATTTCGCCATCGAAGGGTTGTATTGCGGCCTGTTGAGGCCGAACCGGTGACAGTGTTTTTCCCATCGCAGCCGCGGTGGTTTTCCTACGGGCGATGGGCGCCGGCGCTGCTGCCGGTATCCTTCCCGCCCCGATAATCTGGCCGCACCGCCACCAGTCTCAACCTGTGCGATACGGCCCCGCTACAGTGGACCCATGACGAAATCCATGACATCAACGACGAGGAAGACCCCGATGGACGATAACAAGAAGCGTGCGCTCGCTGCCGCCCTGGGCCAGATCGAGAAGCAGTTCGGCAAGGGCTCGGTGATGCGCATGGGCGACCGCGTGGTCGAGCCTGTCGAGGCGATTCCCACCGGCTCGTTGATGCTGGATATTGCGCTCGGCATCGGCGGCCTGCCCAAGGGGCGCGTGGTCGAGATCTATGGTCCCGAATCCTCGGGCAAGACCACCCTGACCCTGCAGGCCATCGCGCAGTGCCAGAAGCTGGGCGGCACCGCCGCCTTCATCGACGCAGAGCACGCACTGGACCCGATCTACGCCGCGAAGCTGGGCGTGAACGTGGACGACCTGCTGCTGTCGCAGCCGGATACCGGCGAGCAGGCCCTGGAAATCGCCGACATGCTGGTGCGTTCGGGCTCGGTGGACATCCTGGTGATCGACTCGGTCGCCGCGTTGACCCCGAAGGCCGAAATCGAAGGCGAGATGGGGGATCAGCTGCCGGGCCTGCAGGCCCGTCTGATGAGCCAGGCGCTGCGCAAGCTGACCGGCAACATCAAGCGCTCCAACACGCTGGTGATCTTCATCAACCAGCTGCGCATGAAGATCGGTGTGATGATGCCGGGCCAGAGCCCGGAAACCACCACCGGCGGCAATGCGCTGAAGTTCTATGCCTCGGTGCGCCTGGATATCCGCCGCATCGGCGCGATCAAGAAGGGCGACGAGATCATCGGCAACCAGACCAAGATCAAGGTCGTCAAGAACAAGCTGGCCCCCCCGTTCAAGCAGGTGATCACCGAGATCCTGTATGGCGAAGGCATCAGCCGCGAGGGCGAACTGATCGACATGGGCGTGGACGCCAAGCTCGTGGAGAAGGCTGGCGCCTGGTACAGCTACGGCGACGAGCGCATCGGTCAGGGCAAGGACAACGCCCGCGGCTACCTGCGTGACAACCCGCAGGTGGCGGCCAGGCTCGAGGCCGAACTGCGTGAGAAGTTCCAGCCGGCCGACGCCGCCCGCGAAACGGGTGACGACGAAGACGAGGAATGATTTTCCCGCGGGGACGGGCGGCGCATCGTCAGTGACGTCGTCCCGTTCCCGCGGTTTTGTGGACACGAGGCACGCCCCGCAATAGGGCGCCACCACACGCAGGTGCGGGGCTTGCCCCGCACGCGCGGGATGGCAGGTAACGCAATGAACGACAGCGAAGACCGGCCTGGCCGCCGCAGCCGGCGGCCGCGTGAACAGACGCCGCTGCAGCGTGCCCTGGGGCTGCTGGTGCGGCGTGAGCATTCGCGCAAGGAACTGGGGCGCAAGCTCAAGGCCCGGGGCGTCGATGCCGACGAGGTCGACGCGGCCGTGGCGAAGCTGGCCGAAGAGGGCTGGCAGGACGACACCCGTTTCGCCGAGGCCCTGGTACGCAACCGGTCCGGGGGCGGCTATGGCCCCCTGCATATCCGGGCCGAACTGGGTACCCATGGCCTGGACAACGAACGGATCGAGGCCGCGATGGCCACCTTCGAGGGCGACTGGGCGGAGCTGGCGCGGGAACTGGTCTGCCGCCGTTTCGGCCCGGATGGGCCGCAGGAACTGGCACAGCGGCGCAAGGCGGCGGACATGTTGGCCCGGAGGGGCTTCGACGGAGGCTGCATCCGCAACGCCACCCGTTACGATCCTGAGGACTGAATGGACCGGGCCTGATACCCTTTCAGGGTTTCGGCCGTTCCGGTTCCACGCGCCGCGTGGAGGAGCCGACTGCCGCCAGCCCGCCTATCGCCAGTCCTCATGAATACACCCGTAAAGTTCACTACCTCCCAGATCCGTGCCGACTTCCTCGAATTCTTCAAGGGGAAGGGCCACACCATCGTGCCGTCGGCGCCGCTGGTGCCGGGCAACGACCCGACCCTGCTGTTCACCAACTCCGGCATGGTGCAGTTCAAGGATGTGTTCCTGGGCGCGGAGAAGCGCAGCTACGTGCGCGCGGCCGATGTCCAGCGCTGCCTGCGTGCCGGCGGCAAGCACAACGACCTCGATTCGGTCGGCTACACCGCCCGCCACCACACCTTCTTCGAGATGCTGGGCAACTGGTCCTTCGGCGATTACTTCAAGAAGGACGCCATCGCATGGGCCTGGGAACTGCTGACCCAGGTCTGGAAACTGCCGGCCGAACGCCTGCTGGTCACCGTCTACCACAACGACGACGAGGCCTATGCGCTGTGGCGCGACATGGTCGGCGTGCCGGAAGACCGCATCGTACGCATCGGCGACAACAAGGGCGCGCCGTATGCCTCGGACAATTTCTGGCAGATGGCCGATACCGGTCCGTGCGGCCCATGCACCGAGATTTTCTTCGACCACGGCGAGCACATCGCCGGCGGTCCTCCGGGCTCACCGGATGAGGATGGCGACCGCTTCATCGAAATCTGGAACCTGGTGTTCATGCAGTTCGATCGCCAGCCCGATGGCACCCTGGTGCCGTTGCCGGCGCCGTGCGTGGACACGGGCATGGGCCTGGAACGTCTGGCGGCGATCCTGCAGCACGTGCACACCAACTACGAGATAGACCTGTTCCAGGCGTTGATCCGCAAGGCTTCCGGGCTGACCGGCACCGCCGACCTTGAGAACAAGTCGCTGCGTGTGATCGCCGACCACATCCGCGCCTGCTCCTTCCTCATCGTCGATGGCGTGCTGCCGTCCAACGAAGGCCGCGGTTACGTGCTGCGCCGGATCATCCGCCGTGCTCTGCGCCATGGCTGGATGCTGGGCGTGCGCCAGCCGTTCTTCCACCAGCTGGTGCCGACCCTGGTCGAGCTGATGGGTGAGGCCTATCCGGAACTGCCGGCCGCTGCCGCGACGGTGCAGAAGGCGCTCCTGGCCGAGGAAGAGCGCTTTGCCGAAACGCTGGATGCCGGCATGAAGATCTTCGACGATGTCGCGGCCAAGGTCGCTGACGGTGTCATTCCCGGTGTCGACGCTTTCCGCCTGTACGACACCTACGGCTTCCCGGTCGACCTGACCGCCGACATCGCCCGCGAGCGCGGCATGACGGTGGACATGGCCGGCTTCGATATCGCCATGGAACACCAGCGCGAGATGGCGCGTGCCGCCGGCAAGTTCGGCGGCGGCGTGCAGTTGCCGGCGGATCTGGTCGCCACGCTGTCGCCGACTGCCTTCCTGGGCTATGACCAGCTGCAGGCCGACGGCCTGAAGGTGGTTGCGCTGCTCAAGGACGGCCGCCCGGTGGATGCCGTGCAGGCCGGCGATGAAGTGATCCTGTTCACCGACAGGACCCCGTTCTACGCCGAATCGGGTGGCCAGGTCGGCGACACCGGCAGGTTGTCCGGCAACGGCATGGAGCTCGCGGTTTCCGACACGCAGAAGTTCGCCGGCCAGTTCCATGGCCATGTGGGCACTGTGAAGCAGGGTGCGATCAAGCTTGGCGACGTGCTGTCCGGCACGATCGACAATGCCCGTCGCAGCGCCACCATCCTCAACCACTCCGCCACCCACCTGCTGCACGCCGCCCTGCGCGAGGTGCTCGGCACCCACGTGCAGCAGAAGGGTTCGCTGGTGGCGCCGGACCGCCTGCGCTTCGATTTCTCACATTTCCAGCCGATCAGCGCGGACGAACTGGCGGTCATCGAGCGCAAGGTCAACGAGCAGGTGCGTGCCAACAACGCCGCCGAAGTGCACCATATGGGCATGCAGGAGGCGCTGGACTTCGGCGCGATGGCGCTGTTCGGCGAGAAGTACGGCGAGAACGTACGCGTGCTGAAGATGGGCGACTACTCCACCGAGCTGTGCGGCGGCACCCATGTGTCACGCACCGGTGATATCGGCCTGTTCAAGATCACTTCCGAAGGCGGCGTCTCCTCCGGCGTGCGCCGCATCGAGGCGGTGACGGGGCAGGGCGCGCTCGACCATGTGGATGCCGAAGAGGCTCGCCTGGCCGAGGCCGCGAACCTGCTGGGCGGCGCGGCGACTGACGTGGTCGAGAAGATCCGTCAGCTCGGCGAGCGGCAGAAGCGGCTCGAACGTGAGCTGGAAGCCCTCAAGGCCAAGCTGGCTTCGGGTGCGACCGCCGATCTCGGTGCATCGGCAGTCGAGATCGGTGGCGTGAAGGTGCTGGCTGCGCGTCTGGAAGGCTTCGACGCCAAGGCGCTGCGCGATGCGATGGATCGGCTCAAGCAGCAACTGGGCGATGCGGTGATCCTGCTGGCCGGTACCCAGGACGGCAAGGCATCCCTGGTCGCCGGCGTGAATGGCTCGGCAACGGGCAGGGTCAAGGCCGGGGAACTGCTGTCCCATGTTGCCGGTCAGATCGGTGGCAAGGGCGGTGGTCGTCCCGATCTGGCGCAGGGTGGCGGTGAAGACGGCCCCAGGCTGGTTGCCGCGCTCGAAGGCGTGCTGGAATGGATCAAGCCACACTTGGCATGAACGTAGACAACCGCGCGCCTTGAAGGCGCCGGTGCCCTGCCATTAACATTGGGGGTCTTTTCCCTTTGTCGTGGGGCGCAGGTACCTGGCGCGCCAATGCCGGTGGGGAAACCCCACCGGTTCCATGGAGATTCGCACAATGTTGATCCTGACTCGCCGTGTAGGCGAAACCCTGATGATTGGTGACTCGGTCAGCGTGACCGTGCTCGGCGTCAAGGGCAACCAGGTACGTATCGGTATCACCGCGCCGAAGGACGTGGCGGTGCACCGTGAGGAGATTTTCCAGCGTATCCAGCGCGGCGACGAGCCGGCTGCATCGGGAAGTGAAGAAACTTCCGAATAAGGGTTTACCTTTCACCCCGTTAAACGGTATTCTTCGCGCCCTGCCACGGAACACGCGGCAGGGCGAAAGAAAACGGAGTGATGCCCGAGAGGCCGAAGGGGCTCCCCTGCTAAGGGAGTATAGGGTCAAAAGCTCTATCGAGGGTTCGAATCCCTCTCACTCCGCCAGTTGAAGAACGTCTGCAGGCCTCTGGTTTGCGGACGTTTTTCATTTCAGGGGTATGGATCCGCATCGTTGCGGAGAGGCGTGGGCGACGCATGACTGCGGGGTGTCCAGGGCGATGTGCGGAGATGACGCATCACGCCACATCGCGTACTATGGCCGCTGTCGAGCATTGCTCGGGCCGCATCGCAGCTCTGGACGATGAAGACTGAAGATTCTTGAAGAAATCGGGGGTGCACTGGTTTCGACGGGGGTTGTGAAGTCGCTTGGTGCATGCCGAGGGGGTAGCTTTCCTCGTAAATCCAGCTGCAAAACTCATAGTTGCCAACGACGACAACTACGCTCTGGCCGCTTAAGGCCTAAGCCCCGAAACAGCTTGTGTCCGTGCTCGCTGCGTAGGGTCATCATCACGGAATCGCATGGGGTGGCTGCCCGTCAGCTCCAAGCTAGATGAAGCGGGCTGGTTCCGGGATGCGCTTTGCGCGCCGTGCTGTTCCGGGGCGAGATACAACGGTGAGCTAAGCATGTAGTACCGGGGATGGAGTGCCTTCGGACGGCGGTTCAATTCCGCCCACCTCCACCATCTGCAAAAGCCCAGCCTTTACCGGCTGGGCTTTTTTTTGCCTGGAGGCAAGGCCGCAGTCAGTGTGTCGTTTACTGGAAGACGTGGCAGAACCGCTTAAAGGCGCTGTGACCATCCTGCGACACGTGGTTGCCGACCATGGCCGGCACGTTTCCGTGATGGCATGGTCCGACGCATCGCTCTTGCCCGTATCGCCTGGGCGAGACCGTTGGTGCGGATTTCCGCCGACGGGCGATGCCGTCATGGTGGGTTTGCCTGGGATGGACGTTGGCGGTGGGTGCTGCGCTCGTGGTCGCGCAGCCCGGCGTGCAGGCATTGGCCGTCCTGGTGCTTGCAGAGCTCTGTCGCAGGGCGTTCCGGCGACAGAGCTGGTGCCGCCCGGGTATTCCGGGTTTGTGGCGATGCTGTTGTTGGCGGCGGCATCGGCCATGGGCGTTGCGACGGGTGTGAGGGGTGCCAAGGGCCCGACAGGGCTGGCAGTCGTCATTGCCGTGATGCAGGTGGGTGGTTATGCGGCGCGTGTCGTCGGCCTTTCCCTGCGTCTCCAGGCGGCTGTCGATTCGCTGGCGGATGTCGAGCTGTTGGCCCACCGGATGCGGCAATAGGTGCCGCTGGATGGCAAGTGGCGGCCGTGATGCGGGGCGACTCGCGGTAGCGGTGCCGCTGGCGGCGCTGCATATCGCGCTGGGCAGGTGCGATGCCCGCGCGAACGGCAGGCGAGCATTGCCGCCGGGCTGACGGCAGGGCGGCGGGCGAACCCGCCGCTTCACTCAGGCATTGCGGTTATGGGCACGCAGGGCGCGCTGCTTTTCGCGGGCCCAGTCGCGATCCTTGGCTGCGTCGCGCTTGTCGTGGGCCTGCTTGCCCTTGGCCAGTGCGATTTCCAGCTTTATGCGGTTCTTGCTCCAGTACATCGCGGTCGGTACCAGCGTGTAACCGTCACGTTCCACCCGTCCGATGAGCTTGTCGATCTCGCGCCGGTGCAGCAGCAGCTTGCGCTGGCGCCGGTCCTCGGGAATGGTGTGGGTGGATGCCTGGATCAGCGGGGTGATCTGCGCGCCGATCAGGAAAATCTCGCCGTCCTTCACGTAGGCGTAGGCGTCGGTCATGTTGCCTCGCCCGGCGCGGATGGCCTTGATCTCCCAGCCCTGCAGCACCAGCCCGGCCTCGAAGCGTTCCTCCAGGTGGTATTCGTGGCGCGCGCGCTTGTTGAGCGCGATGGTTTTGTCGGCCTGCGCGCTCTTTGCTTTATCCTTGCCGGGTTTCTTGCTCATTTCCATATTGT
The DNA here is from genome assembly GCF_056397145.1 of Stenotrophomonas sp. 05N423. Lineage (NCBI taxonomy): Bacteria > Pseudomonadati > Pseudomonadota > Gammaproteobacteria > Lysobacterales > Lysobacteraceae > Stenotrophomonas > Stenotrophomonas sp. 05N423. Next base: position 196,441 of record NZ_JBFTMV010000002.1, read on the forward strand.
CTCCGATTCGGAGGCGTTTCGAACATCCGTCCGTATTCCGCATGACTACCATCCGCCGCAGTGCCCTGGTCGAACAGCCGGCCGAGCGCATGTTCGACCTGGTCAACGACGTGGCCGCCTATCCGCGGCGTTTCCGCTGGTGCGAGGCAGCCCAGATCCTGGAGGAGGGGCCGGAACGTCTGGTGGCCCGCCTGGACCTGGGCCTGGGTTCGTTCCGCACCTGGTTCATGACCGAGAACGCGCTGCAGCGTCCGGGCTGCATCGACATGCAACTGAAGGATGGCCCGTTCAAGCGCCTGCACGGCCGCTGGCAGTTCCAGCCGCTGTCCGAAGCCGCCTGCAAGGTGAGCCTCGAGCTCGAGTTCGAGCCGACCTCTCGCCTGCTTGGGCCGGCGCTGGCGCTGGGTTTCCAGGGGCTGGCCGACCGCATGGTCAATGATTTCGTGCGCGTGGCCGAGCAGGGAGGCTGAGGCATGCGCGTGGAAGTGGTGCTGGCGTGGCCGGAGCGCTACCTGCGACGGGAATTGATCCTGCCGGAAGGCTGCACCGTCGCCGACGCGGTGGAGGCGGCAGCGCTGGATGCCGGTGGCGACTGCGTGGCCACGGCCGTGCATGGCGTGCTCGCGCTGCCACAGCAGGCGCTGCATGACGGGGACCGCGTCGAACTGCTCAGGCCGCTGCTGGCCGATCCCAAAGAAAATCGCCGCCGGCGGGCGCGCGGCGGCGATTGATCCGAGTGCGTGGCGCCGGGGCTCAGCGGCCGCCGCGCTTCTTCTTGTCCTTGGCCAGGTTGCGGCCGAACTGGCGCACGCTCTTCTGGGCCAGTTCCGCATCCTGGTTGGGGAAGTAGTCGCCTTCCCAGCGGGTGACGCGGTCGTTCTCGAAGAACACGGTGAAATTCTTCACTTCGGTCTTGCCCAGGCGGTTCACGCGCTGGCTGGAGGTGTAGTCCCAGCGCTGGGCATGGAACGGGTCGGGAATGGACGGCGTTCCCAGCAGCGCGTTGACCTGCTGCTTGCTCTGGCCGGCCTGCAGTTGTGCGACGGACTTTTCTTGCAGCAGGTTGCCCTGATAGATGGGCTGCTTGTAGATGATGCCGCAGCCGGTGGTGGACAGGGCGACAACGGCGATCAGCAGAAGGTTGCGCATTGGGACAGGCGATTGAGGAAATCCCGGCGATGATACACTCCCCGGCACCCAGCGCGATCTGACCGGAGGCAACTGGCGTTAAACCGCCAATGAACACGATGGCCATGGAATCCAACGACCTGCGCAAAGTCGGCCTGAAAGTGACGCATCCGCGGATGCGCATCCTGGCGCTGCTCGAGCAGAACACCCCCCACCACCATCTGACCGCCGAGGACATCTACCGGCAGCTGCTCGATTGCGGCGACGAGATCGGCCTGGCGACGGTCTATCGCGTACTGACCCAGTTCGAGGCGGCCGGCCTGGTGCTCAAGCACAATTTCGAAGGCGGGCAGGCGGTCTACGAGCTGGACCGCGGTGGCCACCACGACCACATGGTGGACGTGGATACCGGCAAGATCATCGAGTTCGAGAGCCGCGAGATCGAGGAACTGCAGAAGAAGATCGCGGCCGATCACGGCTACGAGCTGGAAGAGCATTCGCTGGTGCTGTACGTGCGCAAGAAGCGGCGCTGACGCCCCCGTACCGTGGAAGACGACACCGGCCTCGCGCCGGTGTTTTCGTCTGTGGAGCGGTGTGCCGGAGGCCGGCACTGCCTGGATGCGTGAAGGCGAGCGCCTTCACGCGGTATGGGGACGCAGTCCCGGGAACTCGACGATCAGCAACGGTGTGCGGTCATACGGCATCGTTGCTCTGCTTGCCGCAGGGCAGCACGAATGGATCGCTTCCGCGACCCGGTGCCTGCCCCGGCAGTGGGCGGGTAATGCGGGACTCAGACCTCGGCCAGCAGTTTGCGGGCGGCGGCGCGGGCTTCCCTGCTGACTTCGGCGCCGCCAAGCATGCGCGCTAGTTCTTCTTCGCGGCCCTTGGCGTCGAGCAGCTCCACCGCGCTCTGGGTCATGCCCTCCACCGGCGCCTTGCTGACCCGGTAGTGGGCATGGCCCTTGGAGGCGACCTGCGGCAGGTGGGTCACGCACAGCACCTGCCTGCGCTCGCCCAGGGCGCGCAGCTTCTTGCCGACGATGTCGGCCACGGCGCCGCCGATGCCCGAATCCACCTCGTCGAACACCATGGTCGGCACGGCATCCAGGCCGAGCGCGGCCACTTCGATGGCCAGCGAGATGCGCGAAAGCTCGCCGCCGGAGGCGACCTTGCGCAGTGCGCGCGGCGGTTGCCCTGCATTGGCGGCGACCAGGAATTCGACCCGTTCGGCGCCGTTGGGGTCCGGGCGCGGCTGCGGTTGGGGTTCCAGCTCGATCAGGAACTGGCCGCCGCCCATGCCCAGCTCGCCGATCAGCGCGGTGGTGGTGTCCGACAGCGCTTTGGCCGCGCTGGTGCGGCCGGCGGTGAGCAGGGCAGCCTGCGCCTGCCAGTGCGCTGCAGCCCTGTCGATCTCGCCGGCCAGTCGCGACAGGCGCTCGTCGGCGCCGCGCAGCTGTTCCAGTTCCGCCGCGATGCGTTCGCGGGCGGCGGCCAGCTCTTCCATCGGCACGCGGTGCTTGCGCGCCAGGTCGTGCAGGCGGCCGAGCCGGCGTTCGATCTCCTCGAAGGCCTCCGGGTCGCTGTCCAGGTCGTCCTGCACCCGGTCCAGCTGGGCCAGCGCTTCGTGCAGCTGGATGCCGGCGGCGTCGAGCATGCCGTCGATCTCGCCCAGCCGCGCGTCGTGCTGGCTGACCCGCGAGAGTTCGTGCCGCACCTGCTGCAGCAGGCCGAGCAGGGCAGGTCCCTCATCGCCGTTGAGCGCGTTGCCGGCGTACTGGCAGGCCTCGATCAGCGCGGTGGAATGCGCCTGGCGGCGGTGGCTGGCGGTCAGTGCCGCCAGCGTCGCCGGCTCCAGTTCCTCGCGCTGCAGCTCGCCGAGCTGGTGTTCGAGGAAGGCGATGCGGTCGGAGACATCACCCTGCTGCGACAGCGCGTCGCGCTCGTCGATCAGCGCCTGCCACTGGCCGCTGGCGGTGCGTACCGCGGCGCGCTCGGCCTCGTTGCGGGCATAGGCATCGAGCAGGGCCAGCTGGCTGGGGCGCGACAACAGTGCCTGCTGGTCGTGCTGGCCGTGGATCTCGACCAGGAAGGCGGCCAGTTCGGACAGCTGCGACACCGGTACCGGGCGGCCATTGATGAAGGCGCGCGAGCCGCCATCGGCGCGGATCACCCGGCGCAGCTGGCACTGGTCCTCGTCGTCGAGCTCGTTGTCCTGCAGCCAGCGGCGGGCGGGCGCATCGTCGGCGAGGTCGAATTCGGCCGAAAGCTCGGCCCGGCTGGCGCCATGGCGGACCACGCCGCTGTCGGCGCGCAACCCGGACAGGAAGCCCAGTGCGTCGACCATCAGCGACTTGCCGGCGCCGGTTTCGCCGGAAACCACGGTCATGCCCGGCCCGAACTCCAGTTCGGTGGCGCGGACGACGGCGAAATCCTTGATCGAAAGATGTCTGAGCATGGTCGGCAGAGGTTGGGGCCGCGCAAAGCTAGCATGCGCATGCGGCAGGTCAATCCGGAAATGGCGCCTGATGCGGCACATTAATGCGCGCCGGTCGCAAGCGGTGAGTCTGAACCTTGAAACCCCGGGGGCAGCCCACATACGGGGAGCAGGCAGGCGGCAGAACGACCGCCAGGGAACCGGAAATGAACCAAGACCACCCCGAATTCGAGACCGAGAACACCGCTGGCGACGCGGCCGAGGCGCAGGACGCGCAGGTCCAGGCGCTGCGCGCCGAGATCGAGCAGCTCAAGGGCGAGTCGCTGCGCGAGCGCGCCGACCTGGAGAACCAGCGCAAGCGCGTGGCACGCGACATCGAACAGGCGCGCAGGTTCGCCAACGAGAAGCTGCTGGGCGAACTGCTGCCGGTGTTCGACAGCCTGGATGCGGGCCTGACCGCCGCCGGCACCGAGCCCAGCCCGCTGCGCGAGGGGCTGGAGCTGACCTACAAGCAACTGCTCAAGGTCGCCGCCGACAATGGCCTGACCCTGCTCGACCCGGCCGGCCAGGCGTTCAATCCGGAACACCACCAGGCCATCAGCCAGGTCGACGCCCCGGCCGGCGTGGCGCCGGGTGCGGTGGTGACCGTGTTCCAGAAGGGCTACCTGCTCAACGATCGCCTGCTGCGGCCGGCGCTGGTGGTGGTGGCCCGGGTCGACTGACCCGTGGCCGGCTGGCCGCCGCCTTGACGCGCGCGGCCGCCGGCAAACAGCTTTCCGGGGGTGGCTTGAATGTCATCCGCCCATCCCCCACATCCCGTTCATACCCGGCGGCATGCCGGCACACGAATCCTCAGGAGTCCCCCATGGGCAAGATCATTGGTATCGACCTCGGCACCACCAACTCGTGCGTGGCGATCATGGACGGCGGCAAGGCCCGCGTCATCGAGAACTCGGAAGGCGACCGCACCACGCCCTCCATCGTCGCCTACACCAAGGACGGCGAAGTGCTGGTGGGCGCCTCGGCCAAGCGCCAGGCCGTCACCAATCCGAAGAACACCTTCTACGCGGTGAAGCGCCTGATCGGCCGCAAGTTCACCGACGCCGAAGTGCAGAAGGACATCGCCCACGTCCCGTACGGCATCCTCGCCCACGACAATGGCGATGCTTGGGTGGCCACCAGCGATGGCCGCAAGATGGCGCCGCAGGAAATTTCGGCCAAGGTGCTGGAGAAGATGAAGAAGACCGCCGAGGACTTCCTCGGCGAGAAGGTCACCGAGGCGGTCATCACCGTGCCGGCCTACTTCAACGACAGCCAGCGCCAGGCGACCAAGGATGCCGGCCGCATCGCCGGCCTGGACGTCAAGCGCATCATCAACGAGCCGACCGCGGCGGCGCTGGCCTATGGCCTGGACAAGGGCGACAACAAGGACCGCAAGATCGTCGTCTACGACCTGGGCGGCGGCACCTTCGACGTGTCGATCATCGAGATCGCCAACGTCGACGGCGAGAAGCAGTTCGAAGTGCTGGCCACCAACGGCGACACCTTCCTCGGCGGCGAAGACTTCGACAACCGCGTCATCGAGTACCTGGTGGACGAGTTCAACAAGGACCAGGGCATCGACCTGCGCAAGGACCCGCTGGCCCTGCAGCGCCTGAAGGACGCCGCCGAGCGCGCCAAGATCGAGCTGTCCAGCGCGCAGCAGACCGAAGTCAACCTGCCGTACGTCACCGCCGATGCGTCTGGTCCGAAGCACCTGAACATCAAGCTGACCCGCGCCAAGCTGGAAGCGCTGGTGGAAGACCTGATCAAGAAGTCGATCGAGCCGTGCCGCACCGCGCTGAACGATGCCGGCCTGCGCTCGAGCGACATCAACGAGGTGATCCTGGTCGGCGGCCAGACCCGCATGCCGAAGGTGCAGCAGGCGGTCAGCGAGTTCTTCGGCAAGGAGCCGCGCAAGGACGTCAACCCTGACGAGGCCGTGGCGCTGGGCGCTGCGATCCAGGGTGGCGTGCTGGGTGGCGACGTCAAGGACGTGCTGTTGCTGGACGTGACCCCGCTGTCGCTGGGCATCGAGACCCTGGGCGGCGTGTTCACCAAGATCATCGAGAAGAACACCACCATCCCGACCAAGGCCTCGCAGACGTTCTCCACCGCCGAGGACAACCAGTCGGCCGTGACCGTGCACGTGCTGCAGGGCGAACGCGAACAGGCCCGCTACAACAAGTCGCTGGCCAAGTTCGACCTGACCGGCATCGAGCCGGCGCCGCGCGGCCTGCCGCAGGTGGAGGTGTCCTTCGACATCGACGCCAACGGCATCCTGCACGTTTCGGCCAAGGACAAGAAGACCAACAAGGAACAGAAGGTCGAGATCAAGGCCGGTTCGGGCCTGTCCGAGGACGAGATCAACCGCATGGTGGCCGATGCCGAGGCGCACCGCGAGGAAGACAAGAAGTTCCAGGAACTGGTGCAGACCCGCAACCAGGCCGATGGCCTGATCCACGCCACCCGCAGCGCCATCACCGAGCATGGCAGCAAGGTCGGCGGCGATGTCATCGGCAAGGTGGAAGCGGCCCTGGCCGACCTGGAAACCGCGATGAAGGGCGACGACAAGGCGCAGATCGAAGCGAAGTCGAAGGCGCTGGAAGAAGCCGGCCAGTCGCTGTACGCCGCCGCTTCGGCCGGCGAGCAGGGCGGCCCGGCCCCGGGCGCCGGTGCGGCCGGTCCGTCGGGCGACGACGTGGTCGACGCCGAGTTCACCGAGGTCAAGGACGACAAGAAGTCCTGATGTCCATTGCCCCTCTCTCCCGGGAGAGGGGTCGGGGTGAGGGTTCGGGGGCGCCTAGCGGCCCCGGACCCTTGTCGCATCAACGAACCCGCACCCCAGCCCTCCCCCGGAGGGGGAGGGAGAGGTAAAGCATGAGCAAGCGCGATTACTACGAAGTACTGGGCGTCTCCCGTGACGCCGGCGACGAGGAACTGAAGAAGGCCTATCGCCGCTGCGCGATGAAGCATCACCCGGACCGCAATCCGGGCGACGCCGCAGCCGAGGCCGCCTTCAAGGAGTGCAAGGAGGCCTACGAGGTACTGTCCGACGGCAACAAGCGGCGCATGTATGACGCCCACGGCCACGCCGCGTTCGAACACGGCATGGGCGGGATGGGGGGCGGTCCGGGTGGCCCGGACATGGGCGACATCTTCGGCGACATCTTCGGCAACATCTTCGGCGGTGGTGGTGGCGCGCGTCAGGCGCGCCGCGGCGCCGACATCGGTTACGTGATGGAGCTGGACCTGGAGGAAGCCGTTGCCGGCGTGGAGCGCCGCATCGAGATTCCGACCCTGGTCGAATGCGGCGATTGCGATGGCAGCGGCTCGGAAGACGGCAAGGTCGAGACCTGCAACGTCTGCGGCGGCCGCGGCCAGGTGCGCATGCAGCGCGGCATCTTCGCCATGCAGCAGGCCTGCCACAACTGTGGTGGCCGCGGCCAGATCATCGCCAAGCCGTGCAAGACCTGCCATGGCAACGGCCGCGTCGAGGAAGACAAGGTGCTGTCGGTGAAGGTGCCGGCCGGCGTCGATACCGGCGACCGCATCCGCCTGCAGGGCGAGGGCGAGGCTGGTCCCGCCGGTACGCCGCCGGGCGACCTGTACGTGGAAGTACGCGTGCGCGAGCATGCCATCTTCACCCGCGACGGCGACGACCTGCACTGCGAAGTGCCGGTCCGCATCTCGCAGGCGGCGCTGGGCGATGCCGTGCGCGTGGCCACGCTGGGCGGCGAGGCGGAGATCCGCATTCCCGCAGAGACCCAGACCGGCAAGCTGTTCCGCCTGCGCGGCAAGGGCGTCAAGTCGGTCCGCAGCCGCACCGAGGGCGACCTGTACTGCCGCATCGTGGTGGAGACGCCGGTCAACCTCACCGCCGAACAGCGCAAGCTGCTGGAACAGTTCGAGGCGACCTTCGTCGGCGAGGAAGCGCGCAAGCACTCGCCCAAATCGGCCACCTTCCTGGATGGCGTCAAGGGCTTCTGGGACCGGATGACCTCGCCCTGAGCCACGCCTGTCCGCAGGAGCGACTTCAGTCGCGAGGGTTTCCCCGGTGAAACCCTTTCGCGACTGAAGTCGCTCCTGCGGGGATATCGAGGCCGCAGCCTGCTGCGGCCTCGTCGTTTCCGGCGTTTGGTTGCGTGCGCATCCATGCCATCGGCCGCCGTTGCGGCGGGCGTAGAATGCGGCGATGAACGACGTCGACCACAGCCATCTCGTGCACGGTCGCCGGCAACGCCCGGATGGGCCCTCGCCGGTGGACGTGATTTCCGTACAGTCGCAGCTGGTCTATGGCCATGCCGGCAACAGCGCGGCGGTGCCGCCGTTGCGCGCGCTGGGCCTGCGCGTGGCGGAGATTCCCACCACCCTGCTCAGCAATGCGCCGTTCTACGCGACGCTGCGCGGCCACGTGCTGCCGGCGGACTGGCTCGCCGGACTGCTGCAGGGCGCCAGCGAGCGCGGCCTGCCGCAGCGCGCCGGCGCGCTGGTCTCCGGTTATTTCGGCAGCGTCGCCAATGGCGCGGCGTTTGCCGACTGGCTGGACGAGGTACTGCCTTCCTGCCCGGACCTGCGCTATTGCCTGGACCCGGTGATCGGCGACACCCATACCGGCCCTTATGTCGAGCCCGGGCTGGAAAAAATATTCGCCGAGCGCCTGCTGCCGCACGCATGGCTGGTCACGCCCAATGCCTTCGAGCTGGGACGCCTGACCGGCATGCCGGCGCTGGAGCAGGACGATGCCATTGCCGCGTCGCGCAAGCTGCTTGAGCGCGGCCCGCAGTGGGTGATCGCGCATTCGGTGTCCGGCGTGCCGGGCGAACTGGTCACGCTGGCGATCGGCCGCGACGAGATCTGGCGCTGGACTTCGCCGCACCTGCCGGTGGACGTGGCCGGTACCGGAGACGTGCTGATGTCGCTGCTGGTGGCGTTCCTGCTCAAGGGCCACGCATTCGAGGACGCGGTGGGGCGCGCCATCGCCGGCGTGCATGCCGCGCTGGAAGCGACGTTGGCGCAGGGCGTGGAGGAGTTCGACGTGCTGGCGGCAGCGCCGGCCGCGCTGGGTACGCCGTACCGCTTCCGCGCCGAGCGGCTGGCGTGAGCGTGATGCAGGCGCCGATGGCGCCGGTCATCGGCATCGTCGGCAGCGGCGGCGCCTATGGCCGCTGGCTGCGCGGATTCTTCCAGTCGCGCATGGGTCTGGAAGTGATCGGCCACGATCCGGTCGATGCCGCCTCGCAGACGCCGGAACAACTGCTGGAACGTGCCGACGTGCTGCTGTTCTCCGCGCCGATCCGGCATACGCCGGCACTGATCGACGATTACGTGCAGCACTCGTCAGGACGCGAGCGCGACAGGCTGTGGCTGGACGTGACCTCGATCAAGAGCGCGCCGGTGGCGGCGATGCTGCGTTCGCAGGCCAGCGTGGCTGGGTTGCATCCGATGACCGCGCCGCCCAAGGCGCCGACCCTCAAGGGGCGGGTGATGGTGGTCTGCGAGGCGCGCGTCGAGGCGCGCTGGCAGCCCTGGCTGGAACGGTTGTATGCCGCGCTGGAGGCCGAGTGCGTGCCGGCCACGCCCGAGCACCACGACCGGGTGATGGCGCTGGTGCAGGCGATGGTGCATGCCACCCATCTGGCGCAGGCCGGGGTGATGCGCGGTTATGCGCCGTTGCTCGGCGAACTGCAGGCGCTGATGCCCTACCGCTCGACCGCGTTCGAGCTGGATGCGGCGGTGATCTCGCGCATCCTGTCGCTGAATCCGGCGATCTACGAAGACATCCAGTTCGGCAACCCGCATGCGGGCGAAGTGCTGGATCGCCTGCTGGAGCAGCTGCAGCAGCTGCGCGCGCAACTGGCCGATGGCAGCGATGCGGCGCGGGCGGCGTTCCGGCGGCAGTTCCTCGACGACAACCGCGACGCGGTGGGCGACCGGACGCTGCGCGACGGCAACTACAGCTTCGAGCGGCTGGGGTACCTACTGGCCGACCTGACCGACACGCGCGCGATGAGCGTGCACCTGCCGGAAGACCGCGCCGGTTCGCTGCGCGAGCTGCTGCATGTGTTCGAACGGCATGGCATCAGCCTGTCCTCGATCCACTCCTCGCGCACGCCCGGCGGCGAGGTGCATTTCCGCATGGGTTTCGTGCAGCGCTACGCGCCGGAAGTGCTGGAGGCGGCCGCACGCGAGATCGACCACAGCGGCATCGGCCGGGTGCTGGACCGCTGAGCGCGCTTCATCCACAGCGGGTGTGGATGACCTGCGCACAAGCCTGTGGATGAATGCCGGCAGCCCTTGCGGTGCAAGGCTGTCAAGATGGCTGGCGAATTCTTCGCCAGTCGTTGTTGTCGGTGAGATGTGTGCAGAGGATTGCCATTGCGCGCGCATCTGCCGCCATGTCGATGGTCGTTCTTCATTGACGCATGCGTTCATCCACAGCGGGTGTGGATGACCTGCGCACAAGCCTGTGGATGACTGCCGGCGGCCCTTGCGCTGCAAGGCTGTCAAGATGGCTGGTGAATTCTTCGCCAGCCATGTTTACGCGGGGTGAGTCGCGATAGGGATTCCTTGATGAGGTTCCTGTCGCGACTCGCGTTACTCCTGCTGTCGCTGCTGCGGCGCTTTCAGATACGCAGCCGCAACTGGCCGTCGAGCGTGGTGAATTCGCGCGCGTTGCGTTGCAGATGGCGGCCATCGTCCAGTTCGTAGCGCGGTGCCGCGTCGCCACCCCCTTTGTTTCCCTGTTCGGGAATGAACTCGATGATGATGTGGCTCTCGCCGTTGCTGTCGGTGGCGGGAAACTGGCGGAACGACATGGCAACCTCCTGAGTGGCATCCAACCCGGTTCGGCCGAGGCAGCCTGCATCGCCGCGTGTTAGCCCTGCGTCGAGAGGATGTTCGCCATCGCGCGCGCATGGTGCCGGGCCCCGCATGGGGCGCCGATCCGCCTCAGTCGATGAACTGCAGCCGTGCCAGTTCCGCGTATAGACCGCCTTCGCGCAGCAGCTGTTCGTGCGTGCCCTGGGCGACGATACGGCCGTGGTCCATCACCACGATGCGGTCGGCCTTGAGCACGGTGGCCAGCCGGTGCGCGATCACCAGCGTGGTGCGGCCGGCCATCAACCGCTCCAGCGCCTGCTGCACCGCGCGTTCGCTCTGCGCGTCCAGCGCACTGGTGGCCTCGTCCAGCAGCAGGATCGGCGCGTCCTTGAGCAGGGCGCGGGCGATGGCGATGCGCTGCTGCTGGCCGCCAGACAGACGCGCGCCGCGCTCGCCCAGTTCGCTGGCATAGCCTTCCGGCAGGGCGCGGATGAAGTCGTCGGCCTCGGCGGCGCGTGCGGCGGCATGCAGTTCCTCGTCGCTGGCCTGCAGGCGGCCGTAACGGATGTTTTCGGCGGCGCTGGACGCGAACAGGGCCGGCTGCTGCGGCACCAGCGCGATCTGTTCGCGCAGTGCGGTGGGTTCGGCCTGGCGCAGGTCGATGCCGTCGATGCTGATCGCGCCCGCGTCGGGATCGTGGAAGCGCAGCAGCAGCGACAGCACCGTGCTCTTGCCGGCGCCCGACGGACCGACCAGGGCCACGGTCTCGCCGGGCCGCACGTGCAGGGTGAAGCCTTCCAGCGCGGGCTGTCCCGGGCGCTGCGGATAGTGGAAGACCACGTCATCGAAACGGATGTCGCCGCACAGCGGCGTGGGCAGGGCGAGCGGCGCGGCCGGCGCGCGCACGCCGGGGCGTTCCTGCAGCAGTTCGGCGATACGACCCATGCCGCCGGCTGCGCGCTGCAGTTCGTTCCATACTTCGGCGAGTGCGCCGACCGAGCCGCCGCCGATCAGGGCGTAGAACACGAACTGGCCCAGCTCACCCTTGCTGATGCGCCCGGCGATCACGTCGTGCGCGCCGGACCACAGCACCAGCACCACCGCACCGAACACCAGGGTGATGACGATGGCGGTGACCAGCGACTGGGTGCGGATGCGGCCGCGCGCGGTCGCCACCGCCACGCGCACCGCATCGGCGAAGCGGCCGGTCTCGTAGCCTTCGCGTGCGTGCGCCTGCACGGTGCGGACCGCGCCGAGGGTTTCGCTGGCGAGGTTGTTGGCGTCGGCGACACGGTCCTGGCTGGCACGCGAGGCTTTTTCCAGCCGGCGTGCGCCGAGGATGATCGGCAGTACCGCCAGCGGGATGCCGACCAGGGTGAAGGCGGCCAGGCGCGGGCTGGTGACGAACAGCATCGCCAGGCTGCCGACCACGGTGACGGTGCTGCGCAGCGCCACCGACATGCTGCTGCCGACCACGCTGCGCAGCAGTTCGCTGTCGGCGGACAGGCGCGAGACCAGCTCGCCGCTGCGGTTGCGGTCGTGGAACTGTGCATCAAGCGCGATCAGGTGCGCGTACAGCTGCCTGCGCAGGTCGGCCACGACCTTCTCGCCGAGCAGTGACACGAAGAAGAAGCGCGCCGCGCTCGCCGCGGCCAGCACCACCACCACGGCGAACACCAGCAGGAATACCTGGTCGATGTTGCTGCCGTTGCTGAAGCCGTCGTCGATCATGCGCCGGAACGCGACCGGGAAACTCAGCGTGGCCGCCGAGGCCACCGCCAGTGCCACCAGCCAGGCGGTGAACAGACCCATGTGGCGGCGCACGAACGGCCACAGCGCACGCAGCGTGCCCAGCCGTGCCTTGGCGGAAGAGGGAGAAGCAGGAGCGGTGTCGGTCATGGGCGGGGCATCGGTAAAGAGGGAGGGCCGGCACCGGCCTCAGCCGCCGGCGTCGAGCCAGCGCACCCTGTCACGGGTGGCGTCGCGCAGTTGGGTTTTCAAGCCGTCCACGCGGTCGGCGGGCAGTTCGAGGGACAGCTGCGCGCCGTGCTCGTCGAACGCCTCGCCCAGTTTGTCCGCCGCGTGCGCGGCCAGCTGCGTGTAGACGGTGCCGAGTTCGTCGAACGGGCAGGCCAGCCGCAACCTGCACATCGCTACCAGCGGCAGGCGCGGCGCCAGCCGCAGGCATTCGGCCGCGGTGCCGCCGTAGGCGCGCACCAGCCCGCCGGCACCGAGCTTGATACCGCCATACCAGCGGGTCACGACCACGGCGATTCGGTCGTAGCCCTGGCCGTCGATCGCGGCCAGGATCGGACGACCGGCCGTGCCGGCGGGCTCGCCGTCGTCGCTGGAACGGTATTCGCCGCCGCAGCGGTAGGCCCAGCAGTTGTGGGTGGCGTCGGCCACCGAGACCCCGGCGATGAAGGACAGCGCATCGGCCGCGCTGCCGATCGGCATGGCCTGGGCGAGAAAGCGGCTGTGCTTGATCTCCAGCACGTGGCTGGCGGGCGCGGCGAGGGTATCGGGCATCGCGCACATTCTAGGCGGCTGGCCGATGGTTTGCCGGAACCGGACACAGGGGTGTCGGTGACTGGAAAGCCCGGCGCCGCTCAGTGGGCGAGCAGCGGCCGCAGATCGCGCGGAATGCGGGCTTCCGGATGGGCCTGCACGAAACGCTCCAGGCTGGCGCGCGCGGTATCGAGATCGCCTTCGTCGCGACGCGAACGGATGCGCTCCAGCCACTTGTGGCGCGGAAGCAGGGCGTCCTCGTCGATGCCGGTCGGTGCCGCGATCGTGATCCTGGCCTGTTCGCGCAGCCCGGATGCGGACGCGCGTATCGGTGCATCGGCAAGGGGCTGCGGCGCGCTGGAGTGCAGGCGCATCGCTGCCGGCTCCGCCTGCTGCACGGTTACGGGCGTTTCGTCGGCGATCATGGGCGCCGGTTCCAGTGCGTAGCTGGCAGGCGGCGGTGGTGCAGGGGGCGGTGCTGGAGCGACGACCGCCGCGCGCGCGGGAGACGGTGCGGACATCGCCACTGGCGCCGGTTCCTGCACACGGGGGACGGGCGCGGCCTCGGCCTTGGCGGCTCGTACCGGAGCGACGGGCGATGGGGGAGCCGGCCGCGCGGCGGCGACCGCCGTGGGTGCCGCAGGTACTGCCGCATCGGGTGCGACGACCGCCGCCGGCACTTCCGGCACGGCCGGGGTTCCGGCCGCAGCGGCGGGCATCGGAGCCGATGGCGGTGCGGGCCGCAGTTGCCAGGCCAGGCCGACGACGAGGACCAGCGATGCGGCGACAGCCAGCGACGACACCAGCCCACGGCGGCGGCCACGCCGGACCGGCACGGCGCCGACGGTGAACGGCGCCGGAGGCGCGGAAGGCCGGGGTGCCGGCGGCGATGCGACCGGTTCGCGCGCGAGCGCGGCGATGGCCGCGTCGATCCGCGCCGACGGCGCGAGGCCCGCGGCGGGTCGGCCCAGCAGCCGCGCCAGTTCGCGTTCTTCGGGGGTCAGCGGTTCGGACATGTTCATTCGCTCAACCTCGCGCGCAGCTTGTCCATCGCATAGCGCAGCCGCGACTTGACGGTTTCCCGGCCCACGCCGGTGATCTGCCCGATCTCCTCCAGGCTCAGTTCCTGTTCCAGGCGCAGGATGAGGACTTCCTGCTGTTCCTGCGGCAGTTCGGCCATCGCCTGGCGAAGCCGCAGCCGCTGTGCCTGTTCGTCGGCCAGCAGCTCCGGCGTGCAGGTATCGGCCAGGCGCGCGGTGCGCTCGTCGGCGTCGTCCGGCGCCGTGGGCCGGTGCCGTGCGGCGCGCCAATGGTCGTTCAGGCGGTTGTGGGCGATGCGGAACAGCCAGGTGGCGAAGGCCGCCTCCGGCTTCCAGCCCGAGCGGGCATGGACCAGCCGCTGCCACACGTCCTGGAACAGCTCCTCGGCCAGCGAGCGGTCGCGCAGCTGGCCCAGCAGGTAATGGAACAGCCGCGCGCGATGGCGCGCATACAACTCGGCGAACGCCTCGCCATCGCCTTCGGCGTAGGCCAGCATCAGCGCTTCGTCGGTCGGGGCTTGGACGGCGGTATCCACGTGCCGCAGCCTAAGCGTTGCCCGTGCCACTGCCTAGTCATGTCCGGGTGCGCACCGGGCAACATTCAGGAAATGTCGAGGCGTGCGCATCGGAGCCGGGGTTGCGGCGTTATGCTGCGCGACAGGGGGGAGTTCCGGATCACCGGAACCCGGAAGAAACATGGAGATCATGTCGCACAGCCAATCCGACGTGCATGCCGGCAACGGACGCGTGGACACCGATTCGCCCGCCAACCGGGTGGTGGCGACGCTGCATGGCCTGCTCCCGGGCGACAGCACCGTGGCGCTGGCCTGGGATGACGCCGTACTCGGCCAGGGCGATTGCGTCAGCCCCGGGGCCGAGGCGCTGCGCGAGGTGGTGCGCGGGCTGCTGGCCGGCGCGCCGCTGCCGGATGGCCTGCGGCAACCGTTGATGGAGAGCTGGACCGACGGCGATGATGGTGCGCGCATCGTGGTGCTGGCCGAGGCCGATACCGCATTCTCCGGGGCGCAGCGGCAGGCCTGGCTGGGCACGGCGCATGCGCTGGTCGCCGCGGTGCTGGTGTCGCTGCGGCAGGGCGTGCAGATCGAACAGCTCGAGCGCGCCAAGCGCCTGCAACGCGCCCTGTTCGAGATCGCCGACCTGGCCGGCAGCGATCTGGAAATGCCGCAGATGCTGGCCCAGTTCCACCGCATCCTGTGCACGCTGATGTATGCGGACAACTGCTACATCGTCGAATGCGATGAGCACCAGGGCAGCCTGCGTTTCCTGTATTTCGCCGACACCCTGGACAACTTCGCTCCGCCTCCGGAGCGGCGTTTCCACTTCGAGGAAATGCAGGACAGCCTGACCTTCGCGGTGCTGCGCAGGGGCAAGACGATGCACGGCCCGTCGCGTGAACTGCTGCAGGTGCTGGACCAGCAGCATTCGGTGCACAGCGGGCCGGACAGCGCCGACTGGCTGGGCGTGCCGATGTGGCGCGACAGCACCGTGTGCGGCGCGATCGTGGTGCAGAGCTACGAGGCCGGCGTGCAGTATGGGGACGAGGACCGCGCGGTCCTCAACTTCCTGGCCAAGCACATCCTGACCGCGATGGACCGGCGCCAGGCGCACGTGCAGCTGGAACAACACGTGCAGCGGCGCACGCTGGAGCTGGAGCGGGCCAATGCCAGCCTGCAGGACGAGATACAGGAGCGGCGCCGCGCCGAGGCCCTGCAGGCGGCACTGTTCAATGTCTCCGAACTGGCGATGAGCTGCGGCAGCCAGGCCGAGTTCCATGCCGAGGTGCACCGGGTGATCGGCGGGCTGCTGGACGCCAGCAACTTCTACATCGCGCTGGTCAACGAACAGGGCGACGGGCTGGATTTCGTCTATTCGGTGGACGAGTTCAACCGGGTGCGCGCCTCGCGTTCCTTCAGCGGCGGCCTGACCGAGTACACCATCCGCAGCGGCCAGCCGCTGCTGGCCACGCGCGCGGAGATCGACCTGCTGATCGCGCGTGGCGAGGTGCGCGAGTTCGGCGCCAAATCGCAGTGCTGGCTGGGTGTTCCCCTGTTCAGCGATGACGAGGTGGTGGGGGTGATCGCGGTGCAGAGCTACAACCCGCAGGTCACGTTCACCACGCACGACCAGCGGCTGCTCGCGTTCGTGGCGCGCAACATCGGCAACAGCCTGGCACGCCAGCGCGACCGCAACCGGCTGCTGCAGGCGCATGCCGAGCTGGAGCGGCGCGTGGCCGAACGCACCCGCGAACTGGGCGAGGTCAACCAGAAGCTGCTGGCGCAGATCGGCGAGCGCATGCGCGTGGAGCAGCGCCTGACCCACCTGGCGATGCACGACGTGCTGACCGGCCTGCCCAACCGCCTGCAGTTGCTGGAAAAGCTGGAAGAGGCCATCGAGCACGCGCAGCTGGGCGTGGGCCCGATGTTCGCGCTGCTGTTCCTCGACCTGGACCGCTTCAAATGGGTCAACGACAGCATCGGCCACGCCGCCGGCGACCGCATGCTGGTGGAAGTGGCGCAGCGCCTGGTCGGCATGCTGCGCGGCGATGACGTGGTGGCGCGCCTGGGCGGCGACGAATTCGCGCTGCTGGTGCGCTGCGATGGCGCCGAGGCGGCAATGGAGGTCGGCAGGCGCCTGCTGCGCTCGCTGGAACACTCGATGTGGGTGGACGGGCGCGAGCTGTTCCCGTCGGGCAGCATCGGCATCGCGCTGTGGAGCCCGCGCTACACCTCCGGCGCCGAGCTGCTGCGCGACGCCGATGCCGCCATGTACCGCGCCAAGGGCATGGGCCAGGACCGCTGCATGGTGTTCGACGAGGCGATGCGCGAGCAGTCGCTGCGGAGCCTGGAACTGGAGGCGGACCTGCGCCGGGCCATCATCAGCAACGACTTCCTGCCGTTCTACCAGCCGATCGTGTCGCTGGCTGACGGCGGCGTGGTCGGCCACGAGGCGTTGCTGCGCTGGCAGCACGAGGGCCGGGGGCTGCTGCTGCCGGGTGAGTTCATTTCGCTGGGCGAGGAGAGCGGCCTGATCGAGCAGGTGGATTGGCTGATCTACGAGCAGGTGGTCCGCGACCTGGCGGGTACGGCTTCGGGCTATATCTCGGTGAACGTGTCGCCGCGCCACTTCCGCTCATCGGAATTCGTCGCGCGCCTGCTCGGCCTGCTGGATGCGGCCGGCGCCGATCCGGGCCGGCTGCGGGTGGAAATCACCGAAATGGCGCTGCTGGAGGACGCCCCGCGCACGCTGCGCACCCTGCACCAGCTGCGCGAGCGCGGCATCGTGGTGCAGCTGGACGATTTCGGCACGGGTTATTCGGCGCTTTCCTATCTGCACCGTTTCCCGATCAGCGCCCTGAAGATCGACCGCAGCTTCGTGGCGGGCCTGCATGCCGACAACGGCAAGAGCACGGAAGCGCTGGTCGAGGGAGTGGTGTCGCTGGCGCGCACGCTGGGCATCGAGACCATCGGCGAGGGCGTGGAAGACGAACGCCAGCTGCGCGCCCTGTTCGAGATGGGCTGCAACTTCGGCCAGGGCTATCTGCTCGGCTATCCGCTGCCGCGCGAGGCGACACTGCAGAAAATGGGGTGAGCAGGCTTCCGCAGGCGCCGGGTCTGCCGGTGAGACCACATGCGGGGCAAGCCCCGCATCTACGGATGTGTGTCGCCCGGTTGTGCCGCACCTGCGGCAGATCGTCGTGAAATCTGTGGCCATCCGCCATCGCACGGGATGACGTTGCAGGTGCGGGGCTTGCCCCGCACACGCTTGCCGCAGTGCTGCGCGCAGCTTCTCGTCGAACCGCGCCGCGCCACGCTGGTAGCCGGGCGCCGTGGAGCCGGCCGCGTCGCCACGCGTCAGTGGCTTACCGCAACGCGGCGAACAGCTTCTAGTCGAACCGAGCCACGCTGGTAGCTGGGCGCCGTGGAGCTGGCCGCGTCGCCACGCGTCAGTGGCTTGCCGCAACGCGGCGAACAGCTTCTAGTCGAACCGCGCCACGCTGGCAGCAGGGCGCCGTGGAGCCCGCCGCGCCGCCATGCGCCAGCGACTTACCGCAACGCGGCGCGAAGCTTTTCGTCGAACCACTTGTCCGCCTGCGCCGGCGAATACGCGCGCATCCATGCCAGCATCTGCTCCGCATCATCGCCGTACCACAGGTCCTGACGCTGCTCCGGGTGCAGGAAGCGTTCTTCCACCATGTGGTCGATCATGCCGATCAGCTGCGAATAGAAGCCGTCGATGTCGAGGAAGGCGCAGGGCTTCTTGCCGATGCCGAGCTGGCGCCAGGTCAGCATCTCGAAGATCTCCTCGGCGGTGCCGAAGCCGCCGGGCAGGGCGACGAAGGCGTCGGACAGGTCGAACATGCGCGACTTGCGTTCGTGCATGGAGCCGACGACTTCCAGCGTGGTCACGCCCTGGTGCGCGACTTCCAGGTCCACCAGGTGCTGCGGAATCACGCCGGTGACCTCGCCGCCGGCGGCCAGCACGCCATCGGCCACTGCGCCCATCAATCCGGTGCGGCCACCGCCATAGACCAGGCGCAGGCCCTCGGCGGCGATGCGCCGGCCCAGTTCGGTGGCGCGCTCGACATAGACGGGTTTGGCGCCGGGATTGGAGCCGCAGTAGACGCAGATGGACTTCATGGATGTTCCTGGTGAGGGTATGCGGATCGCGCCGATGAACGGGGACGGGATCGGGGAGTGCAAAAGCAAGAAGGCTCCGCCGGGGCGGAGCCTTCTTGGTCAGGCCGGTGTCGCTCAGTTGGCCTTGTGGATGGCGCGCTTGCTGACCGCCATCGCCGCGTCGTGGATCGCTTCGGACAGGCTCGGGTGGGCATGGCAGATGCGGGCCAGGTCGTCGGCGCTGCCGCTGAATTCCATGGTCAGCACGCCTTCGTGCACCAGTTCGCTGACGTTCGGGCCGATCAGGTGCAGGCCGAGCACGCGGTCGGTTTCGGCATCGGCGATCACCTTGACGAAGCCGGTCGGCTCGGCCATCGCCACGGCACGGCCGACGGCGGCAAACGGGAAGTTGCCGGCCTTGTAAGCCACGCCTTCGGCCTTGAGCTGCTGCTCGGTCTTGCCGACCCAGGCGATTTCCGGGCTGGTATAGATGACATAGGGGATGGTGTCGAAATTGACGTGGCCGGGCAGGCCGGCGATCAGTTCGGCCACCGCGATGCCTTCCTCGAAGCCCTTGTGCGCCAGCATCGGGCCACGCACGCAGTCGCCCACCGCCCACACGCCATCGACGCCGGTGTGGCAGTGGTCGTCGACCACGATCTGGCCGCGCTCGTTGACCTGCACGCCGGTGCCGTCGGCCAGCAGGCCCTTGGTCGCGGCGCGGCGGCCCACGGCCACCAGCAGCTTGTCCACGGTCAGGGTCTTCTCGCCTTCACCGTCGGTGTAGGTGATGACCACTTCCTTCTTCTTGCCCTTGCCGGTCACCTCGGTCTTGCCGACCTTGGCGCCGAGCTTGATGTCCAGGCCCTGCTTCTTGAATTCGCGCGCGGCGAGCTTGGAGACTTCGGCATCGGCGGCGGCCAGGAATTCCGGCATCGCTTCGAGGATGGTGACCTCGGCGCCCAGGCGCTTCCACACGCTGCCCAGTTCCAGGCCGATCACGCCGGCGCCGATCACCGCCAGGCGCTGCGGCACATCGGTGAAGTCCAGCGCGCCGACGTTGTCGACGATGGCTTCGCCGTCGAACCTGGCGAACGGCAGTTCGATCGAGTCCGAACCGGCGGCGATGATGACGTTGGTCCCCTTCAGCTCGACCTCGGTGCCGTCATGCTGCTTGACCTTGACGATGTTGCCGGCCTGCAGCTGGCCGAAGCCGTAGTAGGCGGCGACCTTGTTGGCCTTGAACAGCTGGGCGATGCCGCCGGTGAACTGCTTCACGATGGCGTCCTTGCGGCCGACCATGGTGCCCACGTCGATGCCGGCGTCCTTGAAGCTGATGCCGTGCTGCGCGAACTGGTGCTGCATGTTGTGGTACTGGTGCGAGGAGTCCAGCAGCGCCTTGGACGGGATGCAGCCCACGCGCAGGCAGGTACCGCCCAGCGCCGGCTTGCCGTCCTTGCCCAGCGCCGCGTCGATGCAGGCGGTCTTCAGGCCCAGCTGGGCAGCGCGGATGGCGGCGTGGTAACCGGCCGGGCCGGCACCGATGACGACGACGTCGAATTGTTCAGCCATTTGAGGTTCCTTGATGCTTTCCGTCGGCTTCGGGGCGAAGCCGGTGGCGCGGGGCGCCGGGGAAGGGGCGGGCGCTGGACCGGCCCCGGAGCGACGAACCCCTCCGGTGAAGGAGGGGTCCGGCGGGGTCTTACAGGCCGAACAGCATGCGGCCCGGGTTTTCCAGCTGGTTCTTGATGTCCACCAGGAACTGCACCGCGTCCTTGCCGTCGATGATGCGGTGGTCGTAGGACAGGGCGATGTACATCATCGGCGCGATCACGACCTGGCCGTTCTCGGCGATCGGGCGCTCCTTGATCGTGTGCATGCCGAGGATGGCGCTCTGCGGCGGGTTGACGATCGGGGTCGACATCAGCGAGCCGAAGGTGCCGCCGTTGGTCACGGTGAAGGTGCCGCCCTGCAGGTCGTCCAGGGACAGCTTGCCGTCGCGCGCCTTCTTGGCGTAGTCGGCGATGCCCTGCTCGATGTCGGCGAAGGACATGCGCTCGACGTTGCGCAGCACCGGGGTCACCAGGCCCTTGTCGGTGGACACGGCGATGGAGATGTCCGAGTAGCCGTGATAGATGATGTCGTCGCCGTCGACCGAGGCGTTGACCAGCGGGAAGCGCTGCAGCGCGTTGGCCGCGGCCTTCACGAAGAAGCTCATGAAGCCCAGCTTGATGCCGTGCGCCTTCTGGAACTCGTCCTGCAGTTCCTTGCGCGCGGCCGAGACCTTGGCCAGGTTGACTTCGTTGAACGAAGTCAGCATGGCGATGGATTCCTTGGACTGCATCAGGCGCTCGGCGATGCGCTTGCGCATGCGGGTCATCGGCACGCGTTCTTCCGGACGCGCGCCGCCGGCCTTGCCGACGCCGCCGTTGCGGGCGAAGTTGACGATGTCTTCCTTGGTCACCGCGCCATGGCGGCCGGTGCCGGCGACATCGGCCGGATTCACGCCCTCGGTGATGGCCGAGAAGCGGGCGCCCGGCGGCAGGCTGTCGGCGGCCGACCTGGCGGCCGGGGCCGGAGCGGCGGCAGCGGCGGCCGGAGCCGGAGCGGCAGCCTTCGGTGCCTCGCCGGCAGCCGGGGCCGGCGCCGCGGCGACGGCGCCTTCCTCGATGATCGCCACGACTTGGCTGCTGGTCACGGTGGCGCCTTCGGGGAACTTGATTTCCTTGATCACGCCATCGACCGGCGACGGGACTTCAAGCACGACCTTGTCGGTTTCCAGGTCAAGCAGGTTTTCGTCGCGCTTGACCGCGTCGCCGACCTTCTTGTGCCAGGTGGCGATGGTGCCGTCAGCGACGGATTCGGGCAGTACCGGGGCTTTGACTTCGGTGGCCATGCAGGGGCTTCCTGGTTCGTATTCTTCGTGAAAGGGGGAGAGTTATTCAGCGAACTGGTCGTTGAAGGGATTGACCAGCGCATCGGCGAGCAGCTGCTGCAGTTCGCGCAGGTGGTCGGCCATGTGGCCGACGGCCGGCGACGGCGAACGCGGGCGGCCAGCGTAGTGCAGGTTCTGGCCATCGGCCAGGCAGGCCTGCAGGTGGTGGCGGATCTGGTACCACGCGCCCTGGTTCATCGGCTCTTCCTGGCACCACACCACATCGGCGGCCTTGCCGTACTTCTTCAGTTCGGCAGCCAGCTGCGCGCGCGGGAACGGATACAGCTGTTCCACGCGGATGATCGCCACGTCGTCCTGGCCACGCTTGGTCTGGTCTTCCAGCAGGTCGTAGTAGACCTTGCCCGAGCACAGCACCACGCGCTTGACCTTCTTGGCATCGGCATTGGCGTCGCCGATCAGGTGCTGGAACTCGCCGTTGGCCAGTTCGTCCAGGGTCGACACGGCCAGCTTGTGGCGCAGCAGCGACTTGGGCGACATGACGATCAGCGGCTTGCGGGTGTCCATGCGCATCTGGCGACGCAGCATGTGGAACGCCTGCGCCGGGGTGGACGGCACGCAGACCAGCATGTTCTCCAGCGCGCACAGCTGCAGGAAGCGCTCCAGGCGCGCCGAGCTGTGTTCCGGGCCCTGGCCTTCGTAGCCGTGCGGCAGCAGCAGGGTCAGGCCGGAGATGCGGCCCCACTTGGCTTCGCCGGAAGCGATGAACTGGTCGATCACGACCTGCGCACCATTGGCGAAGTCGCCGAACTGCCCTTCCCAGATGCACAGGGTGTTGGGATCGGTGGTGGAGAAGCCGTACTCGAACGCCATCACCGCTTCTTCGCTGAGCAGCGAGTCGATGATGGTGGCCTGCTCCGGCGACTCGACCAGCTGGCGCAACGGCAGGTAGTAGTTGTCGGTCTTCTGGTCGTGCAGGATCGCGTGGCGGTGGGTGAAGGTGCCACGGCCGACGTCCTGGCCGACCAGGCGCAGGCTGTTGCCTTCGTCCAGCAGGGTGGCGTAGGCCAGGTTCTCGGCAAAGCCCCAGTCGCCCGCGATCTCGCCGGCGGCCATCTTGCGACGGTCGTCGTACACCTTGGCCACGCGCGAGTGCAGCTCCACGCCGTCCGGGATGGTGTTGATCATCGTGGCCAGCCGGGTCAGCTTGCCCATCTCGACCTTGGTGCTGACCGGGTCGGACAGCTTGCCGGACAGGTAGCGCGGCCAATCCACGTACATCTTGCTGGTGGTCGGGGTCTTCTCGACCACGGCCAGCTCGGTGGTGACTTCGCCCGAATCCAGCTTGTCGCGGTAGGCGTCGACCATTTCCTTGCCGGCGCCGGCGGCGATCACGCCAGCGGCTTCCAGCTGCTCGGCGTAGAGTTCGCGGGTGGTCTTGTGCTTGCGGATCACCTGGTACATCAACGGCTGGGTGATCGCCGGTTCATCGGCCTCGTTGTGGCCCCAGCGGCGGTAGCAGACCAGGTCGATCACGACGTCCTTATGGAACTGCTGGCGGAAGTCATAGGCCAGCCTGGCGGCAAACACCACCGCTTCCGGGTCGTCGCCGTTCACGTGCAGGACCGGGGCAGCGACCATCTTGGCGATGTCGGTGCAGTACAGGGTCGAGCGCGAGTCGTCGCGGTTGGAGGTGGTGAAGCCCACCTGGTTGTTGATGACGATGTGCACGGTGCCGCCGACGGTGAAACCGCGGGCCTGCGACATCTGGAACAGCTCCATCACCACGCCCTGGCCGGCGAATGCGGCGTCGCCGTGGATCAGGATCGGCATCACCTGCTTGCGCGCGGTGTCGTTGCGGCGTTCCTGGCGCGAGCGCACCGAGCCGGCGACCACCGGGTCGGCGATTTCCAGGTGCGACGGGTTGAACGCCAGGGCCAGGTGGACCGGGCCGCCATCGCTGGCGACGTCGGCCGAGAAGCCCATGTGGTACTTCACGTCACCGGCCACGGCGCGGTCGTCGTGCTCGAACTTGCCTTCGAACTCGTCGAACAGCTTGCGCGGGTTCTTGCCCAGGGTGTTGACCAGCACGTTGAGGCGGCCGCGGTGGGCCATGCCGATCACCACGTCCTTGACGCCTTCCTTGCCGGCGTCGCGGATGATGGTGTCCATCATCGGGATCAGCGAATCGCCGCCTTCCAGCGAGAAACGCTTCTGGCCGACGTACTTGGTGTGCAGGTAGCGTTCCAGGCCCTCGGCGGCGGTCAGGCGCTCGAGCGTGCGGCGCTTGGTGCCGGCATCGAGGTCGTAGTTGCCGCCGGCCTGCTCCAGGCGCTTGTACAGCCACTGGCGCTGGTCGACTTCGGCGATGTACATGAACTCGGCGCCGATGGAGCCGGTGTAGGTCGCCTTCAGGCGCGCCAGCAGGTCGCGCAGCTTCATGCGCGGCTGGCCGCCCACGCCACCGGTGCTGAACTCGTCGTTGAGGTCGGCATCGCTGAGGTTGTGGAACGGCAGGCTGAGGTCCGGCGGGTTGACCGGCGGGGTCAGGCCCAGCGGATCGAGATTGGCGCCGAGGTGGCCGCGCGAGCGGTAGGCGGTGATCAGGCGCCCGACGTTGCGCTCGCGCTCGTCGCCGCCACCGGCATTGGCCACGGTGCTGGACGCGTTGCGGCCGGCTTCGGCGATGTGGGCGATGACGGCAGAATGCGGGACATCACCTGCTTCGCGGCCCTTGAAGCCATCGAAGTAGGACTTCCATTTGGGGTCCACACTGTCCGGGGAGACGAGGTACTGCTCGTACAGATCCTCGATATAGGAGGCGTTGCCGCCGGCGAGTTGCGATGACTGCGCAAACTGCTTCAGGAGATTGTCCACGATGGAGAGTCGGATTCGCTTGTGGGGTATGGCTTCTGGAACCGGCGGGACCTTGCAGCAGGACGCCGCGCGGGCGTGATGAAACCGTTGAATTATACCCTCGCGGGGACAGGAAGGGGCACACACTCTGTCCACCGGGTTAATGTCGGGCCATGCCTTGTCCCGGCCCGACAGCGCTCAGATGCCGAGTGTCCTGGGCCCGTCGCAGTCGCGTGCGCCGTCCCATGCGCGCTGGAACAGCGCGTCCTGCTGGCGGGCGCGCGCCGGCATGTCCAGGCAGAGTTCGCCCTCGAACCGGTCGCCCATTGGACGAAAGTAGCAGTCGCCGTTGTCGTTGACCGCGCAGGCTGGCACCAGCGCCTGCTCGGCCGGGTCCGCCGGCTGGCGCAACTGGAATGCGCTGGGCAGGCGCTGGACGAGCGCGAGCAGTGGCGCGGGCAGGCCCGCAAGGTCGCCGTCGTGCAGCAGCACCAATGCCTGTTTGTCGTGGCGCGCGGTGGCGAAGCGGCGCAGCGCCTGCAGTACGACCGGCTGGCCGAGCAGCGCGGTGTCGCCGCTGCGGCAGCCGAGCAGCAGCCGGCGCCGGGCGCGGTGGATCACCGCGGACAGCGCCGCCCCGGCCTGGCCCGCATCCTGCACGCGCATGGCGCCATCCATGCGGCGGCGCATGGTCTGGTGGGCGATTCCCGCCTCCTCGAACTCCGCGCCCTCGGGCAGGAAGCCGTTGCGCGCATAGAAATCGCGGGCATGGACCTGGGCATGCAGGGAAACCTCGTCCCAGCCACGGTGGGCGGCTTCGGCCACCAGCGCCTGCAGCAGGGCTTCACCGACGCCAAGACCGCGCCAGCCGGACAGGACCGCCATGCGGCCGATGCGCCGCTGTGGCGTCAGCCGGCCGGTGCCGATGGCATGGCCATCGGCATCCAGCGCCACGACATGGTGGCTGAGCGGGTCCAGGTCGTCGGTCTCCAGCTCGGCCGGCACCTGCTGCTCGCCGACGAACACGGCATGGCGCACGCCGTGCAGCAGCACATGCTGCGCGGCGTAGTCGGCCATCTCGACATGGAACGCCGCGGGCGTCATGCCGCCGGGCTGTCCTCGTCGCCGTCGTCGCAGATCACCACGACCTCGACGCCTTCCTCGTTCACCTGCACGGTGTCGATGGTGCCGCTGGCCGGCTCGCCTTCGCCGGCCTGGGCGTATTCGAACACTTCGATTTCGAGTTCCGGGGCATCGGCCTCGTCGTCGAAATCGTCGTCGCGCTCTTCTTCCATCACCTCGAGCGCGTCCTGCTCGGCCTGCATCGCCGCCAGGGTCTCGGCGTCAAGCAACTGGTAGTGGCCGCCGGCCAGCAGTTCGAGCACGGCGCTGCGGCCCTTGGCCGACAGCTTGCCGAACATGACCGCGTCGATCCGCTCGGCGGCGGCCAGGCCCTGCGCGTCCTTGACCGGCAACTGGAAGGCGTGGCCGCTGCTGTACAGCGCGGCGCCGCGGGTGGCACGGCGCCAGGCCAGTCGCGCCCACGGATGGCGCTCGAGCAGGCCGCCCTCGTCCAGCACGGTCTCGACATCGGCGGGGGCCGGCGGGGCCTGCGAGGGCAGGATGTCGCCGGCGGCGCGGTAGGTGGTGATGAAACGGCCGAACCAGTCGCCGAGGCGGTCCGGATCGTTCATGCGCAGCGCGTTGAGCGCGGCGATCACCCGTTTCATCGCCGCCGCATCGATCTCATTGGGGTCTTCCGGCAGCTTCAGGTCCGGGTCCTGGTAGCGGATGGCCTCGTCGGCGTCGGCCACCAGGTCGTCCAGCCAGTCGCTGATCAGCTCGGCCGAGGACGGCGCGCGCATGCCGAAGGAGAAGGTCAGGCACGGATCCTCGGCGACGCCGTGGTGCGGCACGTTGGGCGGCAGGTACAGCATGTCGCCCGGTTCCAGCACCCAGTCGTGGGTCGGCTTGAACTTGCGCAGCAGCTTCAGTTCGACGTCGGGGCGGAAATCCAGCGGCGGGCGCTTGCCCTTAGTCGACTCGCTGGCGTCGATCTGCCAGCGGCGGTGGCCGTGGGCCTGCAGCAGGAATACGTCGTACTGGTCGACATGGGCGCCGACCGAGCCGCCAGTGGCGGCGAAACTGATCATCACGTCGTCCATGCGCCAGCGCGGCAGGAAGCTGAAGTGCTGGAGCAGGGCACGCACGTCCGGGTCCCACTTGTCCACGTCCTGCACCAGCAGGGTCCAGTCGTGGTCGGGCATGCCCGGGAAATCTTCTTCCTGGAACGGGCCGGTGCGCAGACTCCAGCCATCGGTGGCGCGATCGTGGGTGACCAGGCGCGCCAGCGCGCCTTCCTCGCAGGCCAGGCCGGCCAGGTCTTCGGGCATCACCGGGGTCTGGAAATCAGGGAATGCGCCGCGGATCAGCAGCGGGCGCTTCTGCCAGTAGTCGCGCAGGAAGCGTTCGGCGGGCATCCCGAGCGGATGGCGGGCGCTGGCCCTGGTCTCGATGGGCAGGGGGGAGGAGGTCTTTTTCATCGCGCGCAATACCATTGGAAAACGGGGGCGGCGTGGGTCGCCGACGGAGGCGTCATTGTCGCCCAGGCGCCGGTGGAGCGCCTAGCGCCGCCGCAGGGCCGCCGGCGGGCAGCACCGGCGTGGGCGCGCCGTCGAGCAGGCGCTCCAGCACCGCGGCCGGGCAGGGCGGGCTGAAGCCGAAGCCCTGCGCCAGCAGGCAGCCTTCACTGCGCAGGAACTCCAGGTGCTGCGCGTGCTCGACGCCCTCGGCGACCACGGCCAGCCCCAGGCTGTGGCCCAGGCCGATGATGGCGCGGCTGATCACGGCCAGTTCGGTGTCCTGGGGCAGCCCGCCGATGAAGCTCTTGTCGATCTTCAGCATGTGCAGCGGGAACCGCTTCAGGTAGCCCAGCGAGGAATAGCCGGTACCGAAATCGTCCAGCGCCAGGCGCACCCCCAGCGCGGCCAACTGGCGCAGCGCACCCAGGGTCGCGTTGCTGTCCTGCATCAGGTGGGTCTCGGTGATCTCCAGTACCAGGCTGGCTGGCGGCAGACCGGTCGCGTCAAGGATGCAGACCAGCCTGGCGACGAAATCGTCCTGCTGCAGCTGGCGCCTGGACAGGTTGACCGAGCAGTAGAGGTGGCGGTGCCCGGCCTGCTGCCAGGCGCGGGTCTGACGGCAAGCCTCACGCAGCACCCAGTCGCCGACCTGGACGATCTCGCCGGATTCCTCCAGCGAAGGGATGAATTCCAGCGGTGGCACCAGCCGGCCGTCGTGGCGCCAGCGCAGCAGCGCCTCGACCCCGACCATGCGCGGGGCGGCCGGGTCGAGATCGTGGATGGGCTGGTAATGCAGCACGAATTCGTCGCGCGCCAGCGCCTGGCCCAGCGCGCTCTCCAGTTCCAGCTGGTGCTGCGCGCTGGCCTGCAG
Organism: Stenotrophomonas sp. 05N423; assembly: GCF_056397145.1. NCBI lineage: Bacteria > Pseudomonadati > Pseudomonadota > Gammaproteobacteria > Lysobacterales > Lysobacteraceae > Stenotrophomonas > Stenotrophomonas sp. 05N423. The sequence goes on from NZ_JBFTMV010000002.1 coordinate 224,251, forward strand.
CCCGGCGCTGTAGTGGGCGAACTGCGCCTTGCCGGCCTGCTTGGCCAGGTGGAGGGCCAGGTCGGCGGCCTGCAGCGCGTCGTGCAGGTCCGCGCTGGCCTGCAGGCTGGCGATGCCGATGCTGGCATTGACCACCAGGGTGCGGTCGTCCAGGCACATCGGCTGGTGCAGCCGTTCGAGGATGCGCTGGGCGACCTGCTCGGCCTGCGTGCCGGGGCCAAGATCGGTGAGCAGCACCACGAACTCGTCGCCACCGAAACGGAACAGATGGTCGTCCGCACGCAGGCACTGCGCGAGCCTGCGGCCGACTTCGACCAGCACGCCGTCACCGAACAGGTGGCCGAAACTGTCGTTGATCAGCTTGAAGCGATCCAGGTCGATGAACAGCACGGCGGCCTGGCTGCTGCCGGTTTCGTGCAATCGGCGCTGGGTGTGCAGGAGCAGTTCGTCCAGGCGCAGGCGGTTGGCCAGCCCGGTCAGCGGGTCGTGGCGGGCGGCGTGGTGCAGCTGCTGCTCGATCGCCTTGCGCCGGCCGATGTCGCTCTGCGAGCCGGTGATGCGCAGCTGGCCGTCGCGGTCGGCCTCGGCAACGCCGCGGCTCAGTACCCAGCGCCATTCGCCGTTGCGGCAGCGGATGCGGTATTCGTGATGGATCGAGTCCGACTCGGCGTGCAGGTGCGCATTGATGGCGCGGTGCAGGCCGGGCAGGTCGTCGGGATGGACGCGGGAAAACCAGGCGTCGCTGGTCTGGCCCAGGCCTGCGCGGTCCAGCCCGATCATCTCGGCCCAGCGCTCGGACACGTACAGCGTGTCCGGGCCGGGATGCCAGTCCCAGATGCCGTCATGGGCGCCGCGCAGGGCGCGCGCGAAGCGCGCCTCGCTGTCTTCCAGCGCCTTGCGCTGGGCGGCGCTGTAGGTGTCGATGGCCAGGGTCATGTCGAAGAAGACCGCCTTGAGCAGGCTGGAGAACAGCCGCGCATCCTCGCCCTCGCCGCACAGCGGCACCAGCATCTGTTCCAGGTACAGCCGGTATGCGCCCAGGTACCACTTCAACTCGACACCGTTGATATGGTGGATCAGGCCGATGCGCAGGCGGTTGTCGACATAGTCGTGGTCGTACGGCCCCTGCCAGAGACGCTGGTAGTACTCCAGTTGCCGCTGTTTCAGCCGGTGCACGGTAGTCGGGTCGCCCAGCAGCGCGGCCGGTGCGGAGAAGTCATCGAGGTGGCGGTAGAGCTTTTCGATGAACCCGGCCTGTGCTGCGGCCATGCGGCCGGCGGCGTGATTGAGGCTGCGCGCGTCGTCCTCCCGCCATTCCAGCAGGCGCGAGCGTTCGCTGATTTCTGCCTGCTCCAGGCCGATGCGCCGCATCAGTTCCTGCAGTGTGTCGACGGCACCCATGGTTTCCTCTTGCGTTGAAGGCGGGCATGAAAAAAGCGCCACGACGGCCGCTCCGTCCGGAACGGCTGCCGTGGCGCTTTGTCTTGCAGGCCCCTGCGTCCTGCCCGGCAAAGCGGGTCCGCGCGTCGCGCGGCACCCAGACGGGCTATGCGGCGCCGGCCAGGTCTTCCAGCAGGCGGGTCAGGCGCTGCCGCAGCTGGCCCATTTCGCGCGATCGGAACGCATGCCGGCTGCGCTCCAGCGTCTCGATCGCTTCGTACAGCGCGGCCTGCACCTGGCCGGACGGGCCCAGCGGATCCGGATCGAGCCAGCGGCACAGCGGCGCCTGGCCGCAGTCGCAGCTCTGGCTGATGATTTCCGCGCCGTCGGCATCGGCAAGGAGCACGCGCAGCCGCGTGGCCATGCCGGGGTCAGTGCAGATGATCCGGGCCATGCCGCGTTCCTGTCGTGGGTACCGCCGGGAACGCCGCGCGCGAGGCGCCCGTTCCCGTCTTCGCGGGTCCGCCTGCGGCGCCCGCTGTCGTGTGGAGCATGCTCAACATCTCTTGCCGTTCCGTGTTTTCGTGAAAAGCTTCGCCATCGATCGTCGTTGCGCCATGCCGTTCAACCGGCCACGGCCCGCACCGGCGGTGCGGCGGCCAGCTGGAAGCGTGCCGCGGCGTGCGCCAGCATGCCGGCCTGGTGTTCCATGTCGTGGGTGGCCGCGCCGGTTTCCTGCACCAGCGTCGCGTTCTGCCGCGTCGTGCGGTCCATCTGCGCGATGGTCTGGTTGATCTGTCCGATACCGAGGCTCTGCTCGCGCGAGGCGGCCGAGATCTCGGCGGTGAGGGTGGTGACATGCTGCACCGAGGCCACGATCTCGACCATGGTGCGGCGCGCCCGGTCGACCAGGGCCGAGCCGTCGGCGACCTTGTCGACCGAGTCGCCGATCAGCGCCTTGATCTCCCTGGCGGCGGTGGCCGAGCGCTGTGCCAGGATCCGGACTTCCGCGGCGACAACCGCGAAACCGCGCCCGCTCTCGCCTGCGCGGGCCGCTTCCACCGCTGCGTTCAGGGCCAGGATGTTGGTCTGGAAGGCGATGCCGTCGATCACGCCGATGATCTCGCCGATCTTCCGTGACGCCCGCTCGATGGCCTGCATGGTGAGCACGACCTCGTCCACCGCCTGTCCGCCCTGGCGGGCGACTGCGGCGGCGCCTTCGGCGAGCTGGCTGGCACGGTGGGCCGATTCGGCGTTGTCGCCGATGGTGGCGGTGAGCTGCGCCATCGACGCGGCCGCTTCGCGCAGCGTCGCTGCCTGCCGCTCGGTGCGCGCGGACAGTTCGTCGTTGCCGCCGGTGATGCCCGCCGCCGCGGCCGAGATGCTGCCGGCCGACTGCTGGATGCTCGCGACGATGCCGGCCAGCTGCTCGGCGGTGGCGTTGGCATCGGTCTTCATCTGTCCGAACACACCGTCGAAATCGCGGGTGATGCGCCGGCTGAGGTCGCCGCGCGACAGTGCGGACAGGAGCCGGCGCATCTCCTCCGCACTCTCCGAGGTGGCGTCCAGCAGCCGGTTGATGCCCACGGCCAGGCGCCCCATCAGGCCGCTTCCGCCGGCGGCCTGCAGGCGCTGGTCCAGCCGCCCCTGCGCGGCGGCGTCGATGATGGTGGCGATGTCGTGTTCCATGCGGGTCTCGGCGGTGCGGTCGTGCCATTCGACGACGAAGCCGTGGCGCTGGCCGTCGGCCGCGATCATCGGCGTGACGTTCAGGCTGAAATGCGCCTCGCCGACCTGGATCCGGCCGGCGTGGGTGTCCTCCAGCACGTCGAGCAGGGCGCGGATGCGCGCGGGGTCGCGATGGAAGCAATGGATGCTGGCGCCGATCAGCTGGTCCGGGTCGAAGCCGGGAAAGGCCTTGAGCAGTTCCTGGCGCTGGTTGCGCAGGATCGCGATGACGGCCTGGTTGGCGTAGACGATGCAGTGGTCCTGGTCGGCGATCATCATGCCGGTACGCAGCGCGCACAGCGCCGTTTCCACGTGGAAAGCGGCGGCGGGGGCATCGTCGATCGCCGTGGCGGTGGGGACGGGCGCTTCGTTCGCGGCCGGATACTGGCATGCGTCGAGTGCGCGCAGACGCGCCGCGATCACGCAGGCGAAGGCCGCTGTCGCCCCGACCAGGAGCAGGTGTGGGAGCACGGCGATGACCGGGTTCTGCGCGCCCGGCGCCAGCAGGCAGGCATGCAGGACAAGGCTGGCGACCGCCGCCAGCGCCACCGGCAACCGGTCGCGGTAGTACGGCAGCAGGGCAATGACGGCAACCTCTCCGGCGAGTGCCAGCATCAGGCCGTCGGCCGCCGGCGCGGCGAGCGCCGCCACCAGCGCAAGCGCGACCGCGGCGCGGCTGCGCCGGCTGCCGGGCGCGTGCCATGCCTGCCAGACGGCAAATGCGGCTGCCGGCAGGGCGGTCGCCAGCAGCAGGATCCACCTGTCCGAATGCAGCGCATGGGCCAGCGCCGCCACACCCAGCAGCGACAGCATCAGCAGGAACAGCCGGTCCGCCGCGATGGCCGGCGCCTGCGCATGGAACATCCGCGATGTCTCGACAGCACCCATGAATCCCCCTGTTGAAAAACCTGGGCATGAAAAAAGCGCCACGACAGCCGCCCCGTCGGGAGCGGCTGTCGTGGCGCTTCGTCTTGCAGGCCCTTGCGTCCTGCCCGGCAAAGCCGGTCACCGCCAGTGGCGGTACCTTTCAACCGGGCTTTTCTACACGATTGGCGGCGATTGTTCCAGTTGTCTGTCCAGGGGCGGCGGCCTGGTGATCATCATGGGCACGGCGCAGGGAAGAGCGGCTTCGGCGGAAAACGATGCATGGAACAACGGCGAAGCTCGCGCTTCGCCGTTGAAGGGAGAAACCCTGGATTGCTGGAAAGCCGGCCGGAATCCCGCGCCAGCGCCGTCAGATCGCCTTGGCCAGGCGTGCGGCCAGACCGGCGTAGCCGCCCGGGGTGAGTTCGCGCAGGCGCTGCTTGGCCTCGGCCGGCAGGTCCAGCGATTCGATGAACCCGCGCATCGAATCGGCGGTGATGCCCTGGCCGCGGGTCAGCGCCTTGAGCTGCTCGTAGGGGTTGGGCAGGCCGTGGCGGCGCATCACCGTCTGCACGGCTTCGGCCAGCACTTCCCAGGCCGCGTCGAGGTCGGCGTCCAGGCGCTGCGGGTTCACTTCCAGCTTGCCCAGGCCCTTGGCCAGCGACTCCAGCGCCACCTGGGTGTGGCCGAAGGCGGTGCCCAGCGCGCGCAGCACGGTCGAGTCGGTCAGGTCGCGCTGCCAGCGGCTGATCGGCAGCTTGGCACTGAAGTGCTCGAACAGTGCGTTGGCGACGCCGAAATTGCCCTCGGCGTTCTCGAAGTCGATCGGGTTGACCTTGTGCGGCATGGTCGAGGAGCCGACTTCGCCTTCCTTGAGCTTCTGCTTGAAATAGCCCAGCGAGACATAGCCCCAGATGTCGCGGGCCAGGTCGATCAGGATGGTGTTGGCGCGGCGCGTGGCGTCGCCGATCTCGGCGACGTTGTCGTGCGGCTCGATCTGGGTGGTGTAGGGGTTGAACACCAGGCCCAGCGAGGCGACGAAACGCTCGGCGAAGGCCGGCCAGTCGATGTCCGGGTAGGACACCACGTGCGCGTTGTAGTTGCCCACCGCGCCGTTGATCTTGCCGGTCAGTTCGACCGCGCCGATCTGGCGGATCTGCCGTTCCAGGCGGGCGACGACGTTGGCAATTTCCTTGCCCAGCGTGGTCGGCGAGGCGGTCTGGCCGTGAGTGCGCGAGAGCATGGGCTGCCCGGCCTGGGCGTGGGCCAGCCGGCGCAGCGAGGCGGCGATGCCGTCCAGGGTGGGCAGCAGCACCTTGCCGCGCGCTTCGGCCAGCATCAGGCCGTAGGACAGGTTGTTGATGTCCTCGCTGGTGCAGGCGAAATGCACGAATTCCAGCGCCGGCGCCAGCTCGGTGTCGTCCTTGAGCCGTTCCTTGATGAAGTACTCCACCGCCTTGACGTCGTGGTTGGTGGTGCGCTCGATGTCCTTGACGCGGGCGGCGTCGGCCACCGAGAAACCGTCGGCCAGTGCGCGCAGGCGCGCCTTGCCGGCCGCGGAAAATTCGGCCAGTTCGCCGATGCCCGGTTCGGCGGCCAGCGCCAGCAGCCATTCGATCTCCACCTTCACCCGCGCCCGGATCAGGCCGTACTCGGAGAAGATCGGGCGCAGCGCGTCGACCTTGGACGCATAGCGGCCATCGAGCGGGGACAGGGCGAGCAGGGCGGCTTCTGGACGGGACGGATCGGTCATGTCGGCGGGCAGGGGCAAGGGCGGGGGCGCATATTCTACGGCCTGTCCGGATGGGCCGCCTGCGGCGCCCGCTCCAGCGGACGCCAGCCACGCCGGCCTGCGCGGGTGCGGCGTATCCTCGGTCCATCTTTGAGCGATGGCCTGGGAGAATGCCGATGAGCGGGAAATACCGGATCGAACACGACAGCATGGGCGAACTGCAGGTGCCGGCCGAGGCGCTGTGGGGCGCGCAGACCCAGCGTGCCGTACAGAATTTCCCGGTGTCGGGGCAGCGCATGCCGCGCGCCTTCATCCGCGCGCTGGGGCTGATCAAGGCCAGCGCCGCCGAGGTCAACGTCGGGCTCGGCCTGCTGCCCAAGGGCGTGGGCCGGGCGATCCGCGCGGCGGCGCTGGAAGTCGCGTCCGGAGAGCACGATGCGCATTTCCCGATCGACGTCTATCAGACCGGCTCGGGCACCTCGTCGAACATGAACGCCAACGAGGTCATCGCCACGCTCGCCAATCATGCTGGCAAGGCCGGCAAGACAAGTGTGCACCCCAACGACCACGTCAACCTCGGGCAGAGTTCCAACGACGTGATCCCCACCGCCATCCGCGTCTCGGCGCAGCTGGAAACGGTGGAAACGCTGCTGCCGGCGCTCCGGCACCTGCGCAAGACCATCGACAGGCGCGCCCGTCCGCTGGGCAAGGTGGTCAAGACCGGCCGCACCCACCTGATGGATGCGATGCCGCTGACCTTCGCACAGGAGTTCGGCGCCTGGTCGGCGCAGCTGGCATCGGCGCAGGGGCGTATCGAGGACGCGCTGAAACGGTTGCGCAGGCTGCCGCTGGGCGGCACCGCGATCGGCACCGGCATCAATGCCGATCCGCGTTTCGGCGGCAAGGTGGCGCGTGCGCTCTCGGCGGCGACGGGCACGAAGTTCGAGAGCGCGCAGAACAAGTTCGAGGGCCTGGCCGCGCAGGACGACGCGGTCGAGCTGTCCGGCCAGCTCAACGCGCTGGCGGTGGCGCTGATCAAGATCGCCAACGACCTGCGCTGGATGAATTCCGGGCCGCTGGCCGGGCTGGGCGAGGTCGAACTGCCGGCGCTGCAGCCGGGCAGTTCGATCATGCCGGGCAAGGTCAATCCGGTGATCCCGGAGGCGACGGTGATGGCGGCGGCGCAGGTGATCGGGCACCACGCCGCGATCACCGTGGCCGGGCAGACCGGCAACTTCCAGTTGAACGTGGCGCTGCCGCTGATCGCGGCCAACCTGCTCGATTCGATCCAACTGCTCTCCAGCGTGATGAACCTGCTGGCCGACAAGGTGTTCGCCGGCCTGGTGGTCAAGCAGGAGCGGGTACGCGAGGCGCTCGCGCGCAATCCGATCCTGGTGACCGCGCTCAATCCGATCATCGGTTACGAGAAAGCCGCGGCGATCGCCAAGCGCGCCTACAAGGAGCAGCGCCCGGTGCTGGACGTGGCGCGCGAGGACAGCGGCTTGCCGGAAGCGGAGCTCAAACGCCTGCTGGACCCGGCGGCATTGACGCGGGGCGGCATCCACGACCACTGATTTTCCATCCCGGATCCATCGCCCGGCAGCACAGGGAATCGTGCCGGGCGTCGTCGCGGAGAGGGTCGATGTGGTAAACGGGAACGCAACCGCCACGGACGACAGGGGGACTCATGGCGTTTCTGGTTTTCGGGCTCTATACGGCGTTCTGCTTCTGGGTGGTCTTCATGGACGGCGCCGACACCCTGGAAGGATGGCGGTCCTTCTTCCTGTTCGATTGGTTTGCCGCCTCCCTGAGTGCCCAGGAACTGCGGTTCTACGTGGGCATTTCCTGGTTGGCGTCGCTCGCGGCCCTGCTGTTCGCCACCTTGGGGGGCGCATAGCGGAACCGGCCGGATGCCGCGCGTACCGATGATGGTCCGCGGTGCGCCGGTTGCCGGATTCTTCCCTGGGCGCGGATCAGCGCAGAGCGCGCGGATTGGCCAGCGCTTCGGTGTAGTCCTTGAACTCGGGAATGCGCTGGGCCAGGTCCGGCGGGAACGGAGTTTCGCCCGCTGGCACTTCAAGCGGCACGGTGCGGCCGCTGGCGTCGGCCGGCGCGGTGGTGTCGGTCAGGGTGTTCTGGCGCAGGATCTGCAGCTTGACGAAGCTGGTCTTCAGCAGCCCACGCTGGCCTTCGTCGAGCGGGATCTCGATGTCGTCCACGCGCAACCTGCCGTCTGGCAGGATGTCCAGGTTCGGGTAGGGCGCGCGCCGCACCGACACCATGGTGGCGCCGACTTCCATTTTCGGCTTGCTGCGCTCGGCGCGGTGGGCGGCGTACTGCTCGCGGTCGCCACAACCGGCGATGGCGGCGACGCAGGCCAGCAGGAGGGGCAGCAGCAGTTTTTTCATGGCGTGGCGGAACGGTACGGCGGGGGAGCGGCGATTCTACCGCCCCCGCCGCCGGTGACGGTCAGCGCATCGTCACGTGGCCGTCGCGGCATTCATCGATGTCGCTCTGGTCCATCTTCGCGTAGGGCTTGAACTCGGGAATGGCGGCGGCCAGCTGCTGCTGGGTGGCAAGCATGGCCGGCAGCCGGTCGCAGATCTTCGCCGCGCTTTCCTCCAGCTTCTTCGCCTCGGCGTCGACCCGCTTCTCGATCTGGTCGGTGTCGCCGGAGAGGATGCCCTTGAGTGCCTCGCCAGCGGCGCGGACGCCCAGGTTGGCGCCCTGCACGCCGATCTCGATGCCGGCCTCTGCCACCTGGATCACCTGCCCGCGGTATTCCAGCAGGAGCTTGCGCTGGGCATCGTCCACCGCGATCGTCCGGCCGTTGATCAGCAGGTCGCCGGCGGGCGAGATCTCGACCTTGGCGCCATTGTCGCTGGACACGCTGATGTTGTTTTCGGCCATTTCCTTGCGCGCCTTGTTGGTCGCTTCGCGGACTTTCTGGCCGATGCTGGCTTCGCCGAGCGGGTCGTCGGCCTGGGGGCGTTTGCCGCAGGCGACCACCGGCAGGCACAGCATCAGTGCGAACAGAGGGGCTTTGAGCTTGTTCATGTCAGTGCTTCCGTTGCTGGCAAGGAGGGATGGATCAATGCTTCTTCGGCAGCTCGACGGCGCCGCGGATGCCCGAATGGTCGACCGATCCGCTGCCGGTGCGTTGCACCTGCAGGCTGCCGGCATCGCGCACGCGCAGGTCGCCCGAACCCAGTGTGCCCAGGGTCACCGCGCCGCGGACGGTGCCGACGTCGACATCGCCCGAGCCGATGCTGGCGATGTCCACGCTGCCCTGCACGTCATGCAGTTCCAGGTCGCCCGAGCCGATGCTGCCGACCTTGGCATCGCCGCGCACGCGGTCGACGCGGACATCGCCTGAGCCGATCGAGACCACATGCAGCGCGCCGACGTTGTCCAGCTCGATGTCGCCCGAGCCGACCGCGGCGGTGGCCAGTCCCTTGATGTCGCGCGCCTTCACGTCGCCGGAACCGACATCGGCGCTCATCGCCTGCGCGCCGCCAAGCGAGGCGTCGCCCGAGCCGACCTTGAGCTGGACCATCACCTCGTCCGGCAGCGTGCCGCCGATGTCCAGCCAGGCGTAGCTGGAGCCGAAGTTGATGTTCATGCCGCGGCTCTCGCGCTGCAGGCGGACGACGAGCTTGTCGCCGAGCTTCTCCTGGGTGAGCGACAGCTGGCCGAGCAGTTCCTGGCTGGAGGCGCAGGCGCGGCCGGACAGCGCGGCGCGTGCGCCGGGCGAGGCCTGCAGCTTCAGGTCGTGGCTGTTGACCTCGAAGACCACGGCCTTGACGCCGGCCAGTTCCAGCTCCAGCGCCTTGGGTTGGCTGAACTTGCAGTGCTCGTCGGCCAAGGCCAGGCCCGGCAGCAGGGCCAGGACGAACAGCAGGGGCTTGATCGTTGCGTGCTTGATGTCCATCGGGTTCCTCGAAATCGCGGCGGGGACGGTGAGAGTGGTCAGATGTCGTCGCGGCGCTGGCGCAGCCAGATCGCGGCGGCGATGAACAGGGCGCCGACCACCACGCCGATCCAGAGCTCGGGATTGGCCAGCCCGGCCAGCTGCACGCCGGGCGAGAAGCCCTGCAGCATGGATTTCACCGACTCGCCGGTGGGCGCCGGGTTGCGATAGGCCAATTCGATGCCCGGGGTGGCGCTGAGCAGCAGGCGGCTCACCACATGTCCCCAGAACCAACCGCTGTTCATGCCGAACAGTTTCATCAGGTCGAACCAGCTGACGATGACGCCGGCGAACACCGGCAGCATCACCGCCCACAGGAACGGCTTGCTCCTGGCCCAGGCCGAGCACAGCAGCAGCCAGCCCGCGGTGGGCAGCGCCCACAGTGCATAGACCGGGATCCAGGCCAGGTGGCTGGCGGCGATCGAGAACGGGTTGGACGAGGCCCAGATCAGGGTGATCGGGTTGCCGCCGTGGAACAGCACCACCAGGCTGATGATGACCATGAAGCCGAACATGGTCACGATGGCGGCGGCCACCGCCAGCAGCGGGGCGATGACCAGCGCGCCGACCAGCTTGGACAGCACCGTCTGCGTGTCGGAGACCGGCATCGACTTCCAGAACAGCACGCTGCGGTCGCGGCGGTCGTCGTACAGCGCGCCCAGGCAGTAGAAGAACACCACGAAGGCCAGGGTGATGAACGGCCAGGCCGAACTGAGCAGCAGGGTGACGTTCATGCCCTCGCCGAACTTGACCATGTCCGCCGGCGTCATGTGCTGGGTCAGCATGCCCAGGTCCAGGCCATTTACGTTGACGCCGTTGATGTGCAGGTCGCCGTTGTCGGCGGCGCGATGGGCCGCGAACAGGCCGGCGACGATCGCCATCAGCGACAGCAGCAGCGAGATGCCGCCGGCCACCAGCGGCGCGCGTAGGAAGCCGCCGCGGTTTTCCCAGTATTCGCGCTTGAGCAGCCACTTGAACTTGCCCAGCGGGGTGATGTGGTGGACGGCGTTCATGCGTAGGTTCCCTTCATGATGGCCACGAACAGGTCGGCGAGGCCGGGGTTGCGGGTTTCGCCCAGGGCGTCGAGCTGGTTGCGGTCGGCGCCGTCGTAGAGCAGCACGGTCTTGCCGAACGGCAGCGAACGCTCGTCGATGGGGGCCAGCTCGCGCGCGGCCTGCAGGGCGTCGGCCGAAGCCAGCAGCTCGGTGTAGCGCTCGGACACGCTTTCCATGTCGGCCGAAAGCACGATCCTGCCGTCGCGGATGAACAGCACGTCGGTGAGGATGTGCTCGATCTCCTCGACCTGGTGGGTGGTGATGATGATCGTCTTCTGCTCGTCGAAGTAATCCTCCAGCAGGCGCTGGTAGAACTCCTTGCGGTAGAGGATGTCCAGGCCCAGGGTCGGCTCGTCCAGTACCAGCACGCGGGCGTCGATGGCCATCACCAGCGCCAGGTGCAGCTGCACCACCATGCCCTTGGACAGCTCGGATACGCGCTGCTTCGGCTGCAGCTTGGTGTTGGCGAGGAAGCGCTCACAGCGGGCGCGGTCGAAGCGCGGGTGCACGCCGGCGACGAAATCGATGGCTTCCTTGACCCGGATCCAGCGCGGCAGCACCGCCACGTCGGCGATGAAGCAGACATCGTTCATCAGCGCGTTGCGCTGGGTGCGCGGGTCCATGCCGAGCACGTGCAGGTCGCCCTCGAACGAGGTCAGGCCGAGCAGGGCCTTGAGCGCGGTGGTCTTGCCGGCGCCGTTGGGGCCGATCAGGCCGACGATGCGGCCCGGCGCGATGGTGAAGCTGGTGTTGTCCAGTGCCGGCTTCTGCTTGTAGGCCTTGCGCAGGCCCTGGGCGGAAACGACGGCTTCGACGGCGGCATTCATGGTGTGGTCCCCGATGGCAGCAGATCTTCCAAGGTCAGGCCCAGACGCTGGATGCGCTCCAGCACGCCGGGCCACTCTTCATTGAGAAAGCGGTCACGCTCGCTGCCGCGCAGTTTGCGCGCGGCCTCCTCGGTCATGAACATGCCCAGGCCGCGGCGCTTCTCGACCAGGTTCTCGTCGGCCAGTTCCTGGTAGGCGCGCGAGACCGTGATCGGGTTCAACTGGTATTCGGCGGCCACCTGGCGCACCGAGGGCAGGGCGTCGCCCGGCTTGAGGATGCCGTCCAGCATCATCGCGATGACGCGATCCTTCAGCTGGCGGTAGATGGGAGCGCCATCGCTCCACTGGATATCGCTCATGGTCAGCTCCGTGGATTCAGCGACTGTGCGAATGAGAAGTAGGGCAGGGAAAGGCTGGTCCGCATCCGCCGGATGGGGCGCCTGCTCTTCTCCTGCGCGTTGGCCTCCTGCTCTTCGCCGGTGGTCCCGGCGGCATAATCCTGGGCCGAGCCACGGCCGGCAGGCAGGGACAGCGTGCAACCGATCAGCAACAGCGTGCCGGCAGCGGTGAGTGCCGGGAAAAGATGTCGGTGGTGGCTTCGGTTCATGGCGGTCCCCCTGTGTAGGGTGGCTGGTGTTGTATGCAACTATAACACCGACACGCCGACATGCAACTCCCCCGTAACCCAACTGATGGCCTAGTCTGCAGACGACACAGGCCCATGCTCAGGAGAACTCCGATGTCCATTCGCAAATATCTGATTGGAATGGCATTTGCCATGTCCATGGTGGGGGCGGCCGGTGCCGCCGAGGGTGCGCTGCTGGACCGCGACTACCGCCCGCTGGCCGGAAAAGACCCCGTGAACCTGAACCGCGAATATGGCGGCAAGGTGCTGCTGGTGGTGAACACCGCCTCCAAGTGCGGTTACACGCCGCAGTACGAGGGGCTGGAAGCCCTGCACCAGGAGCTCGGCGGGCGCGGTTTCGCCGTGCTGGGCTTCCCGTCCAACGACTTCAAGGGACAGGAGCCGGGCAGCGAGGCGGAGATCCAGGAGTTCTGCACGCTGACCTACGGGGTGAAGTTCCCCATGTTCCAGAAGGTGCATGTGACCGGTCCGGAGACCACCCCGCTGTACCAGGACCTCACCCGCCTGACCGGCGTGGCGCCGGGCTGGAACTTCCATAAATACCTGATATCGCGCGATGGCCGGGTGGTGGCGCAGTTCGCCAGCAAGGTGCGGCCGGACGACCCGGAACTGCGCGCGGCGATCGAGCGCGAGCTTGCCAGGCCGGCGCCGCATCACCATTGAGGAACGTAGCGGCGCACCGCCTCGACATCGCCGGTGCGCATGCGACAATGACGCCCCTCGCGCCGATGGCGGCGTCTGTTCACTTCCAGGAAAGCAGCGAATGAAGATGGGAAAGCGCGGCGCCATGGCGTCGCTTCTGATTCTGGCGATGGCGGTCCCCGCGGCCGTGATCGCGCAACAACCCGCCGCCCCCGCGGCCACCAAGGAGAAGTCCGTTTTGACCTCGGAACGTGAAAAAGTCGGCTATGCCATCGGCGTGGACGTCGCCAGTTCGTTCGAACCCATCGCCTCGGAAGTCGACGTCGCCGCGCTGCGCCGCGCCGTGGAGAACGCCTTCGCCGGCGGCCAGCCGCTGCTGTCGCAGGAAGAAGCACAGAAGACCGACCAGGCCCTGCGCATGGCGATGATGGCCCGTTCCGGCCAGCAGGTGCCGGGCATGGCGCCGGGCAGCCAGCCGCCGGCGGTGGACCGCCAGAAGGTCGGCCTGATGCTGGGCAGCTATGCCGTCGGCCCGTCGCTGGCGCCGATCAAGAGCGAGATCGACCTGGACGCGACCTTCCAGGCCATCGCCACCATTTTCGCCAAGGGCACGCCGCTGATGGACCGCCAGCAGGCGCAGTCCACCCTGCAGGCCTTCAGCACCGCCAAGCAGGCCGCCGCCGCCGGCAAGAACCGCGAGGAGGGCAACGCCTTCCTGGCAAAGAACAAGACCCAGCCGGGCGTGGTCACCACCGCCTCGGGCCTGCAGTACCAGGTGCTGCGCGCCGGCAGCGGCGAGCGCCCGGTGGCGAGCAGCCGCGTGCGCGTGAACTACGAAGGCAAGCTGCTGGACGGCACCCCGTTCGACAGCAGCTATGAGCGCGGTCAGCCGGCCGATTTCGGCCTGGACCAGGTGATCAAGGGCTGGACCGAGGGCGTGTCGCTGATGCCGGTCGGCTCCAAGTACCGCTTCTGGGTTCCGTCCGAACTGGCCTACGGCAGCAATGGCACCCCGGGCGGCCCGATCGGTCCGGACGCGACGCTGACCTTCGACGTCGAGCTGCTGGGCATCCTGCAGTAAACCCAACGGAGCCACTGCACCTATGCGCGTTGCGATTTTCGGTACCGGCTATGTGGGACTCGTCACCGGGACCTGCCTGGCCGAGGTGGGGCACGACGTGGTCTGCGTCGACATCGACCAATCCAAGGTCGATGGCCTGAACCGGGGCATCATCCCGATCTATGAGCCGGGGCTGGAGCCGATGGTCAAGGCCAACCATGCCGCGTCGCGGCTGGCCTTCACCACCGACGCCGCCACCGCGATCGCGCATGGGCAGGTGGTCTTCATCGCGGTCGGTACGCCGCCGGACGAGGACGGCAGTGCCGACCTGCAATACGTGCTGGCCGTGGCCCGCACCATCGGCCGGTACCTGCAGGTGCCGACCGTGGTGGTCAACAAGTCGACGGTGCCGGTGGGCACCGCCGACCGTGTGCGCGCGGCGATCGCCGAAGAGCTGGCCGCGCGCGGCGTGGAGATCGCCTTCGACGTGGTTTCCAACCCCGAATTCCTCAAGGAAGGCGATGCGGTGGCCGACTGCATGCGCCCGGACCGCATCATCATCGGTGCGACCAGCGAGGAACCGGTGGCGGTGATGCGCCGCCTGTACGCACCGTTCAACCGCAACCACGACCGCGTGGTGGAAATGGACGTGCGTTCGGCCGAGCTGACCAAGTACGCCGCCAACGCGATGCTGGCGACCAAGATTTCGTTCATGAACGAGATCGCCAACATCGCCGAGCGCGTCGGCGCCGATATCGAGCAGGTCCGCCAGGGCATCGGCTCGGACCCGCGCATCGGCTGGCATTTCATCTATCCCGGCGCCGGCTACGGCGGCTCGTGCTTCCCCAAGGACGTGCAGGCGCTGGCCCGCACCGCCCTGCAGCATGGCCACACGCCGCGCCTGCTCGACGCCGTGGAAGCGGTGAACGAGGCGCAGAAGGGACACCTGTTCGAACTGGTCCAGCGCCACTACGACCGTGGCGAGGACGAGGGCGTCCGCGGCAAGACCTTCGCGGTGTGGGGGCTGGCGTTCAAGCCCAACACCGACGACATGCGCGAAGCCTCCAGCCGCCGCCTGCTGGTGCAGCTGTGGGAAGCCGGCGCGCGCGTGCGCGTCTATGACCCGGAAGCGATGCACGAGGCGCGCCGCATCTTCGGCGAGCGCGAGGATCTGGTGTTCTGCGAATCGGCGTTCGATGCGCTGGAAGGTGCCGATGCGCTGGTCGTGGTCACCGAGTGGAAGCAGTTCCGCAGCCCCGATTTCGTGCGCATCCATCAGGCCCTGGGCGATGCCGTGGTGTTCGACGGCCGCAACCTGTACGACCCGCGCGAGATCGAGGCGGCCGGACTGGCCTATTACGGCATCGGCCGGGGGCGTTCACTGCATGTCTGACCTGTTGCCGAGCGCCCGTGAGCAGGCGCTGGAAGACCGCCTGGTGGAACTGGAGATGCGCGTGTCCTTCCAGGAGCAGGCGCTGGCCGAACTGAGCGAGGCCCTGGCCGACGCGCGCATGCAGGGCAGCCGCAACGCCGACGTGCTGCGCGTGCTGCTCGAGGACCTGGGCAAGGTCCGCAATGCGCTGAACGCCTCCGATCCGGCGAGCGAGCCGCCGCCCCCGCACTACTGATACGACGTACCGCAAGCATGAGTGACACTCTCCGCGATCAGCTCCTGGGGCTGGGTTTCAAGCCCGCGCCCAAGCCGGAGCGCAAGCCCGACACCCGCCGCGACGGCCGCCCGCAGGGCAAGCCGGGGCAGGCCCGTCCGCAGGCCGGCAACAAGCCCGGCAACAAAACCGGCCATGCCGGCAGGCCCGCGCACGGCAACAAACCCGCGCATGGCGGCCCGCAAGGCCCGCGCAAGCCGCGCTCGCAGGAAGATATCGACCTGGCCAAGGCCTATGCGATCCGCGCGCAGAGGGAGAAGGACGAGCGCATCGAGGCCGAGCGCCAGAAGCAGGAAGAAGCGCGCCTGCGCCGCGAGGCGAAGGCGAAGCTGGACGAGCTGCTCAAGGACAAGGCGCTGAACATCGCCGACGCCGACATCGCCCGCCACTTCCCCTATGGCGGCAAGATCAAGCGCATCTACGTCACCGCCGACCAGCTCAAGGCGCTCAATGCCGGACAGCTGGGCGTGCTGCAGCAGAACGGGCGCTACCTGCTGGTGACGGCCGAGCTGCTGGCCGAGGCGGAGGCGATCTTCGCCCCGGCCGTGGCGCTGAAGATCGACCCCGACGCGCCGATCGAAGACGACCCCTACGCCGACCCGATGTACCAGGTGCCGGACGATCTGGTCTGGTAAGCCGGCCCCCGCGGGAGCGCGCCAAGGTGCGCTCCTATGCGGATGCCTTCCTTTCCGGCACGAAGCAGAACGCGATCGCCGCACCGGCCAGGGCAAAGCAGCCGCCGGCGATGAAGGCGACCTTGCCGTCGCCGAAGTGCCACAGCTGGCCGGCGATCAGCGCGCCTAGCACGCCGCCCAGTCCCGACGAGAATCCGTAGAACAGCCCCTGGCCGTGGCCGTTGAGGTTGCCGGGGAAGTAGCGCGCCAGCAGTTGCATCGCCGAGGCGAAGAACGCGGCGAAGCCCAGGCAGTGGGTGGCCTGTGCCACCAGCATCACCGGAATGTTCTCCGGCCACAGCGCGGTGGCCCACCAGCGCAGCGCCGCGCTGGCCATGGAAATGATCAGCAGCCAGCTGGCGTCCCAACGCCGGAAGAAACCGGCGATCAGGAAAAACACCGCCACCTCGAACACCACGCCCACCGTCCACATCAGGCCCAGCAGCGAAGTGCTGTAACCGTGCTGGTCCATGTACAGCGAGAAGAACGTGTAGTACGGCCCGAACGAGAGCTGCTCGAGGAAGGCAGCGGCAAAGAACGCCAGTACCGGCGGCCGCCGCACGATCGCCCAGAAGCCCTGCACATGCGCGGCATGGGTGCCAACATGGCGGGCGTAGCGGTTGAGGAAGGACGCGCCGGTCATCAGTACGAACAGCGGCAGCATCAGCCACGGCAGCACGCCGGCGCCGTGCCGCTCGATCACCCAGCCGAACAGCGTCACCACCGCGATGAAGCCCAGCGAGCCCCATACCCGGATCATGCCGTAGCGGTGGCTGTCGCTGCCCAGGTGGGTGAGGGTGATGGACTCGAACTGCGGCATCACCGCGTTGTAGAAGAAGCAGAACCCGATCATTACCGCGTACAGCGTCCACAACGGTTGCGGCAGCAGGAAGCCGGCGAAGCTGATCACCGTCAGCACGCAGCCGATGCGCAGCCAGCGGATCGGTTTGGGCGACACTGCCGCCAAGGAAGTCCAGGTGCTGGGCGCGACCACGCGGGTGGCGTACCACAGGCTCATCATCACGCTGATCGCGGTCACGCCCATGCCGCGCGACTGCAGGTACAGGCTCCAATACGGAGTGAACGCGCCCAGCGCGGCGTAGTAGAAGAAATAGAAACTGGACAGCCGGGCGACGGGGACCGGCGATCGGGATGCGGCAACGGAAGTCATGGGCGTGCGCGTGGGGGCGCGGGAGGACAGGGCGCGGTGATTGCCGCGGTGCCTATTGTGCCCTGTAGCCATGGGGATGGCGGCGGGAGGGGCATTCGGCAAACGCTTCCAACGCCTGCAAGGACTCGGTGCGGAGGTCGCCTGTGACCCTCTGTAGGGAAAGTCTGATTCGACTGGAACTGTGCGCTACTGCCCAATGTGTGCATCCCCGCGCTCATAGCCTCGCTTTTGCCTGATGACAGGCCTTGAGGGGAGTGACATGAAACAGTGGATCAAGAAGATGACCGCGTTTGGCGTGCTTGCCTCTGCCACGGCGGGAGGCGTCGCGAGCGCGGCGCCGACCTGCGAGAACCTCTGCTATCGAATCTACAAAAACTGCATCGCCAATGGTGGTGATCAGGGCATGTGCAGGGCCGAGTACGAGAGCTGCGTCGAGTTCTGCAGCAAATAACCTCTTGAGGAGCACGGCATGAAACAGTGGATCAAGCGTATCGGCGCATTGGGATTTCTGTCGATGTCCGTCTTCGGCGGCGTCGCGGCCGGGGCGGATTGCGAACGGCCCTGCTGGTATGCCTACCAGAAGTGCATCGGCCAGGGGAACGACCAGAATCAATGCTTCGAGGTCTATCTCGACTGCGTCGATACCCGCTGCAACGGCACCCCGTAAAAACAAGCCCCGCCATGTGCGGGGCTTGTTCTTCGAGCGCCTGGGTTCGCGCTGCGGTATCGAGGCGGGCTGGTGGATCGGCCCTTGTGGGCGTCCATCGGTCCGAGATTCCGGTGCCGGCGTTCGCGCCGGGAGCGTGGAACGAATC
Source organism: Stenotrophomonas sp. 05N423 (assembly GCF_056397145.1). Classification (NCBI taxonomy): domain Bacteria; kingdom Pseudomonadati; phylum Pseudomonadota; class Gammaproteobacteria; order Lysobacterales; family Lysobacteraceae; genus Stenotrophomonas; species Stenotrophomonas sp. 05N423. The sequence continues at coordinate 242,482 of NZ_JBFTMV010000002.1, forward strand.
TCGCCGATGGCGCCGGGTCAGTGCTTCGCTTCGGCGTTCCAGGCGGCGACCTTGGCCTTGGTCCCGGCGAGCATGGCGTCCAGTGCGGCACGGTCGTAGACCTTGCCGCGCATCACCACGGTGTCGATGGCGCGGGTCGCGCTGATGTCCTGCAGCGGGTTGCGCTCCAGCAGCACCAGGTCGGCAGCCTTGCCGGCCTCGATGGCGCCGTAGCGGTCCAGCTTGCCGAACCAGGCAGGGCCGTTGCGGGTGGCCGCGACCAGCACCTGTGCCGGGGTCAGGCCTTCGCGCACGTACAGGGCCATTTCATTGTGCAGGCCGATGCCGGGGTAGTTGTAGGAGTTGAGGAAACCAGCATCGGTGCCGGCCATGATGCGCACGCCGGCTTCCTGCAACAGGGGCAGCACGGTGGCGACCTGCGCATAGCGTTCGTGACGGGCCTGGATCTGCTCCGGCGTGGCCTTGGCCGCGCGTTCCACGCGCCAGGTGTAGGTGTCGCGCAGGCCCGGGCCGATGTAGGCCAGGTACGGGTCGTTGGCGTGCGGTTCGGCATCGAGGAAGCTGAGGATGCGGCCGCCATCGAGCGTGGGGGTGACCGCCACGCCGAGTTCGGCGAAGTGGCGATAGGCTGCCATCGCGGTATCGCGGTCGAAACCGATGTGCAGGCGACGGCTGGCTTCGGCACGGTCGATGCGGCCGGCGGCCAGGTCGGCGGTGATCCTGGCTTCATCCGGGATGCCGGCCTGGAACGCATAGTCCAGGTGCTCGATGGAACTGAGTCCGGCGTCGACGGCCTGTTCGACGGTCAGCGCCATCGGGATGTGGCCGGAGGTGCGCAGGCCGCGTTTCTTGGCCTCGGATACTGCGTACAGGAACAGTTCCGGCTTCAGCGTGCTATCGGTGATCTTGACGAAATCGACCTTGTCACGCTGTTCGCGGTCCAGCGCGGCGTCGACGCCGGCCTCGTCGCCGGCCTCGATGGTGCCCTTCCACACCGGGTTGATGCCTTCGATCTTGGCGCCGGAGGTGAACAGCTGCGGGCCGAACAACTGGCCGCTGGCGATCTGCCCGCGCCAGGACAGCACCTGCTCGGGCAGGTCGCCGGAGGCGTCGCGCACGGTGGTGATGCCATGCGCCACGTACAGCGGCAGCAGCGCCTTGTTTTCCTCGACCAGGGCCGGGCCGCCGCCGAAGTGCACGTGCATGTCCCACAGGCCGGGAATCAGGTAGTGGTCTCTGGCGTCGATGGTCGTGCCGGCGCGCCACTGCCTGGCCAGTGCCTTGTCGTCGCCCACGGCCACGATCTCGTCGCCGCGGATCGCCACCGCCTGGCCGGGCAGGGTACGGCCATGCTCGACATCGACGACGGTGGCGTGGCGGACCAGCACGTCGGCGCTGGAGCGCGCGGCCAGCGCCGGCGGTGCCAGCACGAGCAGGGAGGACAGGGCGAGGGAAAGCGTGGTTTTCATCGGTGGGTTCCAGTGGCGTGCGGCGGGCCGCACAACGGAGAGAGGGATCAGCGGGCGCCGGCGTCGGCCAGCATGTGTTCGATGGCGGCCTGTCGGCGCTGGCGGGCGTGCTGCAGCGGGGTGATGCCTTCGCGGTCGGCCAGATTCGTATCGGCCCCGGCATCGATCAGCAGGCGCACGATGTCCTGGTGGCGGGCGCCGCCATCGCCGAGGATGATGGCCTCCAGCAGGGCGGTCCAGCCCAGGCGGTTGACGTGGTCCACATCGACACCGGCGTCGATCAGCGTGCGCACTGTGTCCACGTGGCCGCGTTCGGCGGCCGGGATCAGCGCGGTGCCGCCGTAGCGGTTGGTGCTGCGCAAGTCGGCGCCGTGGGCCAGCGTCATCCGCAGGATTTCGAGCTGGCCGCTGGCGCCGGCGTACAGATAGGCGCTGTCGCTGATCGCGTCCTTGGCGTTGACATCGGCACCGGCGTCGATCAATGCCCGCGCCGCTTCGGTCTGCCGCCCATGGACGGCGGCCAGCAGCGGTGTGCGGCCCCTGGCGTCGCGGGTGCGGGTATCGGCGCCCTGGGCGAGCAGGGCGCGTACCGCCTTCGCATCGCCGGATTCGGCGGCCTGGAACAACGGCTGCGCCAAGGAAGGGGCGCTGGCGGCGGAGCACGACGCCAGCATGGCCGTGGCCAGTACCTGCGCGGTGATCCAATGTCGAGCGGACATCGCCTGCCTCCTGTTTCTGCAGCGTGCGGACGCGCCCGCGGGGCGCATCGTGATCGCGGGCGTTTGCGCCCGGCCGGCGTCGATGCTACAAGCCGTCTCTTCCATCCAGAAATGAAATGTAACGATGGAGATCAGTCCGAAATCGAATAGAGCGCTGTTCGACCTCGATCTGCTGCGCGCGCTGGTGACGGTGGCCGATTGCGGCAGCTTCACCGCGGCGGCGGCGCGCCTGCATTCCACCCAGTCCACCATCAGCCAGAAGGTGCGGCGCCTGGAGGAACTGGCCGGGCACCGCCTGCTCGACCGCGGCGTGCGCGACGTGCGTCCCACCGACACCGGCGAGACCGTGCTGGGCTATGCGCGGCGCCTGCTGGCGCTGAACGAGGAACTGGGCGAGGCGCTGTCCGGCGCAGGCGTGGCCACCACTCTCCGCCTTGGCGTGCCGGAGGATTTCGCCGGCGGACGCACCACGCACCTGCTGGCCGACTTCAACCGGCTGCACCCGCGGGTGAAGCTGGAGGTGAGCAGCGGCTTGAGCCGCGCGCTGGGCGAGGGCTACGATCGCGGCGAGCTGGACCTGGTGCTGGTCAAGCAGCGCCGCGGCAGCCGCGAGGCGCTGGCCTGCTGGCCCGAGCCGATGCGCTGGATCGACAGTGCAGCCAGTCCGGCGTTCGCGCTCGATCCGGTGCCGCTGGTGGCCTTTCCGCCGCGGGGGTTGTACCGCGAGGACATGATCGACGCGATCGAGGCGCTGGGCCGGCGCTGGCGCATCAGCTTCACCAGCTCCAGCCTGGGCGGCATCCAGGCGGCTGTGGCCGATGGCCTGGGCATCAGCCTGCTGCCGGCGCGCACGGTGACGCCGGCGCACGTGGTGCTGGGTGTGGAAAGCGGGCTGCCGGAGATCGACAGCATCGAACTGGCGATCCTGATGCGGCCTTCCGCCGATCCCGAGGTGCGGGTGCTGGCCGACATGCTGGTGGAGATGCTGGGCCAGTCGCAGGGCGAGGAACGGGTGGGGAGGAACGAGGAACGAGGGAAGGCAAAGGTTGTCGGCGGGGGCGTTTGATCCACGTATCAGCCATAGGGCGATTGACCCGCCTTCCGGGCTGTTGAAAAACACCTCCGCCCGCGCAGGAATGACGAGCTGGAGGGCAGGGGCTGCCGCAGGTGCGGGACTTCACCGGGAAAGTCCGATGAGGAGCAAGGCCCGCAGCTACGGGAGCAATCGCATCGCTCGCGCAGAATCGATCAGGTGGCGTCCTGCACGAACTGGCCGCGGCGGATGATGCGGCGGCGGCACGGCACGCCGGCCACGGCGGCCGCGGCATTGGGCGCGTCGAGCACCAGGAAAGTGGCCTCGTTGCCGGCGGCCAGGCCATAGCCCTGCAGGCCGATCACCCGCGCGCCGGCGCCGGTGGCCATCTTCAGCGCCATGCACAGCTCCTCGTCGGTATAGAACCCGGAGCGGTAGCCGAGCAGCATCGCCCGCTGCAGCATGTCGCCGTTGCCGTAGGGCCACCATGCGTCGCGGATGTTGTCGTTGCCCATGAACACTTCCACGCCGGCCGCGCGCAGGCGGCGCACCGGCGGGAACGGGCGGTCGCCCGGGGCATTGGTCATGATCGCCACGCCGGCATCGGCCAGCACGGCGGCGATGCGGTCCACCTGCGCCTGGTCCACCTCGCCCAGCGAATAGGCATGGCTGACCGCCACGCGCCCCTTCATGCCGAGCGCGCGGGTGCGTTCGGCGATGCGCCGCAGTTGCTCGATGCCGCCCAGGCCGGGTTCGTGCAGGTGGATGTCGACCTTGACGCCGTGGCGCTCGGCGATGCCGAACACGACGTCGAGCTGGCCCCTGCTGTCGCCGTCCAGCGTGTCCGGGTCGATGCCGCCGATCACCTGCGCGCCTTCGCGCATCGCCGCGTCCAGTACCTCGGCCGTGCCGGGACAGGACATCACGCCGGCCTGCGGGAACGCGACCAGTTCGATATCGACGATGCCGCGCCAGCGTTCGCGCACCGCGCTCACCGCCTGCAGATTGTCCAGGCCGGTGGTGGCGTCGACATCGACATGGCTGCGCATCGCCACGGTGCCGAATGCGGCCGCCTGCGCGACCAGTGCGTCGGCACGCTCGACGATGGATGGCGCGGCGGCCAGTTCCTGCTTCTCGATGGCCAGGCGCTCGCGCAGGGTCTGTGCCGAACGGTGCGGATGCCAGCGGTCGCCGACGAAGCTCTTGTCCAGGTGGATGTGGCCATCGACGAAGCCTGGCAGCACCAGCTGGCCGCCCAGGTCGACCAGCGCCGCGCCTTCGGTGCGCGGCAGGTTCGGGCCGATGGCGGCGAAACGGCCGCCGGCGACGGCCAGTTCCAGGGGCTGGCCGTCGGGGCCGACGGCGTTGATGAAGAGTTGGTCGACCATGGCGGCTTCGTGGGGGCGGATCGGGCTGCCACGATAGGCCCGGCACCTGTCCACCGGAAATGAAGTATCGCGATGGGGCCCATTCGTCCCGGCACTGGCCGTTGGTTGGCGCGGACCCGTGCGGCGGAGTCGGGCGGAAGCCGGCTCGAGATTGCTGTCAGCCCGGAGGCGTCCGCACGCCGCGCCGGACGCCGGTCACCTGCAGCGCACGCGACCGTGACTTCACTTCCCCGCAGCGGTTTTCATGCGGGATGGTGGCCCAGGTTGGAAGCTGCGCCGCGAGGAAACGAGGCACCGGTTCGTGCAGCGCGTCGCCACGCATCCGGGTTTCCCCGCATCTGCGAGGCGCCTTTTCATTCAGGGTCGTAGTCCAGATTCGAAGCCAGCCACCTCTCCGCCTGCGCCCGGTCCACGCCCTTGCGCCGCGCGTAGTCGGCCACCTGTTCCTTGGACACGCGGCCGACCACGAAGTATTGGCTCTGCGGATGGCTGAAGTAGTAGCCGGACACCGCTGCCGCCGGCAGCATCGCGAAGCCTTCGGTCAGGAGCATGCCGGCATTGCGTTCGGCATCGAGCAGGTCGAACAGCATGCGCTTCTCGCTGTGTTCCGGGCAGGCCGGGTAGCCGGGTGCGGGGCGGATGCCGGCGTACTGCTCGGCGATCAATGCCTCGTTGTCCAGCGCCTCGTCCGTGGCATAGCCCCAGTACTCGGTGCGCACGCGGTGGTGCAGGCGCTCGGCCAATGCCTCGGCCAGGCGGTCGGCCAGCGCCTTGAGCAGGATCGCGTTGTAGTCGTCGAACTCGGTGCGGAAGCGTTCCAGGTGGGGCTCGATGCCGAGCCCGGCGGTGACCGCGAAACCGCCGATCCAGTCCTGCTTGCCGCTGTCTTCCGGGGCGATGAAGTCGGCCAGGCAGAAGTCGGGGCGTTCGGCGGGCTTGTCGACCTGCTGGCGCAGGAAGTGCAGGGTGGTGGATTCGCCACCACGCTCGATGACCACGTCGTCGCCGCGGCTGTTGGCCGGCCACAACGCGAACACCGCCTTGGCCGTCAGCCACTTTTCCCTGATGATCCGGTCCAGCAGCGCCCGCGCATCCGCGTACAACTCGGTGGCCTGCGGGCCGACGATCTCGTCGGTCAGGATCGCCGGGAATTTGCCGGCCAGCTCCCAGGCACTGAAGAACGGCGACCAGTCGATGAATGGCAGCAGGTCGTCCAGCGGCCAGTCCTCGAACACGTGCAGGCCGGGCTGCTTCGGCGCAGGTGGCGTGTATCGCGTCCAGTCGCAGGTGAAGCGCTGGCCGCGCGCGTGGTCCAGCGACACCAGCCGCTTGGCGTCGCCGCGGTTGCGGTGGCGCTGGCGGATATCGGCGTAGTCGGCCTCGTTGGCGGCGACGAACGGGCCGCGCAGCTCATCGGAGATCAGCGACTGCGCCACGCCGACCGCGCGCGATGCGTCCTTCACCCAGATCGTCGGCGATTTGTAGTGCGGGTCGATCTTCAGGGCGGTATGCGCGCGCGAGGTGGTGGCGCCGCCGATCATCAGCGGGATGCTCAGGTTCTGCCGCTGCATCTCGCGGGCGACGTGGCTCATCTCTTCCAGCGACGGGGTGATCAGGCCGGATACGCCGATCAGGTCGGCGTTCTCGGCCAGCGCGGTGTCGATGATCTTCTGCGCCGGCACCATCACGCCGAGGTCGATCACCTCGAAGTTGTTGCAGGCCAGGACCACGCCGACGATGTTCTTGCCGATGTCGTGTACGTCGCCCTTGACCGTGGCCATGACGATCTTGCCGTTGCTCTTGCCGACGTCGCCGGTGCGCAGTTTCTCGGCCTCGATGAAGGGCAGCAGGTAGGCCACCGCCTTCTTCATCACCCGCGCCGACTTGACCACCTGCGGCAGGAACATCTTGCCGGCGCCGAACAGGTCGCCGACCACGTTCATGCCGTCCATCAACGGGCCTTCGATCACGTCCAGCGGACGCGCGGCCTGCTGCCGCGCTTCCTCGGTGTCTTCCTCCACCCATGCGTCCAGCCCCTGCACCAGCGCATGCGCCAGGCGCTCGCGCACCGGCTTCTGGCGCCAGCCCAGGTCCTCGGTCTTCTTCTCGCCCTTCTTGCCCTTGTAGCGTTCGGCGATTTCCAGCAGGCGCTCGGTGCCGTCCTTGCGGCGGTTGAGGATCACGTCCTCCACGCGCTCGCGCAGTTCCGGGTCGAGCTGGTCGTAGATCGGCAACGCGCCGGCGTTGACGATGCCCATGTCCATGCCCGCCCTGATCGCGTGGTACAGGAACACCGAATGGATCGCCTGGCGCACGGTCTCGTTGCCGCGGAAGGAAAACGACACGTTCGACACGCCGCCGGACACGTGGCAGCGGGGCAGCGTGCGCTTGATGATGCGGGTGGCTTCGATGAAGTCCACCGCGTAGTTGTCATGCTCCTCGATGCCGGTGGCGACGGCGAAGATGTTCGGGTCGAAGATGATGTCCTGCGGCGGGAAGCCGACCTGCTCGACGAGGATGCGGTAGGCGCGGGTGCAGATTTCCACCTTGCGCGCGCAGGTGTCGGCCTGGCCGTCCTCGTCGAAGGCCATCACCACCGCGGCGGCGCCGTAGCGGCGCACCAGCTTCGCGTGTTCGATGAAGGCCGCTTCGCCTTCCTTGAGCGAGATCGAATTGACCACGCTCTTGCCCTGCAGGCACTTCAGGCCGGCTTCGATCACGCTCCATTTCGACGAATCCACCATCACCGGGATGCGGGCGATGTCCGGCTCGGACATGATCAGGTTGAGGAAGCGGGTCATCGCCTTCTCGGAATCGATCAGGCCCTCGTCCATGTTGACGTCGAGGATCTGCGCGCCGCTGGCGACCTGCTGGCGCGCCACGTCCACCGCTTCCTCGTAGCAGTCTTCCTTGATCAGTTTCTTGAACTGCGCGCTGCCGGTGACGTTGGTGCGCTCGCCGACGTTGATGAACAGCAGGTCGGGGGTGATGACCAGCGGTTCCAGCCCGGACAGGCGGGTGTAGGGCGTGGTGTTCATGCGGCCTGCTCCTGCGTTTGCGGCAATGCGCGCGGCGGCACGCCCGCCACCGCCCCGGCGATCGCCTTGATGTGCGCCGGGGTGGTGCCGCAGCAGCCGCCGACCAGGTTCAGCAGGCCGGAGGTTGCGAACTCCTTCAGCGTGGCGGCCATTTCCTCCGGCGTCTCGTCGTACTCGCCGAACGCATTGGGCAGGCCGGCGTTGGGATGGGCGCTGACGTAGCCGCTGGACACCTGCGCCAGCGTTTCCACGTGCGGGCGCATGTCAGTCGCGCCGAGCGCGCAGTTGAAGCCGATCGACAGCGGCTGGCCGTGCGCGACCGATGCGTAAAAGGCTTCGGCGGTCTGCCCGGACAGGGTGCGGCCGGAGGCGTCGGTGATGGTGCCGGAGATCATCACCGGCAGGCGCGCGCCGCGCGCGTCGAAGGCTTCCTCGATGGCGAACAGCGCGGCCTTGGCGTTGAGCGTGTCGAAGATGGTTTCCACCATCAGCGTATCGGCGCCGCCGTCGATCAACCCGTCGATGGCCTCGCGGTAGGTCGTGCGCAGTTCGTCGAAGCTGGTGTTGCGGAAGCCCGGATCGTTGACGTTCGGGCTGATCGAAGCGGTGCGGCTGGTCGGGCCGAGCACGCCGATCACGAAGCGCGGTTTTTCCGGCCGGTCGTTGGCTAGATCGTCGGCTTCGACGGCGTCGCAGCACCGCCGCGCCACCTGCGCGCCGGCCTTGTTCAACTCATAGACCAGGTGCTGGAGGTGGTAGTCGGCCTGGCTGACCGAGGTGGCGTTGAAGGTGTTGGTTTCCACCAGGTCGGCGCCGGCTTCCAGATAGGCCGTGTGGATGCCGGCGATGATCTCCGGCCGGGTCAGCAGCAGCAGGTCGTTGTTGCCCTTCAGGTCATGGCCGCAGCCGGGACCATGGACGTGGCTGCTGTCGAAGCCCTCGGCGAAACGCTGCCCGCGATAGTCGGCTTCCTCCAGCCCATGGCGCTGGATCATCGTGCCCATGGCACCGTCGATGACCAGGATGCGCTGTTCGAGGGCGCGCAGCAGCTTGGCGACGCGTTCGGGGTGGAGCCAGGGGAGGGCGTGCATGGGCGGACCGTGACGTGGAATCGGGGAGGGGAGGGAGGCGCGCGCCGGGCTTCAGGACCGATGGGCGATCAGCGAGATCACCTCGAAATGCGGCGGGCGCTTCTCGCGGGTGACGGTTTCCAGGCTGGACACTTCCAGCCCGGCCTTCTCGACGAACCTGCGCAGATCCTTGCCGGTGAAGCCGAGGTTGACGTGGCCGTAAGCCTCCACTGCCGCCTTGTGCTCGTGGCGGGCCAGGCTGCACAGCATCAGCCGTCCACCGGGGCGCAGCACGCGCGCGCCTTCGGCCACGGCCTTGGCCGGGTGGCTGGCGTAGGTGAGGGCATGCATCAGCACCACCAGGTCGAAGCTGCCGTCGTCGAACGGCAGCTTGTGCATGTCGCCCTCGCGTACTTCCACGTTGGGCAGTTTGCGCAGGCGCTCGCTGGCCGCGGCGACCACGCGCGCGCTGGTGTCGACGCAGACATAGCGTTGCGCGTGCGGGGCCAGCAGTTCGGCCAGTACGCCGTCGCCAGAGGCGATGTCGAGTACGTCGCCGGTTTCCAGCAGCGGCAGCGCGCTGCGCGCCAGCGCCTCCCAGGTGCGGCCCGGGGAGTAGTGGCGCTCCATGTCGCCGGCCACGCTGTCGGCCCAGTTCTGGTCGGCGGCGCGCATCGCCAGCACCGCGGGCACGCGCTCGGCATCCTGGCGCAGCAGCGGGTCGTCGCTGCCGTTGCTCAGGGCATGCCACAATGCGCGCTGCGCCGGATCCAGCGCGGCCTCGTCGAAGCGATAGTAGGCCGACACGCCGGCGCGGCGGTCGCGCACCAGCCCGGCTTCCTTCAGCCGGGCCAGATGGGTGGATACGCGCGGCTGTGCCAGCGTGGTGATGGCCGACAGTTCGGCCACGGTCAGCTCTTCCTGTTCCAGCAGCGTCAACAGGCGCACGCGGGTGGCGTCGGCGAACACCTTCAGGCGGGTCGACCAGTCTTCCAGATCCATAAATATCTACCTATCGCGATATAGAGATATTCTCGGTCGGACGGGGCGATGCGGTCAAGGCGCGCATGGGCGGAGGCGGTCGCGATGGTTACAATCGCAACTTCGTAACGCCCTGGGAGGGGTGCAGTGGATTTCAGCTTTTCCGACGAACAACTGATGCTGCAGGATGTCGCCCGCCGCATCGCCCAAGAGAAGATCGCGCCCAGCGCCGAACACCACGATGCGACCGGCGAATACCCGCTGGAGAACATCCGCCTGCTCGGCGAGAACGGCCTGATGGGCATCGAGGTGCCGGTCGAATACGGCGGTGCCGGCATGGACCCGGTATCCAGCGTGCTGGCGATCGTCGAGGTCTCCGCCGCCGACGCCGCGCATGCCACCATCATGTCGGTCAACAACTCGCTGTTCTGCAACGCCGTGCTCAGCCATGGCAGCGAGGAACAGAAGCAGCTGTACGTGCGCGCGATTGCCGAAGGCCGCGAGATCGGCGCCTTCGCCCTGACCGAATCGCAGTCCGGTTCCGACGCCACCGCCATGCGCTGCCGCGCGCTGAAGCAGGCCGACGGTTCCTACGTGATCAACGGCCAGAAGAGCTGGATCACCTCCGGCCCGGTGGCGCGCTACATCGTGCTGTTCGCGATGACCGACCCGTCGCAGGGCGCACGCGGCATCACCGCCTTCATGATCGACACCACCCGCCCGGGCTTTGGCCGCGGCAAGACCGAGCCCAAGCTCGGCGTGCGCGCCTCGGCTACCTGCGAGATCGAGTTCCAGGATTACGTGGCGCGCGCCGAGGATGTGATCGGCGCTGAGGGGCAGGGTTTCAAGATCGCGATGAGCCTGCTCGACTCCGGCCGCATCGGCATCGCCTCGCAGGCGGTGGGCATCGCCCGCGCGGCCTACGAGGCGTCGCTGGCCTATGTGCGCGAGCGCAAGTCCTTCGGCGCGCCGATCGGCAGCTTCCAGATGATCCAGGCCAAGATCGCCGACATGAAGTGCAAACTGGACGCGGCGCTGCTGCTGACCCTGCGCGCGGCATGGACCAAGGCCCAGGGGAAGAAGTTCTCAACCGAAGCCGCGGTGGCCAAGCTGACCGCCTCGGAAGCGGCGATGTGGATCGCCCACCAGGCCGTGCAGATCCACGGCGGCATGGGCTATTCCAAGGAAATGCCGCTGGAGCGCTACTTCCGCGACGCCAAGATCACCGAGATCTACGAAGGCACCAGCGAGATCCAGCGCCTGGTCATCGCCCGCAACGAGACCGGCGTGCGCTGACTCTGGCGGCGGGAGCGCCCCATGGTGCGCTCTGCAGAGTGAAAAACGAAGCCCCGGCATTGCCGGGGCTTCGTCGTTCCAGGGCTTGCAGCCGGATCAGCGATCCTGCTGCACCGTACGCACCTTGTGCTGCTCGATGAACTGCCTGGACTGTTCGTCCAGCCTGTCGCCGAGCACGCGGCGCACGGTGACGAAGAACAGCGGGATCAGCAGCACGCCGATGACGGTGGCGAACAGCATGCCGCCGATGACGCCGGTGCCCAGCGAGTGGCGGGCGTTGGCGCCGGCGCCGGTGGAGATGGCCATCGGCAGCACGCCCAGGATGAACGCGAACGAGGTCATCAGGATCGGGCGGAAGCGCAGGTGCGCCGCTTCGATGGCGGCCTCGCGCAGGGTCTTACCGGCGGCGCGCTGCTCCACCGCGAACTCCACGATCAGGATCGCGTTCTTCGCGGCCAGGCCAATGACCGTCACCATGCCGATCTTGAAGTACAGGTCGTTGGGCAGGCCGCGCAGCATCGAGAACACCACCGCGCCGAGGATGCCGACCGGCACCACCAGCAGCACCGAGACCGGGATCGACCAGCTCTCGTACAGCGCGGCAAGGCACAGGAACACCACCACCACCGACAGCACCATCAGCAGGGCGGCGGCGTTGCCGGCCAGGATTTCCTGGTAGGACATGCCGCTCCAGTCGTAGCCGAAACCGTTGGGCAGGTCGTTGTGGACCAGGTTCTCCATGGTCGCCATCGCCTGGCCGGAACTGCCGCCCGGCGCCGGCGAGCCGACGATGTTCACCGCCGAGTAGCCGTTGTAGCGGCTCAGCGCCGGCGGCGCGTAGATCCACTCGGACTTGACCACCGTGCTGAGCGGGATCATCGAGCGCTGGCCGTCGGCGTCCTTGCTCAGCGAACTGGGCACGTAGTAGCTGCGCAGCGATTCCGGGCCGGTGCGGTAGGCGGCGTCGGCCTGCATGTTCACGCGCTTGATGCGCCCGCCGTAGAAGAAGTCGTTGACGTAGACCGGCGCCAGCATCATCTGGATCGCGGTGTAGACGTCATTGACCGACACGCCCATGGCCTGGGCCTGCACACGGTCGACCTTCAGCTGCAGCTGCGGCGAGTTCTCCAGCGTATTGGGGCGCACCGCGACCAGCGACTTGTCGTTCGACGCCGCGCCGAGCAGGGTATTGCGCGCTTCCATCAGCGCATCCTGGCCGGCGCCGGCACGGTCCTGCAGCCACATGTCGAAGCCGCCGAACTGGCCCAGGCCCTGCACCGTCGGCAGGTTGACGAAGAACACCTGCGCGTCCTTGATGCCGACGAAGGCCATGCCGTTCATCTTCTGGATGAACTGCGGCGCGGTTTCCTTGCGGGCGTCCCAGTCCTTGAGGCGGATGAACGCCATGCCGACGTTCTCGCCCGAGCCGACGAAGCTGAAACCGGTGACCTGCATCATGCCTTCGAAGGACGGGTCGTCCTTCATCATTCCGTACAGCTGGTCGAACACCACGGTGGTGCGGCCCTTGGTCGCGCCCGGCGGCAGCTGCACGATGGCCAGCGCATAGCCCTGGTCCTCTTCCGGCAGGAAGCTGCCGGGCAGGCGGGTGAACAGGAAGCCGCACAGCACCACCAGCAGCGCGAACACCATCAGCCAGCGCGGGCTGTGCCTGATGACGCTGCCGACCGTGCCGACATAGCTCTTTTCGAGCTTGCCGTAGTACTTGTTGAAGGTGCGGTAGACCCAGTTCGGGTTGTCGTTGTGGGTTGGCTTGAGGAAGGCCGCGCACAACGCCGGGGTGAAGCTCAGCGCCAGCAGCGCCGAGAAGCCCATCGACATGGCGATGGTCAGTGCGAACTGCTTGTAGATCTCGCCCGAGGCGCCGGGCTGCATGGCGCTGGGGATGAACACCGCCGCCAGCACCACGGTGATCGCCACCACCGCGCCGGTGATCTGGCCCATCGCCTTCTGCGTGGCCGGCTTCGGGTCGAGCTTCTCCTCGCTCATGATGCGTTCGACGTTCTCGATCACCACGATCGCATCGTCGACCACGATGCCGATCGCCAGCACCATCGCGAACAGGGTCAGCTGGTTGATGGTGAAGCCGATCGCCAGCATGCCCATGAAGGTGCCGAGCAGGGCCACCGGGATGACCAGGGTGGGGATGATCGTGGCGCGGAAGTTCTGCAGGAAGACCAGCATCACCAGGAACACCAGCACGATGGCTTCCACCAGCGTATGGATCACTTCCTTGATCGAGATGGTGACGAAGGTGGTGCTGTCGAACGGGGTGAACCAGCTCACGCCCGGCGGGAAGCTGGGGGCGAGGTCGTCCATCTTGGCGCGCACCGCCTTGGACACGTCCAGGGCGTTGGCGCCGGGCAGCAGCTGGATGGCGAAGGCGGCCACCGGCTTGCCGTTGTAGCGCGTGTCGAAGCCGTAGTTGGACGCGCCGAAGGCGACGCTGGCCACGTCCTTCAGCCGCACCACGCTGCCGTCGGCATTGGCCCGCAGGATGGTGTTCTCGAACTCCTCGGGCGTGCTGTAGCGGCCTTCGGCGGCGACGGTGGCGGTGAACGCCTGGCCGTTCGGGGCCGGGTCGCCGCCCACCGAACCGGCGGCGAACTGCAGGTTCTGCGTGCCGATGGCGTTGTACACGTCGGTGGCCGACAGGTGGTAGCCCTGCAGCTTCTCCGGGTTGAGCCAGATGCGCATGGCGTACTCGGAGCCGAACTGCTGGGTGCTGCCGACGCCGGGCACGCGCGAGATCTGGTCGAGCACGCGCGAACCGACGATGTCGTTGAGCGCGTCGCGGTCCACCGAGCCGTCGTCCGAGCGCACGCCGATGGCCATCAGGAAGCCGGCGTTGGCCTTGGCCACTACCACGCCCTGCTTGGTCACCTCGGCGGGCAGGCGCGGGGTGGCCAGCGCCACCTTGTTCTGCACCTGCACCTGGGCGATGTCGGCATTGGTGCCGCTGTCGAAGGTCAGGGTGATGCTGACACGGCCGGTCGAGGACGAAGACGAGCTGAAATAGACCAGGTTGTCGATGCCGGTCAGCTGCTGCTCGATCACCTGGGTGACCGATTTCTCGGCGGTGGCGGCGCTGGCGCCGGGGTAGGTGGCGCTCACCGTGACCTGCGGCGGGGCGACGCTGGGGTAGGACTCCACGCCCAGGTTGAGGATCGAGATCACGCCGCCCAGCGAGATCAGGATGGCCACCACCCAGGCGAATACCGGGTGTTCGATGAAGAATTTAGGCATGACGGATTCCCGGTTCCCTTACTTGGCCGGCGCCGGCGCGGCGGGCCTGGTGGCGGGCTGGGCGGCGGCCGGCTGCCACGGCGAGGGCTTGGCCGGAGCGCCTTCCTTGACCTTCTGCACGCCCGAGACGATGACCTTGTCGCCAGCGGCCAGGCCGGAGGAGACCAGCCAGTTGCCGTTCTGCTGGCTTTCCAGCGCCACGTCCTTGCGCGCCACGTTGCCGTCGCTGCCCACGACCAGCACATAGCCGCCGCGGGTATCGCGCAGCACGGCCTGCTGCGGGATCAGGAAGGCGTTGTTGCGCTCGCCCAGGTTGGCCTTGAAGCTGACGAACGAGCCCGGCAGCAGGGTGCGCTCGGGGTTGGGCAGCTGCGCGCGCAGCGAGACCGCGCCGGTGGCCGGGTCGACCGTGGTGGCCGAGAAGTCCAGCGTGCCCTCGTGGGTGTATGGCGTGCCGTCGGGCAGGTTGACCTGCACCGTGGTCTTGCCGTCGCCGGCCAGCGCCACCGCGCCCTTGGCCTGGGCGGCGCGCAGTGCGCTCAGTTCGTCGGCGGTCATCGAGAAATTGACGTACAGCGGGTCGATCTGGTCGACGGTGGTCAGCAGGGTCGCCTCGCCCTGGCCGACCAGCGCGCCCTCGGTCACCTGCTGCTTGCCGGCCACACCGGCGATGGGCGCGGTGACATTGGCGTAGCCCAGGCTGATGCGGGCGGTGGCCACCGCGGCCTGCGCCTGTTGCACGGCCGCCGCGGCGGTACGCTCGGTGGCCTCGGCGTTGTCCAGGTCCGACTTGGAGACATAGCTCTGCGGCGCCAGCGAGCGTGCGCGCTCGGCGGCGGTCCTGGCGTTGGCGTAGCTGGCGCGGGCCGAGGCCAGCGAGGCTTCGGCCGAGGCCAGCGAGGCGCGCAGTGGTGCCGGGTCGATCTGGAACAGCAGCTGGCCTTCCTTCACCGCGCTGCCTTCTTCATAGACGCGCTTGAGCAGCACGCCGGAGACCCGTGCGCGTACGTCGGCCGAACGGAATGGCGACAACCGGCCGACCAGCTCGCGCTGCAGCGGCAGGGTCTGCGGCTTGGCCTCGACGACACCGACGTCCGGCGGCGGCGGGGCGGCCTGTTCCTGTGGCTTCTTGCAGGCGGTCAGGCCCAGGGCCAGGGCGCCGGAGAGGGCGAGGATGCGGAGCGGGGAGGTCATCGGGGAAACTCCGAGGGTTGTTTTCAGCGAGTACCGGGGATGCCGGCCGGCGGCGCCGGGAAGGCGCGCAGGAAGGCATCGACGGCGAATTCGGCCCACCGGCGGCGCACCTTCGGGTCGTCGCGGTGGGGGGCATGGAAGCGTTGTCGTTCGAAATCCTGACCGGCGATCATGCTTATTAGCATCTCGGCCATGAAATGCGGATCGTCATGGATGATGCGCCCGCGGGCCATCTCGGTTCGCATCCATTCAGCCAGCTGGTCGCGCAGGGCATCGGCGCCGCTGTGGTACAGCGCGCGGACCTCTTCGCGGAACTCCTGGGCGCCGCTGGCGATCAGCTGCGCGGCCTGGCGGCTGCGCGGCTGGTTGCGGTTCTCCAGATAGCGCAGGGCGAAATCCAGCAATACCTCGCGCAGCGGACGCTCATCGCCACCAGCCAGCGGCGCGGCGGCGATGCTGACGTGCTGGCGCATCGCCAGGCCGAGCAGTTCGCGCTTGCTGCCGTAGCGGCTGTAGAGGGTCTGCTTGGAGCAGCCCACGTGCGCGGCCACCGCATCCATGCTCAGGTGCATGCCCTGGGTCGCCAGCAGTTCGCGCACGGCGTCGAACACGCGCTGGTCGCGTGTGTCGGCGGGCGCGGGTCGGGAGGGCTCGGGATGCACGGATTGGACTATACCGTCCAGTTCACAATTGGTAAAGCGGCGCGAAAAGGCGCTTCCCGCTGCTTTTATTTGTCATCACCAAGAGATGGGTTTTCCAGGAAAAATCTTTTCTGAAACAGTTGGTTGAGAGTGGTTTTGATGGATTCTGCAAAGCCCGATTGCGGCCCTGCAACAAGGCTCTTCGGATGGCGGGGGCTACAATCGCGCCTCCCCAGGAGCCCACTGAAAGCTCAACCATGAAATCGCAAAACAACGCTGCCAAGTCCGCAAAAACGAAATCCCAACCGGCTGCCAAGCAGAGTGTTGCCGAGGCCGGCCTGTCCCTGGAGCCGGTTTTTGCGGCTTTGCGCAAGCGTTACCCCGCCGCGGCCCAGGCCCAGGCGGTGGCATTCGCCTCGGCGTTCTACAAGCGCATGGAAGCCGACGAATTCAGCGCGCATCGCGCCGAGGACTGGGCGGCACTGGCCGCCGGCATCCTGGAGTTCGCCCGCGTGCGCAAGCCGGGCAAGGCCAATGTCCGCGTGTTCAACCCGGGCCTGAAGACGGACGGCTGGGAGTCGGCCCACACCGTGCTGCAGATCGTCAACGACGACATGCCGTTCCTGGTGGACACCGTTTCGCTGGCGCTGGCCGACATGGGCGTGGGCGTGCATGTGCTGGGCCACCCGGTGATCGCGCTCGGCCGCGACAAGGCCGGCAAGCTGGCCGGTGTCGGCGAGGGTTCGCCGGAGTCGGTGATGCTGCTGGAGATCGACCGCCAGCCGGCCGAGGCGATGGACGCGGTGGCAAAGCGCGTGAACGAAGCGCTGGAAGAAGTGCGTTCCATCGTCAAGGACTGGGAGCCGATGCGCGACAAGGCGCTGGCCCTGGCCGACGACCTGGGCCAGCGTACGCTGCCGGTGAGCGAGGAATCGCGCCATGAGGCGCAGGAATTCCTGCGCTGGGCCGCGGACAACCATTTCACCTTCTTCGGCTACCGTGAATACAAGGTCGGCAAGCAGGGCAAGGAAGACGTGCTGGCCGCCCAGAACGGCACCGGTCTGGGCCTGATGCGCGGCAAGGACACCTCGGTGGCGCGCCCGGTCAAGGGGCTGGCGGCGCAGGGCCTGAACACCACCAGCGGCCTGACCGACGCGCTGATCCTGACCAAGACCAATGCCCGTTCGCGCATCCACCGCGGCGGCTACATGGATTACATCGGCGTGCTGGAATTCGACGCCAAGGGCAGGATCGTCGGCGAGCAGCGCTTCCTCGGCCTGTTCACCTCCAGCGCCTACAATCGCCGTCCGTGGGAAATCCCGCTGGTGCGCCAGCGCTACGAGAACGTGATGAAGCGTTCGGGCCTGAGCCCGTCCAGCCACAGCGGCAAGGCGCTGCGCCACATCCTCGAATCGCTGCCGCGCGAGGAACTGTTCCAGTCCAGCGAGGACGAGCTGTTCCGCACCGCGATGGGCGTGCTGGGCCTGCAGGAGCGCGTGCGCAGCCGCCTGTTCCTGCGCCGCGACAAGTTCAGCCGTTTCATCTCCGCGCTGGTGTTCCTGCCGCGCGAACGCTTCAACACCGATGTGCGCCTGCGCATCGAGGCCCTGCTGCGCGACGCGCTGCAGGGCGAATACGTCGACTCCAGCGTGGTGCTCGGCGACTCGCCGCTGGCGCAGGTGCACCTGATCGTGCGCCCGAAGGCCGGGCAGAGCCTGGACCTGGACACCGAGGGCCTGGAAAAGCGCCTGGCCCATGCGCTGCGCAACTGGCAGGACGACCTGCGCGAAGCGCTGGTCGCCAGCCACGGCGAAAGCGAAGGCCTGCGCATCGCCTCGCGCATCGGCAAGGCGCTGCCGGCCGGCTACATCGAGGACTCCAGCGCCGAGATCGCCGCCGCCGACGTGGCCCAGCTCGACGCGCTGACCGGTCCTGACGACCTGCGCCTGAGCCTGCAGCCGATCCTCCGCGACGGCGCCGACGGTCTGCGCATGAAGCTGTACCGCCAGCTCAAGGACATCCCGTTGTCCGACGTGCTGCCGATGATGGAGAACATGGGCCTGCGCGTGATCGCCGAGCGTCCGTACCGCCTGATGGTGGACGATGCGCCGGTCTACGTGCAGGACTTCGAGGTCGAATCGACCGTCGGCGCCATCGACGCGACTGCCGCCAGCGCCGCCTTCGCCGATGCCTTCGCCCGTGTGTGGCATGGCGAGGCCGAGAACGACGGTTTCAACCGCCTGGTGCTGGCCACCGGCCTGGACTGGCGCCAGGTCTCGATGCTGCGCGGCTACTGCAAGTACCTGCTGCAGATCGGTGTGCCGTTCTCGCAGGCCTACGTCGAAGGCACCTTCAACCGCTACCCGCTGCTGGCGCGCCTGATCGTGGAACTGTTCGAAGCCCGCTTCGAGCCGGCGCCGGCCACCGACAAGGCCACGGCCGACGCGCAGCTGGCGCAGTTCAAGGCGCTGGCCGGCGGCGACGCCGCCACCGTCAAGCTGCTCGAGGGCGTGGTCAAGGCGCGCGGCGGCAAGCGCGACGCGCGCATGGCGCTGGTGCACGACACCCTGGTCAAGCTGCTGGACGGCGTATCGAGCCTGGATGAAGACCGCATCCTGCGCAGCTTCATCGGCGTGATCGAAGCCACCCTGCGCACCAGCTACTACATGCCGCGCAAGGACGGCCTGCGTGCCGATGGTGGCCCGGCCGACTACATCAGCTTCAAGTTCGATGCCGCCAAGGTGCCGGACCTGCCCAAGCCGCGTCCGTACCGCGAAATCTTCGTGTGCGGCCCGCGCGTGGAAGGCACCCACCTGCGCTTCGGCCCGGTGGCCCGTGGCGGCCTGCGCTGGTCCGACCGTCGCGAGGACTTCCGCACCGAGGTGCTGGGCCTGGTCAAGGCGCAGATGGTGAAGAACACCGTGATCGTGCCGGTCGGCTCGAAGGGCGGCTTCTTCGCCAAGCAGCTGCCGGACCCGGCGGTGGACCGCGATGCATGGTTCGCCGAGGGCGTGGCCTGCTACAAGCGCTTCATCAACGGCCTGCTCGACATCACCGACAACATCGTCGGCAACAAGATCGTGCCGCCGGTGGGCGTGGTGCGTCATGACATGGACGACCCGTACCTGGTGGTGGCCGCCGACAAGGGCACCGCGACGTTCTCCGATACCGCCAACGGCATCGCCCGCGCGCACGGCTTCTGGCTGGACGACGCCTTCGCCTCGGGCGGCTCGGTCGGCTACGACCACAAGGGCATGGGCATCACCGCGCGCGGCGCGTGGGAGTCGGTCAAGCGCCACTTCCGGGCGCTGGGCCGCGACTGCCAGAAGCAGGACTTCACCGTGGTCGGCATCGGCGACATGTCCGGCGACGTGTTCGGCAACGGCATGCTGCTGTCTGAACACATCCGCCTGGTGTGCGCGTTCGACCACCGCCACATCTTCCTCGATCCGAACCCGGTGGCGGCGAGCTCGTTCAAGGAACGCGCGCGCATGTTCAAGGTGCCGCGTTCGAGCTGGGCCGACTACGACGCCAAGCTGATCAGCAAGGGCGGCGGCGTGTACGCGCGTTCGCTCAAGTCGATCGAGATCACCCCGCAGGTGCGCGAGGCACTGGGCATCGACGCCGGCATCAAGTCGATGACCCCGACCGACCTGATCAACGCCGCGCTGAAGGCGCCGGTGGACCTGGTGTGGAACGGCGGCATCGGCACCTACGTGAAATCGGCCGGCGAGACCAACGCCGACGTCGGCGACCGCGCCAACAATGGCCTGCGCGTCAATGGCGGCGAGCTGCGCTGCAGGATCGTGGGCGAGGGCGGCAACCTGGGCATGACCCAGCTCGGCCGCATCGAGGCCGCGCACAACGGCGTGCTGCTCAACACCGACTTCATCGACAACTCCGCCGGCGTTGATACCTCCG
This sequence comes from Stenotrophomonas sp. 05N423, assembly GCF_056397145.1. Lineage (NCBI taxonomy): Bacteria > Pseudomonadati > Pseudomonadota > Gammaproteobacteria > Lysobacterales > Lysobacteraceae > Stenotrophomonas > Stenotrophomonas sp. 05N423. The sequence goes on from NZ_JBFTMV010000002.1 coordinate 262,496, forward strand.
ACCACGAGGTCAACATCAAGATCCTGCTCAACGACGTGGTGCGCGCGAAGAAGCTCACTGTCGAGCAGCGCAACAAGCTGCTGGCGTCGATGACCGACGAGGTCGCCGGGCTGGTGCTGATGGACAACTACCGCCAGAACCAGGCCATCAGCCTGATGGAGCGGATGAGCGTCAAGCGCCTGGGCTCCAAGCAGCACTTCATCCGCACGCTGGAACAGCAGGGCCTGCTCGACCGCCAGATCGAGTTCCTGCCGTCCGACGCCGAGCTGTCCGCGCGCAAGCTGCGCGGACAGGGCCTGACCCGTCCGGAACTGGCGGTGCTGCTGTCCTATTCCAAGATCGTCGCCTTCCAGCAGCTGCTGGAGTCGGACATCCCGGAAGACCCGTACCTGTCCAAGGAACTGCTGCGTTACTTCCCGCAGCCGCTGCAGAAGAAGTATGCCGACGCGATGGGCGGCCACCGCCTGAAGCGCGAGATCATCGCCACCGCGGTGACCAACCAGACCATCAACCGCATGGGCGCCACCTTCCTGATGCGCATGCAGGAAGATACCGGCCGCAGCGTGGCCGAGGTCGCCAAGGCCTACACCATCAGCCGCGAGACGCTGGACGCGCGTGCGCTGTGGACGCAGATCGACGCGCTCGACGGCACTCTGCCCGAAGCCGTGCAGGTCGACGCGCTGGAGGTGATCTGGAAGCTGCAGCGTGCATTCGTGCGCTGGCTGCTGAACCGCCCGGGCGCGATGCCCGGCATCACCGCCGCGGTCGAACGCTACCAGGGGCCGTTCAACGACATCCGCATCGCCTCGGGCGTGCTGTCGGATTCGCAGCGCCCGGCCTACGAGGCCAGCGTCAAGCAGTGGAAGGAGAAGGGCCTGCCGGCGGCACTGGCGCAGCAGCTGTCCGAGCTGCAGTTCCTGGAGCCGGCGTTCGACATCATCGAACTGGCCCGCACCCGCAAGCTCAAGCCGGTGGACGTGTCCAAGGTCCACTTCCGCCTGGGCGAAGCCCTGCAGATGCCGTGGCTGTTCGAGCAGATCGACGCGCTGGAGGTCAACGGCCGCTGGCACGCTGTTGCCCGTGGCGTGCTGCGCGACGAACTGGCCGCGCATCAGCGCAATCTGGCCGGCCAGGTGTTGTCGATGAAGGGCAGCAGCGCCGAGGCCAAGGTTGCCGCGTGGCTGGGCCGCGATGACAGCGGTCTGCGCTTCACCCTGGCGATGCTGGCCGAACTGGCCGAGCAGAAGACGCTGGACTACCCGACCGTCTCGGTTGCGGTGCAGCGCCTGGGCCAGCTGGCGGCGCACGGGGTTTGAACCCCGTGGTCGGGCCGGTGAAGCCGGCCCGACCCGAAAGCCTGCGATGCAGGCTTTCGGCACCGCCCTCGGGCTTGCCTATCCCCGCGGCTGTCGCCGCGCCCCCTTAACAAAGGGGGCTTTGCTCCAGAAAGTTGGCAGAGGGTGCCGACCGTGGGTCGGCGCCTGCCAGACAAAGCATCGCGGCCAGGGCCGCTCCTGCGGAAGCAACGAATGTTGCGGCAGGAGCGGCCCTGGCCGCGATGCTTTCTACCCGTAGGAGCGGCTTCAGCCGCGAATGCTTTCCGGACGCGTTGCACAGGCAGTCGCGGCTGAAGCCGCTCCTTCGGACGGGAGCGGGGACGCTCCTGGCCGCGCTGCCTTCCCATCGCAAGGATCAATGCCAAGCGCCCGACTGCTGCCGCGCCATTCGCCGTGGCGGGTTATCCTCGGCAATCCCTACGGCAACCAATGATGGCCATGTCCCCCCGCATCGCCTTTCTCGCCAGCAGCACCGATGCCGCGCAGCAGGCCCGCGAGCGCCTGGCCGTGCGCTATGGCGACCACGCGCCGGATGATGCCGATGTGCTGTGCCCGCTGGGCGGCGACGGCTTCATGCTGCAGACGCTGCATCGCTACGGCAGCACGGGCAAGCCGGTATTCGGCATGAAGCTGGGTACGGTCGGCTTTTTGATGAACCACCATCGCGACGACGACCTGCTGCAGCGGCTGGCGCAGGCCGAGCCGGCGCACCTGCGCCCGCTGGAAATGATCGCCCGCACCGAATCGGGCACCACGGTCGGCTCGCTGGCCTACAACGACGTGTCGATGCTGCGGCAGACGCGGCAGGCGGCGCATATCGGCATCGATCTCAACGGCCAGCAGCGCGTGGAGGAGCTGATCTGCGACGGCGTGCTGGTCTCCACTCCGGCCGGCAGCACCGCCTACAACTATTCGGCGCACGGGCCGATCCTGCCGCTGGGTTCGAACACCATCGCGCTGACGCCACTGGCGCCCTACCGGCCGCGACGCTGGCGCGGCGCCATCCTCAAGGCCGAGACCGAGGTGCGTTTCCGCGTGCTCGATCCGTACAAACGGCCGGTCAGCGTCACCGCCGACTCGCACGAGACCCGCGACGTGGTGGAAGTGACCATCCGCGAATCGCGCGAGCGCCAGGTGACCCTGCTGTTCGATCCTGAACACAATCTGGAAGAACGCATCCTCAGCGAGCAGTTCGAGTTCTGAGCGCAAAGGGCACAATCCTGCAGGAGCGCACTTCAGTGCGCGACGGGCTTCCCCGGTAAAGCTCCATCGCGCACTGAAGTGCGCTCCTGCGGACGCTGCCGTCGGCAGCAGGGCTTCCGGTTAGACTGGCTCCCATCCATCAGGCTTTCCCATCAGGTCCACCCATGGGCGACAACACTCCCAGGCTGCTCACCGTTGCGGTGACATCGCGTGCCTTGTTCGACCTTGAAGAAGGCCATGCGCTGTTCGAGCACGACGGCGTGGAGGCCTACGCCGCCTACCAGCGCGAGCACGAGGACGACATCCTCAAGCCCGGCGTAGCCTTCCCGGTGGTGCGCAAGCTGCTGGCCCTGAACGGCGGCGCGCCGGCGGAAACGCCGCGGGTGGAGGTGATCCTGCTCTCGCGCAATTCGGCCGATACCGGGCTGCGCATCTTCAATTCCATCCAGCACTACGGCCTGGGCATCGTGCGCGCCACCTTCACCGCCGGCGAGCCGACCTGGCCCTACGTCAAGCCGTTCGGCACCGACCTGTTCCTGTCCGCCAATCCCGAATCGGTGCGGCGTGCGCTGGTGCATGGCATCGCCGCAGCCACCATCCTGCCGCGCGGTCCCGGCGAGGTGTCCGCCGCCGCGGCGGCCACCGACACCGGGCGCCCGTCCACGCAGCTGCGCATCGCCTTCGATGGAGACGCGGTGATCTTCGGCGACGAAGGCGAGCGCATCTCGCGCGAGCAGGGCGTGGAGGCTTTCGGTCGCCATGAGCGCGAGAACGCGCACGAGCCGCTCAGCGGCGGGCCGTTCCGCAGTTTCCTGTCGGCCCTGCATGCGCTGCAGGCCGCGTTCCCGGCGGGCGAGGAAGCGCCGATCCGCACCGCGCTGGTCACCGCACGCTCGGCGCCGGCGCATGAGCGGGTGATCCGTACCCTGCGCGAATGGGGCGTGCGCCTGGATGAGGCGCTGTTTCTCGGTGGCCGCCACAAGGGCCCGTTCCTGGAAGCATTCGGCGCCGACATCTTCTTCGACGACTCCCAGCACAACATCGACAGCGCCCGCCAGCACCACAGCGTCGCCGCCGGCCACGTGCCGCACGGCATCGCCAACGCCAGCGCCGACAGCGCCGGATGAGCGGCGACGGAGGCGCCCATGTCCGCCGTACCTGGCGGCACGTGGAACTGCAGTTCCATGGCGACGTCACCCAGACGCGCATGTCGCGCTGGTTCCCGCAGCGGCTGCACGTGGGCTACACCCGCACCATGCTCGCTGCGTTGTGGTTGCACCCGGCGCCGCGCCGCATCGGCATCATCGGGCTCGGCGGTGGCGCGCAGACCAAGTTCTGTCACCGCCACCTGCCGCAGGCACGCATCGACGTGGCGGAAAACGATGCGGACGTGATCGCGCTGCGCGGTGAATTCCAGATCCCGGCGGACGACGCGCGGCTGCACGTCGAATGCGCCGACGGCGCACGCTGGCTGCGCGATCACCGTGGCTGCTTCGACCTGCTGCTGCTCGACGCCTACGACGCGCAGGGCATTCCCGCGGCGCTGTCCACCCAGGCGTTCTACGACGACTGCCGCGCGGCGCTGGGCGCCGACGGCGTCATGGCCAGCAACCTCTACGACACCGACACGCGGGCCCACCTGACGCGGCTGCGCCGTAGTTTCGACGGCCGCGTACTGAAGCTGGACGAGCCGGATATGAGCAACAAGGTGGCGATCGCCTGGAACGGCGCGCCGCGACCTGGGCCGGCCGCGGCGGCGTTGGCGGCGTTGCCGTGGCGCGCGCGCGGGCAGCTGCGCGCCGGGTTCAGGCGGTTGGCGGCTGCCTGGGAGCGGGCTGGGTACTGACCGGGACGGATCACGCCGCGTCTTGCCACGTCCATCGTCCCGCAATGCGCTGTCGTCCGGAGGGCCGTCAATCGCCCGGTGGACGGCCATGGGTCCACAGCGGCCGGAACGCGGACCGGTAGCACCACGCCAGCACCAGCAGATAGCCCAGATGGAATGCGCCCCATGCCAGGTCCTGGTTGAGGAAGGCATGGAATATGAAGATGCCGGTCACCAATGGCGCCAATATCGCGATGCCGAGCGGGGCGGTCCTGCGGAAGAACAGGCAGGCGCCGCCCACGAGGCAGGCCGAGGCGATGAGCGGATCGACGATGCCGCTGTCGGTCAGCGCCGTGGTCAATGCCTTGGCCGCCGGCGTTTCCTTGTGCTCGGGCCATGAAGTTCCAAAAAATCGGTAGGAGAACCATGACGCGCCCACGTAGGTATAGAAGAGCGCGTAGAGCCAGCGGGCGAGACGAATGATCCAGTTCATTGGCTTCCCCTTTGTTGGCCGCCTGCAGGGCGGTAGTGGCCTTGGAACGATGTGCCGGGCGATGCGTGGTTCCCCGGTTGCCGCGACGGACACGGCCGGCACGCCGCTGTCGCTGGTTTTCGTACAGAACCCCGAACCCCTGTCGCGTTGCCTGCGCTCCCCGGGCGGCCAACAGCTTATCGATGGGTTGCCGGGGGCGCCATCGGTGCAGGGGCGTATCCAGACCGCCCAGACTGAACCGGAACTCTAGCCGCATTTGCTTTGTGTGCAGGAAGTCTCTACGGTGGCCGGGCTGAATGACAAGGGTCACCTTGAATCGTGGCCCGATGCTGTAGATGCCTTGTCTGCACTGTTGCACCCGCTTCTCAATTCTCCTTGGAATCAGCGTTCTCGCCGCGAATGCGGCTTCTTCCGCAACAAGGAGCATTGAAATGTCCCAGTCCCAGTCCGGTACCGTGAAGTGGTTCAACGACGCCAAGGGTTTTGGCTTCATCACCCAGGATGGTGGTGGTGAAGACCTGTTCGTCCACTTCCGCTCGATCGAATCGTCCGGCTTCAAGTCGCTGCAGGAAGGCCAGAAGGTCACCTACGTGGCGGTGAAGGGCCAGAAGGGCATGCAGGCCGACCAGGTCCGCGTGGTCTGATCCGATCTGCGATCGCCTGATGAAAAGCCCGGCTTCGTGCCGGGCTTTTTCATTGCGCCGGTTCGCCACGTGCAACCCTGAAGATGGCGGGAGTTCCGTGCTGCCCAGCGAGCTCGCGACGCCAGCGGTTCATATGCATCGCTTCTTTTTTTCGTCCGGCAGGTGTGGCGGACTCTGTGGCATATCCCCGGCGCCAGGCCCCTTGCTGTCCGGGGGCGAAGGGGAAATCCGCGCGACGTGACTGCACATCGCTCGGCAACCCAGTGTTGAAGCTGATGGTGGTGCCCCCGCATGCGATGCGTGGGCGTCCTGGCGGCATCACGAGGTGGATGTTTCCCGGGCGGCGGCATCGACTGGCGATGTGCCAGGGTCGGCACGCTTCCTGGCGAGCTTCTCCTCTTTCTGCTTCTTCTTGGCCAGCTCGCGCTGGCGCTTCTCGAATGAATAGTTGATCTTGGCCAAAGTTGTGGTCCGTTCGGGGGAGGGGAGGTTTCAAGCTTTTTTGGAGGGGTTGTCAGTGGCGGCAGGTTCCACCCTGCCACCCTGACCGGTCGGCGTGGGTTTCACGGCTTGGGTCTTGCCCCGCAACGGGGTGTTGCCGAGTACTTCTATCTTTCCCCCTGCCTTGCCGAATGCGGCCAGGTCCGCGGCGATGCGTTCACCGGTCAGAGGGCCATGCTGGGGTGGGCCCGCGAAAGCCGGGCCGGTTCTTTTCGATAGGGGGCTGCTGGATCTGCGGATGGTGCTCATCTCTTTTCCTCATGCCGTTGTCGATTGGATGGCGTGGTTCCCGGGTGCACATATTCGTCGCGGACGGCTCTGCAATAGGGCCCCCCCATGACAAAGGACCTGCAGACAGCCGGCCGGCTTGCGTAGATCCGGCAGTTCATCCTTTCCCCATCCAGGGCCACGCACCAGCCCTCCGTATCGCGGGCCATGACCCGCAGGCCGTGAAGCCGCGTGGTCAGGTGCGAAGGCACATCGTCCTCGCTGCCCAGCACCACCGTCAGGCGGCAACACACCGCATCGCAAGACGTGCAGTGGACAGCGGCGGGTGTCTGGCACGTTGATGAGTTCAACGCATCCCTCCATGCAGGTTGCGCAGCGTGGCCAATGCCTTCGGCGCCTGTCTGCGGGCAAGGTGCGCCCCGGCCGGTGGATGCTGCGAAGTGGATGCCGGGCCGGTACCTTGGGCGTGGCGCCTGCCTGTCAAGCGGAATATCCGGGCACAGGAAACTCCCGTTGAGCGACCGTCCGGAGCTGCCGGAACGGATGACGCAGGAAAGGGAGCGAAGCGGGCAACTGCCTTGGCGGCTGCGCGGAGCGCGCGTGGCAGGCGTCGCCTGCACGGGCATGCTAGCACCATGCGTGAGAGGGCGGTTTCACGCTTCCAGCAGACCTGGGGCCTTGTATCGCATCGATCACGCCCGCAGCCGACGCGGACTGATGTCCATCATTCGCCCCCGAGCGCTGCGTCCGCAACGGGCCTATCCAATGGCACCGTCTTTCCTGACGTCCAACGGGCCGACCATCCGGTAGCTGTTGAGGACGACGCCGGACACCAGCGCCTGCACGCCAGCCAGTTCGAATGAACGTGCCTGTGTCCCCTCCGCGAAGAAGCGCTTGCCGGTACCGAGCAGGACCGGATAGACGACCAGCAGGACCTCGTCCACGAGTCCGTGTTCGAGCAGGGGCGAGGTCAAGGTGGAGCTGCCGGAGAGGATGAGCTCGCGCCCGCCCTGCGATTTGAGGCGGCGCACATCGCTGATGAGATCCGGGCCGATGCCTTCGGCCGGGCCCCAGGCAAGGCTTTCCGGGCGATGGGTGGCGACGTGCTTGGTGGCGGCATTGAGGCTGTCGGCCAACGGTCCATGCGGTGCCTGCGGCCAGTAGTCCGACCAGAGGTCATAGGTGCGGCGTCCGAGCAGCAGGTCGAAATCGCTGCCATGCGCGGCGGTGATCGCTTCACGGCCGGCCGGCGTGCGATAGGGCACGGTCCAGTCGCTGAAGGGGAAATCGCCGCCATCGGCGGAGTGCTGGATCACGCCGTCCAGCGAGATGTGTTCGATGATCCTGAGTGTTCTCATGGTCCTGCTCCCGTCGGGGTCTGCGGTCTGCCGGCCGGAACCGGCGATGGTGGAGAGGCGCGCGGACCGCGCCGTTGCGTTCTCTCCATCAGCCACGACGCACGACAGGGGTGGAAATCGACAGGCACATGGGACCCACGCCTGGCCGGATGCTGCCGTCAGCCGGGCGCATCCAGCGGCAGCACGATATCGGTCAGGCGCCAGCGCAGCCCCTGCCGGCTCAGCACGAAGACCACTTCGCTGCCGTCGTCCAGTTGCCGGGTAGCGGTGAAGCGCGACAGCGATTCGTAGCGGCCGCGCGCGCCCTGCAGCGGCCGCGCCGGTGCCGGCGGGCCCCAGGTGTCGCCATCGGCGGTATCGCCGGTGGCGCGCTTCCACACGCCATGGCCCTGCAGCAGGGCGGAGATGCCGGCGGGTGTGACCATCACGTCCACAGCCGCGCCGGTCAGGCGGCCGGCCACGCCCAGCGCCATGACGCCGAACAGGCTGGATTGCAGGTCGCTGCCGGCGCGCCGCACCAACTGGTCGTCGAGCTGCGCCTTGAGGTTGACCCGCAGCGCGGGGAAATCGACGTAGCGCGAAAGACGCGCCGCGTCGCGCTGTTCGATCGCCTTGCCGATACCGTGGATCGCCAGCCAGGGGCCGGCAGCCACATAGCCGGCGAGCAGCACCAGCAGGGTGGCGGCGACCGCCAGCAGCCATTTCTTCATCGGCGCGCTCCGTGTTTCAGGCCGGCAGGTCGGGGTGGGATTCGGCCCAGCGCCGCAGCATCACCAGAGTCTCGGCCCAGGCCTGGCTGCAGAAACCGAGGAATTCGCTATCCGGATTCCAGCCCAGGTGCTGCAACTCCACCACCGTCATCGGCTCGCCCTCGTGCGGCAGGCCGCGCCAGGCGCCGGGGCTGGCGCGGCGCGAAAGATCGAAGCGGATTTCGGTGCCGGTCCAGGCCGAGGCCGGGCTCTGCGCCGGGTGCCGGCTGATCACCTCCCAGCGCACACGCTGCGCGGACACTTCCAGTACCGTCATCGCCACCACGCCGTGCGCCGGCCCGGGGTTGTGGCTGAGTACGGTGGCGCCATCGATCACGCTGGCGGTGTGGGCGATCCACCAGCGGCCCAGCCCCTCGGCCGTGGCCAGGCCGGCGTGGACGGTAGCCAGCGGTGCGTCGATCCAGATCTGGTGGTGGATGGCGGCCATGGTGGCGACTCCGTTGGGCGATTGCCGGCTAGGGTGCCGCAAATCCGGCCATGTGGCGTGAATCCGGACAACGGTATCCGGGTCAGCGCCGCTCGAGACGGCTGAGATCCATCAGCATGATCAGCATGGCTACGCCGCCGCCGACCGCACCGACCAGCAATGCGGCATGGGCGCGCCACGGCTCCGCGGCCAGCTGATTGATCGGCATCTGCCAGGGCATGAACACGCCGGCCCGCGCGCCATTGGCGACCACGGCGAAGAACGTGCCGCCGATGCCCAGGGCCAGCGATGGCACGAAGCTGGAAAAGCGCAGCGCGGTCCACAGCTGTATCGCCATCAGCAGCAAGGCGGACAGGAACATGCGGCCCATCAGCAGGGCGATGGAGGCCGGTTCGGCTGTCGTGGCGATGGCGGCGGCCGGACGCAGCAAGGCTGCAAGCCCGGCCGCCAGCCACGCCAGAAGCGGCACCGCCGCGCTCATCCCCGCCACCAACACCAGGATCGCCGCCAGTTTGGCCAGAAGCGGTTGCCAGCGCGGCAGCGGCAGTGCATTGAGGTGGTCCCAGGTGCGTGGTGCATGCTCCATCTGTGCAAGCAGCGCCGACAGCGCGGTGATGGTCATGGGCAGCATGAAGAAAGCCCACACCGCCGCCGCACTGCGCAGCGTCTGTTCGAGAGGAGGTGGCTGCGCCGTGCGCAGGAGGTTGAAGAACACGAACACCGCCACCAGCGCCGGTGCGGCCACCGCCAGCAGGGAGGCCAGTGAGCGGCGCAATTTGAGCCATTCGACCATCAGGCAGGCGTACATCATGCGGCTTGCTCCAGGCGTTCGACCGGTCCAATGGCGGCCGCGCTGCGGTAGAGCTGCTCCAGTCCGCCGCGATGTGGCAACAGGCGATGCAGCGCCACGCCTTCGCGGACCAGCGCGGCGGCGAGCAGGGCCGCGGTCTGGCGCGGTTCGATGGCATCGTCCAGCGGCACCCGCAGCATGGCGGCGCCATCGCCGCCGGTGAAGGTTTCGGCGGCGTTGCCCCACTGCCGCAGCAGGGCGGCGGCACGCGCGTTGTCGCTTGTTTCCAGCAGCAGCTCGCCCGGCAGCGTGCGCAGCAGTTGCGGCAGTTCTCCCTGCAGAACCAGCCTGCCGTCGGCCAGGATGCCGACATGGCTGACGCTCTGTTCGATCTCGGTCAATTGATGGCTGGAAACCAGCACCGTGGCGCCGGTGCGCTCGGGCAGGCTGCGCAGGAAGGTACGCAGGGCAATGATGCCTTCCGGATCCAGGCCGTTGCCCGGTTCGTCCAGCAGCAGCACCGTTGGCGAGCCGAGCAGGGCGCGGGCGATACCCAGCCGCTGGCGCATGCCCAGCGAATATTCCGACACCGGGCGTCCCGCCTGGTGCTGCAGTTCGACCAGTTCCAGTACCCGGGCGATCTCACCGACGGGCAGGCCAAGCAGGCGTCGGGTCAGATCGAGATTTGCAGCGCCGCTGAGCCGGGGGTGGAAACCATGGGCTTCCAGCAGGGCGCCGATCCTGCGTGCGACGGCGATGCGGTTGGAATCCATCGCAAGACCATCTATCCAGATCCGGCCTGCACTGGGCCGAAGCAGGCCGAGCAACAGTTTCAGGGTCGTGGTCTTGCCGGCGCCATTGCGGCCCAGAAAGCCATAGACGCTGCCGGTAGGCACCTCAAGGCACAGTTGCCGGACTGCGACATGACGGTCGAAGCGGCGGGTGAGCTGCTGGGTAAGAATCGCGGCCATGGGAATTTATTTAAGTTTTAGATAAAATCCTCCGCAATTTTCTTTAAGTCAAGATTAAAGTCGGGGCTGCAGTGAAATCACCGTCTTCCCATGAACTGCGCCAGGCCGGTCGACGCCTGCACCGGGCGATCGGACTGATCTGTGCCGGCGTCTGTGTACTGTTGGTGGCGGGCTGGGGCCTGCCGTTGATACGGATGCTGCTGGCGGACGAGGCCGGGAACTGGCGGCAGGCCGCCAGCGGGCTGCTGACGCTGGTGCCCGGGCTGTGCTACCTGGGGGCGCTGTGGCAGGCACGCCCGGCATTTGCCGCTCTGGCGAAGGGAGAGCTGTTCGGGGCCGGGCTGGTCGCGGCGCTGCGCACCATGGGCTGGGCGTTGTTCGCCGGTGCGGCCTTCAGCCTGTTCCTGATGGCAGGCCTGCAGAATCTGCTGCTGGGGTTCGGCAGCTATCTGCACTTCAGCCTGGCGGATATCGCGCTTGGACTCCTGGGGGGCGTGCTGGCGCTGCTGGCGCGCCTGCTGCAACGCGCGGCGGCCCTGCAGGCCACGCTCGACGGGATCGTCTGACGTGCCGGTGAAAGTGACGCTGGATGCGCTGATCGTGGCCCGCGGGCTCAAGGCGCGCGATCTGGCCGCGCAGGTCGGCATCAGCGAAACGCAGCTGTCGCTGTTCCGTTCCGGCAAGGTCCGCGGCATCCGTTTCCGTACCCTGGCGCGGCTGTGTGCGGCATTGGATTGCCGGCCAGGCGATCTGCTTGATTACAGCTTCGACCCGGTGGAGCTGGAGCCGGCATCGGGAGGCGAGCCGGAGCTGGATTGAGCGGAAGGGCGCTCAGAACTCCAGGTCCAGCGCCGCGCACAGGTAATCGACGAACGGGCCCAGGGCGGCGAGGTCGGCGGCGACGGCCTGGCGCAGGCGCGGGCCGGTCATGACTGCGTCCTCCAGCGGGCGCCACAGCACCCAGTTGCGGTGCTTGAGGTCGTCGATGAACTCGAAATCGGCGGGGAAGCCGCGCGGCGCGCGCACCAGTTTCTCGCTGGTCTCGAATTCGTAGCGGCGGCGCGTGGCCGGTGCGTGCGCGGCGGCCTTCCAGCTGCCGGGGTTGTCGAAGATGAACTGGCGGATGCGGCGCTGCGTGTCCGGTTCCGGGTGCCAGATGCCGGCACCGACGAAACTCTCGCCCGGCGCCAGGTGGATGTAGTACGACGGCGCCGGCACCTGCTTGCGGCGCTCATGGAACAGGCGCGCGCCCTGCCAGGTCTTGTACGGGGTCTTGTCGTTGGAGAAGCGCGAGTCGCGGTAGATGCGGAACAGCGAGCCGCCGACGGTGCGCGGGTCGGCGCGGAAGTGCGCACTGACCTGCGCCAGGTCCGGCTGCAGATCGGTGATCAGCCGCAGGAACGGCTGCCGCACGTGTTCCTCATATCGATGCTTGTGCTCGGCGAACCACGGTTTCTCGTTGTGGCGGGCGAGTCCACGCAGGAACTTGAAGCTGGCGTCGCTGAAATAGGCGGTCATGGCGTTTCCTGCAGGGTATGGCGCCACTGCTCCAGCGCGTCGAGCAGGGCCAGCGAGGCGGGATTGTCGTGGTGTTCGCCGCGCAGCGCGCTGATCTGCGTCAGGTACTCGTCCATCGTCTGTTCGGCCATGCCCGGCGTGGTGAAGCGACGCTGGCGATAGTCGTCCCAGCGCGCCCGCTCGCCGGCGTCCAGCGTGCGCGGATGGTTGCGCGCGCGATAGCGGAACAGCAGTTCCGGCAGGCGCGGGTCGCGGAAGTTCGCCTCCATCCCCGCCAGCGCATCGGGTGGGCAGGTGCGCACGCGCGCCAGCTGCGCGCGGTCGCCTTCGGCGAGGAAGCCGTCGTACAGCGCGCCATCGGGATCGGGCGGACCCTCGGCCGGCCGCTCGCGGGCGAACACCCGGCGCACCTTCTCGGCCAGTTCGGGGCCATGCGCGCGCAGCTGCGCGGCGCGCGCGTCCATGGCCGCCGGATCGATGCCCAGCCGCTCGAAATCGGGCGCGCGCAGATGATTCCAGGCGACCAGCGCCGGCACCTTGTTCAGGTGTACTTCCTTGAGCGGGATGCGCTGCTGGCCTTCGGGCAGATCGGCGGCGCGGGTGTACAGGCGCTGGGCGATCTCTTCCACGGACAGGTCCAGCAGCGCCTGCGGATCGCCGTCCAGGTCGAACACGATGACCCGGTTGCCGATGTGCGGATGCGTGGCCAGCGGCAGCACCGGCGCCGCGCACAGGCGACTGGCGGGGTAGCGCATCGAGATGTGCAGCGCGGGCTGCATCGCCACCACGTCCAGCAGGCTGGCGACGAAGCGCTTGTCGCGCAGTTTCAGCGCGTAGTCCCACATGCGTGGCTGCGCCAGCTGGAACTTCCGCGCCATGCCGAGCGTGGCATGCACGTCGGACAGCGCCTCATGCGCATCACCTTCGCGCACGTCGTTGGCCGTGGCCAGGTGTTCGAGCTTGAACGAGGTGGCGCCATCCTCGCGCTGCGGCCAGGTGATGCCGTCCGGTCGCAGCGCGTGCACCAGCCGCAGCATGTCCAGCAGGTCCCAGCGCGAGTTGCCGCCGCGCCACTCGCGTTCGTAGGGATCGAAGAAATTGCGGAACAGGCCGTGACGGACGAATTCGTCGTCGAAGCGCAGCGTGTTGTAGCCCAGCGTGCAGGTCTGCGGGCGCGCCATCAGTTCATTGATGCGGGCGAAGGCCTCGGCCTCGCTGACGCCTTCGGCCAGCGCGCGCTGCGGCGTGATGCCGGTGATCAGCGTGGCGATGGGCGAGGGCAGCAGGTCGTCGGCCGGCTTGACGAAGAAGCTGACCGGCTCGTCGACTACCTGCAGCTGCGCATCGGTGCGCACCGCGGCGAACTGCGCGATGCGGGTGCGGCGCGGGTCCTGGCCGAAGGTCTCGAGGTCGTAGAACAGGAAGGTATCGGGCATGGGGTCCTACCGCCGGCCAGTCGTTTCCGCCGGCCATGGCGAGGGCGGCGCTGCTTGTCGAACGCGCATCATCAATGTGCTCCCTCCAGCACCGGCAGCTGCGCGTGGATGGTTTCCTCCAGCGCGGTCCAGTCGATGCGCTCCAGCGTGGCGTGGCCGGCGGTGGCCTCGGCGAGGATGCGCTGCTGCAGCCGCGTGCGTTCCAGCGCCACCGCGTACGGCGTGTGCAGGAAGGTGACCATGGTGTAGTGCGGTACGAAACGCGTGGGCCAGCGCCGCTGCAGTTCCTGTTCCAGCTCGCGCTGCAGCAGGAAGGCCGGATCGGCGACGCGGTCGCGCATCTCCAGGTAGTTGTCCAGCGCCATCTGCTGGATCGCCGCGGCGTTGGGTTTGCGCTCCGCTTCGAAGGCGGCGAAGGCCCGCGCGGTGTCTCCATGCGCCTCCAGCAGTTCCGCCAGCGCGATGCAGTCCTCGAACGCGCAGTTCATGCCCTGGCCGTGGAACGGCACCATCGCGTGCGCGGCGTCGCCCAGCAGCACCGCCTTGCCGCCCAGATGCCAGCGGTCCAGGTACAGGGTGCCGAGCAGGCCGGGCGGGTGTTGTTCCCAGTCGCGGCGCAGGTGCGGGATCAGCGGCTGCGCATCGGCGAACTCGCGTGCGAACAGCGCCTCGGCCTCGGCGCCGCTGCGCACCGTGGCGAAACTCGGATCGCCCTCGTTGGGCAGGAACAGGGTGACGGTGAAGGTGCCTTCGTCGTTGGGCAGGGCGATGCACATGTAGCGGCCGCGCGGCCAGATGTGCAGCGCATTGGCCTCGATCTGGAAGCCGTTGTCGGCGCCGGGCGGGATCTCCAGCTCCTTGTAGGAGTGGTCGAGGAACTCGGTGCGTTCGCCCAGCGGCGACTTGCGGTTCATCGCCGCGCGCAGCGCCGAGCCGGCACCGTCGGCGCCGACCAGCGGCGTTTCGAAATGGATGTCGTGCGGCTGGTCGTCGCGATCGTCGATGAAGCGCGCATAGCCGGCGTCGAAATCCACCGTGTGCAGGCGCCGGTGGAAATGGAAGCGGGCGCCGGCGTCCTCGGCCAGCTGCAGCAGGGTGGTGTTGAGGTCCTTGCGGTGCACCGACCAGATCACTTCGCTGTCGTCGCGGCCGTAGCGCTGCAGCTGCGGCGCGCCGCCGTCGCGCGGGTGCACCATGCGCCCGCGCATCATCACCGTGCGCTCCATCACCGCTTCTTCCACGCCGGCCTGGCGCAGTGCGTTGCGGCCGCGTTCGGCCAGCGCCAGGTTGATCGAGCGGCCGCTTTCATAATCGGCCACGCGCGGGTCGCCGCGGCGTTCGTAGACGGTGACGCTCCAGCCGCGGCGCGAGAGCAGGATGGCGAGCAGGGAGCCGGCCAGGCCGGCGCCGATCAGGGTCAGGTGACGCGGGGAAGAAACGGTCAAGTCGTTGGTTCCGTTGGATCAGGGGCCGGCCCAGGCTTCCACTTCCTCGACGAAGCGCAGCACGTCGCGGTAGCGGTTGTACATGGGGGTCGGGGAAATGCGGATCACGTCGGGCTCGCGCCAGTCGCCGAGCACGCCGACCGACTGCAGATGCTCGAACAGGGAACGGCCCTGTTCGCGGCCGCCGGTCACGCGCAGCGACAGCTGGCAGCCGCGCCGCCCGGTTTCGGCGGGGGTGACGATCTGCAGCACATTGGACAGACGCGCGCGCACCAGCGTTTCCAGATAGCCGGTCAGCTGCAGCGACTTGGCGCGCAGCGCCTCCATGCCGGCCTGGTCGAAAAGCTCCAGCGAGGCGCGCAGCGGTGCCAGCCCCAGTACCGGCGGATTGCTCAGCTGCCAGCCTTCGGCGCCCAGTTCGGGCACGAACTCCGGCGCCATGCGGAAGCGCGTGGCCTGCTCATGGCCCCACCAGCCGGCGAAGCGCGGCAACGTGGTGTCGCGGGCATGGCGTTCGTGCACGAAGCAGCCGGCGACCGCGCCCGGGCCGCCATTGAGGTATTTGTAGTGGCACCACACCGCGAAATCGGGAGCGACGTCGTGCAGCGCCAGCGGCACGTTGCCGACCGAATGGGCGAGGTCGAAGCCGATGTTGGCGCCCTGCGTGCGTGCCAGCCGGGTGATCGCGTCCAGGTCGAACGCCTGTCCGGTGCGGTACTGCACGCCGGGCCACAGCACCAGCGCCACGCGCTTGCCGTGCCCGACGATGGCGCGTTCGATCGCCGCCATCGACAGCGTGCCGTTGGTTTCGTCCGGCTGCACTTCGATCAGGTCGGTGGCCGGGTCGAAGCCATGGAAGCGGATCTGCGCTTCGACCGCGTGGCGGTCGGTGGGGAAGGCACCGGCTTCCATCAGGATCGCCGGGCGCTCGCGCGTGGGCCGGTAGAAGCTGACCATCATCAGGTGCAGGTTCACGCTCAGCGTGTTCATCGCCACCACTTCCACCGGCCGCGCACCGACCACGCGCGCCAGTTGATCGCGCACCAGGCGGTGGTAGTTCATCCAGTGGGTCGGGCCGGTGAAATGGCCTTCGACCGCGATGCGCGCCCACAGGTCCATCACCTCCTGCACCATCGCCTGTGCGCCGCGCGGCTGCAGGCCGAGCGAGTTGCCGACGAAGTAGGCCTGGTCGGCGCCCTGGTGCTGCGGGAACAGGAACTGGCCGCGCAGCTGGCGCAGCGGATCGGCCGCGTCGAGCGCGGTGGCGTGGGCCGGGGACAGGATTTCGTTCATCGGTTGGGATGCGTCGCGAATGAAGCCGCAGTGTACCGCCATGCCATTCAGGCTACGGCATGTGTCGACCCTGCGGCCTGACCGGCGTCAAGCCCCGGGGCTTCGCTTCGATCTCATGCTTCCGGCGTGTTTCGTCTCGTCGCGAGTGGGCGCCGGAACGGTTACGGAGCCGGTACCGGCGGCAGCGGGTGCACCGCGCCGCACTGTCCGCAGGTACGGTGCCGCAGCGAGGAATGGAAACGGTCGAACACCTTGGGCAGGTCGGTCTCGATGTTGCCCAGGTGGAAGAACTCCTCGTACAGCTTGTGGTTGCACTGCTCGCAGTGCCAGGCCACGCCGTCGAGCTCGTGCGGCAGGCGCTTGCGTTCGACCACCAGGCCGATGCCGCCGGGCGGCCGCCGTGGCGAATGCGGCACCCGGGCCGGCAGCAGGAAGATCTCGCCGGCGCGGATCGGGATGTCGCGTACCGCGCCGTCCTCCTGCACCTTGAGCACCATCTCGCCCTCGAGCTGGTAGAACCATTCCGGGCCTTCGTCGTAGTGGAAGTCGGTGCGCGCGTTGGGGCCACCGACCACCATGACGATGAAATCGCCGTTGTCGATCATCCTGTTGCCCACCGGCGGTTTGAGCAGGTGGCGGTTGGCTTCGATCCAGGCGTGCAGGTTGATCGGCGAGGCGGGCATGGTGGGTTCCGGTCGGGAGTCAGTCGCGCCTGCCATGGCGCGGAACGAAAGCCAGCGCGCTCTCGTAGGCCGGCTTCAGGTCTTCGGACGCGCCCACGTCGATGCCCATCTCGCTGACGCGGCCGTCCTTCAGGCTGTAGACCCAGCCATGCACCATCAGCTTCTGGCCGCGCGCCCAGGCGTCCTCCACGATGGTCGAGCGGCACAGGTTGGCGACCTGCTCGATGACGTTCAGTTCGCACAGGCGGGCGTGCCTGAGCTCGTCGTCCTCGATCGCGTCAAGGATCGCCGAGTGCTTCTGCACCACGTCGCCGACATGGCGAAGCCAGTTGTCGGCCAGGCCGACGCGGGTGTTGTGCAGGCAGGCATGCACGCCGCCGCAGCCGTAGTGGCCGACGATCAGGATGTGTTTCACCTTGAGCTGGTCCACCGCGTACTGCACCACGCTCAGGCAGTTCAGGTCGCTGTGCGCCACCACGTTGGCGACGTTGCGGTGCACGAATACCTCGCCCGGGGCCATGCCAATGATCTGGTTGGCCGGCACGCGCGAATCGGAGCAGCCGATCCACAGGTATTCCGGGTGTTGCTGCTTGGCCAGCTGGTGGAAGAACCCGGGATCTTCCTTGGCGATCCGGTCCGCCCATTCGCGGTTGTTCTGCAGCAGCCTGCGGATGTCTTTCATTGGGGGTGTCCCTGGCGTCGGTGGGGAGGAAGGCGCGGCCGGCGTGGCTGCGTCGTCGCGGGAAACGGGTGCGCTCAGTCGCCGGTGGCGGCCTGCCCGCGATGCCGGCGCATCCACTGCGCCAATTCATGGGAAGCAGGGCCGGGCAAGCGTTCCAGTGCGGCGATCACCGCCTGCTGGTTGGCGTCCGGGTGGTTCTGGCTCAACTTCAGTTTGATCTGTACCTGTTCGACCCGGAAGCGGAAGCCGACGATGCCGCGCAGCTGGCGGCGCTGATCATCGCGCTCCGGTTCGAAGCGCCAGTCCTGGCCGACGCCGGCCTCGAAGCGGTCGCTGAGCGCGCCGACCAGCGCGGCCAGTGCATCTTCCCCGTCGAAGGGTTCCAGGCGGCCGCCCAGTTCGGCGCTGGCGTAGTTCCAGGTCGGCACGCGCGCGGCGCTGTCCTTGTCCGGATACCAGCTGGCCGATACATAGCCGTGCGGGCCATCGACCAGCACTTTGGCGGCACCGGCATGACGCGCCTGCGGGTTCGCCCGGGCCCAATGGCCGAGCAGTTCGACGCGGTCGCCGTCGCGCTGGTACAGCACCGGCAACCGGGTCAGTTCGGGCAGGCCGTCGCTACCGGTGGTCAGCACCGTGACGAACGGATCGCGCTCCAGCAGGCGATCCAGCCAGACCAGATCATGCTCGGCGAAGGCGCGCGGGGTGAACATCGGCCGCTCAGGCGCGCCCGCCCAGCGATTGCACCATGCGTCCGCGCAGCTCGCCGTCGTTGCCGGCCTGCGGTGGCTGCACTTCATGCAGCGAGAAGCCGCGCGCCAGCGCGTCCTCTTCGTCCAGCCCGTCCCAGGCGACGAACTCGGCGTCGAACAGCTGCGCGCGCGCGGTGTCCTCGCTGTCGTAGCTCAGGGTGTTGCCGTCGCTGTCCAGCACCTCGGCGGTACCGGCCGGGCGCACGCGCAGGCGAGCCCATACCAGGGTGGTGCCGAGGCTGGCCAGCCACCACTGGTCGGCGGAAGTATCGATGTCGTTCATTTCAGTACCAGGGAATAGAGCCAGAGCAGGCCGGCCATGCCCAGCCCGAACCAGATCACGCACAGCGCGATCCGGGCCGGGGTAGCCAGACCGCTGAGCGCGCGGTCGTCGAGCGTGCGGTAGCGGCCGCCGACCAGCCAGCGCAGGGCCTTGCCGTCGAGGAAGGCGAAGTCGCCGAAGCCACCGGCGATCGCCGGATGGCGGTCGCGCACATGCACCAGGGTCAGCGGCCAGAAGATCAGGAACGCGCTGAACCCGGCAATGGCCACGCCGACGAAGCACAGGGCGAGGAACAGGGTCACCGGCGAGGCCTCCGTGTCAATGGATCAGAATTCCGCCGAGCCCGGCGCGCGCGGGTAGGGGATGGCGTCGCGGATGTTGGACAGGCCGCAGACATACACCACCAGCCGCTCGAAGCCCAGGCCGAAGCCGGCATGCGGCACCGAGCCGTAGCGGCGGAAATCGCGGTACCACTGGTAGTGCTCCGGATCCAGGCCGAACTGCGCCATGCGCGCGTCGAGGATGTCCAGGCGCTCCTCGCGCTGGCTGCCGCCGATGATCTCGCCGATGCCCGGGGCCAGCACGTCCATCGCGGCGACGGTTTTGCCGTCGTCGTTCAGGCGCATGTAGAAGGCCTTGATGTGCTCGGGATAGTTGGTGACCACCACCGGGCGGCCGACGTGTTCCTCGGTCAGCCAGCGCTCGTGCTCGGTCTGCAGGTCCAGGCCCCATTCGACCGGATAGTCGAACTTCCGGCCGGACTTCTGCAGCAGGCTGACCGCATCGGTGTACTCGATGCGCTCGAACGGTGCGTTGACGAAGGTCTCCAGGCGGGTGATGGCGTCCTTCTGCACGCGTTCGGCGATGAAGGCCATGTCATCGGCGCGCTCGTCGAGCACGGCGCGGAACAGGTACTTGAGGAACTCTTCGGCCACGCGCGCATCTTCGGCCAGGTCGGCGAAGGCGATTTCCGGCTCCACCATCCAGAATTCGGCCAGGTGGCGGGTGGTGTGGCTGTTCTCGGCGCGGAAGGTCGGGCCGAAGGTGTAGACCTTGCTCAGTGCCAGGCAGTAGGCCTCGACGTTGAGCTGGCCGGACACGGTCAGGAAGGTTTCCTTGCCGAAGAAATCGCGGCTGAAGTCGATGCCGCCATTCTCGCCGCGCGGCAGGTTGGCCATGTCCAGCGTGGAGACGCGGAACATCTGGCCGGCGCCTTCGGCGTCGGAGGTGGTGATGATCGGCGTGCTGATCCAGTAGTAGCCGTTCTCGTGGAAATAGCGGTGCACCGCCTTGGCCAGGCAGTCGCGGATGCGGGTGACCGCGCCGAACAGGTTGGTGCGCGGGCGCAGGTGCGCCACTTCGCGCAGGAATTCCGGCGACATCGGCTTGGGCTGGATCGGGTAGGTCAGCGGGTCCTCGACCCAGCCGACGATTTCCAGGCTCTGGCCCTGGATCTCGAAGCTCTGGCCCTTGCCCTGCGACTTCACCAGCTTGCCGCTGGCGACGACCGAGCAGCCCGGGGTCAGGCGCTTGATGTCGTCGAAATTGGCCAGCGCATCGGTGGCCACGACCTGGATCGGAGCGAAGCCGGAGCCGTCGCTGACATTGACGAAGGCCAGCCCGTTGGAGGCACGGACCGTGCGAACCCAACCGCGAACCGTGACTTCTCCGCCTTCCGGGATCTTCCCGGCCAGGGCGTGCGCAACGCTGACCACCGTCATGACTTGAATCCTCTGCTGATCGACTCGATCTGTGAACACGGAATTCTAGCGGCTGCGCGGCCGGACAGGCGAGGAATCCGCCATCCGGGGCTCGTACAGCCGGGTTTTCCTATAATCGCCCCCGCAATTCCCCGGAGTCGTTCCCCCATGGCCATCCATCTCACTCCCGTCGCCTTCGCCCGCGTCCAGCGTTTCGTCGAGCAGACGCCCGGCGCGCTGGGCCTGCGTTTCGGCGTGACCCGCACCGGCTGCTCGGGCTGGGGCCACATCACCGACCTGGCGCGCGAACAGCGCGAGGACGACACCGTGTTCGAACAGGACGGCGTGCGCATCTTCGTCGACGCCGACAGCCTGGCCCTGGTGGACGGCACCGAGATCGACTTCGGCAAACAGGGCCTGAGCGAGACCTTCACCTTCAACAACCCCAACGCCACCGCCGAGTGCGGCTGCGGCGAGAGCTTCACCACCGACGAAACCCACCGCTGAGGCGGAGCGGGAGGGCGCCGCCTCGGCCGCGCCCGGCGGTTCACTGGCAGCAGGCCAGCGGCCGCGCCGCGCGGCGGCGGTCCAGCCAGGTCGCCGCGATCCACAGCAGCAGGCCGATCGCAGCGGTAGCCGCACCCACGTAACCGGTGGAGGCATGGCCGTAGCCGGCGCCAATCGCCATGCCGCCAAGCCAGGGGCCGAGCGCATTGGCGGTATTGAACGCGGCGTGGTTGGAGGCTGCGGCCAGGGTCTGCGCCTCGCCGGCCGCGTCCATCAGCCGGGTCTGCAGGGCGACGGCGAGCGCGCCCATGGTGCCGACCGCGATGATCGCCGGGGCCATGGCCCAGCCCGAGCGGGCGGCCAGCGGGAACAGCATCAGGACCAGGATCGACCACGCCAGCAGTACGCCAGCGGCGCGGAACTGCAGGCGGTCGACCAGCCAGCCGCCGGCCACGTTGCCGATGATCGCGCCCACGCCGAACAGGCCCACCGCCACCGGCATCCAGCGCTCGTGCACGCCAGTGACGTTGACCAGGGTCGGCGCCAGGTAGGTGAACACGCAGAACATGCCGGCGAAGCCGATCGCGCCGATCGCCAGCGCCAGCCACACCTGCGCGCGGTTGAAGGCGCGCAGTTCGCGCATCGGCGAGGTGCGGACCTCGTCCGGATCGGGGCGGAGGTGGCGCGCGACCATCGCCACGGTGGCCAGTGCCAGCAGGCTGACCAGGGCGAAGGCGGTGCGCCAGACGAACTGCTGGCCGAGCCAGGTGGTCAGTGGGTTGCCGACCAGGATGGCGACGGACAGGCCCAGCAGCACCCGCGAGACCGCTGCGCCGCGCTGCTCGGGCGGGCTGATCGAGGCGGCCACCAGCATCGCCACGCCGAAATAGGCGCCGTGCGGCAGACCGGCCACGAAGCGCGCCAGCAGCATGGTGGCGTAGTTGGGCGCCAGAGCGCTGGCCAGGTTGCCGGCCGCGTAGAAGCCCATCAGCCAGAGCAACAGGGTGCGGCGGCTGACGCCGGCGCCGGCGAAGGCCAGCAATGGCGCGCCGACCACCACGCCGATGGCGTAGGCGCTGATCAAGTGGCCCACCTGGGCCTCGCTGATCGCCAGCCCGCGGCTGATGTCCAGCATCAGGCCCATGCTGGCGAACTCGCTGGTGCCGATGGCGAAGCCGCCCAGGGACAGGGCCAGCAGGATGAGGGTGCGTTGCCGCGGGTTCAGCGTCGCGGCCAGGGAAGAGGGGGAGGGCACGGCGTATCCGGGATCGGCGTGGAAACGGTTCCCGATTGTAATATTGCGGCGCAGCAAAGAATGTGCCGGAGCCGGCGCGCAGGGCGAACGCTGTGTTCAGGCCCGGATCGGTCCCGCACAGGGTCGACTTGTCTGGCGCGCGCGTGCAGTGGATAATGCGCGGCTCCCTGCGCTCCTTGTGCGGGGATCCTTGCCCCACCGCGTTCCATGGCGGGGGGCTGTCCGGCCCGACAGGGCTACATCCGAAAGGTAGAAAAACATGAGTCGTCATTACGAAGTCGTGTTCCTGGTCCACCCGGACCAGAGCGAACAGGTCCCGGCCATGGTCGAGCGCTACAAGTCGCTGGTCGAGAACGGCAACGGCAAGATCCACCGTCTGGAAGACTGGGGCCGCCGCCAGCTGGCCTATCCGATCCAGAACCTGGTCAAGGCCCACTATGTTCTGATGAACATCGAAGCCGACCAGTCGGTGCTGAACGAACTGACCGAAAGCTTCCGCTTCAACGACGCCGTGCTGCGCAACCTGGTCATCAAGCGTGACGAGGCCGACACCGAGCAGTCGCTGATCATGAAGAGCAAGGACGAGAAGGGCGACAAGCCCGAGCGTGGCGAGCGCCGCCGTCGCGACGACGACGAAGCTGCCAATTCCAACAATGAAGAAGCCGGCGACGACGCCGCCTCTGCCGAATAAGGAGTCAGCTCATGTCCAAGTTCTTCCGTCGCCGCAAGTTCTGCAAGTTCACGGCTGAAGGTGTGAAGGAGATCGACTACAAGGATCTCAACACCCTGCGCCAGTACCTGACCGAGAACGGCAAGATCGTGCCGAGCCGCGTCACCGGCACCAAGTCCAAGTACCAGCGTCAGCTGTCCACGGCGGTCAAGCGCGCCCGTTTCCTGGCGCTGATCCCGTACACGGACAACCACGACGTCTGAGAACAGAAGTGAGTGGCGGCGCGAGCGCCGCAGAAGTGAGGAGTGAGATGTTTTCTCTCGCTTCTCACTCCTCTTGACTCACTCCTGGCCTCACCCCGTCCATTCGGACAGCAAGCGTTGCGGTGCACCTACGGTGCATCGCTAACGAATAACGGAGCAAGAAAATGAAGCTGATTCTTCTGCAGAAAGTGACCAACCTGGGCAACCTGGGCGATCTGGTCGACGTGAAGCCGGGCTACGGCCGCAACTACCTCGTGCCGCAGGGCAAGGCCGTGCCGGCCACCGAGGCCAACGTTGCTTCCTTCGAAGCCAAGCGCGCCGAGTACGAAGCCAAGGCCAAGGCCTCGCATGACGGTGCCGAAGCCCGCGCCGCCAAGTTCGCCGACGCCAGCGTCACCATCGGCGCCCACGCGTCGACCGAAGGCAAGCTGTACGGTTCGGTCGGCCCGCGCGACATCGCCGAGGCTTTCACCGCCGCCGGCCTGCCGCTGGAAAAGAGCGAAGTCATCCTCGGCGAAGGCGCTTTCCGCGCTGTCGGCGAGTACGACGTCGTCATCAAGCTGCACGCCGACGTGGAAGCCACCGTCAAGGTCATCGTCGAAGCCGACGCCTGATCCCTGCGGTTCAAGCTGTATCCGGAACGGGCGCCGCAAGGCGCCCGTTCTTTTTATCCTTTCCCCCGTGGCGGCGGGGCATGCCCCCGGGCCGGCGCCCTGGCGGGAGAGGGGCTTATACTCCCTGCGGATTGCGATCCACCCACCCCTGATTCCCCGGAAAACCCACGGTGCCGCCCCCTCGGCCCGGCACTGGAACCTCCTGCCACATGCGTCTATCCACGATCAAACTTTCCGGTTTCAAGTCGTTCGTCGATCCCACGACGCTGCACCTGCCGACCAACATGACCGGCGTGGTCGGGCCCAACGGCTGCGGCAAGTCCAACATCATCGATGCGGTGCGCTGGGTGATGGGCGAAAGTTCGGCCAGCCGCCTGCGTGGCGATTCGCTGACCGACGTGATCTTCTCCGGCTCGGCCGGGCGCAAACCCGTGTCGCAGGCCACGGTCGAACTGATCTTCGACAACACCGACCACACCATCGCCGGCGAGTACGCCGCGTTCAACGAGATCTCGGTCAAGCGCCTGGTCAGCCGCGACGGCAGCAGCAACTACTACCTCAACGGCACCAAGTGCCGGCGCCGCGACATCACCGACCTGTTCCTCGGTACCGGCCTGGGCCCGCGCAGCTACTCGATCATCGAGCAGGGCATGATCAGCCAGATCATCGAGGCGCGCCCGGAAGACCTGCGCGTCTACCTGGAAGAGGCGGCCGGCATCTCCAAGTACAAGGAGCGCCGCAAGGAGACCGAGACCCGCATCCGCCATACCCGCGAAAACCTTGACCGGCTCAACGACCTGCGCGAGGAAATCGGCAAGCAGCTCGAGCACCTCCGCCGGCAGGCGCGCCAGGCCGAGCAGTACCAGGCCCTGCAGGAAGAGCGCCGGGTCAAGGACGCCGAATGGAAGGCGCTGGAGTACCGCGGGCTGGATACCCGCCTGGGCGGCTTGCGCGAGGCATTGGCGCGCGAGGAAACCAAACTGCAGCAGCTGATCGCCGAACAGCGCGAAGCCGAGAGCCGCATCGAGACCGGCCGCGTGCGCCGCGAGGAAGCAGCCGAGACGCTGGCCCGCGCGCAGGCCGACGTCTACCAGGTCGGCAGCACGCTGGCCCGGCTGGAACAGCAGATCCAGCACCAGCGCGAGATGGCGCAGCGCCTGCACAAGGCGCGCGACGAGACCCGTCAGGCCCTGGCCGAGCTGGGCCAGCACATCAGTGGCGACGAAGCGCGGCTGATGGTGCTGCGCGAGGCGGTGGCGGACGCCGAGCCGCAGCTGGAACAGCAGCAGGAAGAGAACGAATTCCGCCAGGAAGGGCTGCGCGAAGCCGAGGCCGCGCTGCACGACTGGCAGCAGCGCTGGGAGGCGCACAACCGCAATACCTCCGAAGCCACCCGTTCGGGCGAAGTGGAGCGCACCCGCGTCGATTATCTCGATCGCCAGATCCTGGAGGCCGACCGCCGCCGCGAGGCGCTGGCGGCCGAGCGCGCCGGTCTCGACGTGGAAGCGCTGGCCGAGGCATTCGAGCAGCTGCAGCTGCAGCACGAATCGCAGGCCGCGGCGCTGGACGAACTGAACGAACAGGTGGAACTGCGCAAGGAAAGCGCGGCGACGCTGCAGGAGCGGCAGCGTACCAGCCAGGCCGAACTGGCCGAAGTGCGCAAGCAGGCGCAGGCCGCACGCGGTCGACTGTCTTCGCTGGAAACCCTGCAGCAGGCCGCGCTGGGCCAGGAGCAGGGCGCCGCGGTCGCCTGGCTGAAGGCGCAGGGGCTGGATTCGGCCGCGCGTGTCGGCGAGCGCATCACTGTCGAAAGCGGCTGGGAAAACGCGGTGGAAAGCGCGCTGGGCCAGTTGATCGAGGGCGTGCTGGTCGATGCGCCCGAAGCGCTGGTCGATGCGCTGGGCGAACTGGGCGAGGGCCGCATCGCGCTGGTGTCCGATGCCGGAGGCAGCGCCGATTTCGCGCCGACCTCGCTGGCCGCGCGCGTGCAGGGACCGCTGGCGATCCGTCGCCTGCTGGCGCGCCTGCATGGTGCCGAGGATCTGGCCGCCGCGCGCGACCTGCAGCGACGGCTGGACGAGGGCGATTCGATCATCACCCGCAACGGCGAGCGCCTCGGCGAAGGCTGGGTGCGGGTGTCGCGGCAGGGCGCGGCCAAGCAGGGTGCCCTGCTGCGCGAGCGCGAGATCGTCACCCTGCGCGAGCAGATCGAAGGCCTGCAGGAGCGCGAAGGCGAACTCGAGCGCCAGCTCGGTGCGTTCCGTGAACAGCTGCTGGCCGCCGAGCAGCAGCGCGAGGAAGCGCAGCGGGCGCTGTACCAGGCCCATCGCGGCGCTTCGGAACTGGCCGGGCAGATGCAGAGCCAGCGCGGCCGGCTGGAATCGGCGCGCACCCGCATCGAGCGCATCGAGGCCGAACTTGCACAGTTGCTGGAAGCGCTGGACAACAGCCGCGAGCAGGCCGGCGAGGCGCGCGTGCGGCTGGAAGACGCCGTGTCCAGCATGGGCGACCTGGAAACCACGCGGCAGGCGCTGGAAGGCGAGCGCCGCCAGCTGACCGAGGCCCGCGATCTGGCGCGCGACGCCGCGCGCAACGTGCGCGACGGCATGCACGCGCTGGCGCTGACCCTGGAATCGCAACGCGCGCAGATCGCCTCGCTGTCGCAGGCGCTGGAACGCATGAGCACCCAGCGTGGCCAGCTGGACACGCGCCTGGGCGAGCTGCATTCGCAGCTGGACCAGGGCGACACGCCGGTGCAGGCGCTGGAGGTCGAGCACCAGAACACCCTGGGCGAGCGCGTGCGCGTGGACCGCGTGCTGGCCGAGGCGCGCGCGCAGCTGGACGGCATCGATGCCGAGCTGCGCACGCTGGAGCAGACCCGCCACCAGCGCGACGAACAGGCGCTGGCGCAGCGCGAGCGCATTTCCCAGCGCCGGCTCGACCAGCAGGCGCTGGTGCTCAGCGCCGAGCAGCTGCAGGCGGCGGTGGAGAAGGCCGGCTTCGTGCTGGAGGACGTGGTCAACACCCTGCCCGAGGAGGCGCGCATCGGCGAATGGGAGCAGGCGGTGCAGCAGATCGATGCGCGCATGCGCAGGCTGGAGCCGGTCAACCTCGCCGCCATCCACGAGTACGGCGAGGCCTCGCAGCGCTCGGAGTACCTGGAATCGCAGAACGTGGACCTGACCACCGCGCTGGAAACGCTGGAAGAGGCGATCCGCAAGATCGACCGCGAGACCCGCGGCCGCTTCAAGGACACCTTCGACCGCGTCAACGCCGGCGTGCAGGCGCTGTACCCGCGCCTGTTCGGCGGCGGCCACGCCTATCTGGAACTGACCGGCGAGGACCTGCTCGACACGGGCGTGACCATCATGGCGCGCCCGCCGGGCAAGCGCGTGTCCAGCATCTCGCTGCTGTCCGGCGGCGAGAAGGCGATGACCGCTGTGGCGCTGGTGTTCGCCATCTTCCAGCTCAACCCGGCGCCGTTCTGCCTGCTCGACGAGGTGGACGCGCCGCTGGACGAGGCCAACGTCGGCCGCCTGGCCAACATGGTCAAGGAGATGAGTGAAAAGGTGCAGTTCCTGTTCGTCAGCCACAACAAGGCGACGATGGAAGCCGCACACCAGCTTTCCGGCGTCACCATGCGCGAGCCGGGCGTCAGCCGCCTGGTCAGCGTGGACCTTGAGGAAGCCGCGCGTTTGGCGGGCGCGGCCTGACGTGCCATTCTTTATAGACCTGAACACGTTGACCGGAGAACCCACCGCATGTCCGACATGGCACTGTTGCGTATCGGCATCCTGGCCGCCGGAGTGCTGCTGATCGCGGCGATCTTCCTGTTCGGGCGGCCGAAGAAGCCGGCGCAGGGCAAGCGCCGCGAGCCGGTGGAAAGCGGCGAGCGGCCACGGCGCGAACCGGTGCTGGGTGCGGAGGGCGAAGGCGGCGACGCGCCGGCCGATGCGGAAGCCGGCGCCGAAGTGGCCCAGCAGGAACTGGGATTGCCGGATGTGGAAGCGGCCGGCAGCGAACTGGGCAAGCGCGCCAATCAGGATTTCGACAAGATCGTCTCGCTGTACGTGGCCGCGCGCGCCGGCCTGTCGCTGCGCGGCGAGGATATCGTGGTCGCCGCCGAGAAGACCGGCCTGGTGTTCGGCTACATGAATGTCTTCCACCGCCTGGTCGAAGGCCACTCCGAGCGCGGGCCGATCTTCAGCATGGCCAGCATCATGAAGCCGGGCAGCTTCGACATGGCCCACATCCGCGAGATGGAAACCCCGGCCATCGCCTTCTTCCTGACCCTGCCGGCGCCGATGACCGCGCTCGATGCCTGGGAGAAGATGCTGCCCACCGTGCAGCGCATGGCCGAGCTGCTGGACGGCGTGGTGCTGGACGACAGCCGCAACGCGCTGGGCCGCCAGCGCATCGCCCACATCCGCGACGAACTGCGCGCCTACGACCGCCAGCACCAGGCACCGCCGCTGACCAAGCCGCCGCGCTGGTGAATCCGGCCGGATGAGCCAGGAAGGGGCGCCGCTTGCGGCGCCCCTTTCCGTTTCCGCTGCCCGCCACACGCATTGCATACACCCGTGCGCGGGTAAAATCGGCGCATGACTTCCGACGCCACCGCCCGCCAGCGCATCGCCGAACTCCGCCAGCAGCTGGCCACGGCCGCACAGGCCTACCACGAGCGCGACGAGCAGCTGATTCCCGACGCCGACTACGACCGGCTGATGCGCGAGCTGGAGGCGCTGGAAGCGGTGCATCCGCAGCTGGACAATGCTGATTCGCCCAGCCACCAGGTCGGCGGCAAGCCGTCCTCGCGCTTCGCCGAGGTGGTGCACGCGATGCCGATGCTGTCGTTGGGCAATGCCTTCAGCGACGAGGAGGTGCGCGACTTCGTGCGCCGCATCGACGAGCGCCTGCATCGGCGCCATCTGCTGTTCTCGGCCGAGCCCAAGCTCGACGGCCTGGCGATCAGCCTGCGCTACGAGGATGGCGTGTTCGTGCAGGGCGCGACCCGCGGCGACGGCGCCACCGGCGAGGATGTCACCGCCAACCTGCGCCAGATCCGGGTGATTCCCGCCCGGCTCGACGGCGAAGGCTGGCCGGCGGTGCTGGAGGTGCGCGGCGAGATCTATATGCCGCGCGCGGATTTCGAGAAATACAACGAGCAGGCGCGACTGCACGGCGGCAAGGTGCTGGCCAACCCGCGCAACGGCGCGGCCGGTTCGCTGCGCCAGCTCGACCCGAAGGTCAGCGCGCAGCGACCGTTGAGCTTCTTCGCCTACGGCACCGGTGAGGTCGACGGCGGCGGACTGCCGGCCACGCATTCGGCGACGCTGGCGCAGCTGGCGCAGTGGGGGTTCCCGGTCAGCGACCTGTGCCGCGTGGTCGAGGGCGCCGATGGCCTGCTCGACTACTACCGCGACATCGGCGCGCGCCGCGACGGACTGGCCTTCGACATCGACGGCGTGGTCTACAAGCTCGACGACCGCGACGGCCAGCAGGAGATGGGTTACGTCGCCCGTGCGCCGCGCTGGGCCATCGCGCACAAGTTCCCGGCGCAGGAACAGACCACCACGGTCGAGGCGATCGAGATCCAGATCGGCCGCACCGGCGCGGCCACGCCGGTGGCGCGCCTGCAGCCGGTGCAGGTGGCCGGGGTGACCGTCACCAATGCCACCCTGCACAACGCCGACCAGATCGCGCGGCTGGACGTGCGCGTGGGCGATACGGTGATCGTGCGCCGCGCCGGCGACGTGATTCCCGAAGTGGTCAGCGTCATCGCCGAGCGCCGCCCCGAAGGTACACAGCAGTGGACGATGCCCGCGGCCTGCCCGGTCTGCGGCGCCGAGATCGTGCGCGAGGAGGGCGCGGCGGTGTGGCGCTGCTCGGGCGAACTGAGCTGCCCGGCGCAGCGCAAGGAAGCCATCGCCCATTTCGCCTCGCGCCGCGCGATGGATATCGACGGGCTGGGCGACAGGTACATCGAGACCCTGGTCGATGCCGGCATCGTCCGCGGCG
This sequence comes from Stenotrophomonas sp. 05N423, assembly GCF_056397145.1. Taxonomy (NCBI): domain Bacteria; kingdom Pseudomonadati; phylum Pseudomonadota; class Gammaproteobacteria; order Lysobacterales; family Lysobacteraceae; genus Stenotrophomonas; species Stenotrophomonas sp. 05N423. The sequence continues at coordinate 292,162 of NZ_JBFTMV010000002.1, forward strand.
TCGCCGACCTGTACCGGCTCACCCGCGACCAGCTGCTGCACCTGAAACTGGTGCTCGACGCTGACGACTCGTCCGCGCTGGCCACCAGTCTCAAGCCGCACCTGCAGGCCGAAGGCAGTGGCGCGGTGCTCAATGCCGTGCTCAGGCTTGAGGGTGAAGGCGGCAACTGGCGCGCGCAGGCGTTGGCATTGCCGGTGGCCTTCGAATGGAACACGAAGAAGATCGCCACCAAGTGGGCCGACAATCTCATCGCCGCCATCGACGCCAGCCGCGACGCCACGCTGGAGCGGCTGCTGTTCGCGCTGGGCATCGAGCATGTCGGCGAGAGCACCGCCAAGGCGCTGGCGCAGTGGTTCGGCGACCTGGAGCTGATCCGCCATCTGCCGTGGCCGCTGTTCAAGCGCGTGCCCGACATCGGCGGCGAGGTGGCGCGCTCGCTCGGCCACTTCTTCGAACAGGAAGGCAACCAGCAGGCCATCGATGCCCTGCTGCAGGTCGGGCAGGTCCGCATCCGCGACACTCACCTGCCATCGGCGCGGCTGCGCGAGGGGCTGGACCTGCCGCAGTTGCTGGTCGAGGCCGAGATTCCCGGCATCACCCGCCTGCGCGCCGAGAAACTGGTGGCCATGCTGCCGTCCAGCCAGCAGATCCTCGACGCCGAACCGGAGCGCTTCGTCGCCGCCGGTCTGCCGGAGGACACCGCGCGCGGGTTGGCGCAATGGCTGGATAGCGACAACCATGGGCAACTGCTGCTCAAGGGCGAAGAGAAAATGCAGCAGTTGCTGGAGCTGGCGCCGGTGCAGGCCGCGCAGGCGGCCGGACCGCTGGATGGCCAGACCGTGGTGCTGACCGGCACGCTGTCGGTGCTGACCCGCGACGCCGCCAAGGCGCGGCTGGAAGCGCTGGGCGCCAAGGTCGCCGGCAGCGTGTCGAAGAAGACCGCTTTCGTGGTCGCCGGCAGTGAGGCCGGCTCCAAGCTGGACAAGGCCAACGAACTGGGCGTGGAGGTGTGGGACGAACCGCGCCTGCTCGCCTTCCTCACCGGACAGGGACAACAGCCATGAACCTGCGCTTCCGCCTCGCCGCACCCGAGGATTTTCCCCGCCTGCTCGCCATGGTGCGTGCGTTCTATGCCGAGGACCAGATCGCCTACGACGCGGCGCTGGTCGAGCCCGGCCTGCGCACGCTGCTGGCCGAACCGGCCTGCGGGGCGGTGCTGCTGCTGGAGGGCGACGACGTGGCCGAGGCCGGCTATATCACCCTGGGCTGGTGCTTCAGCGTGGAGCAGGGCGGCCGCTTCGTGCTGCTGGACGAGCTGTACCTGGCGCCCGCCGCGCGCGGCCGCGGCTGGGGCCGGCTGGCACTGGCGCTGGCGCGCGACTGGGCGATCGTCGAGGGCGCGAGCGTGATGCGGCTGGAAGTGAACCACCACAACGCCAGGGCCAGGGCGCTGTACCTGTCGGCCGGCTATCGCGACGACGAGCGCGACATCCTGACCCTGCCGCTGGCCGCCACACCGAAGGGACTGCATCCATGAAAAAACGACAGGACAGGCGCTTTTCACAGCGAAGCCGCCCGCAGGGGGGCGCACGGCCGGTTTCTGCTCCTGCAGAACCGGCATTCCCGCCATCCATGGCGGTCAGGTGTGCGCCATGAAAAGACGGCAGGACAGCCGTTTTTCACGGCGAAGCCGCCCGCAGGGTGGCGCACAGGGATGTGCGCCATGATCGAGGCCCTGCGCCGGCGCGCGCGCCTGAATGCCCTGATCCGCGATTTCTTCGCGCGCCGCGACGTGCTGGAAGTGGAGACGCCGATCATGTCAGCGGCCGGCAACACCGAGCCGAACATCGATGGCTTCCAGACCCGCTTCAGCGGCCATGTCGATGCCGGCTCGCCGGTACGCTGGCTGCGCACTTCGCCCGAGTATCCGCTCAAGCGCCTGCTCGCCGCCGGTGTCGGCGACTGCTACGAACTGGGCCGGGTATTCCGCAACGGCGAGGCGGGTGCCCGCCACAACCCCGAGTTCACCATGCTCGAGTGGTACCGCGTCGGCTGGGACCACCACCGCCTGATCGGCGAGACGGTGGAACTGGTGCGGGCGGCATTGGCGATGGTCGGGCGCGAAGCCGCGCTGCAGGTGCTGACCTATCGCGAACTGTTCATCGACGCGGTGGGCGTGGACCCGTTCAGCGCCGACGAAGTGCGGCTGCGCGAACCGCTGGCCGGCATCGGCATCAATCCCGAAGGTCTCACCCGCGACGACTGGCTGGACCTGCTGATGACCCATCGCATCCAGCCGCATTTCCCGGACGACCGCATCACCGTGATCCACGACTGGCCGGCCACGCAGGCCGCGCTGGCCCGCATCCGCCCGGGCGAGCCTGCGCTGGCCGAGCGCTTCGAGCTGTACCTGGGGGCGGTGGAGCTGGCCAATGGCTACCACGAGCTGAACGACGCTGCGGAACAGCGCCAGCGCTTCCAGCGCGACCTTGCGGTGCGTGCCGCGCGCGGCGACGTGCAGCCGCCGCTGGATGAGCCGTTCCTGGCCGCACTGCCGGCATTGCCGCCGTGCGCCGGCGTGGCGGTGGGCGTGGACCGGCTGCTGATGGCGCTGGCCGGTACCGGCCGCATCGCCGATGTGCTGGCCTTCGATTTCGCCTGCGCCTGAGCGCGTCTTTCCACGGCGGCGGCATGGGGGCGCTGGCCTTCCCGCATTCCGCGTCTTGCCGTTTCTGCTGCATCGCTCGTGCATGTATTGCCTGCGCGCCGTGGATGATGCTCTGATCACGTCTGCGGATGCAGAGTCTGTATCCACGGAGTCCATCGGATTGCAGGGTGGGAAGGTCGGATGAAAGGTGTTTGCGGCCCATTGCTGTGGCTGATGCCGATGCTGGCCCTGGCCGGGCAGGATGATGCGTCGCCCGCGGATGCGCCGGTGGTGCGTTGCGAATCGGACGGCAGCGCACTCCAGCGTTGCGCGATGGACGTGTCGCGCGGCGTGCAACTGGTGCGCCAGCTTTCCACGCAGAGCTGCATCCGCGAGACCAGCTGGGGCGTGGAGGAGCGGGGCGTGTGGGTCAGCCTCGGCTGCCGCGCCGAATTCGCCGCTGAACAGCCGGCGCCCGGGCCGCGCCTGGTGCGGCGCATGGTGCGTTGCGAATCCAAGGGCAGGACCGTCACCTGCCCGGTACTGCTGCGTGGCGCGCCGGTGCGCTTGATCCGCCAGCAGTCGCTGCTGCCATGCCGGGAAGGGCGCACCTGGGGATACGGGCGCAACGAGATATGGGTGAGTCGCGGCTGCCAGGGACAGTTCGAGGTCGGCGCTGAGGATGGCTCCGGGTTCGTTGACGTCCCGCGCCAGGTCACCTGCGAATCGAAGAGCGAGATGCGCAGGGAATGCGGGGTGAGCGTCGAGCGCAGGGTCACCTTGGTCAGGCAGTTGTCCAATGCCGCCTGCGAGGAGGGCCGCAGCTGGGGCTGGGACCGCACCGGCATCTGGGTGGACAAGGGCTGCCGCGCCGAGTTTTCCGCCGACTGACGGCGGCACCGATACAATGGCGCCATGAACGAGAACCACGCCATCGATTACGCCCGCTACGACCATATCCGCCCGATCCGCTGGACCGGCGACGCGCTGGAACTGCTGGACCAGCGCAAGCTGCCCTTCGTCGTCGAGCATGTGCCGTGCCGCGACAGCGATGCGGTCGCCGGGGCCATCCACGCGCTCACCGTGCGTGGTGCGCCAGCCATCGGCATCGCTGCCGCCTGGGGCGTGGTGTTGGCCGCGCGCGAGGTCGACGCCGATGATGGCGCCGCTGCGTTGCATGCGCTGGCGCCGGCGATGGCGCGTCTGAATGCCGCGCGTCCGACCGCGGTCAACCTGGCCTGGGCGCTGGCGCGCATGCGCCGCGTGCTGGCTGATGCCGGCAGCGACTGGAAGCAGGTGCTGGCGCTGGAAGCGCAGGCCATCGCCGACGAAGACCTTGCCGCCAACCGCCACATGGGCGCGCTGGGCGCCGGCCTGATCGCGCCTGGCAGCGGCGTGCTGACCCACTGCAACACCGGCTCGCTGGCCACGGCCGGCTTCGGCACCGCGCTGGGCGTGATCCGCGCGGGCATGGCGCAGGAGCGCATCGCACGCGTGTTCGCCGGCGAGACCCGGCCGTGGCTGCAGGGCGCGCGCCTGACCGTGTGGGAACTGCAGCAGGACGGCATCGACGCGACGCTGGTCGCCGACTCTGCCGCCTCGCACCTGATGAAGACCGGCGCGGTGCAGTGGGTGATCGTCGGCGCCGACCGCATCTGCGCCAATGGCGACACCGCCAACAAGATCGGCACCTACCAGCTGGCCATCGTCGCGCGCCATCACGGCGTGAAGTTCATGGTGGTGGCGCCGTCCTCGACCGTGGACATGGGCACCGCGCATGGCGATGAAATCGAGATCGAACAGCGCGACCCCGGCGAGCTGTTCGGCGTCGGCGGCGTGCGCACCGTGGCCGAAGGCATCCAGGCCTGGAACCCGGTGTTCGACGTGACGCCGGGCAGCCTGATCGATGCCATCGTGACCGAGAAGGGCGTGATCCTGGATCCGGATATCGAGGCCATGCGCGCCGCGTTCGGCGGCTGAATCCGGCCGCCCGCGCGCCGTCCGCATCGGCGCGGGCGGCCGCCGCCGGGCGGCGCTCCGCGCAAACCGGCGCAAGTGGCCGCGAAGGGCGGCTAAGTCCCTGATTTATTCCGTTAAAAGTACTGCCGCCTGAGGCGGCAGACGGCGCCGTGTGGTAAACTCGGCCACTTGAATCGGGCTTGTGCCGGGACCGCCCACAAGGGCCGTCGGCGCCGCTCCGGACCGCTACCAGAATACGGAATCCGAATGGCAGAAACCGCCAAGGAAATCATCCAGGTCAACCTGGAAGACGAGATGCGCAAGAGCTACCTCGATTACGCCATGAGCGTGATCGTGGGGCGCGCGCTCCCCGACGCCCGCGACGGCCTCAAGCCGGTCCATCGCCGCGTCCTCTTCGCGATGCAGGAGCTTGGCGCGCACGCCAACAAGCCGTACTACAAGTCGGCGCGCATCGTCGGTGACGTCATCGGTAAATACCACCCGCACGGCGACAGCGCGGTCTACGACACGCTGGTGCGCATGGCGCAACCGTTCTCGCTGCGCTACATGCAGATCGACGGCCAGGGCAACTTCGGTTCGGTCGACGGCGACAGCCCGGCGGCGATGCGTTACACCGAGTCGCGCCTGTCGCGGATCAGCCACGAGATGCTGGCCGACATCGACAAGGAAACCGTCGACTTCCAGCCCAATTACGACGAGAAGGAACTGGAGCCGACGGTCCTGCCGACGCGCTTCCCGAACCTGCTGGTCAACGGTTCGGCCGGCATCGCGGTGGGCATGGCCACCAACATCCCGCCGCACAACCTCACCGAATCCATCAATGCCTGCATCGCGCTGATCGACAACCCGTCGATCGACGTCGACGGCCTGATGGAATACATCCCGGGCCCTGATTTCCCGACCGCGGGCATCATCAACGGCACCGCGGGCATCATCAACGGCTACCGTACCGGCCGCGGCCGCGTGCGAATCCGCGCCAAGGCCGACATCGAAGTGGCCGACAACGGCCGCGAATCGATCATCGTCACCGAGATTCCGTACCAGGTGAACAAGGCGCGGCTGATCGAGAAGATCGCCGAACTGGTCAAGGAAAAGAAGCTCGAGGGCATCAGCGAGCTGCGCGATGAGTCCGACAAGGACGGCATGCGCATCTACATCGAGATCAAGCGCGGCGAGTCCGCCGAGGTCGTGCTGAACAACCTGTACCAGCAGACCCAGATGGAGTCGGTGTTCGGCATCAACATGGTGGCGCTGGTCGACGGCCGCCCGAAGCTGCTGAACCTCAAGGAGATGCTGGAGGCGTTCGTCCGCCATCGCCGCGAGGTCGTCACCCGCCGCACCATCTTCGAACTGCGCAAGGCGCGCGCCCGCGCGCACGTGCTGGAAGGCCTGACCGTCGCGCTGGCCAACATCGACGAGATGATCGAACTGATCAAGACCTCGTCAAACCCCGCCGAGGCCAAGGAGCGCATGCTCGCCAAGGTGTGGACGCCGGGCCTGGTCGGTGCGCTGTTGGGCGCTGCCGGCGCCGAGGCCTCGCGACCGGAAGACCTGCCCAAGGGCATCGGCCTGGTGAACGGCAGTTACCAGCTGTCCGACGTGCAGGCCACGCAGATCCTGGAAATGCGCCTGCACCGCCTTACCGGCCTGGAGCAGGACAAGCTCACCGAGGAATACAAGCAGCTGCTGGAAGTGATCGCCGGACTGATCCACATCCTGGAAAACCCGGACCGCCTGTTGCAGGTGATCCGCGAGGAGCTGGAAAGCGTGCGCGCCGAGTACGGCGACGCGCGCCGTACCGAGATCCGCCACAGCGAGGAAGACCTGGACATCCTCGACCTGATCGCGCCGGAGGACGTGGTGGTGACGCTGTCGCGCGCCGGCTACGTCAAGCGCCAGCCGGTATCGGCCTACCGCGCGCAGAAGCGCGGTGGCCGCGGCCGCAGCGCGGCGGCGACCAAGGACGAGGATTCGATCGAGCAGCTGTGGCTGGTCAACACCCATGACACGCTGCTGACCTTCACCAGCTCCGGCAAGGTGTTCTGGCTGCCGGTGTACCAGCTGCCGGAAGCCGGCTCCAGCGCGCGTGGCCGCCCGATCATCAACTGGATCGCGCTGGAGAACGGCGAGCGCGTGCAGGCGGTGCTGCCGGTGCGCGAATACGACGACAACCATTTCGTGTTCTTCGCCACCCGCAACGGCACGGTGAAGAAGACTCCGCTGAGCGAGTTCGCGTTCCGCCTGGCGCGCGGCAAGATCGCCATCAACCTGGATGAAGGCGATGCGCTGGTCGGTGTCGGCCTGACCGACGGCGAGCGCGACATCCTGCTGTTCGCTTCCAACGGCAAGACTGTCCGCTTCGGCGAGGACAAGGTCCGCTCGATGGGGCGTACCGCTACCGGTGTGCGCGGCATCAGGATGGTCAAGGGCGAGGAAGTGGTCAGCCTGATCGTGGCCGAAAGCGCCGGCGGCGGCGAGGATGAGAGCGAGGACGACAGCGGCGTCGAGGACGTGTCGAGTGAGAGCGGGGCGGTCGAGGGCGGCGAGATCGTCGAGTCCACCGACGATGCGGGCGTGCAGTACATCCTCACCGCCACCGAGAACGGTTATGGCAAGCGCACCCCGCTGGCCGATTACCCGCGCAAGGGCCGCGGCACGCAGGGTGTGATCGGCATCCAGACCAGCGAGCGCAACGGCAAGCTGGTCAGTGCGGTGCTGCTGGGCACGGGCGACGAAGTGCTGCTGATTTCCGATGGCGGTACCCTGGTCCGCACGCGCGGCTCGGAAATCTCGCGCGTGGGCCGCAACACCCAGGGCGTGACCCTGATCCGCCTGTCCAAGGGCGAGAAGCTGCAGGCGGTCGAACGCCTGGATGCCTCGCTGCAGTCGGCCGACGATGCGGACGAAGAGACTGTCGTGGGCGACACGGAGCAGGCAATAACGCCGGAAGCGCCGGAAGCCTGATCGACAGCGGTTGAAATGAGGCAGGGAAAAGGCGCCGGTGAAAGCCGGCGCTTTTTTCTTGTCGCCATCCACGGCGACAACCTTGCGGGCCATTGGCGGGCGACGTCAAAAACCGCTCCGGCGGTTTTTCTGTTGTCTTCTTTCCCTGCCACTGATGAGCCGGGGTGTGGGCTGTCATCGAGTGACGCGCAGGTACGGGGCTCCCCCCCTTGCTGGATGAACAGCAGGCGCCGGCGAAAGAGGGGCCATCGTCGAGACGAAAAAAAACAGCAGGCCAAAGGCCTGCTGTTCGATGTAATGGTGCGCCCGGAGAGATTCGAACTCCCGACCGCCTGGTTCGTAGCCAGGTACTCTATCCAACTGAGCTACGGGCGCACTTTACTTTCAATTTTCTGACGGGGAACGCTGCAAGAGCAATGTTCCGACTGGTGCGCCCGGAGAGATTCGAACTCCCGACCGCCTGGTTCGTAGCCAGGTACTCTATCCAACTGAGCTACGGGCGCGTCGTCAGGAGCGGAATTATGCGGATATGACGCGCATGCGTCAATGCTTTTGTGAAATTTTCCTAAGACGATGCCGATGCCAGCGCGGCGGCCACGATTGCCGGTGATTTCATCCAGCTGAAATGGTCGGCGCGCGCGCCCAGTTCGTTACCGCACATGATCCGCAGCGTCGCCGGTGCGGCCGGCATCTTGGACAGCAGGTGGCGCATGGAGCCGGCGGGGGCGAGCCAGTCGGCATCGAACAGCAGCGCATGCACCGGCAGCGCGAGCGCCTGCATCGCCGCTTCCAGGTCGACCGACAGGCCCGTCGCGGCATAACGGCCGCTGAGGCCGACGCGGGCCCAGTCGCGGATCAGGCCGCGTGCCTCGGTGCCGCCGAAACCGAGCCTGCGCCCTGGCAGTGCGCCGCGCCGTTGTGCGAGCCATGGCAGGAAGCGGTAGGCCAGCGGCAGCAGCCAGCGTCGGGGTGCGGGAAAACCATGCCACCACGGAGTACCGCTGGCGACCAGCCAGAGCGCGGCGAACGCACCCGGATGCAGGCCCGCATGGCAACACGCGAGTTGCCCGCCCAGGCTGTGCCCGCCCAGCCGCAGCGGGACGCCGGGCACCGCCATGCGGGCGGCTGCTTCGGCAGCGGGGATGTCGTGCAGCAGCAGTTCGCGGTAGCCCCAGTCGGTGTTCCGGTCGGCGCGCAGGCTGCTGCTGCCGTTGCCGCGCCATTCGTGGACGAACACGGCGACGCCGCGCGCCGCCAGTGCGTCGGCCAGCGGCAGGTAATGGCGGGCGGCCACACCGAGCGCGGGCAGCCACAGCACGGCCGCCCCGGGCCGGGGCGGTACATGGGCGAGCAGTTCGAAGCGATGTCCGTCCGCCGCGGTGACGTCGAGCGTGATGTGGGCGTTCATGCCGGGCCGGCCGCGCCGAAATGATCCAGCACCATGACCTCGCCGCGACCGGGCTGGTAACCGCCGCGCAGGCCGCGCGCCACATAGTCGATGGCGGCCTCGCAGGCGTTGGGCAGGGACAGCCCGCGGCACAGCTGCGCGGCGATGGCCGAGGCCAGCGTGCAGCCGGTGCCATGCGCATCCACCGGCAGGCGGACGTGGCTGAACTCCTCGCCGGTGACGCCATCGAAGTAGCGGTCGATCACGCGCGGGCCTTCGTCCAGATGCCCGCCCTTGAGCAGCACGGCCCCGGCGCCCAGGCCGAGCAACGCGGCGGCGGCATCCTCGGCTTCGGCGGCGCGGGTGATGGGGCGTTCGAGCAGCAACTCGGCCTCGGGCGTGTTCGGCGTGAGCAGCGTGGCCAGTGGCAGCAGGCGCCCGCGCAGCGCCTGCAGGGCACTGGCTTCCAGCAACCGGGCGCCGCTGGTGGCGACCATCACCGGGTCCAGCACGACCTGTGGCGGGCGATGTTTTTCCAGGACATCGGCGACCAGGTGGATCACCTCGGCGTTGGCGAGCATGCCGAGCTTGACCGCATGGATGTCGAAGTCGTCGAAGCAGGCGTCGAGCTGCGCCTGCAGGAATTCCAGCGGGGGCACATGCACGGCGGTAACGCCGCGGGTGTTCTGCGCGGTCAGCGCGGCGATGGCCGACAGGCCATGCACGCGGTGCGCGGCGAAGGCCTTGAGGTCGGCCTGGATGCCGGCGCCGCCACCGGAATCAGAACCGGCGATGGTGAGGGCGGAAACGGGGGTGGAAGGCGTCATGCCCGGATTGTGCAGTGTTTCGCCTGCCGCTGCCGTCAGGGCGCGGTGTACAGGCGTCGCGACAGCCGGTAGACGATGTAGGTGGCGCCGGTACAGCCGGTCAGCAGCGCTGGCGCGAGCAGGGCGTCATAGCCGAAACGCTGGAACAGCCACGCGCCGATGACGCCGCCGGCGAGGAAGCCGCCGATGATCAGGCCACTGAGCGTCAGCCGCCGTACCTGCAGCGGCAGCCCGCGCAGCAGATGGCCCAGGCCGATGCCCAGGTCGGTGAACATGCCGCTGAGGTGGGTGGTGCGCACCACTGCGCCGCTGAAGGTGGTGACCATGGCGTTCTGCAGGCCGCAGGCCATGGCCGCGGCCAATGCGCCCCAGATCTGCTGCTGCTTGAACAGCGGGATCGCCGCCAGCAGCAACAACGACTCGAGGGTCAGCACCACGCCGTAGCGCCGGCCCAGCCGCAGCGCGCCGTCCTGCACGATGAGCCCGCTCAGCATCGCGCCCAGCGAGAACGCGATCAGCATGCCCCACAGGTGCGCGACGCTGCGCCAGTCGCGCTGCACCAGCGCCATGCCGAGCTGGCTGGTGGTGCCGGTGAGATGGCTGACGGCCTGGTGCTCGAAACCGAGGAAGCCGACCACGTTGACCATGCCGGCCACGCAGGACAGCGCGATCGCGCCGATCCACACCCAACGGGGAAGCTGTATGCCCATGTCGCGGACAGTATCGCCGATCGGTCAGAAGCCGCCGTTGGTCGCGATGCCGGAGAAGGTGCCGGCCTGCGGGTCGTACACCGCGCCCCAGAACGCGGAGCCGCCGTCGCAGACCCGTACCGCTTCGCGCGCCGGGTTGGTCTTGTCGTGGTCGGGCAGGGTGAAGGCATTGATGTAGATCAGCTGCCGGCCCTGCGCGATGAAGCCCACGTACTGGCGTCCGGACTGCGCCGGTTCGGCGATGGTGGGCTGCAACTGCTGCAGCCGGCTTTCCAGCGCGTCGATCTGCGCGCGGCTGGGGGCCCAGTAACCGCTGACGCCATCGGCATGCCGGGCCGGACTGTCGCGCGAACAGGTGTCGAGCACCTGGGCAGCGACGATCGGGCGCGTGACCACCCACGACTGCCCGGCCTTGATCGCCGTCGGCACGCTGCCGGGGCGGGTGTTGGCCGGCGTGCAGGCCGTCAGCGCGAGGGCGCCGGCGGCCAGCAGGGCGAGGGCGTGGTGCGTTCTCACAGGACCTCCGACGCGTAATCGGCCAGCCGTGAGCGCTCGCCGCGGCGCAGGGTGATGTGCGCGCTGTGCGGCCAGTTCTTGAAACGGTCCACGGCGTAGGTCAGGCCCGAGGTGGTTTCGGTCAGGTAGGGCGTGTCGATCTGCTCGACGTTGCCCAGGCAGACGATCTTGGTGCCGGGACCGGCGCGGGTGATCAGGGTCTTCATCTGTTTCGGGGTGAGGTTCTGCGCCTCGTCCAGGATCAGGTAGCGCGACAGGAAGGTGCGCCCGCGCATGAAATTCAGCGAGCGGATCTTGATGCGCGAGGCGAGCAGGTCGTTGGTGGCCGCGCGGCCCCAGGCGCCGCCTTCCTGGTTGTGGGTGAGTACTTCCAGGTTGTCGGTGAGCGCGCCCATCCACGGCGTCATCTTCTCTTCCTCGGTGCCGGGCAGGAAGCCGATGTCCTCGCCGACGCTGACCGTGGCGCGGGTCATGATGATCTCGCGGTAGCGCTGGGTATCCATGGTCTGCGCCAGGCCGGCGGCCAGCGCCAGCAGGGTCTTGCCGGTGCCGGCGGTGCCGAGCAGGGTGACGAAATCGATCTCCGGGTCCATCAGCGCGTTGAGCGCGAAATTCTGCTCGCGGTTGCGCGCGGTGATGCCCCATACCGAATGCGCGCCGTGGCGGAAATCGTCGACCAGTGTCAGGGTGACGCGGCCGTCGGCCTCCACCTTGGCGACCTTCAGCTCGACCTCGTCCTCGCCCGGCAGGTAGACGTACTGGTTCGGGAACCACTGCTCGTCGTCGGTGGTGCGCACCTCGTAGCTGGTGCGGCCCTTGTCGCTCCAGCTGCGCAGGTCGCCGGAATGCTTCTTCCAGAAATCCTCGGGCAGGGGCGTGGCGCCGGTGTACAGCAGGCTGAAGTCGTCCAGCGCGCGGTCGTTCTCGTAGTCCTCCGAATCGATGCCGGCGATGGCCGCCTTGATGCGCAGGTTGATGTCCTTGGAGACGAACACCACCGGCACGTCGGGCGTCTGCTCCTTGAGCGCAAGGATCGCGCCGAGGATGGCGTTGTCCGGGATCACCGCGCCGAAGCTCTTGCCGGCCTCGAAATGGCTGGTCTGGAAATACAGGTGGCCGGCGCTGCGCGCGCCGCGCAGCTGCAGCCCATGCGGCAGCACCAGCGGGACGCCCCTGGCGATGCCGCCGATGCCGGAGGCTTCGATCAGTTCATTGAGGAAACGGCTGACCTGGCGCGCGTTGCGGCTGGCCTCGGAGGTGCCCTTCTTGCCGTTGTCCAGTTCCTCGATCACCTGCATCGGCAGGTAGACGTCGTGCTCCTCGAATTTGAACAGCGCGGTCGGATCGTGCATCAGCACGTTGGTATCCAGCACGTAGATGCGCTTGCCTCGGGTCATCGTCGATTCCTGGTTACGGGCAGGGAAAAACCGCCACGGCCTGCGGGGCAGGTGCGCGGCGGACGAGGTGGGCGATGGGGTTCACTTGGACTGGGCGGCCTTCAGCGCGTCGAGCACGGCATCGGCATGGCCGGCGACCTTGACCTTGCGCCATTCCTGCACCAGCGTGCCGTCGGGCGAGACAAGGAAGGTGCTGCGCTCGATGCCGCGCACCTGCTTGCCGTACATGTTCTTCATGCGGATCACGTCGAAGGCGTTGCACAGCGCCTCGTCGGCATCGCTGATGAGCGGGAACCTGAAACCCTGCTTTGCGCAGAAGTTGTCGTGCGACTTCACCGAATCGCGCGAGACGCCCATCACTACCGCGCCGGCGCGCTTGAACTTCGGCAGCAGGGCGTTGAAGTCGATGCCCTCGGTGGTGCAGCCCGGGGTGCTGTCCTTCGGATAGAAGTAGAGCACCAGCCAGTGGCCGGCCTGCGCGGCGAGGGTGGTGGTGTCGCCGCCGGACAGCGCCAGCGGCAGGTCGAGGGTGGTGCGGTCCAGGGTATCGCCGATGTTCATCAGATCCTTTCCGGAGCCTGGGGTATTTCGATTGCAGTTACATGAAACGCCGCACGCCCGTGACGGGCGCGCGAATACTCAGAATTTCATCGGATCCATGATCGCGTCCAGGTTGAGGTGGTCGCAGAACTCGAGGAAATCGTCGCGCAGGGCGGCGATGTGCATGTTGGCCGGCACGCCGATGGTGATCTGTGCGGAGAACATCTCCGCACCGGTCTGCATGGCCTGGTAGCGGGTACTCTGCAGGTTCTCGATGGTGATGCCCTGGCGGTCGAAGAAATCGGCCAGCTGGAACAGGATGCCGGGCTTGTCCGCGGCGATCACCTCGACGATGTAGGGCAGCAGGTTGGACTGGGCCTGCTTGGCGGCGGTGCGGTACCACACCAGCTTCAGGCCTTCCTCGCGCTCCAGCCGGGTCAGCATCGCCTCGAGCTTGGCCACCGAATCCCACGAACCGGTGGCCAGCGTGGTGACCGAGACGTCGCGACCCACCGTGGACAGCCGCGCATCGACCAGGTTGCAGCCGCTGTCGGCGATACGGCGGGTGACGGACAGCAGGGGGGACTCCGGATGCGTCGTGTAGGCGTTGATCAGGAGGTGGTTTTCGGTCGGCTGCGGCCGCGGGGTGCTGTTGGTCAAGGTGGTTCCGGGATGCTCTGTGAGTCTGAACGGCGCCGGCGCTGGCACGTTCGCTGGCACCCAGCATACTTGCCCGTGCTTTCGACCGGCAAGTAACATGCCCCCGGTCACGAACCCGCCTCCAGGCGGGATTCCCAGCCCCCACGAAGAACGGCGTTTTCCTTGTCCATTTCCGGCCTCATCACCGCCCTGGCGACGCCTTTCCTTGCCGATGGCGCGCTCGATACCGAGGGTTGGCAGCGCCTGCTGGCGCTGCAGGTGGCCGGCGGCGCGCAGGGCGTGGTGGTAGCCGGCTCCACCGGCGAGGCGGAGATGCTGTCCGCGGCCGAGTGCGACGCCCTGCTGTGCGCGGCCGTGGACCTCATCGGCGGCCGCATGCCGGTGCTGGCGGGCACCGGGCAGTCCGGTACCGCGAAAACCATCGAGGCGACCCGCCGCGCCGCGCGCAATGGCGCCACCCATGCGCTGGTCGTCACGCCGCCTTATGTGCGCCCGACCCAGGAAGGGCTGCGCCAGCATTATCTGGCCGTGGCCGACCAGGGTGGCCTGCCGGTGGTGCTGTACAACGTGCCTGGCCGCACCGGCTGCGACATGCTGCCGGAAACCGTGGCCGGACTGGCCTCGCACCCGAACATCGTCGGCATCAAGGAAGCAGTCGGCGACATGGCGCGCATGAAGGCGCTGCTGGCGCTGCGCGGCGATGGCTTCGCCATCCTTGGCGGCGACGATGCCAGTGCCGCGCGCTCGATGCTGGCTGGCGCCGATGGGATGGTGTCGGTCGGGTCCAATGTCCTGCCCGGCACTTTCCGTACCCTGTGCGACCTGGCCCGTGCCGGCAACCACGCCGCCGCCGAGGCCTGGGACGCGCGCTTGCAGCCTTACCACGATTTCTTCACCCTCGAGTCCAATCCGATCCCGGTCAAGGCGCTGCTGCAGCGTCTGGGCATCGGCCATGGACTGCGCCTGCCGCTGTTGCCGCTTTCCGCCTCGCATCATGCCGCCGCCGACCATCTGGCGGCCGACGTGGGCGCGCTGGAAGAACTATCCAGCCACTGAACTTGCAGTGGCCAGAACCAGGAGATCCACCATGCGTCATTCCCGTTCCGCCGTACGCGCACTTTCGCTGGCATTGCTCGCCATCGCCACCACCGTCACCGCGACCGGCTGCTTCCATCGCGGCGCGCGTGGGGACTATGCACTGGCGCCGGAAATGCGTCCGCTCGAAGTACCGCCGGATCTGAACCTGCCCAACACCGCCGGTGCGTCGCAGGTGCCGGCGCTGGCGTCTGCCGCGCGTCCGGCCCAGGCCGCAGCGGCCCAGCCCGCGCAGGGCGGCTTCACCGTCAAGGGCAGCCGCGACGAGGTGTTCGGCAAGGTCGGCGATGCGCTCGCCACCGTCGAGGGTGTGACCATCGCCAGCCGCGCGCAGCTGCTGGGCTCGTACGACGTGGCCTACGAAGGCAGCAACTTCCTGGTGCGCGTGGTCGGCGTCGAGGCCGGTGCCTATGTGTCGGCGGTCGATCCGCGTGGCCTGCCGGCCACCGATCCGGCGGCGATCAAGCTGCTCGGGGCATTGAAGGCCAAGCTGGCGCAGTAAGCGCTGGCATCGCGGCCCGTGGCGGTGTCCGCCACGGGCGCGGTTGTCCACGGCGGGCTGCATCGCCGGCGACAGGAACACCGGAAACAAAAAGGGCGCCGATGGCGCCCTTTTTCATGTGGCCCGCCGGGCGGGTCAGCGTTCCAGCAGCTTGAGCTTGTCCGGCTTGCCGTCCCATTCGGCGGCATCGGCCGGTGGGTCCTTGCGCACGGTCAGCACCGGCCAGGCCTTGGCCAGTTCGGCGTTCAGTGCGACGAAGCCTTCCTGCCCCGCGGGCACGTCGTCCTCGGGGTAGATGGCGTTGACCGGGCATTCCGGCTCGCACAGGGTGCAGTCGATGCATTCGTCCGGGTCGATCACCAGGAAGTTGGGGCCTTCATGGAAGCAGTCCACGGGGCAGACTTCGACGCAGTCGGTGTGTTTGCACTTGATGCAGTTTTCGGTGACGACAAAGGGCATGGCGGGGTCCGGCGTTGAACCCCGCAATTCTAGTTCAGTAAGCGGAAGATGGGCGCAGGCATTCTCATTCCGCGCATGGATGGCGCAGGGGAGTGCCGGACGTTGGCCGGCAGCCGCACGATGCGGGGTCGGTGAGGTTGGAGGCCTGCGGCCGGCACTACGGGCAGGTGGGCAGGCAGACTTTTTTCGGCGCCGCCTCTGGTGGCCCAAGGGAAGGCCGGCAGGATTGCGGACAACAAAAAAACCGCCGGGAGCGGTTTTTGACATCGCTTGTCGATGGTCCGAAGGGGTGCCGCCAGGGATGACGGCAACAAAAAACCCCGCGCATGGCGGGGTTTTTTGATTTCGCGGACGGAGTTGGCGCTCCCTAGGGGACTCGAACCCCTGTTTTAGCCTTGAGAGGGCCACGTCCTAACCACTAGACGAAGGGAGCGTTTGGTCGCGTCCGGCGAGCGCGCTAGTATATGCACCTGTTTGCCGCTCGGCAACCCTGCAACCCCAACCGGAATCGCCACCATCAATTCCACAGTTACAACGCCGTTCACCCTGCGCGTCATCCCGCGCGACCAGCACACCATTTCGCGCAAGGACGTCAGCCCGAACGCACTGCGTGTGCTCTACCGCCTGCGCGAGGCCGGGTTCGGTGCCTATCTGGTCGGTGGCGCGGTCCGCGACCTGCTGGTGGGGGGGCGACCCAAGGATTTCGACGTGGCCACCGATGCCACGCCGGAGCAGGTCAAGCAGCTGTTCCGCAACTGTCGGCTGATCGGCCGCCGCTTCCGCCTGGCGCACGTGGTGTTCGGCCGCGAGATCATCGAGGTCGCCACCTTCCGCGCCAACAGTGACGACGGCAGTGGCGACCGCGAGGTCGAGAACGGCATGCTGGTGCGCGACAACGTCTACGGCAGCATCGAGGACGACGCGGTACGCCGCGATTTCACCTGCAACGCGCTTTATTACGCCATCGAGGACTTCTCGGTGCGCGACTACGTCGGTGGCTTCGAGGACGTGCTGGCGCGGCGCATGAAGCTGATCGGCGATCCCGAGCAGCGCTACCGCGAGGACCCGGTGCGCATGCTGCGCGCGGTGCGCCTGGCGGCCAAGCTCGATTTCGAGATCGAGGCGGCCACCGCCGCGCCGATCGCGCGCCTGGCCAGCCTGCTGGAAGAGGCCGCGCCGGCACGGCTGTTCGAGGAAGTGCTCAAGCTGTTCCTGTCCGGCCACGGCGTGGCGAGCTTCGAGGGATTGGAGCGCCATGGCCTGCTGGCGGCGCTGTTCCCGGAGAGCGCGGCTGCGCTGAAGAGCAACCGCAGCGGCGCGCTGCGTCGCTTCGTGGTCGAGGGGTTGCGCAGCACCGACGAGCGCGTGGCCAACGACGAGCCGGTGTCGCCGGCCTTCCTGTTCGCACTGCTGCTGTGGCCGGCGTTCTGCCGCGCCCTGATCGCGCTGCAGCGGCAGGGGCTGGCGCCGGAAGAAGCGCAGCGCCGCGCCGCCGACCGGGTCACCCTGCACCAGCTCACCACCATCGCCCTGCCGCGCCGGTTCTCGCTGCCGATGCAGGAGATCTGGCTGCTGCAGTCGCGTTTCGCCTCGCGCCAGCGCAAGCGCGTGTTCCGTACCTTGACCCACCCGCGCTTCCGCGCCGCGTTCGATTTCCTGGTGCTGCGCCAGGCTGCGTCCAGCGAGCATGCGGCCGACATCGAGTTCTGGCGCGAAGCGCAGCAGCAGTCCGGGCGTGAACTGGAATCGGCGTTGGATTCGCTGCATGTCGAAGGCATTGCCGAAGAGGGTGCTCCCAAGCGCCGTCGCCGTCGCCGCCGTCGCAGCAGCGGCGCCGCAGCGGGCGAGTAAGCCGCATGGTCATGGCGTGCGTCGGGCTGGGCGCCAACCTCGGCGACGCGCCGGCGACCGTGCGTGCGGCGATACAGGCGCTGGCGGCGTTGCCTGGTTGCCGGCTGCTCGCCGCCTCGCGGCTGTACCGCACGCCGGCGTGGGGCAATGAAGACCAGCCGGATTTCATCAATGCCGCGGTGGCGCTGGAGACCGCGTTGCCGGCGCCAGCGCTGCTGGAGCGGCTGCTGGCCACCGAACAGGACTTCGGTCGCGTGCGCCTGCCGGGCGAACGCTGGGGGCCGCGCACCCTCGATCTGGACCTGCTGCTGTATGGCGGGCAGGTGATCGACCTGCCGCAGTTGAAGGTGCCGCACCCGCACCTGCACGAGCGCGCCTTCGCCCTGCTGCCGCTGGCCGAGGTGGCGCCGGATGCGTCGATTCCCGGCCATGGAACGGTGCGTGGCGCGCTGGCCGGCATCGAAACCTGCGGTATCGCGCCGATAGGGGGATAATGCGCGGCTCATCACCGATCGTTATCCCCACATGAGCACCCACGCAGACAGCAAGCCCTGGACCGTTCCGGCGCTGGCCGAGGCCAAGCGCAATGGCCAGAAACTGGTGATGTTGACCGCCTACGACGCGGGCTTCGCCCGTGCCTTCGACGCCAACGGGGTCGACCTGATCCTGATCGGCGACTCGCTGGGCATGGTGGTGCAGGGCCACGATTCGACGCTGCCAGTCACCGTGGCCGACATCGCCTACCACACCACCGCCGTGGCGCGCGTACTGCAGCGCGCCCTGCTGGTGGCAGACCTGCCGTTCGGCGCCGACGCCACGCCAGAACGCGCGTTCGAGGCTTCGCTGCAGCTGCTGCGCGCCGGCGCGGAGATGGTCAAGATCGAGGGTGCCGGTTTCAAGCTGGATGTGATCCGCTACCTGGTCGAGCGCGAGATCCCGGTGTGCTCGCACCTGGGCCTGACCCCGCAGTCGGTGCTGACCCTGGGCGGTTTCAAGGTACAGGGCCGGGGCGAGGCCGCCGAACGGCTGCGCGCCGATGCGCGTGCCGTGGCCGAGGCCGGTGCTGCGCTGCTGGTGCTCGAATGCGTGCCGTCGCCGCTGGCTGCGCAGGTCACCGCCGAGGTGGCGATCCCCACCATCGGCATCGGTGCCGGCGCCGGCTGCGACGGCCAGGTGCTGGTGATGCACGATTTCCTCGGCCTGGACAGCGGCCACCGCCGGCCCAAGTTCGTCAAGGATTTCCTTGCCGAAGGCGGTTCGGTGGCCGGCGCCGTCCGCGCCTACGCCGACGCGGTGCGCGCCGGTACCTTCCCCGACGCGGAGCATGCGTACGCATCATGATCGAGACCGTCACCGAACTTTCCCGGCTGCGCGCCATCGTCGGCGGCTGGAAGCGCGAAGGCCTGCGGGTGGGCTTCGTGCCGACCATGGGCAACCTGCACGCCGGCCATTATTCGCTGGTGACGCTGGCGCGGCAGCATGCCGACCGCGTGGTCTCCAGCGTGTTCGTAAACCCGACCCAGTTCGGCCCGAACGAGGATTTCACCCGCTATCCGCGCACGCCGGAGGCCGATACCAGCGGCCTGGAGCAGGCCGGCTGCGACGTGCTGTGGCTGCCCACGGTCGAATCCATGTATCCGTTCGGCGTCGAACTGGCCGCCAATGTCCACGTGCCGGGCGTGAGCGCGCTGCTTGAAGGCGCGCACCGGCCTGGCCATTTCGACGGCGTATGCACCGTGGTCTCGCGCCTGTTCAACCAGGTGCAGCCGGACATGGCCGCGTTCGGCCGCAAGGACTACCAGCAGCTGGCGGTGATCCGGCAGATGGTGGCCGACCTGGCATTCCCGATCGAGATCGTCGGTGGCGACATCGTGCGCGAGGACGACGGCCTGGCGATGAGTTCGCGCAACCAGTACCTCACCGCGGACACGCGCCCGCAGGCCGCGGTGATCCGCCGCGTGCTGCTGGGCATGCGCGAGGCCAGCCTGGCCGGCACCCCGCGGGCACAGGTCGAGGCGGAGGGCGCGGCGCGGCTGCAGGCGGCCGGGTTCCAGGTGGATTACGCGGTGGTGCGCCTGCCGGATCTGGGCGAGCCCGGCGACGGGACGGCCGGGGCCCGCGTGGCGCTGATCGCGGCCAAGCTGGGCAATACCCGCCTGATCGACAACATCGAGTTCTGAACCGGCAGCCGCCGGGACTTTTCCTGTCCCGGCCGATGTGGCCGGATGTCATGCGATGGCGCCTTCGTGGCGCCATTTTCATGTCCGGCCGGCCGGGCTGGACAGCCCATGTTGCAGTGCGGGCAAGGGCCCGCGCCGGTGCTAGACTGCGTGCTTTCTTCCGTAGTTTTCCGGCACCGCCATGCAACTTTCCCTGCTCAAGACCAAGATCCACCGCGCCACCGTCACCCATTCGGAGCTGAACTACGAAGGCTCCATCGCGATCGACGGCAACCTGCTGGAAGCCACCGGCATCCGCGAGTTCGAACAGGTGCACATCTGGGACGTGACCAATGGCGCGCGTTTCTCGACCTACGCCATCCGCGCCGAAGCCGGCAGCGGCGTGATCTCGCTCAACGGCGGCGCCGCGCGCCACGTGCAGGTCGGCGACGTGATCATCATCGCCGCCTTCGCCAGCATGAGCGAAGCCGAAGCCGACAGCTTCCAGCCCAGGCTGGTCTATGTCGACGGCAGCAATCGCATCACCCACACCAACCACTCCATCCCCACACAGGCCGCATGACCAAGCACAACGGATTGACCGCATTGCACGCCCACGCCCAGCGTCTGCAGGGCACGGGTATTCCCTCGCTGTTGGCCGCCGAGCCGGACCGGGTGAAAACCCTGGCGCTCAAGGTCGGTCCGTTGTACGTGAACTTCGCGCGGCAGAAATACGACCGCGCGGCCCTGCAGTCGCTGCTCGATCTGGCCGCCGCGTGCGATGTCGCCGGCGGCTTCGCGCGCCTGTTCGGCGGTGAGAGGATCAACATCACCGAAGACCGCGCCGTGCTGCACAGCGCACTGCGCGGCGATGCCAGCCCGAAGGCGTCGGCCGAACATGCCGAAGCGGTGGCCGTGCAGCAGCGCATGGGCGAACTGGTCAAGGCGCTGGAAGCCAGCAGCGTCACCGACATCGTCAGCGTCGGCATCGGCGGCTCCGACCTGGGCCCGCGCCTGGTGGCCGACGCGCTGCGCCCGGCCAGCGGTGCGCGTTTCCGCGTGCACTTCGTCTCCAACGTCGATGGCGCGGCGATGCAGCGCACGCTGGCCGCGCTGGACCCGGCGACCACCGCCGGCATCCTGATCTCCAAGACTTTCGGCACCCAGGAGACCCTGCTCAACGGCGCGATCCTGCGCGACTGGCTGGGCGGCAGCGAGCGCCTGTACGCGGTCAGCGCCAACCCGGAGCGCGCTGCCAAGGCGTTCGACATCGCCGCCGCGCGCGTGCTGCCGATGTGGGACTGGGTGGGCGGCCGCTACTCGCTGTGGTCGGCGGTGGGCTTCCCGATCGCGCTGGCGATCGGTTTCGAGCGCTTCGGCCAACTGCTGGCCGGCGCGGCGGAAATGGACGCGCACGCGGCCAGCGCGCCGCTGGAGCGCAACCTGCCGGTGCTGCATGCGCTGACCGATATCTGGAACCGCAATGCGCTCGGCTGCGCCACGCATGCGGTGATGACCTACGACCAGCGCCTGGCGCTGCTGCCGGCCTACCTGCAGCAACTGGTGATGGAAAGCCTGGGCAAGCGGGTCAAGCTCGACGGCAGCCCGGTCGATGCCGACACCGTGCCGGTGTGGTGGGGCGGGGTGGGCACCGACGTGCAGCACAGCTTCTTCCAGGCGCTGCACCAGGGCACCAGCATCGTGCCGGCCGATTTCATCGGCTGCGTGCATAACGATGATCCCTATACCGTCAACCACCAGGCGCTGCTGGCCAATCTGCTGGCGCAGACCGAGGCGCTGGCCAATGGCCAGGACAGCGACGATCCGCATCGCCAGTACCCGGGCGGCCGCCCGAGCACGCTGATCCTGCTCGACGCGCTGACCCCGCATGCGCTGGGCGCGCTGATCGCCATGTACGAGCACGCGGTCTACGTGCAGTCGCTGGTATGGGGCATCAATGCCTTCGACCAGTTCGGCGTCGAACTGGGCAAGCAGTTGGCCAACCAGCTGCTGCCGGCGCTGCAGGGCGGGGCGGTGGAAATCGCCGACCCGATGACGCGCGAGGCGCTGGCGCAGCTGCGCGGCTGATCCGCGCAGTACGGCAACGACGAACGCCGCGCAGCGATGCGCGGCGTTTTTTTATTCCCGCCATCCCTGGCGGGAACCCTTCGGGCCATCGGCGAACGATGTCAAAAACCGCTCCCGGCGGTTTTTTGTCCTGCAGCCGAACCCGCGGAGCTGCCCTGTAGAGCGGGGCATGCCCGCTGAGGCTCTACGGGAAATGCCCCGGTGCTCTACAAGGCGCCTGAGGGCACGTGGTCAATCGCCGGAACGTCGCGCCTCGCTCGGCGCGCGTCCGGTCCAGCGCTTGAACGCGCGGCGGAATTCGCGCGCGTCGTTGAAGCCCAGCCGGCCGCCGATGGCGACGATGGACAGCTTCGGATCGCGCAGCAGTTCCATCGCGCGCTTGGTGCGCACGCGGTCGTGGACCGCACTGAACGAGGTGCCCTCATCGGCCAGCTGCCGGCGCAGGGTGCGTTCGCTCAGGTGCAGCGCGGCGGCCATTTCGGCCATCTGCGGGTTTTCGCGCAGGCGCGTGCGCAGGTGGCTTTCCAGCGCGGCGGTGGTTTCCCCGCACGGCGGCTGCACGTCCATCTGCATGCGGCACAGGGTCATCACCTGGTTCGAGGTCGCCGGGTTGTAGCTGGCGAAGGGCAGTTCCAGCCAGCGCCGTTCGATCACCAGCGCGTGCCGCGGCTGGTCGAAACATATTTCGCAACCGAACAGGTCGCGGTAACGCTGCGCGTAGCGCGGCGCCGGATAGCCCAGCTCCAGGCGCCGCGGGTGGAAGCCGGCGCCGACCAGTTCGCGGACCAGCTGCAGCACGCTGGAGAACAGCTCCTCGCAGAGGAACGGCAGCAGGTCGCGCGCCTCGTCCGGCGCGGTGGCGACCGCGGCGACGCAGCCGTCGCCGTGCTCGGCCAGGGCGATGTCCATCAGCGCGCCGCTGTTGCGCTGGTAGGCCAGGCCGACCCGCACGGATTCGCCGAAGTCGGGAGCGGTCTTCATCGCCAAACCGAGCAGCCCGAAGTTGCCGAGGTTCTGCCGGTCGCCCAGTACCAGGCCAACGCCCTCGACCGACAGCGAGGGCAGGGCGCGGCGGATCACGGTGATCGCCTGCCGGTACGACATGCGCGTGTCGGGATTGCTGATTTCCTCGGGTTGCAGACGGGTTCCGGCAAACCAGCCGGTGCAGTCGATTCCCCGCTCGGCGGCGAACTGCATCAGGCCGCAGAGGATGTTGGTAGGCCGGTCGACGGCGGACAGGTCGTCGCCGATTGCGGTGTTCAAACGCATCCGAAGTCCTTCCGATTGTCCGTTTTGCCCCCCTTTGTATGCCGCTTATGCCCTTCGCGCAATGTATCCATACGCACCAGACTGCGGCGCAGACTTGGCGAGCACGTACGGGAGAGAATTCATGCAACGCAGCATTTTTGTCGGCACGATCGGCGCTCTTGCGCTCCTCCTGTCCGGTTGCCAACAGAAGGCCCCCGACGCGCCGGCACCGCCGGCGGGCGACGCCGGCTTCGCCAGGGTCCTGCAGGAAAAACTGCTGGACGCCAAGCCAGGCGACGTCATCGAAGTACCGGAGGGCACCTTCCAGTTCGACCGCAGCCTCAGCCTGCGGGTGGACAACGTCACCCTGCGCGGGCAGGGCATGGACAAATCCATCCTCAGCTTCAAGGGCCAGAAAACCGGCGCCGAAGGCCTGCTGGTGAACGCCAACGGCTTCACCCTGGAGAACCTGGCGATCGAGGACAGCAAGGGCGACGGTTTCAAGATCAGCCAGTCCGAGAACGTCACCATCCGCGGCGTGCGCGTGGAGTGGACCGGCGGGCCGAAGACCAGCAACGGCGGCTACGGCCTGTACCCGGTGCTGTGCAAAAACGTGCTGATCGAGAATTCGGTGGCGATCGGCGCCTCGGATTCGGGCATCTACGTCGGCCAGTCGCGCGATGTGATCGTCCGCAACAGCCGCGCCGAGCGCAACGTGGCCGGCATCGAGATCGAGAACACGATCAACGCCGACGTCTACGACAACGTGGCCACCGGCAACACCGGCGGCATCCTGGTGTTCAACATGCCGGCGCTGACCCAGCAGGGCGATGCGGTCCGCGTGTTCAAGAACAAGGTGGTGGCGAACAACCTGGACAACTTCGGCGCCAAGGGCACGCCGGTGGCCAGCGTGCCGGCCGGCAGCGGCGTGGTGATCAACTCCAACGACAACATCGAGATCTTCGACAACGACATCGCCGACAACCAGACCGCCAACATCATCGTCTCCAGCGTGTATTCCACCGGCTACAAGGACGACAAGGCCTCGGGCGAGTTCGATCCGTACCCGGAGCGCATCCATATCCACGGCAACCGCCTGTCCGGCGGCGGCGACTCGCCCGACCGGATGGACTTCAAGGCCTTGAAGGTGGCGATGTACGGGCTGACCGGCCACTTCCCGGACGTGCTGTTCGACGGCTACGTCAATCCGCAGCGCAAGGAAGGCCCGCAGATCTGCCTGCGCGACGTGTCCGGCGTGCTCAATGCCGACGGTCCCGGCGGCTACAAGAACCCGAGCAAGGACGCCAAACCCTACGACTGCACGTTGCCGTCGTTGCCGGCGATCGACCTGAAGCGCGGTTGAGGTGGGGCGCATGGCGTTGCATCGAATCCCCCTGAAGCTTGCCGGGCTGGCCGCGCTGTTGATCCTGGCCGCCTGCGCACGCACCCCGGCGCCGAAGCCTGTGCATTTCTTCGCCGAGGGCATGCCCGAGCGCCTGTCCGACTGGAACGTGGTGTACGTGGCCGACGGCAGGCTGAGGCTCAACGCGCAGGTGCTGCCCTACGACCTGGATTCGGCGCTGTTCACGGACTATGCGCACAAGCTGCGCACGGTGTGGATGCCGGAAGGCGCGTCCGCACGCTACCAGCCGGACGAAGCGATGGATTTCCCGGTCGGCACCATCATCAGCAAGACCTTCTATTACCCGCGCGGCGAAGGCGACACGGTACTGCGCAGCGACGACGCCGGCGCCGAGCCGGATGGCGGGCTGACGCTGGGCAAGGTCCGGCTGGTGGAAACGCGGTTGCTGGTGCGCCGCGCGTCGGGCTGGATCGCGTTGCCCTATGTGTGGAACGCCGAGCAGAGCGAAGCCCGGCTGATGCGCACCGGCGACCTGGTGCCGTTGACCCTGGCAGGCAAGGACGGCAGGCACGAGCGGATCGAGTACATGGTGCCGGACGAGAACCAGTGCGCCGGCTGCCACGGCGTCGATCTCAAATCCAAGGAGATTTTCCCGATCGGTCCGAAGGCGCGGCATCTCAACCACGACTTCGCCTATGCCGATGGCAAGGCCAACCAGTTGCGGCACTGGCAGGACGTCGGCTACCTGGGCGAGGTGCCCACCGGCGAACTGCCGCGGAACGTCGCCTGGAACGACGGCGCGGCTCCGCTGGAAGCGCGCGCGCGTTCGTACCTGGACATCAACTGCGGGCATTGCCACAGCCAGAAGGGCGCGGCGCGCACGTCGGGCATGTGGCTGGATTCGAACACCCACGATCCGCTGCGGGTAGGCCGCTGCAAGCTGCCGATCGCCGCGGGGCAGGGCACCGGCAACCGGGCCTGGGACATTGTGCCCGGCAAGCCGGACGATTCGATCCTGACCTACCGGATGGAGAGCACCGACCCCGGCGTGATGATGCCGGAACTGGGGCGCAGCCTGGTCCACGAAGAGGGCGTGGAACTGATACGGCAGTGGATCGCGGCCATGTCCGCGCAGGAGTGCGGCGCGTAGCGCGGGGCAGGCACACACGCAATGGAAAGGGCGCGGCCTTGGCATTGCCGCGCGCAACCATCGGCAAGGGAACTCAATGGGAAAGGGGAACTCGATGACCTACAACAGATTGTCGCGCGGCGTCCGCAAGGCGCTGCTGACCTCGCTGCTGGCTTCGCCGGCATTGGCCGCACAGGCGCAGGCGCAGCATCCGCCGCCAGCGCAGCCCGAAGCGATCGAGCTGGACCGGATCGTGGTGACCGCGCAGAGCCGCGAGCAGGAGCTCAAGGACGTGCCCATCGCCCTGCAGGTGATCGGCGAGAACGTCATCGAACAGACCATGGCCGAGAACCTGGGCGACCTGGACAGCTTCGTCCCGGGCCTGTCGATCAGCGATGAGCAGCCGACCCAGGCCAGCTTCAAGCTGCGTGGCCTGAGCACCGGCGATTTCGGCATCGGTACCGATCCGACCGTCGGCGTCTATGTCGATGGCGTCTATGCCGGCCGTGGCGGCGGCACGGTGCTGCCGTTCCTCGATGTCGAACGCATCGAAGTTCTCAAAGGCCCGCAGGGCACCCTGTTCGGGCGCAATACCGCCGCCGGCGCGGTGTCCATCGTGACCAAGCGGCCCGGCAACGAACTCGAAGGCCGTGCGCGCGTGCGCATGGGCAATTACGGCAAGCAGTATTTCGACGGCATGCTCAACCTGCCGGCCGGCGAAACCACGGCCTTCCGCATCAACGCGATGAGCAGCCAGACCGATGGCTGGATGAAGGATGCCGCCACCGGCAAGCCGCTGGACGATGGCCGCAACTGGGCCACGCGCGCGGCATTCCGCTGGGACATCGGCGACAACACGCAGATGCTGCTGAGCTGGGACCATGAGGACATGGACCAGCGCTCGCGTCCGGCCATCGGCATCGTCGCGTTGCCGCCGGCGCCGGGCGTACCGCCGGTGCCCGCCGATCCGGCGCAGTACCAGAACCCGATCGGCCATGCCGCCTACACCGATGTGCCGGACAACAACGAGACCCGCAAGTTCGATGGCGCCACCCTGATCCTCGACCATGCGTTCGAGTGGGGCCACCTGAGCTCGATGACCTCCTGGCGCAGTTTCGATACCTACAACCGCGCCGAGGAAGACGGCACCAACCGCCGCGAACTGTACCTGGACACCATCAACATCGAGGACAACACCACCTGGTATCAGGAGTTCAAGTTCAGCGGCAACACCGAACGGCTGGACTGGGTGGCCGGTGCGAGCTGGTTCCAGGAGAAGGCCAGCCAATCCAGCGTGGTCGATTTGACCAGCGACAGCATCAATACCGCCGCCGCGGGTCTGTACGGCATGCCGCTGTTCGGCATGCTGCAGGAGGCGGCGGACTACTACGGCATCCCGGTGCAGCTGTTCGGCCATCCGTGGCGCGAGGCCTATGACAACACGGTCGACTCCACCGCCTATGCGGCCTTCGGCGATGTGATCTGGCACGCCACCGACAAGCTCAACCTGACCTTCGGCCTGCGCTATACGCGCGATGAGAAGAAATTCACCTGGTTCAACGACCACCACCGCGCCGACGCGCTGAACCAGGCATTGCAGACCCTGGAGCAGTACGGCGTGCTGCCGCAGCCGGTACCGTGCGAGGCGTTGGGCCTGTGCGCGATGGATGAGGATGGCGACGGCCTGATCCCGCTCGACGCGGCGTTCCTGGCCGGCTTCGACCTGGCCTTCAGCGACCCGATCTCGATGGCCAACAAGGGCGTGACCAACCGCGCCAGGCATGCGTGGAGCGACTGGAGCCCGCGCCTGGTCATCGACTACCACCCGTCCGACGACACCATGCTGTTCGCCTCGGTGGCCAAGGGCTACAAGGCCGGCGGCTACAACGTGTTCTCGCCCGGTGCCGCCTTCGACAACGAAAGCGTGTGGAATTTCGAGACGGGCATCAAGCGCGATCTGCGCGACCTGCGCATCCAGTACGAAGCCTCGGCGTTCTACTACGTGTACGACAACCGCCAGGCGATCCGCCTGGATACCTCGGCCGACATCCCGCGTTACGTGGTCAGCACCAGCGACCTGACCGCACGCGGCGTGGATTTCAGTGCGCGCTGGCAGGCCAGCGACCGCCTGAGCGTGGATTTCGCCGCCGAATGGATCGACTCGACCTACAAGGACTTCATCACCCCGGACGGCGTGGATCTCAGTGGGCAGCCGACCGGCGAGGCCAACCTGTCCTTCGCCGCCGGCGCGGCCTACACCCTGCCGCTGGGCGGGCATGGCGACCTGACGTTCTCGGCGCGCCATTCCTATGGCGGACGCGGACGCTGCAATTCAGGCTCCTCCAGCCAGGGCAACTGCGGGCGCTATGCCACCTTCACCATCGGCGAGGAACGCAACCGCACCGACCTGTACCTGCGCTGGCGTTCGCCGTCCACGCAGTGGAGCGTGGCGGCCTACGTCAACAACGCGTTCGACAACCGCTACGTGAACGGCTTGTACACCTATGGCACCACGGTGGTCGGCACTACCGCCGCCGGCGTCAGCGAGCCGCGCTTCTATGGCATGGAGCTGGCGTACCGGTTCTGAACCGGCTTGCCGCTAAAGCCCCCGCCGGGCAATACCCGGCGGGGGCTGGCCAGCGAAACCCCGGCGGGGCGCTGCCCCGCGCTGCAAGGCGCGGAGCAGACCTTCGCCGCTGCGCTGGACGCGGCAACACGTGCCGGCCCATCCTCCCGATGCAATGCCGGATCACCGGCTTCCACAGGCTTCACCGCATGGACACCATCACGCCCGTTTCCGAACTGCGCCCGACCCTCGACCGCCTGCGCACCGCCTGGCAGGCGCACAAGCCGGACCGCGCGCAGCGCAGCGCCGACCTGCTGCGCCTGCGCGAGGCCCTGAAGCGGCGGCTCGACGTGATGGCGCAGACCATCGCGGCCGATTTCGGCCACCGTTCGCTGCACGAATCGCGCATCGCCGATGGCATGACCGTGCTCAACGAGATCGACCACCTGCGCCGGCACCTGCGCGGCTGGATGAAGCCGCGGCGCGTCGGCGTTGGCTGGCGTTTCCTGCCGGCGCGCGCGGAGATCCGTTCCGAGCCGGTCGGCGTGGTCGGCGTCATCTCGCCATGGAACTATCCGGTCAACCTGGCACTGATCCCGCTGGCCACCGCCATCGCCGCCGGCAACCACGTCTATCTGAAACCCTCCGAGCACACGCCGCGCACGGCGGCCTTCCTGCGCGAACTGCTGGCCGAGGTGTTCCCCGCCGGGCGCGTCGCCGTCGCCGAGGGTGGCGCCGACGTGGCCGGCGCGTTTGCCGCGTTGCCGTTCGACCACCTGGTGTTCACCGGGTCCACCGCGGTCGGGCGCAAGGTGATGGCCGCCGCCGCGCCGAACCTGACCCCGCTGACGCTGGAGCTGGGCGGCAAGTCGCCGGCCATCGTCTGCGACGACTATCCGCTGGAGCAGGCCGCGGCGCGGCTGGCGACCGGCAAGTGGTTCAACTGCGGGCAGACCTGCATTGCCCCGGACTATGTACTGGTCGGCGCGTCGCGCCGCGATGCGCTGGTGCAGGCGCTGCGCGGACAGGTGCACGCGCGCTATGGCGAGGGCCTGGCCGGCAACGGCGACTACAGCCGCATCATCAACGCAGGCCAGTACGCGCGCCTGCAGGGCTATGTGGACGATGCCCGCGCGCGCGGGCTGGAAGTGATCGTGCTGGGCGAGGCCGATCCGGAACAGCGCCTGTTCCCGCCGACCCTGGTGCTGGAGCCGGGCGACGATGCGACGGTGATGCAGGAGGAAATCTTCGGGCCGGTGTTCCCGATCCGCAGCGTGCGTTCGCTGGACGAGGCCATCGGTTACGTCAACGCGCACGACCGTCCGCTGGCGCTGTACCCGTTCAGTCACGACCGTGCCAGCGTGGAGAGGATACTGAGCGGCACCCTGGCCGGTGGTATCTCGGTCAACGACACGCTGTTCCATTTCGCCATCAACAATCTGCCATTCGGCGGCATCGGCCCCAGCGGCATGGGCGCCTACCACGGCCGCGTCGGCTTCGATGCGATGAGCAAGCAGCTGCCGATCCTGTGGCAGGCCCGCCGCACCGGTGGCGACCTGCTGAAGCCGCCGTACCGGCAGGCGCAGTGGCTGATCGACCTGATCGTGCGTTGACGCGACCTGGACTTGGGTAGGAGCGCACTTCAGTGCGCGAAGGCTTTCCCGGGAATGCCCCATCGCGCACTGAAGTGCGCTCCTGCACGGGAGTTCATTGCTCGCGGACGGCAGGCACAAAAAAACCGCCGGGAGCGGTTTTTGACATCGCTTGTCGATGGCCCGAAGGGTTGCCGCCATGGAGGGCGGCAATAAAAAACCCGCCATCCGGAGCCGTGAGGGGAGGGAGACAAACGGCGCGGTACTGCTGGCGGGTCGAGTTGATTCTTGCTCAGTTTATGTTGCTTTGCAACATCAGTGTTCTTCAGGCGCCTGCCGCGGCGTGGCGTTGGCTTCGGCGCGGTTCAGGCGATGGTTGAGTGCGTCCAGGCGCGCGTTGAGCGCTTCGATGTCCGAGCGGCTGGGAATGTCCATGCGCCGCAGTACCCGATGCACCCGGTCCTCGAAGGATTTCTCGACCCGGTCCCAGGTGCCGGCCGCGCGCTCGCGGGCCTGCTCCAGCGTGCTTTCCACCGAATCGCGCAGGTTCCCACCGCGGGCCGGATCCTCGCGGTTGCGCGCCTCCATCGATTCGCCTTCCCTGACCAGCGATTCGAACAGCCGGCCGCCCTCGGCCTGGGCCCGCGACAGCGCACCGAGCCCGGCCAGCCAGACCTGCTGCGCCGATCCGGCGAGGGTGCGGCCCGTGCGTGCGTTGCGCTCCTGCGCGGCCGCGCCCGGGTCGCGGCCGGCATCATGGTGTTCGTGGGTATTCATGGCGGTGTTCCTCCGTGCAAGGCGACCGGGAATACCGTAGCGGCGGCGATGCCTGCGCCGCGTGATGGCGCCCGGCATCCGGGCAGCTTCGTTCAGCCCAGCTTTTCGGCCAGCACCCGCTGGATCTCGGATTCGACCATGCCCTTCATCGCCGACAGCAGGAAGCCGAGCTCGGCCTTCACCCGCACCGCGCCGGGCAGCATCTCGATCACGCCATCGACGCCGGAACGGGCGAAATGCAGGTTGGCGCCTTCCCAGCGGGCATTGACGTCGAAACGCTCCTGCAGCTTGCGGGCGACCTCGGCGATGGCGTCGCGGGCGCGCTCGTCGGACAGGGAATGGGCGTGGCGGATGTCGATGGTGGACATGGGAAGCTCCTGGCGGGCGGGCATGGAACAAGGGTGCGGCATTGTGCGGACACGCGTCGCGCAGTCCAAGTCCCGCGACCACCTTCTGCATGTCCTGCCAACCTGCTAGGCTGCCGCCGGTGCGCACCCTGCAAGTCCATTTCAGCAATCGCCAGCAGCCCGATCAGTCCCTGGCGCCGGGGGTGCAGCGCATCGTCCGCGATGCCAGCGGGCAGGTCAGGCTGGGCGACGACAGCGTCGGCCCGTTGCTGCTGGCGCGCTTCTGTACCGACGAACGCGGTGTCTGGCTGCAGGTGGCCAGCGGCAGCCGCGGCATTCATGTCAACGGCCGCCCGGTGCGGCGCATGGCCTTGCTGCGCGCCGGCGATTCGGTCTATGCCGACGGCGTGGAGATGCTGCTGCGCGGGGAGTGCGAGCCCGTCGTGCAGCCGCCGGCGGCGGCCGGCGATGACGGCGAGGACCTGCGCGTACTGCTGCGCGGCGTCGGCGGCCGCCACCACGGCCGCTGCTATCCGCTCGACCGGCCCCGCACCATCGGCCGCGATGGCACGGTGGACGTGGTGATCGACGATCCGGTTTTCCCCGAGCGGCAGGCACGGTTCGAGCGCCATGGCGACCGGGTGCTGCTGCGCGACCTCGGTTCGCCGGAAGGGTGCCGGGTCAACGGCGTCGCGGTCCGGCACTGCTGGCTGCAGGGCGGCGACCAGGTGGTGTTCGAGGGCAACCAGCGTTTCGTGCTGGAAGTCCCGCTGGATGCCCATTCGGCGGTGTTTTCCGCCGCGGCCGATGCTCCTGGCGCGGAGCAGGAGGCACGCGCGGACGACCTCCCGCCGCCGCGCGCGCGGCGCTGGCCGTGGCTGCTGCTCAGCGCGCTGCTGCTGGGCGGCGCGATCAGCGCGTTGCTGTTGTTCGGCGTCCGCTGACGTCCTTTCCGCTTCCCTGCGGAACCGCCTTCCCGGCATCCGGGCACGCCCGGTCCGGATTGGCTGCAGATGCAACTTTTCCTGTGTCCCCAAAGCCTGTTGCGCTGCGGCATACTTGGGGTTCCCCTCGGACAGGTGTGACATGACGCGCGCGTTCAATTTCAGTGCCGGCCCCGCGACCCTGCCGGAATCGGTCCTGCGCCAGGCGCAGGCGGAGATGTTGGAATGGAACGGCGTGGGCGCGTCCATCGTCGAGATCAGCCACCGCAGCGCCGATTTCATGGCGGTCGCGGCGCAGGCTGAAGCCGACCTGCGTGCCCTGGTCGGCATCCCCGACGACTACGCCGTGCTGTTCCTGGGCGGTGGCGCGACCACGCAGCAGGCCCTGCTGCCGTTGAACCTCGCCGCGCCGGGGCAGCGCGTGGACCATGTGGTCAGCGGCCACTGGGGCAAGACCGCGGTCAAGCAGGCGCGGCCCTACGTGGACGTGAACATCGCCGCCGACGGCGAGGCCGGCGGCTTCCGCGACATTCCCGCGCGTGCGCAATGGCGGTTGTCCGACGACGCGGCCTACGTGCATATCACCGCCAACGAGACCATCCACGGCGTCGAGTTCCGCGACGTGCCGGACGTGGGCGCGGTGCCGCTGGTGGCCGACTTCAGTTCGTCGATCGCCTCCGAGCCGATCGACGTTTCGCGCTATGGCGTGATCTACGCCGGCGCGCAGAAGAACCTCGGCCCGGTCGGCATCGCCGTGGTCATCATCCGCCGCGACCTGCTCGAACGCGCCGGCCAGCCGCGCGCGGACATCTTCGACTACCGCTCGCACGCCGCGCGCGATTCCATGCTCAACACCCCGCCGACCTGGAACTGGTACCTGCTCGGCCTGACCGTGCAATGGATGCTGGCGCAGGGCGGCACCGCCGAATTCGCGCGCCGCAACGCGGCCAAGGCGTCGCTGGTCTACGCGGCCATCGACGGTTCCGGCGGTTTCTATCGCAACGAGGTGGCAGCGGCGGTGCGTTCGCGGATGAACATCCCGTTCTTCCTGCCCAGTGCCGAACTGGACGCGCGCTTCGTCGCCGGGGCCAAGGCCGCCGGCCTTCTGGCGCTCAAGGGCCACAAGGCGGTCGGCGGCATCCGCGCCTCGCTGTACAACGCCATGCCGCTGGAAGGGGTGCAGGCATTGGCGGCATTCATGCACGACTTCCAGCAGCGCAACGGCTGATCCGCACATCCCGCCGCGCGCACCGCGCCGGCACGCAACAGGCAGACGAGAACCATGGCATCCAAGCCACCCAAGACCACCGCCAAGGCGAAGCAGGCACCCACGAAGAAGGCAGCCGCCAGGGAAATGGGCATCGCCGTGGCCAAGCCGGTGCTGGCCGACGTGCGTGCCAAGATCGACCAGATCGACCGCAGCATCCAGTCCCTGATCGCCGAGCGCGCGCAGTTCGCCCACCAGGTCGGCAAGGCCAAGGGCAAGCTCGCCGCCGCCGTCGACTACTACCGGCCCGAGCGCGAGGCGCAGGTGCTGCGCATGGTGGTCGACCGCAATGAAGGCCCGCTCTCGGACGAACTGCTGGTGCACGTGTTCCGCGAGATCATGTCGGCCTGCCTGGCGCAGCAGGAGCCGCTGAAGATCGGCTACCTCGGCCCGGAAGGCACCTTCAGCCAGCAGGCCGTGCTCAAGCATTTTGGCCGTTCGGCGCTGGGCCTGCCGCTGGCCAGCATCGAGGAAGTGTTCCAGGAAGTGGAAGCCGGCAATGCCGACTTCGGCGTGGTGCCGGTGGAGAACTCGGGGCAGGGCACGATCCAGATCACCCTGGACATGTTCCTGACCTCCAACCTCAAGATCTGCGGCGAAGTGGAACTGCGCGTGCAGCAGTTCCTGATGTCGCGCGGCGGCCGGCTGGAGGATATCGAACGCGTCTACGCGCACCCGCAGTCGTTCATGCAGACCTCGGCATGGCTGCGCGCCAACCTGCCCAAGGCCGAAAAGATCCCGGTGTCGAGCAATGCCGAAGGCGCGCGCCGCGCGCGCAACGCCGACGATGCGGCGGCGATCGGCGGCGAGAGCGCCGGCCATGTGTATGGCCTGAAGAAGGTGGTGACCAAGCCGATCCAGAACGACGCGGACAACACCACGCGCTTCCTGGTGATCGGCCGCCAGTTCTTCCCGTCCTCGGGCCATGACCGCACCTCGGTGCTGGTGTTCATCCACGACAAGCCCGGTGCGCTGTTCGACGTGCTCAGCCCGTTCGCGCGCCACGGCATCAGCATGAACCGCATCGAGTCGCGCCCCTCGCACCAGGCCAAGTGGGAATACGGTTTCTTCATCGACCTGGCCGGCCATATCGAGGACGCATCGATGCAGGCGGCGCTGGCCGAGCTGGAAGCGCATTCGGCGCAGATCAAGGTGCTGGGGTCATATCCCGTCGCCGTGCCGTGAACCGCTGAAGCCCCTCTCCCCACGGGAGAGGAGTCGGGGAGAGGCAGGGGCGAAGCCCCTCGCAGATCCGGACTCCCCGGGGCTTGGCCTCGTACCCTCATCCGCCCTTCGGGGCACCTGCATACGGCACATCCCTGTGCCGTACCCTCCGGGTGGCTTCGCCGTGCAGTCCGGCAATCCTGCCGGACTGTCTCCCGGCAGGGAGGGAGAAGGAACAATG
The DNA here is from genome assembly GCF_056397145.1 of Stenotrophomonas sp. 05N423. Classification (NCBI taxonomy): domain Bacteria; kingdom Pseudomonadati; phylum Pseudomonadota; class Gammaproteobacteria; order Lysobacterales; family Lysobacteraceae; genus Stenotrophomonas; species Stenotrophomonas sp. 05N423. The sequence continues at coordinate 326,582 of NZ_JBFTMV010000002.1, forward strand.
GACAACCAGAGAGAGCCCGCATGACCTCCCAGCCCCACTGGATCGCAAGCAAAGGCCAGCCCTTGCAGGGCACGCTCGATATTCCCGGCGACAAGTCGGTGTCGCACCGGGCAGTGATGTTCGCCGCGCTGGCCGATGGCGTATCGCACATCGATGGTTTCCTCGAAGGCGAGGACACCCGCGCCACCGCGGCGATCTTCGCGCGCATGGGCGTGCGTTTCGAAACCCCGTCGCCGTCGCGGCGCATCGTGCATGGCGTCGGCGTTGATGGCCTGCGGGCGCCTGACGGCGAACTGGACTGCGGGAACGCCGGCACCGGCATGCGCCTGCTCGCCGGCCTGCTGGCCGCGCAGCCGTTCGACACCGTGTTGGTGGGCGATGAATCGCTGTCCAAGCGGCCGATGCGCCGCGTCACCGGCCCGTTGGCGCAGATGGGCGCGCGCATCGATACGCAGGACGACGGCACGCCGCCGCTGCGCATTCATGGCGGCCAGCCACTGCACGGCATCGACTACGAGCTGCCGGTGGCCAGCGCGCAGGTGAAATCGGCGGTGCTGCTGGCCGGCCTCTACGCGCAGGGCGAAACCTCCGTGGTCGAGCCGCACCCGACCCGCGATTACACCGAGCGCATGCTGCGCGCCTTCGGCGTGGAGATCGCGTTCGAGCCGGGCCGGGCACGCCTGCGCGGCGGCCAGCGGCTGCGCGCCACCGACATCGCGGTGCCGGCGGATTTCTCCTCGGCCGCGTTCTTCATCGTCGCCGCCAGCGTCATCCCCGGTTCGCAGGTGCGCCTGCGCTCGGTGGGCCTGAACCCGCGCCGCACCGGCCTGCTGGCCGCACTGCGGCTGATGGGCGCGGACATCACCGAGGAGAACCATGCCGAACACGGTGGCGAGCCGGTGGCCGACCTGGTCGTGCGTCACGCGCCGCTCAAGGGCGCGGAGATTCCGGTGGAGGTGGTGCCGGACATGATCGACGAGTTTCCCGCGCTGTTCATCGCCGCGGCCGCGGCCGACGGCCCGACCGTGGTGCGCGGTGCGGCCGAACTGCGGGTGAAGGAGTCCGATCGTCTTGCGGCCATGGCCACCGGCCTGCGCACGCTGGGCCTGCGCATCGACGAGACCGACGACGGCGCCACCATCCATCCGGGCCCGCTCGGCAGCGGCACCATCGAAAGCCATGGCGACCATCGCATCGCCATGGCGTTCTCCATCGCCGGCCAGCTGAGCGGGGGACAGGTGCGGATCAACGATGTCGCCAACGTCGCCACGTCCTTCCCCGGCTACGATCAACTGGCGCGCGACGCCGGTTTCGCGCTGGCGGCCGGCTGATCAGGACGTGCTACGGGCCGGCAGCATGCCGCTGCCGGCCCGTTCGCGTAATCACAGTGCGCTCAGTGCGCGGTGCGGAAGTCCACCGGGACGCGCACCACGGTGGCTACGGCGCGGCCGTTGCGCACCGCCGGCTCGAACTTCCAGCCACCCAGCGTGTTCAACACCGCGCGGTCCAGGTCGCGGCTGCGTTCGCCGTCGTGCGACACGATGCTGGCGTCGGTGACCTTGCCCTGCGCATCGACCTGCAGGCTGGCCACGACGCTGCCTTCGACCCCGGCGCGCAGCGCGGCAGGCGGGTAGGCCGGAGCAGGATTGCCGGCCAGCGGACGTGCCTGGCGGTCATGCACTACAGCCGCCGGCCTGCGCTGGCTGTGCGATGCGGCCGCGGGAGTATGCGCGGCCGCTGTTGCATCCGCCGTCGGCGCTATGACGACCGGCGTGGTTTCCACACTGGCAGGAATCGGGGTGGCCCGCTCGGCGTGCCGCCACATCAGGGTCAGCACGCCGACCAGGATCGCCAGAAGCAGGGCCATCCACAGCAGGGGCGAGGTGGAAGGGCTGCGTGGTTGCCCGCTCTGCGCGGCGGCATTCAGTTCATGGGCATGGGTGGCACTCATGGTCAGGCTCCTTATGCGTCCAGTGACGCTTGGAGTCTGGCCCGGTGTGCGGGGTGCGGGTGTCAGCGCGACGTCAATGCGCCGCCCGCGGGTCCGCCGCAGTTCAGCGTGCGCCGCGGGTGGCGTTCAGTTTACTGGGCCGGTTGGAAATCGAAGGGGATTTCCAGGCTGCCGGCCATCGGCTGGCCATTGCTCTGCGCCGGCTGGAAGCGCCAGCCGCGCACGGCGTCCAGCGCCGCGCGGTCGAGGTCGCGCGAGCCGCTGCGCTGGATGATCTTCGCGTCCAGCGGCATGCCGCTGGCGTCGACATCCACGCGCACCACCACGGTGCCGCTCTCGCCGCGCCGCAGTGCGGCCGGCGGATAGGCCGGAGGCGGGCTTTGCCCTGGCAGCGGCACCGGGCGGTCGCTCGCCGCGGCGGTGGGCGGTGCTGCGGTGGGAGCGGAGGGGGCTGCGGCCACGGGCGATTCGGGTAGTGGCTGCGGCGCAGGCGCGCTCTCCACCACCTGCGGGGCTTCTTCGGCCGGCGCTTCCGGACGCGCATCGGGCATGTCGCTGGCGCCGCTGCCGGCGGGCAGCGGTTCGGGCAGGGGCATGGCCTCGTCGGCCTGGACCTGTGGCTGCGCCGGGTCGGCCCGGTAGAAATCGTTGTGCCGGCGCGCGTTCAACCACACCAGCACGAACAGCAGCAGGCCGGCGCAGAAGGCGATGCCAGCGATCTTCAGGGCGTTGCGGGGCAACTGGAAGGTGATGTTCTGGTCGGAGCGGGAAGCGGGCATGGGCAGCGCAGGCGGGGAGCTTGACCGGAAGGAACGTCCGGATTCTGGCACAGGAAGGTGCCGGCGCGCGGCAGAGCGGCGCGGTTCGGGCGATAATCGCGTTCCGTATCCGTTTACAGTGCCGCCCCATGCTCGATCCCGCCCTTCTCCGACAGCAGCCCGCCGAACTGGCGCAACGCCTGCGCGACACGCGCGGCTACGAACTCGACGTGGCCGCGATCGAGTCCCTGGAGGCCGACCGCAAGTGCATCCAGGTGCGCACGCAGGAACTGCAGAGCCTGCGCAACAGCCGTTCCAAGGCGATCGGCCAGGCCAAGGCCAAGGGCGAGGACGTGTCGGCGATCATGGCCGAAGTAGCTGGCTTCGCCGACGAGCTGAAGGCCTCGGAAGTCCAGCTGGACGAGCTGCGCGCGCAGATCGAGGCGCTGTCGCAGGGCATTCCCAACCTGCCGGCCGACGACGTGCCGCGCGGCAGGGACGAAAGCGACAACGTCGAACAGTCGCGCTGGGGCACGCCGCGCACGTTCGATTTCGCGGTGCTCGACCACGTCGAACTCGGCGCCCGCAACGGCTGGCTGGACGGCGAGACCGCGGCCAAGCTGTCCGGTGCGCGCTTTACCGTGCTGCGCGGGCCCATCGCCCGCCTGCACCGCGCGCTGGGCCAGTTCATGCTGGACCTGCACATCAACGCGCACGGCTACGAGGAAACCAACGTGCCGGTGCTGGTCAACGCCGATTCGCTGCGCGGCACCGGCCAGTTGCCCAAGTTCGAGGAAGACCTGTTCAAGACCGCGCTCGGCGACGCCACGCGCTACCTGATCCCGACCTCGGAAGTGCCGCTGACCAATATCGTCCGCGACGAGATCGTCGAGGCCGAGCGCCTGCCTCTGCGCATGACCGCCCATTCGATGTGCTTCCGTTCCGAAGCCGGCAGCGGCGGCCGCGATGTGCGCGGCATGATCCGCCAGCACCAGTTCGAAAAGGTGGAACTGGTGTCGGTGTGCCGCCCGGAGGAAAGCGACGCCGAGCACCAGCGCATGACCGCCTGCGCCGAGACCGTGCTGCAGAAGCTGGGCCTGCCGTACCGGCGCATGCTGCTGTGCACCGGCGACATGGGTTTCTCGGCGATCAAGACCTACGACCTGGAAGTTTGGCTGCCCTCGCAGCAGACCTACCGCGAGATTTCCTCGTGCTCGAACTGCGGCGATTTCCAGGCCCGGCGCATGCAGGCGCGCTGGCGCAACCCCGCCACCGGCAAGCCGGAGCTGGCGCATACGCTCAACGGTTCGGGCGTGGCCGTGGGCCGGGCGATGATCGCGGTGATGGAGAACTACCAGAACGCCGATGGCTCGATCACCGTGCCCGAGGCGCTGCGCGCGTACATGGGCGGGGTGGAGCGGATCGGCTGAGGCTGGCCGTCATCTTCGTCTCTCTGAAAGGCCCGCAGCGATGCGGGCCCTTTCGTTTGCAGGCCCGCAATGCCGCCCTGTAGAGCGGGGCAGTTCCCTGCTGGAACCGTCCCGGCGAAGCTGCCGCCGGGAGCAGTACGTGGCATATCGGACCGATCGTGGCCTGATTTGTAAAATCAGGACAAAGGTGGTTGAATTTACCGATTCGTTCCAGTTGTGGGATCAATCCATGCAGGACCTCAACGACCTCTACTACTTCGCGATGGTGGTGGACCATGGCGGCTTCGCCGCCGCCGAGCGCGCGCTGGGCATCCCCAAGTCGCGCCTGAGCCGGCGCATCAGCCAGCTGGAGACCGACCTGGGCGTGCGCCTGCTGCAGCGTTCGACCCGTCGTTTCGCGGTGACCGACGTGGGCATGAGCGTGCACCGCCACGCACAGACCATGCTGGCCGAGGCGCAGGCCGCGCGCGAGGTGGTGGACCGCCTCAGCGCCGAGCCGCGTGGGCTGGTGCGCGCCAGCGTACCGGTGTCGCTGGCGCAGATGCAGTTGCCCAAGCTGCTGCCGAAGTTCCTCGAGCAGTACCCGAAGGTGCGCCTGCAGCTGAACATCAGCAACCGCCGCGTGGACATCATCAACGAGGGCTACGACGTGGCGCTGCGCGTGCGTTCGCGGCTGGATGACGACGGCAGCCTGGTGATGCGCAGCTTCGGCCAGGTGCAGGAGCTGTTGGTGGCCAGTCCGAAATACCTGGACCGCGCTGGCCGCCCGAAGACACCGGACGACCTGGCCCAGCATGTCACCCTGAGCATCAGCGAGGACGAGGCGCGGCAGCGCTGGGAACTGCACGGCCCGGGCGGCGTGGTCAGCCGCGTGGACCTGCAGCCGCGCGTGGCCGGCTTCGATTTTCCGCTGCTGCAGAGCATGGTCAAGGACGGCTTCGGCATCACCATGCTGCCGGAAACGGTCTGCGCCGACGCGGTGCGCAACGGCGAGCTGGAGGTGGTGCTGCCGGACTGGTCGCTGCCGCAGGGTATCTGCCATGCGGTGTTCGCCTCGCGCCGCGGGCTGCTGCCGGCGGTGCGGGTGTTCATCGACTTCCTGGCCGAGCACCTGCCGCCGCAGCTGGAGGCCTCGCGCCTGGATTGCGGTGGTGCCTGCGAGCGCGCCAAGGAGAAGATCCGCGCCTCCACCATGGGCGCGCTGGCGATCGAGGCCGGTTGAGCAGAATCGGCGGCGGCGTGCGAGAATGCGCGCCCCTGGCCGGTGCGCAGGCATCGGCACGACAGTCACGGGCAGATGGCCGAGCGGTTTAAGGCACCGGTCTTGAAAACCGGCGAAGGGTCAAACCTTCCGTGGGTTCGAATCCCACTCTGCCCGCCATCCTGGCGACCCGGGCGCTTGCCGCGCCGGGCGCGTTCCCGGGACTCTTCCGGACTCCGAGCCATGCCGACACTGCGTCCATCGCGCCCGCAAGACGATGCCCGCGTCATCGACATCTGGCGCCGCGCCGTCGATGCCACGCATCCCTTCCTCGCCGCCGCCGACCGCCAGGCCATCGAGGCCGAGGTCCGCGGTTTCCTGCCCCATGCGCCGCTGCTGCTGGCGGTGGACGCGGACGACGTGCCGATGGCTTTCATGCTGGTCGTGGATGGCCACATGGAGGCGCTGTTCGTCGATCCGGCGCATCACGGCCGCGGGCTGGGGCGCCGGCTGGTGGAGCAGGCGCTGCGCGAATACCCGCGCCTGGGTACCGACGTCAACGCACAGAACCCGCAGGCGATGGCGTTCTACGCGCGGCTGGGCTTCGTCGAGACCGGCCGTTCGCCGCTCGATGGCCAGGGGCGGCCGTATCCGCTGGTGCATCTGCGCCACGCCGGCGCACCGGCCGTATCGGAAGACACACGATGAACGCAGCGATGGCCGGCCCCGGTCCGGAAACCGACCAGCGCTGGATGCGCCACGCGCTGGCGCTGGCCGAGCGCGCGCAGCGCGAGTTCGACGAGATCCCGGTGGGCGCGGTGCTGGTCGGTGCCGACGGGCAGCTGTTGGGCGAGGGCTGGAACCTCAACATCGTTCGCCATGATCCCAGCGCACATGCCGAGATCGTGGCGATGCGCGAAGCCGGGGCACGGCTCGGCAATCACCGGCTGGTCGGTTGCACGCTGTACGTGACGCTGGAGCCCTGCGCGATGTGCGCGATGGCGCTGGTGCACGCGCGAGTGGCGCGCGTGGTGTATGCAGCCACCGATCCGAAGACCGGTGCCTGCGGCAGCGTGTTCGACCTGCTCGGCGACCCGCGCCACAACCATCGCGTCGAGGTCGCAGGCGGTGTGCTGGCACGCGAGGCGGGCCTGCGCCTGACCAACTACTTCCGCGCCAAGCGCGGCCGGCCGCTGCTGCCGGACGACGGCGGCTGACGTCCCGGGAACGCGCGGCCGGGCGGACGTGCGGCGTATCATGAAGGCCCGATATCCCGCCGGCGCCGTTGCCGCCGGCCCCCGCACGAGGCGCTACATGACGGACAACAGCACAGGCAACGACCGGTTGATCTGGATCGATCTGGAAATGACCGGGCTGGACACGGACAACGATTCGGTCATCGAGATCGCCACCGTGGTCACCGATGCCCAGCTCAACGTGCTGGCCGAAGGCCCCGAGTTCGCCATCGCCCATCCGCTGGCGACGCTGGAGGCGATGGACGAGTGGAACCGCAACCAGCACCGCCGTTCGGGCCTGTGGCAGCGCGTGATCGACAGCGACATCACCCTCGGCCAGGCCGAGGCGCGGACCATCGCCTTCCTGCAGGACTGGATCAAGGCCGGCGCCTCGCCGATGTGCGGCAACTCCATCTGCCAGGACCGTCGCTTCCTGCACCGGCAGATGCCGCGCCTGGAGCGCTATTTCCATTACCGCAACCTGGACGTTTCCACGGTCAAGGAACTGGCCCGGCGCTGGGCACCGGCCATCGCCTCGGGCGTGGGCAAGAATTCCAACCACACCGCACTGAGCGACGTGCACGATTCGATCGCCGAACTGCGCCACTACCGCCAGTACATGGGGGCGCTGGCCGGGTTGCCGGAGACGGTTTGAGCACGATGGGCGAACTGGCGCCGACGCTGGCCGACAGCCCGCTGGACATGGCCGACCTGCGGCGTGCGGTGGCGCTGCTGGAAGCGCCGACGCTCAGCGCGCGCATGGCCAACCTGGTCGGCTCGCCGCTGGAGTTCGCCGTGCGCCGCCTGCCTTCAGGCGTATCGAAACGCATCCAGGGCGCGACCGAGGCCGCGCTGCACAAGGCTGCGCAGGCCGCGTTGTGGAGCATGGACAGGAAGCAGCCCGGCAAGCCGGCCTCGCCGCGGCTGCACAAGCTGGCCGCCGCCGCGTCCGGCGCGCTGGGCGGTGCCGGTGGCCTGCCCGCGCTGGTGATCGAGCTGCCGCTGTCCACCACCATCATCATGCGCGCGGTGGCCGACATCGCCCGCAGCGAAGGCTTCGACCTGGATGACTTCGCCACCCGCCAGGCCTGCCTGGAAGTGTTCGCGCTGGGCGGCAATTCGGATGGCGACGATGCCAGCGAAACCGGCTATTACCTGGCGCGCGGCTTCACCACCGAGCTGATGCGGCATCTGTCGGCGGAACTGGCCGGCACCACGCTCAGCAGCAGCCACGGCCTGTTGCTCGGACTGGGGCCGAAGGAGGCCGGCAAGTGGCTGGCGCGGATCGTGGAGAAGATCGCCGCCCGCTTCGGCGTGGTGGTCTCCGAGAAATTCGCCGCGCAGGCGGTGCCGGTGATCGGCGCGGTGGCCGGCGCCACCTTGAACACGATGTTCACCGGCTACTACCAGGACATGGCGCGCGGGCATTTCATCGTCCGCCGTCTGGAACGCAAGCACGGTTTCGATACCGTGCGCCTGGCCTATGGCGCCATCAGCGGACGCATGACGGCCTGATTCCGCGCCGGGTGGTAGCGTGGCGGGCCGGAGACATGGAGAGGCCCGCGATGAGCATTTTCGACCTGCGCGTGGAAACCGAGCGGCTGCTGCTGCGGCCGCCGTCGGCGGAGGACTTCGATGCGTTCGCCGCGTTCTGCGCCGACCCGGTGGCGATGGAGCACCTGGGTGGCGTGCAGGCACCGCCGGTGGCCTGGCGCAGCCTGGCTGCGTTGACTGGCAGCTGGCAGTTGCTGGGCTATTCGATGTTCTCGGTGATCGAGAAGGACAGCGGGCGCTGGGTGGGCCGGGTAGGGCCATGGCAGCCGCATGGCTGGCCGGGACCGGAAGTGGGCTGGAGCATCGTGCCGGCGCGCTGGGGCCGCGGCTATGCGCCCGAGGCCGCGCGTGCCGCCATCGACTGGGCGTTCGATACGCTGGGCTGGAGCGAGGTGATCCATACCATCGCGCCGGACAACATCAATTCGCAGGTCGTCGCGCGCAAGCTGGGCTCGCAGGTGCTGCGCGCCACGCGCCTGCCGCCGCCGCAGGAAGTTGAGGTCGATGTGTGGGGGCAGTCGCGGCAGGCGTGGCAGGCCCGCCGCTGAGGCATCGTTTCAGCGGCATCCATCGGCGGGCGAGGGGCACTGGCCCGTGCCCGCTGGCCGGCCGCTGATCCGTCGTCGCCGCAGTTGACGGCGTCACGCCGGTGCGCGCCGGATTCTTCCGTGGATTTTGCTGCGGTCGCAGCTTTACCAAACGGCCCCGATTCCGGTCAGATGGCCGGATCGCGCGCCACGTCGGCGGCGTGGGGAAGCGTGTCGTTGAGCAATCCAGGTGCTGCGTTGACGGTGTATGGCATGTCCACTTCGGGCAACTGCCACAAGGTCCGCTTGTTGCTGGAGCAGCTGGGCACGCGCTACCGCTGGGTCGAGGTGGACAGCGCCGGCGGCCAGACCCGCACGCCGGCCTTCCTCGCGCTGAATCCGAACGGCAAGGTGCCGCTGGTCGAACGCGACGACGGGCGCGTGCTCGCCGAATCCAACGCGATCCTGTTCTGGCTGGCCGAGGGCACGCCGTTCCTGCCGGCCGATGGCTGGCAGCGCGCGCAGGCGCTGTCGTGGATGTTCTTCGAGCAGTACAGCCATGAGCCGTACATCGCGGTGGCGCGTTTCATCAGCGGCTGGACGCCGCCGGATTCGCCGCGACGGCAGGAACTGCCGCGGCTGCGCGAGCGCGGCCACGCGGCGCTGGCGGTGATGGAACGGCATCTGTCGGAGCATGACTGGTTCACCGGACCGGACTACGGCATCGCCGACATCGCGCTGTACGCCTATACCGCGGTCGCCGCCGATGGCGGCATCGAACTGTCCTGCTGGCCGGCCATCGGCCGCTGGCTGCAGGCGCTGCGCGCCCAGCCCGGCTTCGTGGCCATGCCCGATCCGCCGCCGGAGGTGCTGCGCAACTTCGCCGCGTCACCCTGATCCGCCCCTTTTCCCAACCTGCCTGCACCGTGGAGTCCCGCCTGATGTTCGCCCGTGTACCCAATCCCATTCCGGCCCGCATGAAGGGTCTGAACCGCGCCGAGATCTGCGATACCAATTTCATCGAATTCGTGAAGGGCCTGGCGCAGGGGCCGGCCGGCGCGCCGCAGGAGGGAGCCCCGGTGCTGCCGGGCAGCGGACTGGACGTGCGGGGATTCCGCGAGCTGTTCGAATCGCAGCTGATCAGTCGCCACCTGGACCTGATGGCGCGCGTGCTGCGCGTGCAGAACAAGGTCTTCTACACCATCGGTTCGTCCGGCCACGAAGGCAATGCGATGGTGGCCCGTGCCGCCCGCCATACCGATCCGGCGTTCCTGCATTACCGCTCCGGCGGCTTCATGGCCGAGCGCTTCCGCAAGCTGCCGGGCATGGACCCGATCATGGACTCGGCGCTGAGCTTCGCCGCCAGCGCCGAGGACCCGGCCAGCGGCGGCCGCCACAAGGTATGGGGCAGCAAGCCGTTGTGGGTGCTGCCGCAGACCTCGACGATCGCCTCGCACCTGCCCAAGGCCATGGGCACGGCCATCGCCATCGAGGCCGGCAAGCGGCTCGGCCTGTCCCTGCCGGTGCCCGAGGACAGCATCGCCATCTGTTCCTTCGGCGATGCCTCGGCCAACCACGCCACCGCGCAGACCGCGTTCAACGCGGCCTCGTGGACGGCCTACCAGAAGCTGCCGGCACCGGTGCTGTACGTATGCGAGGACAACGGCATCGGCATCTCGGTGAAGACGCCCGGCGGCTGGATCGCCGAGAGCTTCCGCAACCGTCCGGACTTGGACTACTTCTTCGCCGACGGCCTGGACCTGGCGGCCGGTTATGCCGACGTGGAGCGCGCGGTCGAGCACTGCCGCCGCACGCGCCGGCCGACCTTCCTGCACCTGCGCACCACCCGCATCATGGGCCACGCCGGCACCGACTTCGAGATCGAATGGCGCGCGCTGGAGGAACTGTGCGCGGTGGAGGCCAGTGACCCGCTGCTGAGGTCCGCGCAGATCGCGGTCGAGTCTGGTGCGATGAGCGCCGGGGAGGTGCTGGCGTTGTACGAAAGCACCCGTGCGCGCTGCTTCGAGGCCGCCGAGGACGCGGACAAGCGCCCGCGCCTGACGGCATTGAAGGACGTGATGGCGCCGCTGGCGCCCTATACCCCGGACAAGGTGCGCGCCGAGGCGACCCGTGCCGACTATGGGCAACGCCGTCTGGAAGTGTTCGGCAGCGAGGCATCGCTGCCGGAAAACCTGCCGCCGCGGCACCTGGCCATCCAGATCAACCAGGGCCTGCACGAGCTGTTCTGCAAATACCCGGAAACCCTGCTGTTCGGCGAGGACGTGGCGCAGAAGGGCGGCGTCTATACAGTGACCAAGGGCCTGCACAAGGCCTTCGGCCCGCGCCGGGTGTTCAATACCCTGCTCGACGAGACCATGATCCTGGGCATGGCCCAGGGCTTCGCCAACATGGGCATGCTGCCGGTGCCGGAAATCCAGTACCTGGCCTACCTGCACAACGCCATCGACCAGGTGCGCGGCGAGGCCTGTTCGCTGCAGTTCTTCTCAAACGACCAGTACCGCAACCCGATGCTGATCCGCATCGCCGGGCTGGGCTACCAGAAGGGCTTCGGCGGCCATTTCCACAACGACAACTCGATCGCTGCCATCCGCGACATTCCCGGCCTCGTGGTCGGCTGCCCATCGCGCGGCGACGACGCGGCGATGATGCTGCGCACGCTGGCGGCGCTGTCGAAGGTGGACGGGCGCGTATGCGTGTTCCTCGAGCCGATCGCGCTGTACATGACCAAGGACCTGCACGAGGCCGGCGACGGCCAGTGGCTGTTCCCGTACCCGGCGCCGGAGCAGGCGCTGGAACTGGGCCAGGGCCGCGTCTACGGCGAGGGCAACGATGATCTCCTGGTCATCACCTACGGCAATGGCGTGCCGATGGCGCTGCGCGCGGCCAGGGCCATCGAGGCAGCGCAGGGCTGGAAGGTGCGGGTGGTGGACCTGCGCTGGCTGGTGCCGCTCAACGCGGCCTACATCGCCGAACAGGCGCGCGGCGCCAGAAGGATCATCGTGCTGGACGAGGGCCGTCACAGTGCCGGCGTGGGCGAGGGCGTGATCACCGCGCTGGCCGAGGCCGGTTTCGGCGCGGTGCCGCTGCGCCGGGTCACCGGCGCCGACACCTACACGCCGCTGGCCGGTGCCGCATTGCTGGTGCTTCCGGGCGACAATGACGTGGTGAGCGCCGCAGCCGAGCTGGCGCGTGGATAACGATTCGTATGTGCGGACTGGCGGGAATCCTGCAATCGCAGGCGCGGTTGCAGGAGGCGGAACTGGTGGCGCTGGCCGGCGCGATGGGCGATGCGCTGGCCCATCGCGGCCCGGATGACCGCGGCGTCTGGGCCGATGCCGCCGCCGGCGTGGCGCTGGCGCACCGGCGGCTGAGCATCCTCGACCTGTCGCCGCTGGGTCACCAGCCGATGGCGTCCAGCGATGGCCGCTACTGGCTGGCCTACAATGGCGAGATCTACAACTTCGCCGCGCTGCGCGCCGAGCTGGAACCGCTCGGCCACGGCTTCCGCGGCCATTCCGATACCGAAGTGCTGCTGGCCGCGGTCGTGCAGTGGGGGCTGGAAGCGACGCTGCGGCGCTGCAACGGCATGTTCGCCATCGCCCTGTGGGACCGTCGCGAACAGCGTCTGTCGCTGGCCCGCGACCGCGTCGGCAAGAAGCCGCTGTACTACGGCTGGGCCGGCGACACGCTGGTGTTCGGCTCCGAGCTGAAGGCGCTGTGGCGCCACCCCGCCTTCGACAACGGCATCGACCGCGACGCGCTGACCCTGCTGCTGCGACTGGACTACATCCCGGCGCCGCACTGCATCCACGAGCGCGCCTTCAAGCTGATGCCGGGCCGCGTGCTGCACCTGGACGCGGCGACGGTGGCAGCCGGCGCCGCCGCGCACCGGCCCGGACAGGCGCAGGTGGCGTACTGGGATGCGCGCGAACGCATGGCCGCCTGCCTGGCCGCGCCGTTCACCGGCAGTGAGGCCGAGGCCATCGACGCGCTGGATGGACAGTTGCGCCAGGCGGTCGCGCTGCGCATGGTGGCCGACGTGCCGGTGGGCGTATTCCTGTCCGGCGGCACCGATTCGGCCATCGTCGCCTCGATGATGCAGGCGCAGAGCGCGCAGCCGGTGCACAGCTTCAGCATCGGCTTCGAGGACTCCGACCACGACGAGGCGCCGCTGGCGAAAGAGGTGGCCCGCCATCTGGGCTGCGACCACACCGAGCTGTACGTCAGCGGCGCCGACGCCCTGGCGGTGGTGCCGCAGTTGCCGGCGATGTTCGACGAGCCCTTCGCCGACGCCTCGCAGGTGCCGACCGCGCTGGTCGCGCGGCTGGCGCGGGGCGGTGTCACCGTGGCCCTGTCCGGCGATGGCGGCGACGAACTGTTCTTCGGCTATACCCGCTACCAGCGCGCGCTGCGCAACTGGCGCGCCCTGCAGCGCGTGCCTGCGCCGCTGCGGCGCTGGCTGGGGCGCCATGCCCACGCCCAGGGCGAGGATTCGCGTGCTGGCGGCCTGGCCGCGCTGCTGGCCGAGATAGGCGCGACCGGCATCGGCGATGTCTACCGCAACCGCATCTCGCGTTGGCGCGACCCGGCCGCGGCGGTGCGCGGCGCGCGCGAGCCGGCCACCTTCTACAGCCAGCCCGATCCGCTGCGGGGGCAGGGCAGCCCGGCAGACGCGATGATGCTGGCCGATTTCACTACCTATCTGGCCGACGACCTGCTGTGCAAGGTCGACCGCACCAGCATGGCGGCGAGCCTGGAGGCGCGCGCGCCACTGCTGGACGGGAACGTGGCCGAGTTCGCCTGGTCGCTGCCGCTGGGCATGAAACTGCGCGACGGCACCACCAAATACCTGCCCAAGCAGGTGCTGCGGCGCTATCTGCCCGATGCGATGGTGTTCCGCGGCAAGCGCGGCTTCGGCGCGCCGGTGACGCAGTGGCTGCGCGGCGACCTGCAGGCCTGGGCCTGCGACCTGCTCGATCCGCGGCGGCTGCAGCAGGACGGCGTGTTCGAGGAAGCCGCGGTCTCGGCGCTGTGGCAGCGCTTCGGCCAGGGCGAGCGCAAGTGGCATACCCACCTGTGGAACGTGTTGATGTTCCAGGCCTGGCAGGCGCACTGGCAGGCGCAGCGGGCACAGGTCCACGCCGCCTGAGAATCCCTGCGGCCTTCACCGGCCGCGAAGGAGCGGCCGGCTAGGCTGGCCCGATCTTTCCCGGAGCGAGGTCGTCATGGAACCGTATCGCATCGCCGTACTCGTGGGCAGCCTGCGCAAGGAGTCCCATAACCGCCGGTTGGCGCTGGCCCTGGAAAGACTGGCCGGCGAGCGCGCGCGCTTCGATTACCAGCGCATCGACGATATCCCGCTCTACAACCAGGACCACGACGGCGACTTCCCGGCGCAGGGCACCCGCCTGAAGGACGGAATCCGCAAGGCCGACGCGGTGCTGTTCGTCACTGCCGAATACAACCGCTCCATCCCCGGCGTGCTCAAGAATGCCATCGACACCGCCTCGCGCCCGTATGGCGATGGCGCCTTCGACGGCAAGCCGGCGGCGGTGATCGGCACCTCGCCCGGCGCGGCCGGCACGGCGATGGCCCAGCAGCACCTGCGCAACGTGCTGGTGTTCGTGAACCTGTCGGTGATGGCCCAGCCCGAAGCCTTCCTGCAGTACAAGGAAGGGCTGATCGAGGCCGACGGCAGCGTCGTCAACGACGGCACCCGGCGCTTTCTGCAGGGCTATGTTGACCGCTTCCTGGACTGGGTCGGGACACATCACCGGCGCTGAAGGCCGCTGTCGGGCGATAATCGCGTCTCCGGCGCCCCTGGTGGCGCCGGGTGCGTTCTGCCGGCTCCGGCTCCCGGCCCTTGCGATGCTGGCCCGGCGGCCACATTCACCGGCTGCGGACAGGTTGTCCACAGAGCTATCCCCACACCGAGAGCCGGCGTCCGCCTACCATGGGCGCCTGGCTTTTCCGCAGTAGCAGGTTCCCATGTCCGCCCGTCCCAGCTTCCGTTCCGACCGCAACGACCGCGCAGAGCGCGGCGAACAGCGCATCGACAGCCTGCGCGTGCCGCCGCATTCGGTCGAGGCCGAACAGGCGGTGCTGGGCGGCCTGATGCTGGCACCGGAGGCCTACGACCGGGTCAACGAGGCGCTGACCGAAAAGGATTTCTACCGCCGCGACCACCAGCTGATCTACCGTGCCATCCGCGAACTGTCCGAGCGCGACCGCCCGTTCGACGCGGTGACGCTGGGCGAGTGGTTCGAGTCGCAGGGCAAGCTGGAACAGGTCGGCGACGGCGCCTACCTGATCGAACTGGCCAGCACCACGCCGTCGGCGGCCAACATCGGCGCCTACGCCGAGATCGTGCGCGACAAGGCGGTGCTGCGGCAGCTGATCCAGGTCGGTACCGACATCGTCAACGACGGCTTCCAGCCCGAGGGCCGCGACAGCACCGAACTGCTGGCTACCGCCGAGAAATCCGTGTTCGCCATCGCCGAGCAGGGCGCGCGTGGGCGCACCGACTTCGTCGCCATGCCCGGCGCGCTGAAGGATGCGTTCGAGGAACTGCGCAACCGCTTCGAGAACGGCGGCAACATCACCGGCCTGCCGACCGGCTATAACGATTTCGACCAGATGACCGCCGGCCTGCAGCCGACCGACCTGATCATCCTTGCCGCGCGTCCGGCAATGGGCAAAACCACCTTCGCGCTGAATATCGCCGAGTACGCGGCAATTAAGTCGAAGAAGGGCGTGGCGGTGTTCTCGATGGAAATGTCGGCCTCGCAGCTGGCGATGCGCCTGATTTCCTCCAATGGCCGCATCAACGCCACGCGCCTGCGTACCGGCCAGCTCGAGGACGAGGACTGGAGCCGCGTCACCAGCGCCATCCGCATGCTCAAGGAAACCAAGATCTTCATCGACGACACCCCTGGCGTGTCGCCGGAAGTGCTGCGCTCCAAGTGCCGCCGGCTCAAGCGCGAGCACGACCTGGGCCTGGTGGTGATCGACTACCTGCAGCTGATGAGCGTGCCGGGCAACAGCGAGAACCGCGCCACCGAGATCTCGGAGATATCGCGTTCGCTCAAGGGCCTGGCCAAGGAACTGAACGTGCCGGTGATCGCGCTGTCCCAGCTCAACCGCTCGCTGGAAACGCGTACCGACAAGCGCCCGGTGATGGCCGACCTGCGCGAATCCGGCGCCATCGAGCAGGACGCGGACATGATCGTGTTCATCTACCGCGACGAGTACTACAACAAGGAAAATTCGCCGGACAAGGGCCTGGCCGAGATCATCATCGGCAAGCATCGCGGCGGCCCGACCGGCTCGTGCAAGCTGAAGTTCTTCGGCGAATACACCCGCTTCGACAACCTCAGCCACGACAGCGTCGGTTCGTTCGAGTAACGGCTGGCACAGGCTTCAGCCGCTTCCCCATATGTCGCCCAGGGCGCGGGAGAAATTCGCGCCCAGCACCTTCTCCACCGCGCGCGGCGTGTGCCCGCGACGCAGCAGGGCCTCGGTCACCAGGGCGAGCCTGCGCGGGGTGTTGGCGTCGGGCAGGTAGGGCGTGCGGTTCTCGCCCGGCGCACCGGTGCCGGCGAGCCTGCGCTCGCGCATCTGTTGGTCCATCTCGCGGATGTCCTCCTCGCCCACGGGGAAGAACAGCGCGTCCGTGCCGATGCCGACGTGGTCCTCGCCGCAGACGCGCAGCGCGTGCTCAATGTGTGCGATGTAGTCGGCCAGCAGTGGCTGGCGGCTGTCCTCGGTGAGGAAGGGAAGCATGTAAATGCCGACCACGCCGCCCTTGTCGGCCATCGCCCGCAGCTCCGCATCGCGCTTGTTGCGCGGATGGTCGAAGACCGCGCTGCAGCCGGCATGGGTGATGAGCGGCGGCGTGCGGCTTGCTTCGATGCCTTCCTGGGTGGTGCGCGCGTTGGAATGGCTCAGGTCCAGCGCCACGCCCTGTGCGTTCATCCGCGCGATGGCTTCGCGCCCGAGCGGACTCAGACCGAGCGCTGCATCATCCAGGCAGCCGCCGCCGAACGCGGAGGCATGGTTGTAGGACAACTGCATGACTCGTATGCCGAGGCCGCGGAACAGGTCGATGCGCTCGACCCTGTCCTCCAGCATGGTCGTGGCCTCGAACGAGAAGATCAGCGCGACCTTCCCCTCGCGCCTGGCGCGCGCCATGTCGTCCCGGGTGACGACTTTCAGGAACAACCCCGGATGGGACTCGACCAGTTGCTGCGCCCGGGCGATATCGGCCACGGCGTCCTCGAATGAGCCGGCCGCACCGCCGAGCGTGGTCTTGATCACGCTGATGCCCGATTCGCGGATCTGGCGCAGATGCAGGGCCTGATCATCGTCGTGCAACAGCGCACCGACCGAGGCCAGTGTGTTGGCGTCCACGACCAGGGCGCGGGCGTACAGCGCGGCGCTGTCGGTGACGGGAGCGGTGAAAGCGGCGTGGGTTCCCGCGATGGCTGGAGGCAGGGCCAATCCTGCCAGCATGCCGCTGCCCCATCCCAGAAACCGGCGGCGTGACGCGTCCGTACCCATGGAGCTCCCTTCCCGGCGATGACAGGAACCGATGATGGGCCATGGCCGCCGTGCGGTACAGGCAAGGCCCCGCGCGCTGCGCGGGGCCGGTCTTCCGCCGTTCAAGAGGCGATCACGCCGCCTTCTTTGCTGCCGGCTGGCGGAGTACGTATTGCAGCAGGCCGCCGTTGTGGGTGAGGCCGGACCGCTTGCGCGGCACTGCCGCGCGGTCCGGTCGAACGCCCTGCGCGCTGCGCGGGGCCGGTCTTCCGCCGTTCAACAGGCGATCACGCCACCTTCCTGGCTGCCAGCTGGCGGAGTACGTACTGCGGCAGGCCGCCGTTGCGGGTGAGGCCGGACCGCTTGCGCGGCACTGCCGCGCGGTCCGGGCGAACGCCCCGCGCGCTGCGCGGGGCCGGTCTTCCGTCGTTCAAGAGGCGATCACGCCGCCTTCTTTGCTGCCAGCTGGCGGAGTACGTACTGCAGCAGGCCGCCGTTGCGGAAGTACTCCACTTCCTTCGGCGTCAGCAGCAGCACGTGCGCCTGGAAGGTGGCGCGGCTGCCGTCGGTGCGGGTCGCGGTGATGGTGGCGCGCTTGGCCCTGCCATCGTCCAGCCCGGTGACGTCGAAGGTCTCCGAGCCATCCAGGCCCAGCGTCTGCGCGTTCTCGCCCGGCAGGAACTGCAGCGGCAGCACGCCCATGCCGACCAGGTTGGAGCGGTGGATGCGCTCGAAGCTCTCGGCGATCACCGCCTTGACCCCGAGCAGGTTGGTGCCCTTGGCCGCCCAGTCGCGCGAGGATCCGGTGCCGTATTCCTTGCCGGCGACCACCACCAGCGGCGTGCCCGCCGCCTTGTACTTCATCGCCGCGTCGTAGATCGACATCTTTTCCGGCGGCTGTGCGCCGAAGTACAGGGTGTTGCCGCCTTCCTCGCCGCCGAACATCAGGTTCTTGATGCGGATGTTGGCGAAGGTGCCGCGCACCATCACGTCGTCGTTGCCGCGGCGGCTGCCGTAGCTGTTGAAGTCGACCGGCTGCACGCCGCGCGACTGCAGGAAGCGGCCCGCGGGCGAGTCCTTCTTGATGTTGCCGGCCGGGGAGATGTGGTCGGTGGTGATCGAGTCGCCGAACAGCCCCAGCACGCGCGCGCCATGGATGTCGGCGATGCTGCCCACGGCCATGGTCATGCCGTCGAAGTAGGGCGGGTTCTTGATGTAGGTCGAGTCGCCGTTCCACCGGTAGGCCTGGCCTTCCGGCGATTCGATCTGTGCCCAGCGGCTGTCGCCCTTGAACACGTCGGCGTAGTTCTGCTTGAACATCTCCGGGCCGACGGTGGCGGCGATCACGTCGCCGATCTCCTTGTTGCTCGGCCAGATGTCGCGCAGGTAGACGTCGTTGCCGTCGCGGTCCCTGCCCAGCGGCTCGCGGGTCAGGTCGATGTTGACCGTGCCGGCGATGGCGTAGGCCACCACCAGCGGCGGCGAGGCCAGGTAGTTGGTCTTGACCTCCGGGTGTACGCGGCCCTCGAAATTGCGGTTGCCCGACAGCACCGAGGCCACCACCAGGTCACCGGCCGCGATGCCGGCGCTGACCTCGGTGGGCAGCGGGCCGGAGTTGCCGATGCAGGTGGTGCAGCCGTAGCCGACCACGTAGAAGCCCAGCTTCTCCAGTTCCTTCAGCACGCCGGCCTTTTCCAGGTAGTCGGTGACCACGCGCGAACCCGGCCCGAGCGAGGTCTTGACCCACGGCTGGCGGGTCAGGCCGCGCGCGGCGGCGTTGCGGGCCAGCAGGCCGGCGCCGATCATCACCGCCGGGTTGGAGGTGTTGGTGCAGGAAGTGATCGCGGCGATCACCACCGCGCCGTCGCGCAACCGCACCTTGCGGCCCTCGACTTCGATGTCGGCATGGCCCTTGGTCAGTTGTTCGTTGCCGACCGCGGCGCCGCCGCCCTCGCTGATGAAATCGGCGATCTCGTCGTTGCGGCGGTCGCGGTTGACGGTCAGTCCGCCCAGCGCGTCGGCGAAGTTCTGGCGCACGTCCTGCAGCAGCACGCGGTCCTGCGGGCGCTTGGGGCCGGCCAGCGACGGCTTCACTTCGCCCATGTCCAGTTCCAGCGTGGCGCTGTACTGCGCATGCGGGCTGTCGGGCTCGTGCCACAGTCCCTGCGCCCGGGCGTAGGCCTCGACCAGCGCGATCTGCACGTCGCTGCGCCCGGACAGGCGCAGGTAGTTCAGCGATTCGGCGTCGATCGGGAAGATGCCGCAGGTGGCGCCGTACTCCGGCGCCATGTTGGCGATGGTGGCGCGGTCGGCCAGCGGCAGGTGCTGCAGGCCGTTGCCGTAGAACTCGACAAACTTGCCGACCACGCCGAGCTTGCGCAGCATCTGGGTGACCGTCAGCACCAGGTCGGTGGCGGTGGCGCCTTCGGGCAGGCGGCCGGTGAGCTTGAAGCCGACCACCTGCGGAATCAGCATCGACGAGGGCTGGCCGAGCATGGCGGCCTCGGCCTCGATGCCGCCCACGCCCCAGCCGAGCACGCCGATGCCGTTGATCATGGTGGTGTGCGAGTCGGTGCCGAATACCGTGTCCGGGAACGCCCAGCGGGTGCCGTCGACGTCGCGTTCCATCACCACGCGGGCCAGGTTCTCCAGGTTCACCTGGTGCACGATGCCGGTGTTCGGCGGCACCACCTTGAAGTTCTCGAACGCCTTCTGGCCCCAGCGCAGGAAGCTGTAGCGCTCGCGGTTGCGCTCGAACTCGATGCGGCCGTTGACATCCAGCGCGTCGGGGCGGCCGAATACATCCACCTGCACCGAGTGGTCGATCACCAGTTCGGAGGGGATCAGCGGGTTGATCTGCTCGGCGCGGCCGCCCAGGCGGGTGACCGCATCGCGCATCGCTGCCAGGTCCACCACGCAGGGCACGCCGGTGAAGTCCTGCAGCACCACCCGTGCCGGCATGAAGGCGATCTCGGTGTCCGGTTCGGCCTTCGGATCCCACTTGGCCACCGCCTCGATGTGTTCCGGGCCGACGGTCTGGCCGCCGTCCTCGTGCCGGAGCAGGTTCTCCAGCAGGATCTTCATCGAGTAGGGCAGGTGCGAGATGTCGAAGCGCTCGCCCAGCCTGGGCAGGCTGCAGTAGGTGTAGGTCTGGTCGCCGATGGTGAGTTGGCTGCGGGTGGAGAACGAATCGCTCATGGCTGACTCCTGTTGCGGATGGCGTGCGACGGCGCGAAGGCGCGCCCGCTGGCTGGGGCGGAGCCCCGTTCAGTAACCGGTCGCCCGAGTATGGACGATCTTCCCGTGGGCGAGGCCGCGCATGGCCTTCAGCATACGCACCGGTTTGTTGCAGTCATGTCACGGGGCGGGCGCCAGCCCTTGTGCCGCAAGCCTCGCGCCATCGTGGACGGGGCAGGCGGGGTTTGGGTATGCGGGTGGAGGTATGTATAATTCGTACATACTTTGGAGGGCGCCCGATGGAAGCCACCGTTGCTGAACGCGGACAGATCACCCTGCCCAAGGCCGTACGCGATGCGCTCGGCCTGACCAAGGGCACGCTGCTGAAGGTCGAGCTGGAAGGCAGCCGCATCATCCTGCGCAAGAGCGTGGACGACGCCATTTCCCGTGCCCGCGGCAAGTTCGCGCTGGATGGCTTCGAGTCGGCCGAGCAGGCCGTGCGCGATGTGCGCGACGAGGCCGGCGAGGCATGATCGCGGTCGACTCCCCGGTCCTGATCGAACTGCTCAGCGACGGCCCCCGCGCCGACGCGGTGGAGGCCTGCCTGCGGCAGGCCCTGGTCGGTGGCCGTGTGGTGGTCTGCGGCACGACCCTGGCCGAGATCTGCGCCTCGCTGCGTGGCGGCGCGCAGGTGCAGGAAGCGCTGGAGGAGATGGGTATCCATTTCAGCCCGCTGGAGGCCAAGTCCGCGCTGCGCGCCGGCGAGATGCATCGCCGCCACCGCCAGCGCAACGCCGGCGACACCCGCCGCATCGACGATTTCATGGTCGGCGCACATGCGCTGCTGCAGTGCGACGGCCTCATCACCTGGAGCGACACGTTTTACCGCGACTACTTCAAGGGCCTGAAGCTGATCGTGCCGCAAGCCTGAGCCCATACCCCATTCCTCATCCGTACCACCCCGGGAGTTGTCATGTTGGAAGCCTACCGCCACCACGTAGCCGAGCGCGCCGCGCTTGGCATCCCGCCGCTGCCGCTGAGCGCACAGCAGACGGCCGACGTCATCGAACTGCTGAAGAACCCGCCGGCGGGCGAGGCCGGGTTCCTGCTCGACCTGATCACTCACCGCGTGCCGGCCGGCGTGGACGATGCCGCCAAGGTCAAGGCGTCGTATCTGGCCGCCATCGCCTTCGGCAGCGAGAAGAACTCCCTGATCAGCCGCGAGCGCGCCACCGAACTGCTGGGCACCATGCTCGGCGGCTACAACGTCGCGCCGCTGATCCAGCTGCTGGACGACGCCCAGGTCGGCGCCATCGCCGCCGACGCGCTGAAGAACACCCTGCTGGTGTTCGATGCGTTCCATGACGTGCAGGAAAAGGCCAAGGCCGGCAACGCCAACGCGCAGGGCGTGCTGCAGAGCTGGGCCGACGCCGAGTGGTTCACCGGCAAGCCGGAAGTGCCGCAGAGCCTGACCATCACCGTGTTCAAGGTGCCGGGCGAGACCAACACCGACGACCTGTCGCCGGCGCCGGACGCCACCACCCGCCCGGACATCCCGATGCATGCCCTGGCGATGCTGAAGAACAAGCGCGACGATGCGCGGTTCACCCCGGAAGAAGACGGCAAGCGCGGCCCGATCCAGCAGATCCTCGATCTCAAGGACAAGGGTCATCTGGTGGCCTACGTCGGCGATGTGGTCGGCACCGGCTCCTCGCGCAAGTCGGCCACCAACAGCGTGCTGTGGTGGACCGGCGATGACATCCCGTACATCCCGAACAAGCGCGCAGGCGGCGTGTGCCTGGGCGGCAAGATCGCACCGATCTTCTACAACACCATGGAAGACGCCGGTGCGCTGCCGATCGAGCTGGACGTGTCGAAGATGGAGCACGGCGACGTTGTCGAGCTGCGTCCGTACGAAGGCAAGGCGCTGAAGAACGGCGAAGTGATCGCCGAGTTCGAAGTGAAGTCCGACGTGCTGTTCGACGAAGTGCGCGCCGGTGGCCGCATTCCGCTGATCATCGGCCGTGGCCTGACCGCCAAGGCGCGCGAAGCGCTGGGCCTGCCGGTCACCGACCTGTTCCGCCTGCCGGTGCAGCCGGCCGATACCGGCAAGGGTTACTCGCTGGCGCAGAAGATGGTGGGCCGCGCCTGTGGCCTGCCGGAAGGCAAGGGCATGCGCCCGGGCACCTACTGCGAACCGAAGATGACCTCGGTGGGCTCGCAGGACACCACCGGCCCGATGACCCGCGACGAGCTGAAGGACCTGGCCTGCCTGGGCTTCTCGGCCGACCTGGTGATGCAGTCGTTCTGCCACACCGCCGCCTACCCGAAGCCGGTGGACGTCAAGACCCATCACACCCTGCCGGAGTTCATCTCCACCCGTGGCGGCGTCTCGCTGCGCCCGGGCGACGGCGTGATCCACAGCTGGCTCAACCGCATGCTGCTGCCGGACACCGTCGGCACCGGTGGCGACTCGCATACCCGTTTCCCGGTGGGCATCTCGTTCCCGGCCGGTTCGGGCTTGGTCGCCTTCGCCGCCGCCACCGGCGTGATGCCGCTGGACATGCCGGAGTCGGTGCTGGTGCGCTTCAAGGGCCAGATGCAGCCGGGCGTGACCCTGCGCGACCTGGTCAACGCGATTCCGCTGTACGCGATCAAGTCCGGTCTGCTGACCGTGGCCAAGGCCGGCAAGAAGAACATCTTCTCCGGCCGCATCCTGGAAATCGAAGGCCTGCCGGACCTGAAGGTGGAGCAGGCGTTCGAACTGTCCGACGCCTCGGCAGAACGTTCGGCAGCCGGTTGCTCGGTGCGCCTGAACAAGGAGCCGATCATCGAATACCTCAACAGCAACATCACGCTGCTGAAGTGGATGATCGCCGAGGGTTACCAGGACGCCCGCTCGCTGGCGCGCCGCGTCGAGAAGATGGAAGCCTGGCTGGCCGACCCGCAGCTGCTCGAACCAGACGCCGACGCCGAGTACGCCGCCGTCATCGAGATCGACCTGGCCGACATCCACGAGCCGATCGTGGCCTGCCCGAACGATCCGGACGATGTGAAGACCCTGTCCGAGGTGGCCGGCGCCAAGATCGACGAAGTGTTCATCGGTTCGTGCATGACCAACATCGGTCACTTCCGCGCCGCTGCCAAGCTGCTGGAAGGCAAGCGCGACATCCCGACCCGCCTGTGGGTGGCACCGCCGACCAAGATGGATGCCTCCGAGCTGACCAAGGAAGGCGTGTACGGCACCTTCGGTGCCGCTGGCGCGCGCATGGAAATGCCGGGCTGCTCGCTGTGCATGGGCAACCAGGCGCAGATCCGCGAAGGCTCCACCGCGATGTCGACCTCGACCCGCAACTTCCCGAACCGTCTGGGCCGCAACACCAACGTGTACCTGGGTTCGGCGGAACTGGCGGCGATCTGCTCGCGCCTGGGCCGCATCCCGACCAAGGAGGAGTACATGGCGGACATCGGCGTGATCAATGCCAATGGCGCGGAGATCTACCGCTACATGAACTTCGACCAGATCGCCGACTACAAGGACGTGGCCGACACCGTCGCGGCGTAAGCCGCGCGGAACGCAGCAAAGCGGAAAGCCCGGCGCAGGCCGGGCTTTCTCTTTTCCGTGTCCCTCGATGTCGCGTCCGATACCGGCGAGCACCGCGCCCGCCGCGCCGTCACTCTCTGTGCTCCATCCATCGGGAGAGCAGGACATGAAGGCATTGCACGACAGGACCGTATTGATCACCGGTGCCAGTTCCGGCATCGGCCGCGCTGCCGCGCTGCTGTTCGCCGCCGAAGGCGCGCGCGTGGTGCTGGGCGCGCGGCGTGGCGCCGAACTGGAGACGCTGTCGGCGCGGATCCGCGCGATGGGCGGTACCGCCACCTGGCTGGCCGGCGACGTGCGCGAGGAGGCGTATGCGCAGGCGCTGGTGCGCCATGCCGAGGACACGTATGGCCCGCTGCACGCGGCGTTCAACAATGCCGGCGCGCTGGGGCCGCTGCAGCCCACGCCCGACGTCGCGCTGTCCGATTGGCAGCACGCGATGGACGTCAACCTGACCGCCGCCTTCCTTGGCGCCAAGCATCAGATTCCCTCGCTGCTGCGCGCTGGAAGCGGCGCCAGCCTGGTATTCACCTCGACCTTCGTCGACCACACCGCCGGTTTTCCGTGTACGGCCGCGTACGCGGCGAGCAAGGCCGGCGTCATCGGCCTGGTGCAGGCGCTGGCGGCCGAGTTCGGGCCGGCCGGGGTGCGGGTCAACGCGCTGCTGCCTGGCGGCACCGACACACCGATGGCGCGCGAGATGAATCCCGACGAGGCTGCATTGGGTGCGGTGGCGCGCCTGCATGCGCTGCGGCGGCTGGCGCAGCCGGAGGAAATCGCGGCTGCGGCGCTGTTCCTGGTGTCGCCGGCTTCCTCGTTCGTCACCGGTACGGCGATGCGGGTGGACGGCGGTGTGTCGATCCAGCGCGGTTGAGCCGGTACGGGCACGAGGCTGTGCCGTCAGCGGTTCGGGTCGCGCTCCGGGCTGGGGCGCTTGAGCAGCTTGCGCTGCAGCGAACGGCGGTGCATGCCGAGCAGGCGCGCGGCGGCCGAGACGTTGCCGCCGGTTTCGTGCAGTGCCTGCTGGATGTGCTCCCACTGCAGGCGGCTGATCGGCGTCATCGCATCGGGCGGTTCGATTTCCTCGTGTTCCTCGCCGCCTTCGTCGGCCTCGCCCAGCGCGCGCAGGATCATCGGCACGGTGGCGGGTTTGGGCAGGTAGTCGTCGGCACCGAGCTTGATCGCTTCCACCGCGGTGGCGATGGAGGCATAGCCGGTGACCAGCAGGATGCGCATGTCCGCGCGCAGCGTGCGCAGCGGCTGGATCAGCGCCAGTCCGGATTCGCTGCCGAGCTTGAGGTCGATCAGCGCGAACGCCGGCGGTGAGCGCGTGGCCTGTTCCAGCGCGCTGGCGATGTCGTGGGCGGTGGCGGTCTCGATCTCGCGGCGGGCCAGGCTGCGCTGCAGGGTGCGCAGGTACAGCGGATCGTCGTCGACCAGCAGGCCGTGGGTGGAAAGGACGGTCATGTGTTGTTCGCTTCCAGATGGGCAAGGGGCAGGCGGAAACCGACGCGCGCGCCGCGGCCTTCGGCCGGGCGCATCCACAGTTCCCCATGCAGTCGTTCGATGGTGGCATGCGACAGCGCCAGGCCCACGCCCATGCCGTCGGTCTTGCCGCTGTTGAACAGGGTGCCCGGCAGGGCGGCGTGAGCGGCATGGTTGGCGTTGAAGCCGGGGCCATAGTCGCGGACTTCGCCATACAGCTGTCCGTCGCGGATGCGGATGTCCAGGTCCACCTGCTCGTGTCCGGTCTGCTCGCCGGCGTCGGCGGCGTTGTTCAGCAGTACCTGCAGCAGGTGGCCGACGCCCGGATCCAGCGCGAGCTGCAGCGGGGCGTCGGCGTTGCGGTGCAGGTGTACGGTCGGGCGTACCAGCCGCCATTGCTCCAGCACGTTGCCGATCGACACGCGGGCGCGGCTGCGCGCGCCCTCCGCAGGTGCCGCCAGCGCCAGCACCCGCTCGCGGCACTGCACGAGCAGGCCGCGCAGGGTGTCCATGTCCTCCTGCATCGCCGGGTCGCCGGCATACTGCTCGGCGATGTCGTCGGCGAGCAGGGTCATGGTCGCCAGCGGAGTGTTCAGCTCATGCGCCACCGAGGCCGCGTGCGTGGCCAGCGCGACGATGCCCTCGTTGCGCACGAAGCGCTCGCGCAGCAGCGCCAGCTGGTTCTCGCGTTCGCGCAGGGCGGCGGCCAGGCGCGTGGAGAACACCAGCACGACCACGCTGGACAGCAGGAAATTGGCTGCCGCACCCCACAGGTGCAGGCTCATCGAATCGAAATGGCCGCCGCGCAGCGGCAGCCCGAACACCGCGCTCACCGCATAGCCGGCCACGCAGGCCGCGGCCACCGCATGGGTCCAGCGCAAGGGCAGGGCGAGTGCGGCCAGCGCGATCAGGATCAGGAACAGCGAGCCGAACGGGTTGGCGATGCCGCCGCTCCAGCCGACCATCCAGGTCAGCACGGTGACATCGACCAGGATGTGGCCGAAGGCGGTGACCGGCGCCGGGTCGCTGTCGTGTACGCGCAGCTGCACGTACAGGTTGAACAGCGCCAGCATGCAGACGCCGCTCCACAGCGGCAGCAGCGGCAGGTCCAGCCCCAGCAGCCAGGTGGCGACGAGGATCGCGCTGGCCTGGCCGGCGGTGGCCAGCCAGCGCAGGCTGCACAGGGTGCGCAGGAACGAGGTATCCGGGGAATCCATGGGATGCATCGTAATGCGTCCGGGGCCATAGGCGCTCGCGGGGGTTCATGCGATGGGACGGGCGGGCGCGCTAAAATGCGCGCCATGCACGACGCCGTCACCCGCCCGACTCCTCCCGCCGACGCCACGGCCTGGCCCCGCCGCATCACCCATGCCGTCGACATCGGCGGAGTGAAAGTCGGCGGTGGTCATCCGGTGGTCGTCCAGTCGATGACCAATACCGGCACCGCCGATATCGCCGCCAGCGTCCGCCAGGTGGCCGAGCTGTGGCGCGCCGGTTCGGAGATGGTGCGGCTGACCGTCAACAACGCCGAATCCGCGGCGGCCATCCCGCGCATCGTCGAGAAGCTGCGGATGATGGGCATCGACGTGCCCCTGATCGGCGATTTCCACTACAACGGCCACCAGCTGCTCACCCAGGAGCCGGCCTGTGCCGAAGCGCTGGCCAAGTACCGCATCAACCCGGGCAACGTCGGCTTCGGCAGGAAGAAGGACACCCAGTTCGCGCAGCTGATCGAGTTCGCGATCCGGTACGGCAAGCCGGTGCGCATCGGCGCCAACTGGGGTTCGCTGGACCAGGCCCTCGCGGCGAAGCTGATGGACGAGAACAGCCAGCGCGAGCAGCCGTGGGACGCCGGCCGCGTGCTGCGCGAGGCGCTGATCCGTTCGGCGCTGGATTCGGCGCAGACCGCGGTGGAGCTCGGCCTTCCGCGCGAGCGCATCGTGCTGTCGGCCAAGGTCAGCGGCGTGCAGGAACTGATCGCGGTCTACCGCGACCTGGCCAGCCGCTCCGATTTCGCCCTGCACCTGGGCCTGACCGAGGCCGGCATCGGCAGCAAGGGCATCGTCGCCTCGTCGGCGGCGCTGGCGGTGCTGCTGCAGGAAGGCATCGGCGACACCATCCGCATCTCGCTCACGCCCGAACCGGGCCAGCCGCGCACGCAGGAAGTCATCGTCGCGCAGGAACTGCTGCAGACCACCGGGCAGCGTGCGTTCACGCCCATGGTCACGGCCTGCCCGGGTTGCGGCCGCACCACGTCCGAGTTCTTCCAGGAACTGGCCAAGGTGGTGCAGAACCACGTCCGCGAGAAGATGCCGGTGTGGCGCGTCAGCCACCCGGGTGCGGAGAACATGACGCTGGCGGTGATGGGCTGCATCGTCAACGGCCCTGGCGAATCGCGTCATGCCAACATCGGCATCTCGCTGCCCGGCACCGGCGAGGCGCCGGCCGCGCCGGTATTCGTCGATGGCGAGAAAAAGGTGACGTTGCGGGGCGAGAACATCGCGCAGGAGTTCGTGGCGCTGATCGACGATTACGTCGAGAACCGCTATGCGCGCCACGCCGGCTGAGTCCCGTCGCGAAGCGGCCGGCGTGCGCGACTGGCTCGCGCACAACGCCTGGCGCATCGTCGTGCTGTTCTTCTGCCTGCTGTTGCCGCTGGCCGGTTTCGTGACCCTGGCCGACGAGATCCACGAGGCCGAATCGCTGCATTTCGACCAGGCGCTGTTGTGGCGCATGCACGGGCTTGCCTCGCCCGCCCTGGATGCTTTTTCCGTGCTGATGTCGCGGCTGGGCTACCAGTGGGGCGTGATTCCGCTGGACCTGCTGCTGGTCGCCGCGCTCGCATTCCAGCGGCGCTGGCGCGACACACTGTTCGCGGTCACCGCCTGCGTCGGCTCGGCGCTGTTGAACATCGGCAGCAAACACTTGTTCCAGCGCGAGCGCCCAAGCCTGTGGGAATCGATCGCGCCAGAAAGCACCTTCAGCTTTCCCAGCGGACACGCGATGGGT
Source organism: Stenotrophomonas sp. 05N423 (assembly GCF_056397145.1). NCBI lineage: Bacteria > Pseudomonadati > Pseudomonadota > Gammaproteobacteria > Lysobacterales > Lysobacteraceae > Stenotrophomonas > Stenotrophomonas sp. 05N423. Next base: position 355,072 of record NZ_JBFTMV010000002.1, read on the forward strand.
TCGATGACGCTGGCCGCTACTGCGGTGTTCCTGGCGTGGCATACGCGCTGGCGCTGGCCGGTGCTGATCGCAGCGGTCGTTTTCGTGCCCTGTGTCGGCTTGTCGCGCGTCCATCTGGGCGTGCATTACCCGTCCGACATCCTCGGCGGCTGGTGCGCCGCGTTGGTGTGGGTGACCGGCGTGCACGCGCTGCTGTTCCGCCGTCGCTGGTCGCCATTGGCTGCGGCGAATCCCTAATTGCATGCGAGGGATGCACTGATGGTTGCATGCCGCGCTGGCGTACAACGTGTCAGTGTCGGCCACCCGGCGCCGAGCAGGGCCGGGTCACATGCGGGCAGGGGAGTTGTCCGCGCGTGTCGTTCCCCGTGGGGCGGGGCCGACATCTTTGATTGATAATAGGCGTGGCTTGCGCGATGGCGGGCATTGGGACCCGCTGCCCGGTACCCGGGGATCCGGAGCACAGGCCAGGCTGCAACCGTCATTGGGGTGTCGGGGAGGAAGCAGGTTTTGACCATCAAGGTATTTCTCATAGACGACCATGCGCTGGTGCGCACCGGTCTGCAGATGATCCTCGCCGGCGAGACCGGGATCGAGGTCGTTGGTGCCGCCGACAGCGGTGAAGCGGCGTTGCCGCAGATTCGCCGGCTGCGGCCGGACGTGGTGCTCTGCGATCTGAACCTGCCGGGGCTGAGCGGGCTGGAGATCACCGAGCGCATCGTCAAGGGTGACCATGGCACGCGCGTCATCATCGTATCGGTGCTGGAAGATGGTCCGATGCCCAAACGGCTGCTGGAGGCCGGGGCCTCGGGCTATGTCGGCAAGGGCGGCGATGCCAGGGAACTGGTCCGCGCCATCCATGATGTCGCCCAGGGGCGGCGCTATCTGGCCAACAACATCGCCCAGAACCTGGCCCTGTCCAATATCGGCGGCGACGTGTCGCCCTTCGATGGGCTCTCGCCGCGCGAACTGGAAGTGGCCCTGCTGCTGGTGCAGGGACGCCGCCAGGAGGAGATCGCCCGCCGCCTCAGCCTGAGCGCAAAGACCGTCAACACGCACAAGTCGCGGCTGTTCCAGAAGACCGGCGTGCAGGACAACATCGCACTGGCCCGGCTGGCGGCCCAGTACGGCGTGGGCGATCCGTCGAAGGCGATCTGATCCGTCCCGGCCGCGCTGCCCGAAGTGGAGCCCACAAAGATATGCGCCATGAAGAAGCGGCCCGAAGGCCGCTTTTTCATTCCAGGGCGTGATGCGCTCAGGCGATCTGGTCCGTCATGCGGTGCCGGAGGCAGATGAAAGGACGGCAGGAAAGGTGGTTGTGCGGTAACGCCGCCCGAAGGGAGCGGGGCACACGGGAAAGTGCGCCATGAAAAAAGCGGCCCGAAGGCCGCTTCTTCATTCCAGGACGCGGTGCGCTCAGGCGTTGCGATGCGGCTCGTCCGCGTTCGCCTCGGCATCGGCCGTCGCGACCGTGGCTTCCCCGGACTCAACGTTCGGGACATGCGGCGCCTCGACGGCAACCTCGCGCTTTTCCTCGCTTACCGGTGCCTGCGCCGCCGCTTCGGCGAACAGCTGGCCGTTCTCCGGCAAGGTCGGTTCCGGTGCGGCCGGGGCGATGGCCACAGCAGCAGGCGCAACGGCAGCCGGTTCCTCGGCGACGACGACCACTTCCACCGGCGCGGCGGGTTCGGCGGCGGCGACCGGTTGCGGGCGGGTTTCCGGCTGCACCGGCGTGGCGACCGGCCGCGCAGCTTCCACCACCACCACCGGTTCGGCGACAGGCGCAGCTACTGCCGCTTCCACCACCGGTTCCGGCTGGGTGGGGGCGACTGCAACGGCGACGGGCTCGATGGCCGCAGGCGCGGTTTCGGCCGCGACGACAGCCTGTCCGATGGGCTCGACCTGCTGTGCGACAGGCGCATCGGTCTGCATGGCGCGTGGCGCGCGGGCAGGCGCTTGCACGATGGCCGGCTCGTCGTCGAAATCGAACTCGGGCTGGGCCGCGGCTGGCACGGCTGCCGGTTCGCCGGCCTCGTGGCCGATGTCATCGCCCTCATCGGCGATGTCATCGTCATTGCCCAGCACATCGGTATCGGCGTTGCCGGTGCCTTCCGCATTGCCGCGGCGGCGGCGGCGGCCACCACGGCGACCGCGACGGCGGCGGCTGGCGCCGTCGCCATTGGCGTCATCGGCGGCGGGAGCTGCATTGGCGTTATCGGCGCTGGCGACAACTGCCTGTTCGGCCAGGGCGGCCACCGGCGCGCTGTCTTCCACGACCACCGGCGGCAGTGCCTTGACCGGCGCTTCAGGCGTTTCCGCGCCCACGGCGGTGACTACCGTGGCAGCGACGGCGACCGGGGCGACCTGCGCGGCAGGAGCGACCGGACGCGGGGCTTCGGCCTGCGGCTGCCGTGCTGGCTTCTCGCTCACCGGTGCGGTGGCCTTGTCCGCTTCCTGCTGCGGCCGGGGCTGCTTGGGCTGCTTCTGCTGCTTGGGCTGCTGCTGTTCGTTGTTGCGTTGCGGCTTGCCCTGCTGCGCCTGCTGTTCATTGCGCTGCTTGGGCTGCTGCTGGCCGGCATTCGGGTTCTGGCCCTGCTGCGGGTTGCCGGCGTTCTGGCGACGGTCGTCACGACGCTCTTCGCGGCGCTGCTGTTCGTCGCGGCGGTTGCCGTTCGCGTTGCCGCTGTTGCGTGCCTGCTGGCCGTTGTTGCCGTTGCCATTGCGGCCGTCGCGGCGCTGGTTGCGGTCGTTGCGGTTGCCGCGGCCATTGTCCTGGCGCGGCTGCGGCTGGGCTGGCGCGGCCGCAGACTCGCCACCGAAGACACGCTTGAGCCAGCCCATCACGCCGCCACTCGCCGGAGCAGCGGGAGCCACCGCGGCGACAGGTGCCGGAGCCGGCGTCGGTTCCGGAATCTCGCGCACCGGAGCCGGCTGGCTGTGCTTGACATGGGTCACCGCCGGCGCCGGCGGGATGTTCAGCTGCGCCTTGGTCAGGGCGTGCACCGGCAGCTTGCGCGGGGTGCCGCGCTGGTAGCTCGGCTTGCCCGATTCCTCGCCCAGCTCGTTCTCGCGCAGGCGGGTGACTTCATAGTGCGGGGTGTGCAGCTGCTCGTCGGCGACGATGATGATCGGCGCGTCGTGGCGCTTTTCGATCTCGCGCAGTGCACCGCGCTTCTCGTTGAGCAGGAAGTTGGCGATCTCGACCGGCGCCTGGACCAGCACCTGCCCGGTGTTCTCCTTCATCGCGTGCTCTTCGGCGACGCGGATGATCGACAGCGACAGCGACTCGACGCTGCGCATGCGGCCCTGGCCGTCGCAGCGCGGACAGACGATCTGGCTGGATTCGCCCAGGCTCGGGCGCAGGCGCTGGCGGCTCATTTCCATCAGGCCGAAGCGCGAGATGCGGCCCAGCTGCACACGGGCGCGGTCGTACTTGAGGGCGTTCTGCAGGCGGTTCTCGACTTCGCGCTGGTGCTTGTTCGAGGACATGTCGATGAAGTCGATCACCACCAGGCCGCCCAGGTCGCGCAGGCGCAGCTGGCGGGCCACTTCCTCGGCGGCCTCCAGGTTGGTCTGGAACGCGGTGTCCTCGATATCGCTGCCCTTGGTGGCGCGCGCCGAGTTCACGTCCACCGCGGTCAGCGCCTCGGTCTGGTCGACCACGATCGAGCCGCCGGACGGCAGGCGCACGTTGCGCTCGTAGATCGCCTCGATCTGCGATTCGATCTGGAAGCGGTTGAACAGCGGGATGTCGTCCTTGTAGTGCTTGAGCTTGCGCAGTGTCTGCGGCATCACCTGCTGCATGAACTCGCGCGCGGTCTCGTACAGCTCCTCGGTGTCGACCAGGATCTCGCCGATGTCGGCGCGCAGGTAGTCGCGAAGGGCGCGCACGATCAGGCGCGATTCCTGGTAGATCAGGAACGGCGCCGGCTTGGCCAGCGCGGCCTCGGCGATGGAGCGCCAGACCTGCAACAGGTAGTCCAGGTCCCACTGCAGCTCTTCGGCGTCGCGGCCGACGCCGGCGGTGCGGATGATCACGCCCATGTCGTCGGGGATGTTCAGCTTGTCCAGCGCGTCCTTCAGCGCGGCGCGGTCCTCGCCCTCGATGCGGCGCGAGACGCCACCGGCCGACGGCGAGTTGGGCATCAACACCATGTAGCGGCCGGCCAGGGAGATGAACGTGGTCAGGGCGGCGCCCTTGTTGCCGCGCTCTTCCTTGTCCACCTGGACAACGATTTCCTGGCCTTCGCGCAGCAGCTCGCGGATGCCGGCCTTGTTGTGGTCGATGCCAGCCTGGAAGTAGTCGCGGGAGATTTCCTTCAGCGGCAGGAAGCCGTGCTTGTCACCGCCGTACTCGACGAAAGCAGCTTCGAGGGAAGGCTCGAGCCGGGTGATGCGGCCCTTGTAGATGTTGGACTTCTTCTGTTCCTTGGACGGCTGTTCGATATCGATGTCGTACAGGGTCTGGCCGTCCACGATGGCCACGCGCAGCTCTTCAGCCTGCGTGGCATTGATCAGCATTCGCTTCATTGTGCGTTCCTCGCGCGCTGCTACCGCGCGGAACGCCATGGCGTTTCGCCTCTGGACACGGGTCGCTGCCCCTCGCGCAGGCGCGGGTAGGGCGGCTTGGGTTTCCAGCGCTACGACACCACGGCAGGCCGCGGGAGCGCTTGTGTACTTGGTTTCAGGTGTTTCGGGGCCGGCGGCCGCCCCGGCCGGGGCCAGGGCGTCGCACGGGACATGTGTTTTCGTCCAGCTCGGATGCTTTTGGCATCCGGCGATGGCCGGGAGCGCCGACGAGCCGCTAACATGGCCGCCCCGGGGGCGGTGGCCGCGCACTGTGCCGGATCCGTCGGAAGCCGGGCTTCTGGCCCTGGTCAACTTCCAACGAAATCAAACCCTTATATCGCTCCCCGAGTGTAACAGAATAAACAGGCAGATGACTGACTCCGAAGACCGCCGCATACCGCCTGCGGGCAAATCCAGCGTGCGCCTGATCAAGGTTCCGGAAGACCGGGCCGGGCAGCGCCTGGACAACTTCCTGCTGGGCCAGCTCAAGGGGGCCCCGCGCAGCCTGGTCTACAAGCTGGTGCGCAGCGGCCAGGTACGGGTGAATGGCGGCCGCGCCAAGGCCGAGCGCAAGCTGGAGGCGGGCGAGGAGGTGCGCGTGCCGCCGGTCAATCTCGCTGAGGTGGGAGACAAGGTCCCGCCGCCGACCGGTTTCCTGCAGCGCATGGAACAGGCCATCGTCTTCGAGGACGCGCGGCTGCTGGTCATCAACAAGCCCTCGGGAGTAGCCAGCCATGGCGGCAGCGGCATCAGCCATGGAGCGATCGAGACCATGCGGGCATTGCGCCCGAACCAGAACCTGGAGCTGGTGCATCGCCTGGATCGCGACACCTCGGGGCTGCTGGTCATGGCAAAGAAGCGTTCGGCGCTGACCGAACTGCAGGCACTGCTGCGCGAGGACCACGACGGCAAAGGCCCCGGCGGCATCCGCAAGCGTTACCTCACCCTGCTGGCCGGGCGCATGCCCGATGGGGTGATGAGCGTGGACGCGCCGCTGCACATCGGCCTGCGCCAGGGCGGCGAACGCCACGTGCAGGTGAACGCGGCCGGCAAGCCGTCGCTCAGCCACTTCAAGGTGCTGGAGCGGCGTGGCGGCCATTCCTATTGCGAGGTGCGGATCGAGACCGGCCGCACCCACCAGATCCGCGTGCATGCCCAGCACATCGGCCACCCGGTCGCGGGCGACGACAAGTACGGCGATCCTGCCGTCAACAAGCGGTTCCGCGAGCAGATCGGGCTGAAGCGGTTGTTCCTGCACGCCGCTTCGCTGGAGTTCGCGCTCGACGGCGGCAAGACGCCCTATGTGCTCAATGCGCCGCTGGCGCCGGAACTGGTCGAGGCACTGGACAGGTTGAGGTGAGGTGAAAGGGGGAGTGCCGTCCGCTGGGCAGCACTACTGCTCTCACCACTTGAACAGCACCAGGCTGAGCGCGAGCGTCGCCATGCCGGCCACCAGCCCGTACACCGTCTCGTGGCCGCGCGCATAGCGCTTGGCCGCCGGCAGCAGTTCGTCCAGGGCCAGGAAGACCATCACCCCGGCGATCATCCCGAACACGATACCGAAGGTGGTGTGCGAGAGCGAGCCGGCCAGGGCGAAGTAACCCAGGGCGGCGCCCACCGGCTCGGCCAAGCCCGACAGCAGGCTGGCGGTGAAGGCATAAAGCTTGTTCCCGGTGGCGAAATACACCGGCACCGCGATGGCGATGCCTTCGGGGATGTTGTGGATGGCGATGGCGAAAGCCAGCGGCATGCCTACCGACGGGCTTTCCAGCGTTGCGAAAAAGGTCGCCAGGCCTTCGGGGAAATTGTGCGCGGTGATCGCCACCGCGGTCAGCAGGCCGACCCGCCGGACATAGCCGCGGTTGTCCTCGCGGAACAGCGGATCGCGCTTGTCCAGGCTTTCGTGCGGATTGGGGATCAGGTGGTCGACGGCGAGGATCAGCGCCATGCCGGCGAGGAAGGAAAACGTGCCGAGGGCGAAACCCAGCCGCTCACCATGCGCCAGCGCGAATGATGCGATCGACTTGTTCAGGATTTCCGACAGCGACACATACACCATCGCGCCGCCGGCGAACGCCAGCCCGAACGCCAGCAGGCGCGGTTCCGGGCGTCGGGAAAACAGCACCATCAGGCTGCCGATGGCGGTTGCCAGGCCGGCGGCCAGCGTGAGCGCAAACGCGATCCACAGATGTTCGGTGGAAACGGCCGGCATGGGCGACGCGCTCGCGGAGATGGGGGGCGGTCAGGCGCCGCGCCGCATGCGCTCCTCGATGGCGAAGCAGCTGTCCGGCTTGGGCTCGGGCGGGTTGAAGCTTACCGGCACCTGGATGGTGGTCGGCACGGCCTGGCCGTTGCGGGTGGCAGCCTTGAACTTCCACTCGCGCACGCGGTGGATCGCCGCGTCGTCCAGTTGGCTGTTGCCGCTGCTGGTGAGCAATGCGACCTCGGTGGGGGCACCCTGCGGGCCGACCACGACCTTGAGCACGCTTTGCCCACCGACGCCGCTGCAGGCCAGTTCGACGGGGTAATCCGGTGGCGGGGTCTGAACCGCCGCCACTTCGGTGGGGGCGATCACCGGCGGCGCCGGTTCGGAAGGGCCACAGGCGCTGAGCGCGACGGCGGTGGCGAGCGAGCCCAGCAGGAGATGCGCTTTCATGTCATTGCTCCACAAGTGCGGATGCCTTGGCGGCACAGATGAAATCGTTCTCGCTCAGGCCGCCCACGTCATGGGTGGAGAAGCGGACGATCGCCCGGTCGTAATGGACGCCCAGGTCGGGGTGGTGGTCCTCGCGGTGCGCGACCCAGGCCAGGGCGTTCACGAACGCCATGGTGCCGTGGTAGTTGTCGAAGCGGAATGTACGCATCAGCGCATGGCCGTCCTCGGCCAGTTCCCAGCCGGCAACCTGCGGCAGCAGTTCGGCCAGCCGTGCCTCGCCGAGGCGGTGCTCGCTGCCTTTGCGCGGAATGCAGTGCGCCTGCGCCAGCGGAATCAGATCTGCCATGGGGTACCTCCATCGGACAAGGGGCTGAACGGCGTCGCGCGTGGAATCAGTGTCCCATCAGCAGCAGCCAAGACACGGCTAGAATACCCCGCATGATCCAGATTTCAGATACCGCGCAGAGCCATTTCCGCAAGCTGATCGAACGCGAGGCCGTGCCCGGCATGGGCGTGCGCCTGAGCGCGGTCGAACCGGGGACGCCACGCGCCGACGCGCGCCTGGAGTTCGCCGAACCGGCCGACCTGCTGGGCGACGAATGGGCGGTGGATTGCGACGGCTTCACGCTCTATGTGTCGGCCACCAGCGTGGCATGGCTGGACGGCGCCGAGATCGACTATGTCACGCAGGCGGCCGGGACCCAGCAGCTGACCATCAAGGCGCCGAAGATCAAGGGCGAAGCGCCCGGCGAGGCAGCGTCGATGGTCGAGCGCGTGCACTGGGTCATCGAGAACGAAGTCAACCCGCAACTGGCGTCGCATGGTGGCCGGGTGGCGGTGCAGGAAGTGTCCGCCGACGGCGTGGTGCTGCTGCGTTTCGGCGGCGGCTGCCATGGCTGCGGCATGGCCGACGTAACCTTGAAGCAGGGGATCGAGAAAACCTTGATGGCCCGGGTGCCCGGCGTCACCGCCGTGCGCGATGCGACCGACCACGCCAGTGGCCAGGCGCCCTACATTCCGCGCGACGGCGCGGGCTGAGCGACCTGCCACGTGCCGGTGACGACGGTTGCCGACCTGATCGATCTGCTGGCCGCCCGGCGCAAGGCCAGCATCCTGCACGATCGTCGAACCGGCTTTCCCTATAGCTGGAGTGCTTGGCTGCGTGGAGGTTCGCGCGCGGACGGCATGGCATTCGCAGGTACCGACGCGGCGGCTGCGGCACCGCCATGGCAGGGGTGGCGATCCCGCGGCAGCGGACGCGGGTTGTCGTTCCAGCGGGCGCTGCTGCATCTGTTCCGCTGGGCGGGCGACGATCCGCCTCCCGACGACCAGCGCCGGGTCCGCTGGTTTTCCGCTTTCTGCAGCATTGCCCTGCATCTGTTGTTCGCCGTGCTGCTGGTATGGGTGGCGCTGGTGCGCAGCACGGTGCCGGAGCCGGGTGCGGAGGAGGGTGAACGCGTGCAGGTCGAGTACATAGGCCGGGGCACGCCGGAGGAAGAAGGCGGCGGTGCGCCGCAGGCCGCTGGCGCGCAGTCGTCCGCCGGTGCGCTGGTGCGGGGGGGCGGTGCGGCCGAAGCCGCGGTCTCCACTTCAGCTGCGGTCTCCACGTCGTTGTCGCAGCTGCAGTCCACACCGCCGGCGCCGCAGGACGGCGATGCGGGCACGGAGTTGGCCGCGATGCCGGTGGACATGTCCCGGCCTGCACCGGACACGGCGGCGGAACAGACGCTGCAGGTCACCGAAGTGCCGCGGCCGACCACCGATTTCGTGCTGCCGCCGCCAACGGTGGCAGCGCCGGCGCTGCGGGCGCATGAGCCCCAGGTGCGCGAACGCACCGTCGAGACCGCGGTGGAGCAGCCGACGCCGGTACGCACGCTGCCGACGCGCGACGTCGCGACGAAGGTGCCGGCGATGCCGCAGGTGCAGGTGCGCGAGCGGCAGATCGAGATCGTGCCCACGCAGCCGGTGGCGATGACGCAGGTCCGCCCGCGCGAGTCGGAAGTGCGCCTGAAGAGCGCCGAACCGGCGGTGCGCGAACGGCAGATCGAAACCGCGCCACGCCAGGACGTGACGATGGCGACGATGCCGGCGCGCGAAAGCAGCGTGCAGATGAAGACGGCGGACGTGGCGGTGCGCGAGCGGCAGATGCCGGGCGTCGCCGATGCCGCTCCTGCGCCTGCCACGGGTTCCGGCGTGGCACCGACGCAGGCTACCGAAGGCGGAGCGCAGGCGTCGCCGTCTGCGCAAGGGGCGGGGGCGAGCGGGCGGGCAGCGAAGACTGCGTTGCAATCGGGCACCAGCACGGGCGCCGGACCACGGCCGCAGGACCGCAGTGGCGGTTGGGCGGCACCGGTCCGTTCGGACGACTGGGGCGCCTCGCAGCGGCAGGCAGCCGGCGGCAGGGGCGCCGCGTCCGACCAGGGGCATGGGCTGTTCAACAACGATGGCAGCGCGCGCATGGCGGGCGACGCGGGAAAGGACACTGCGCCGGCGGGGCGGGGCGCGCCGGGCGGCGAGTCGGACAGCTGGAGCCGTGAGCAGATCGACCATGCCGGCACCTGGCTCAAGCGCCCGCCCTATGAGCACACGCCCACGTCGTTCGACAAATACTGGGTGCCCAACGAATCGTTGCTGGCCGAGTGGGTGCGCAAGGGCATCAAGAGCATCGACATCCCGATCCCGGGCACCGAGAACCGTATTTCCTGCGTGATTTCCGTCCTGCAGTTCGGCGGCGGCTGTGGCCTGAGCAACCCGAACATGCAGGAGCAGCCGGCCAGTGCGCGGCCACCGCCGGATATCCCGTTCAAGAAAGCGCTGCAGGACGACAACGGCAGCCGTTGAACGGCGCCGTGCCCAATCCCGCTGCATTGAACGTGGATTCCTGGGGGTTTCTGCTGCGCTGGATGGCCCGCGCCACGGCGGGCATCAGGAGCACGACGCAGACGGAAAGCGCGATGGTTCCGGCCGCTGCCGCGGGGCCGATCCATGTCGGATCTGTCTTGGGCATATCGGGCCGAGCGCGGATGCAAAGGAATCCGACAAGGCTGGCCAGCAGGGAAACTACGGCAGCCGCCGCATGTCTCCTGAAGGATGGTGGCGATGCTGCAGTCATTGCCGCCTCGACCAGGAAGCCTGGATCAACGGCGCCGGCACGGGGAGTGCCGGCGCAATGCGATCACTTCAAACCGTGCAGGTCGCGCAGCTGGCTCGGGCGCGAGCCGAAGTAGGCGGCCAGATCGGAGATGTCCTGGTCGCTCAGGCCGGCGGCCTGCGGCGACATCAGCATGTGCTCGCGGTCGCCGCCGCGGTAGGCCTGCAGGGCATGGGCGAGGTAGTCGCCATACTGGCCGCCGAGCCGCGGATAGCTGGGGTCGATCGGGGCGTTGCCATCGGCGCCGTGGCAGTCGATGCAACTCTGGCCGGTGGCCTTGCCCTTGCTGTTGGCCAACTGCTCGCCGGCGGCGATGCGCCCCTGCGGCAGGCCGGCCGAAGAACTGGAACCGTGTTCGCCGCTGGCATGGCCTGGATCGGCAGCGGATTTGCCGGTGGACTCCACCTCCGACTGCGTGCAGGCGGCCAGGGCACAGGCAGCGAACAGTGCGATGGCGAGACGCGAAGCGTGCTTGGCTTTCGACATGAGCGGTGCTTACTTGAGAGTGGACAGATAGGCGGAGAGATCAGCGATGTCCTGCGTGCTGAAGCTCATCGATTGCGCCTGCATGGTGGGATGCCTGCGCTTGCCTTCGCGGTATTCGGTCAACGCCTGGGTCAGGTACTGCGCCGACTGCCCGCCGATCTTCGGCACGCGGTAGCTCGGGTAGGCGTTCTTGTAGCCGGTGATGCCGTGGCAGCCCTGGCAGGTGTAGGCCAGGGTACGGCCGGCTTCGGCGTTGCCTGCGGCCTGCGGCGATGCCGCGGCGGCAGGAGCGGAAGGTTCAGGCTGCTGCGGATCGGCTTGGGCGGCGGCCCCGAACGGCAGGGCGAAAGCCAGGGCGAGACATACGGCAAACGGCTGCGAGCGCATGGTTTCCTTGTCCGGTATGCGGGTCTGTTGGTTCCGCCGTGGGACACGGAACGGTTCGAGTATAGCCCGCGCATTCACCAGTTCGGAACCATTCATGAATGCTGCGGTGCAGCGTACAGGCATGACCTTTGGGGCATGGTGTTACCGTGGGGTGGTGCAATACTTTGCTACAACACCAGCCACTGCATCTCCAGGGACCCCATGATGTCGCGACTCCTCACTCCGTACGGCCGCACCGGAAGCTGCGCCGCCGCTCTCCTCGTCACCACGGTGTTGCTGCTGGGAGGCTGCAAGGCCGGCGGCGAAGAGGCCAAGGACAACAAGCCCAAGGAAGAGCAGAAGGCCAGCGACGCGGTCCCGGTCGAAGTGGCCAAGGCGGCGCGGCGTGCCATCGCTGCCAGCTATACCGGTACCGCCTCCCTGGAGCCGCGGGCCGAGTCGCAGGTGGTCGCCAAGACCTCGGGCGTGGCGCTGGCGGTGATGGTCGAGGAGGGCCAGCGCGTCAGCGTCGGGCAGCCGCTGGTGCGGCTGGATCCGGACCGCGCGCGCCTGACCGTGGCGCAGAGCGAGGCGCAGATGCGCAAGCTGGAGAACAGCTACCAGCGCGCGCAGAAGCTGGTCCAGCAGCAGCTGGTCAGCGCCGCCGACGTGGACCAGCTGCGCTTCGACCTGGAGAACGCGCGCGCGCAGTACCGCATGGCGACGCTGGAACTTTCCTACACCACGGTGGTGGCGCCGATCTCCGGCGTGGTCGCCTCGCGCGACATCAAGCCGGGCAACTTCGTGCAGATCAACTCGCCGATCATCCGCATCGTCGATGCCGGCAAGCTGGAAGCCACGCTCAACGTGCCCGAGCGCGAGATCGCCAAGCTCAAGCCGGGGCAGGCGGTGGAACTGATCGCCGATGCCCTGCCGGGCCGCAAATTCGCTGGTGCCGTGGATCGCGTGTCGCCGGTGGTGGATACCGGCACCGGCACGTTCCGCGTGGTGGCCTCGTTCTCGGGCGAGAGCGAACTGCAGGCGGGCATGTTCAGCCGCCTGAGCATCAATTACGACCAGCGCGCCGATGCGCTGGTGGTGCCGCGCACCGCGCTGCTGGAGGACGGCGGCGAGCCTGCCGTGTACGTGGTGCGCGAAGGCAAGGCGGTGCGTACCCCGCTCAAGCTCGGCTACGACGATGCCGGTTGGATCGAAGTGCGCGAAGGCCTGAAACCGGGCGAGGAAGTGGTCGTGGCCGGCAAGGCGGCGCTGCGCGAAGGCAGCGCGGTGCAGGTGATCGGGCAGGAGAAGGAAAAGGCGGTCGCGTCCACCGCTGCCGCCAAGGCGCCGGCCGCACAGGCGGCCAAGCAATGAGTGCGCGCGACCCGTCGGTTCCCGGCGGTGGCGGTTTCGACCTGATCGAGTTCGCTACCCGCCGCCGCGTCACCATCGCGATGATGACGCTGACACTGGTGTTGTTCGGTGCCATCTCGCTGTCGAGCCTGAAGGTCGAACTGCTGCCCGACCTGAGCTATCCCACGCTGACCGTGCGCACCGATTATGAAGGCGCGGCGCCGGCCGAGGTGGAGACGCTGATCTCGCAGCCGGCCGAAGAAGCGCTGGGCATCGTCAAGGGCCTGCGCAAGCTCAAGTCGATTTCGCGCACCGGCCAGAGCGACGTGGTGCTGGAATTCGCCTGGGGCACGGACATGCAGCAGGCCGGGTTGGACGTGCGCGACAAGATGGAGACGCTGCAGCTGCCGCTGGAGGCCAAGCCGCCGGTGCTGCTGCGCTTCAATCCGTCCACGCAGCCGATCATGCGCCTGGCACTTTCTTCCAAACAGGATGGCGGCAGCGAAACCGACGCGGTGCGCCGGCTGATGGAACTGCGCCGCTATGCCGACGAGGATCTCAAGCGCAAGCTCGAGCCGGTCAGCGGCGTGGCCGCGGTCAAGGTCGGCGGCGGCCTGGAAGACGAGATCCAGGTGGACATCGACCAGCGCAGGCTGGCGCAGCTGGGGCTGTCGCTGGACAGCGTGATCCAGCGCCTGCAGCAGGAGAACGTGAACCTGTCCGGCGGCCGCCTGGAGGAAGGCTCGCAGCGCTACCTGGTGCGCACCGTCAACCAGTTCGCCACGGTCGAACAGATGCGCGAGATGCTGCTCAACACCGCAGGCGGCTCGGGCGCGGCCGCGGCGGGCGAGAACCGCCAGCTGATGACCGCGATCCTGGGCAGCCGCGATCCGAACGTGATCGCCGCCATGCGCAGCGACGGCAGCGGCGGCGGCACCTCGCCGGTGCGGCTGAAGGACGTGGCCGAGGTGCGCCAGGGCTACAAGGAGCGCGAGGCCGTGATCCGCGCCGGTGGCCATGAGGCCGTGGAGCTGGCCATCTACAAGGAAGGCGACGCCAACACCGTTTCCACCGCCGATGCGCTGGAAAAGAAGCTCGAGGCGATCCGCAAGCAGATGCCCAAGGACATCGAGATGACCACGGTGGAGGACCAGTCGGTCTTCATCCGCCATGCGATCAAGGACGTCAAGATCGATGCGGTGATCGGCGGCCTGCTGTCGATCCTGATCATCTTCCTGTTCCTGCGCGACGGCTGGAGCACTTTTGTCATCTCGCTGTCGCTGCCCATCTCGATCATCGCCACGTTCTTCTTCATGGGCCAGCTCGGCCTGAGCCTGAACGTGATGTCGCTCGGCGGCCTGGCCCTGGCCACCGGCCTGGTGGTGGACGATTCGATCGTGGTGCTCGAATCCATCGCCAAGGCGCGCGAGCGCGGCATGGGCATCCTCGAGGCCGCGATCAAGGGCACGCGCGAAGTGTTCATGGCGGTGGTCGCCTCGACCCTGACCACGATCGCGGTGTTCCTGCCGCTGGTGTTCGTCGAGGGCATCGCCGGCCAGCTGTTCCGCGACCAGGCGCTGACCGTGTCGATCGCCATCGCGGTGTCGCTGGTGGTGTCGATGACGCTGATCCCGATGCTGAGCGCGCTCAAGGGCCGTCCGCCGTTGGAGTTCCCGGCCGAGGATCCGCGCCAGCCGTGGCGCCCGGAGCGTCGCTGGCAGAAGCCGGCCGCGTTCGCCGGCCGTGGCATCGGTGCGATGTTCCGCTACGGCTTCTACGCCTCGGCATGGCTGGTGGTGCGCATCTTCCGCGGCATCGCCGCGGTGGTCGGCCCGGTCATGCGCAAGGCCAGCGACATCGCCATGGCGCCCTACGGCCGTGCCGAGCGCGGCTACCTGCGCCTGCTGCCCGCCGCGCTGGCGCGGCCGTGGCCGGTGCTCGGCGGCGCGGCGCTGGCGTTCGCGCTGACCCTGGCGGCGCTGCCGATGCTGGGTGTGGATCTGATCCCGCAGCTGGCGCAGGACCGTTTCGAGATGACCGCCAAGCTGCCGCCGGGCACGCCTTTGGCGCAGACCGACGCGCTGGTGCGCGAAGTGCAGCGCAGGCACGCCGGCGAAGACGGCGTGCGCCTGCTGTACGGCGTTTCCGGCACCGGCACGCGCCTGGACGCCAGCCCGACCGAGAGCGGCGAGAACATCGGCAAGCTGTCGGTGGTGATGAACGACACCTCGCGCGAGCCTGAGCTGACCGAGAAGCTGCGCCAGACCATGAAGGCCTGGCCGGCCGCGCAGGTGGATTTCGCGCGCCCGGAACTGTTCGCGCTGTCGCCGCCGCTGGAGATCGAGATCGAGGGCAATACGCTGGAGTCCATCCGCGTGGCCGGCAACAAGCTCGCCGGCATGCTGCGGCAGAACGCACACTACGCCGACGTCAAGTCGACGGTGGAGCAGGGCTTCCCGGAAATCCAGGTCGTGTTCGACCAGGAGCGCGCCGCGGCGCTGGGCCTGACCACGCGCCAGATCGCCGATGCGGTGGTCAACAAGGTGCGCGGCAACGTCGCTACCCGCTACAGCTTCCGCGACCGCAAGATCGACGTGCTGGTGCGCGTGCAGGAGTCCGAACGTTCCTCGGTCGAGGACATCCGCCGCCTGATCGTGCACCCGACCGGCGGCAAGCCGGTGGAGCTGTCGTCGGTGGCCGAGGTGGTGGCGACCACCGGGCCGAGCGAAATCCATCGTGCCGACCTGCGCCGCGTGGCCATCGTCTCGGCCAATCTGCGCGATATCGACCTGGGCACGGCGATCACCGAAGTGCAGAAAATGGTGGCCGACAGTCCGCTCGGCACCGACGTCGGCATGCACATCGGCGGGCAGGGCCAGGAACTGGGCGAATCGATCCGCTCGCTGCTGTTCGCCTTTGGCCTGGCGGTGTTCCTGGTGTACCTGGTGATGGCCTCGCAGTTCGAATCGCTGCTGCATCCGTTCGTCATCCTGTTCACCATCCCGCTGGCGCTGGTCGGCGCGGTAGGTGCGCTGTTGCTGGCGCGCTCGCCGGTGTCGGTGGTGGTGTTCATCGGCCTGATCCTGCTGGTTGGACTGGTGGTGAAGAACGCCATCATCCTGATCGACAAGGTCAACCAGCTGCGCGAGGAGGGCGTGGCCAAGCGCCAGGCGCTGGTGGAGGGCGCGCGCTCGCGCCTGCGCCCGATCATGATGACCACGCTGTGCGCCGTGTTCGGCTTCCTGCCGCTGGCGCTGGCCTTCGGCGAAGGCGCGGAAGTGCGCTCGCCGATGGCGATCACGGTGATCGGCGGCCTGCTGGTCTCCACCCTGCTGACCCTGCTGGTGATCCCGGTGGTGTACGACCTGCTGGACCGCAAGCCGGACGCGTTCTATGCCGAACGCGGCCGCCGCGCGCGGCAGCAGGCCGAACAGGTCGAGCAGGTGCTGGCGCACGAGCATGACGTGCTCGGCAAAGGCGCGGTCGACGGCGACGGACTGAAGGGCTGATGCGGATGAACATCACCGAGCTGTCCATCCGCCGTCCCGTCACCACCATCATGCTGTTCGTGTCGATGGTGGCGATCGGCCTGATCGCCGCCTTCCGGCTACCGCTGGAAGCCGAGCCGGAAGCGACCATTCCCTTCTTCTTCGTGTCCCTGCCGTATCCGGGATCGACGCCGGAGGAAGTGGAACGCAACGTGCTGCGACCGGTGGAGGAGGCCATCGCCACGATGCCGGGCATCAAGTCGATGAACGCCCGCGCCAACGCCGAGGGCGCGCAGATCCAGGTCGAGTTCAGCGACTGGAACCGCGATATCGCGATGGCCGCGTCCGAGGCGCGTGAGCGCATCGACGCGGTGCGCGACCAGCTGCCGGACGATTTCCGCCGCTACTTCGTGCAGCGCTGGAGCACCAGCGACCGCGAGGCGATGAGCCTGCGCCTGACCAGCGACGAAGACCTGACCGCGCGCGCCGACCTGATCGAGCGCAGCATCAAGCAGCGCCTGGAACGCCTGCCCGGCGTGGCCCGCGTCGAGGTCGAGGGCGTGGCCAAGCAGGAGGTGCTGGTGGCGCTGGACAAGGACCGGCTGAGCGCGCACGGGGTGGCGCTCAACGAACTGGTGCAGAAACTGCAGGCGGCGAATTTCTCGGTGTCGGCCGGGCAGATCACCGAGGCCGGCCGGCGCCTGCGCGTGCAGCCGCGCGGCGAACTGCTGGAGCTGCAGGCGCTGCGCAACCTGCCGATCGACAAGCGCGGCACGCGGCTGTCGGACATCGCCGAAGTCAGCCTGCAGCCGCAGCGCATGAACTACGTGCGGCAGATGGAAGGCAAGCCCAGCGTCGGCGTGGACGTGTACAAGGAGCGCTCGGCCAACCTGGTCGATCTCTCGCGCGCGGTGCGTGCCGAGATCGAGCGGTTGAAGGAAGACCCGGCCATGCGCGGCATCGGCATCGAGGTCACCGACGACCAGGGGCAGGCGGTGACCAGTTCGCTGCTGGCCCTGGCCGAGGCCGGCGCGATCGGCCTGCTGCTGTCGGTGATCGTGCTGTACGCCTTCCTGCGCCACTGGCCATCGACGCTGATGGTGTCGCTGGCCATCCCGATCTGTTTCATCATGACGCTGGGGTTCATGTACTTCGCCGGCATCACCATGAACATCATCTCGATGATGGGCCTGCTGCTGGCGGTGGGCATGCTGGTGGACAACGCGGTGGTGGTGGTGGAGAGCATCTACCAGGAGCGGGAGAAGTATCCCAACCAGCCGTCGATGGCTTCCATCATCGGCACCCGCCACGTGGCCATCGCGCTGTCGGCCGGCACGCTGTGCCACTGCGTGGTGTTCCTGCCGATGATGTTCGGCGAGAAGAACATCATCACCATCTACCTGTCGCAGTTGGCGGTGACGATCTCGGTCTCGCTGCTGGCCTCGTGGCTGGTGGCGGTGAGCCTGATCCCGATGCTGTCGGCCCGGATGAAGACCCCGCCGGCGCTGAAGTCGCCGTTGATCAACCGCCTGCAGGAGCGCTACGCGCGCGCGCTGCGCTGGACGCTGCAGCATCGCGGCTGGGCGGTGGGCGGCATCCTCGCCATCACCCTGGCCAGCGTGTACCCGATGACGCATACGCAGGGCGGCGGCGACGATGGCGATCCGAGCGAGGTCAACATCTTCTACCAGTGGCGCGGCGCCTATTCCAAGGAGGAAATGGGCCGGGAGGTGGCGCGGGTGGAGGATTTCGTCAATGCGCACCGCAAAGACTTCCACATCGACCGCGTGTTCAGCCGCTACAGCGAGCAGGGCTGGGCGCAGACGCGCCTGTTCCTGGACATCGAGGACCAGGTGCTGAGCGAGAAGATCAAGGAGGAAGTGCGCAAGGGATTGCCGCAGTCGGCGCGCGCCAAGATCGGCATCGGCTGGCCCGGCGGCATGGGCAGCGACGGGCAGGGCATCCGTTTCAGCCTGGTGGGCGATTCGACGCAGACGCTGAAGGAACTGGCCGACGACATCGTGCCGATGCTGGCGCGCGACCCCAAGCTGCGCGACGTGCGCGTGGACACCGGCGACGCCAACACCGAGCTCGCGGTGCGGGTGGATCGCGAACGCGCCGCGGCCTACGGCTTCAGCGCGCAGCAGGTGGCGCAGTTCGTCGGCATGGCGCTGCGCGGCTCCTCGCTGCGCGACTTCCACCGCGACGACGTCGAGATCCCGGTCAATGTGCGCTTCGCCGGTTCGGAGAGCTACGGCGTCGAGGACCTGTCGTCCTTCATGGTGCGCACCGCCGGTGGCAAGGAAGTGCCGTTGCTGGCGATGGTGGAGGTGGGCGTCAATCCGGCGGCCAGTTCGATCCAGCGCCTGAACCGGCAGACCATGCTGCGGGTCGAAGCGGGGCTGGCCAAGGACGTGCCGATGGACCAGGCGCGCAAGGCCATCGAGACCACGCTGGAGGGGGTGCAGTTCCCGCCGGGTTACGGCTATACCTTCAACGGCGCCGGCTTCAACATCAACTTCGACGGCATGCAGCAGATGGTGAACAGCATCTTCATCGCGCTGATCCTGATGGTGGTGATCATGGCCGCGGTGTTCGAGTCGCTGCTGTTCCCGGCCGCGATCATGTCCTGCGTGCTGTTCTCCATCTTCGGCGTGTACTGGCTGTTCTGGATCACCGGCACCGAGATGAACATCATGGCGGTGATCGGCATCCTGGTGCTGATGGGCGTGGTGGTGAACAACGGCATCGTGATGATCGAGCACATCAACAACCTGCGCCGGCGCGGCGTGGCGCGCACCGATGCGCTGGTGGAGGGCAGCCGCGAACGCCTGCGCCCGATCATGATGACGATGGGCACGGCGATCCTGGCGATGATCCCGATCGCGCTGAACACCAAGACCGCCGAGGGCATGCCGCCCTATTACCCGATGGCGCGCGCCATCGCCGGCGGCCTGGCGTTCTCCACCGTGGTCAGCCTGCTGTTCCTGCCGACCATCTACGCCATCCTCGACGACCTGCGCACGGGAACCGCGCGCCTGGTGCGTCGCGCGCGGGGGCTGTCGCCGGTACGGGAGGCGGAGCCCGTTCCCGCCCAGGACTGAGGCTGTCGCGCTCCCGCCATTCCGGCGGGAGCGTTTTTCCAGGAGATCGCGGATGACACATGCACTTCCCCCGGGTGGCCGGCTTGCCGGTCTCCTGTACCTGATTGTCGTCGTCACCGGATTCTTCTGCCTGGCCTATGTGCCCGGGCAGCTCGCCGGTCCCGACGCGCAGGCCGTGCTGGACAACGTGGTCGCCCGGCAGGCGCTGTTCCGGCAGGGCGTGGCGGCTTTCGTCGTCGAGCAGGTGGCCTTCCTGCTGCTGGCCCTGGCGCTGTACCGCGGTTTCAAGGATGTGAACCGCGCGGCCGCGATGCTGATGGTGGCGTTCGTGGCGATGGCGGTTCCATTGGCGCTGGCGGCGTTGTCGCACCGGCTGCAGGCGCTGTCCCTGCTGACCGACGCCGACAGCGCGCAGCTGCTGTCGCCGGAACAGCGCCAGCAGCTCGCGCATGCGGCGCTGAAGGCGTACCGCGGGGGCATGCAGCTGGTGCGCGTGTTCTGGGGGCTGTGGCTGCTGCCGCTGGGCTGGCTGGTGCTGCGGTCGCGGCGCCTGCCGCGCGTGCTGGGAGCCCTGCTGGTGCTGGGAGGGCTGGGCTACGTACTGGATGTGTTCGCGGAACTGCTGGTGCCGGGCTACGCGGCCTGGTGGATTTCCGGCTACATGACGCTGCCGGCAGCGCTGGGCGAGATCGGCACCTGCCTGTGGCTGCTGCTGTTCGGGCTGCGCGCAGGGCGTACGGCCGCAGCACCGTCTCCTGCTTCCTGAGGCCGCCATGCAGACGAATTCCCGCCGCGCGCTGTCCGATCCGCCGTTCCCGCTGCGCCTGAAGCTGTCCGCGCTATGGGCGAGCCTGACCTTCTGCTACCTCTACGGCGACTACTTCGGCCTTTACCGGCCCGGCAAGCTGCAGCACATGCTCGACGGTGCCGGCCCGATGGGACCGAGCAGCCAGGGCTCGCTGCTGTTCGTCGCCCTGCTGCTGGCGGTGCCGGGGCTGATGGTGTTCCTGTCGCTGGCGCTGCCGGCGCGCCTGGTCCGCTGGCTCAACATCGGGCTGGCATTGTTCTACGCGGCCTTCGTCGCGCTCACCCTGCCGGGCGCCTGGTGGTTCTACCTGGCCTACAGCGGCATCGAGATCGTGCTGTGCCTGCTCATCGCGGGCATGGCCTGGCGTTGGCCGCGGACCTGATGGCCGCTGCGGAGCAAGGTGTCGTTACACCAGCTTGCCGTAGACGGTGAAGCCGGTCAGCCACAAGCCGAGCATGCTGCCGATGTTGGTCAGCATGAAGGTCAGCACGATGCGGGTGACGCGGTTGCGGTACCAGCCTTTGAGCGTCTGTGCATCGTCACGCAGTTGCAGGAAGTCGGCGTAGGCTGGCCGGCGCAGGCGCGTTTCCACCAACGCGGAGAAGGCACCGGTTGGAATGCTCAGGCGGAACGGCTTGAACGGCGCCACGACGACCGCGGTCAGGATGCTCAGCGGATGGCTGCCGGCCAGCAGCGCGCCGAGGCCGGCCAGGCCGCCGGTATACAGCGCCCAGATCGCCAGCATGTGCGCGCCCATGTCCATGCCGCCCTTCCAGAAACCGACGCCGATGCCGGCCAGGACCACGGCGAGAATGGTCAGGGTGATCCATGGGATGTTGCGCTTCTTCGGCACCGACTCCAGTTCCTGGCGCAGCAGGCCGGGAGCTTCGGTGTCGGTTTCCAGATGGCGCGCAAGGCCGGCGAGGTGGCCAGCGCCGACCACCGCCAGCACGTTGCGCTGGCCGTCGCTGCGTTCCTCGCGCAGGCGCGTGGCCATGTAGCGGTCGCGCTCGCCGATGATGCTCTCGTACAGCGCCGGACTCTCGCTGGCGAATTCGCCGAAGCTGGATTCGAGCATGTCGCCCTGCTTGAGCTTCTCGATCTCTTCCTCGCCCACGTCCTCGGAGGAAAACAGGCCGGCGCCGAGGCCGGCGATCAATTTCAACTTGCCGAAGAAACCCAATCGCTGTGAAGCGCGACGAAAGGTCAGGCCGACGTCGCGGTCGATCAGGTGCACCGGCAGGCCATGCTCCTGCGCCAGCGTCACCGCGCGCTTGAGCTCGGCGCCGGGTTCGATGCCCAGCTGCTCGGCGAGCCGGCGCTGGTAGGCGGCCAGGGCTAGGTTGGCGGCGAACAGCGCGATGCGGTTCTTGCGGATCACCTCGATCAGGTCGAGCTGGGCCAGCGCGTCCGGGTTGGTCAGGGCCTGCAGGCGCTGTGGATCGAGCTCGACCGCGACGGCATCGTACTGGCCGCTGCCGATGGCCTGTTCCACGGCCTGCACGCTGGCGGCGGAAACATGGGCGGTGCCGAGCAGGGTATAGCGCACGCCATCGCGTTCGACGATGCGCAGCGGCTGGCCGGCGAGCAGTCCGCCGCCGGTTTCGGAGAGGGTATCGGTCATTGCGTCATTCATTGGAGGGGGCGGCGTCGGCGCCATCGCCGAGCGCGCGTTGCATCTGCACGGTATCGAGCCAGCGGCCGTGCTTGCGGCCCAGGCCGCGGAACACGCCCACCAGGTGGAAGCCGAAGCGTTCGTGCAGCTTGATCGAGGCGGTATTGGTGGGTTCGCCGATCACCGCCACCATCTGCCGGTAACCGCGCGCGGTGCAGGCGTCGATCAGCGCCTGCAGCAGCGTGCTGCCCACGCCCCGGCCCTGGAAGCGGGCATCGACGTAGACCGAGTTCTCCACCGTCCACTGGTAGGCGATGCGGCTGCGGTAGGTGTTGGCGTAGGCGTAGCCTGCGACCTGGCCGTCGACTTCGGCGACCAGGTAGGGAAAGCCGCGGGCGAGGATGTCCTGCATGCGCCGCTGCATCTCTGCCTCGTCAGGTACCTCGTATTCGTAGGTGTTGACGAAGTCGGTCACCTCGACCGCGTAGATCGCGGTGATGGCGGCGATGTCGGCCGCGCCGGCATCACGGATGTGCACGGCCATGCGCAGGTTTCCCGGTCAGTCGATGTAGCGCTTGAGCAGATCGCCGTAGGCGTCGATGCGGCGGTCGCGCAGGAACGGCCAGATACGGCGCACGTGTTCGCTGCGCTGCAGGTCCACCTCGCAGACCAGCACGGTCGGTTCGCCACCGGCTTCGGCCAGGAACTCGCCCTGCGGGCCGAGCACGTGGCTGTTGCCCCAGAACTGGATGCCCGACGCGCCAACGTGCTTGTCTGAAGCGATGGGCGACGGCTCGTGGCCGACGCGGTTGCACGACAGCACCGGCAGGCCATTGGCCACGGCATGGCCGCGGTGGCTCAGCACCCAGGCGTCGCGCTGGCGGTTCTTCTCGTCCTGCACGTCGTCCGGGTCCCAGCCGATGGCGGTGGGGTAGAGCAGCAGTTCGGCGCCGGCCAGCGCCATCAGGCGCGCGGCTTCCGGGTACCACTGGTCCCAGCACACCAGCACGCCGAGGCGGCCGATCGAGGTGTCGATCGGCTTGAAGCCGATGTCGCCCGGGGTGAAGTAGAACTTCTCGTAGAAGCCAGGGTCGTCCGGGATATGCATCTTGCGGTACTTGCCCAGCAGGGTGCCGTCCTTTTCGAACACCACGGCGGTGTTGTGGTACAGGCCGGCGGCACGGCGTTCGAACAGTGAACCGACCAGCACCACGCCATGCTTCTTCGCCAGCGCGCCCAGACGCTCGGTGCTCGGGCCAGGAATCGGTTCGGCCAGGTCGAACTCGTCCACCGATTCGTGCTGGCAGAAATACGGGCCGTTGTGCAGTTCCTGCAGCAGCACCAGCTTCGCGCCCTGCGCGGCGGCTTCGGCGACGCGGGCCTCGATGACGTCCAGGTTGGCGGCGGCATCGCCGTGGTTGCGTTCCTGGATCAGGGCGACGGTCAGGGTGTGGCGGGAACTCATCCGGTTACAGGTCCTGCGGGGAGAGCGCGCATGGTAGCGCGGAAGCCGTTGCGGCATGCCTGCAACGGCTGAACGCGTGACCGCCGGCCTGGCGCCGCGCGGTCACGTGGATGGCCGGCGTCAGCCGGCCAGCAGGCCGGCTGGCAGCTGCATGGTGATGCAGTGCAGGCTGCCGTTCTGCCAGATCAGCGGGCGGCAGGGTACCTGTACGATCTCGCGGTCCGGGAAGGCCTGCGCCAGCACATCGCGCGCGGCGTCGTCGGCAGGGTCGCCATAGGCAGGCATCAGCACCGCGCCGTTGACGATCAGGAAGTTGGCATAGGAGGCGGCGAGGCGGCGGCCCTCGTCGAGTACCGGCTGCGCCCACGGCAGCGGGTACAGACGATAAGGCTGGCCGTCGCGGGTGCGCAGCGCGGCCAGTTCCGCGCCCATGGCCTGCAGTTCGGCGTAGTGCGAATCCTGCGGGTCGTCGCAGTCCTGGTAGACGATGCTGTCGGCCGAGGCGAAGCGGGCGAGGGTGTCGACATGGGCGTCGGTGTCGTCGCCTTCCAGATAGCCGTGGTCCAGCCACAGCACGCGCTGCTGGTGCATCCACTGCGCCATGTCGGCGCTGAGCGATGCGCGGTCGCGCTCGGGGTGGCGTTCGTGCAGGCACTGCCAGGTGGTCAGCAGGGTGCCTTCGCCGTCGGTGTCGATGGCGCCGCCTTCCAGTGCGAACGGAATGCTGCGCACCTGCGCGTCGTTGAACGCGCCGGTTTCATGCAGCACGCCGACCAGCTGGTCGTCCAGACTTGCCTCGAACTTGCCGCCCCAGCCGGTGAAACGGAAATCCAGCAGCTGGAAGCCGCCATCGGCGCGCTTGAGGGTGATCGGGCCGGAATCGCGCAGCCAGGTGTCGTCGTACTGCGCGCCGATGAAGCGCACGCGCTCCATGTCGATGCGGTTGGAGCGCAGGCGCATTTCCGCATAGGTCTCGATGTCGTCGTCGGCCACGCAGATCAGCACCGGCTGGAAGCGGGTGATGGCGGCCACAAGGGCGATATAGGTCTCCTCGACCTCGGCCAGGCGGTCAGCCCAGTCGGTATCGGCGTGCGGCCAGGCGATCAGTACGCCCGACTGGGCTTCCCATTCGGCGGGAAAACGAAGTGCATCGGTCATTGCGGGGGATACTCGGGTCATGGCCGGACCGGAATCCGGGCGTTCTTCCGCCTCCCTGGAACGGGAGGCGCGGGTGGGAGGTGTCGTCCCGGCGGCCGCGAGGGGCCGATTCCGGGCGGCGCGGATCAGCGGATCGGCGGCTTCGGTCCAATCTCGTCGGGGCCGGCGTGGTTGGCGACCACGTCGATCACGCGCTGCTTCTCGAAATAGACGGTGAAGGCTGGATAGACCCAGCGGTTGATCGTCGGCCACTGGCGCTTCTGGCCGCCGCGCGGTTCGAGGCGTTCGGCGGGGGCGCCGAAACGCGCTTCCACCTGGCCCATCGCCTCGCCGCGCACCGGCAGCGCACCGGCCGGCTTTTCCTGCGCCCGCTCGATCAGCAGGGTATCGGCCATTGCCGTAGGGGCCGCGATGATCGCGGCGGTCAGGGCCAAGGCCCGGATGGTCTGCTTCATGGTCGCTTCTCCCTGGAGGACAAGTGGCGATTACAGCAAAAAAACGGCGGCAATAAAGCGGCAGGCGGCCCTGTTCCATGCAGCCGACGACGCCCATGCAGGGTAGTCCTGATGGATGGAAGATGCGCGGCCCGCCGCGAGCGGAAGAGGAGGATGCAAAAAGCCGCCCGGAGGCGGCTTTCTGCAAAGGCTGGAACCCTCGCGGATTCCGTTGGCGGCTTGCGCCGGCCGGCTCAGCGCTGGCGAGCCTTGAAACGCGGGTTCGACTTGCAGATCACGAAGATCTTGCCGCGACGGCGAACAACCTTGCAGTCACGGTGACGGGCCTTCGCCGACTTCAGGGAGGACAGGACTTTCATGGCATACCTCGGCGGATACGTTGGAGTTCTACAGGGAGCGTAGCCGCGGATATGCAGGTTGACGCTCGTTCAAGCCCGCCATTCTACGGGGTAATTCCATGTGGGTTCAAGTGGTTGCGTCCAATCGGCGGCGGCGGGGCCGGGCCGGGCGCTAGAATGGCCGGATTCCCGTCCCGATACAGGCCCCAGATGAGCCCACTTCCCCCCGTTCTCACCATCGACGGCCCGTCCGGGGCCGGCAAGGGTACCGTCAGCCGTATCGTCGCGCACCGGCTGGGCTGGCATTACCTGGATTCGGGGGCGCTGTACCGGGCGGTGGGCGTGGCTGCCAGCTGGGCGGACATCGACACATCGGACGCCTCGGCGCTGGTGCGCTGCACCTTCGATACCCGCATCCGCTTCGTCGAGCGTGGCGAGAGCCTGCGGGTGCTGGTCAACGATACCGACGCGACCGATGAGCTGCGCCTGGAGACCACCGGGGCGCTGGCCTCGGCCATCGCGGCGATCCCGGAGGTGCGGGCGGCGCTGAAGGAGCGCCAGCGCGCATTCAGGATGTTGCCCGGGCTGGTCGCCGACGGTCGCGACATGGGGACGGTGATCTTCCCCGACGCCCCGTTCAAGGTGTTCCTGACCGCCAGCGCCGAGGAACGTGCGCAGCGACGGCATAAACAGTTGAAAGAAAAAGGGGTTTCGGTTAACTTTGACGACCTCCTGCGCGAGATCATGGCCCGCGACGCCCGTGATGCACAGCGCGCAGTGGCGCCCCTGAGGCCGGCCGATGACGCCGTCCTCATCGACACCAGCGGTATCGGCATCGACGAAGTCGTTGCCAAGGTGCTGGGCCTGCTTCCCTCGCAGGAAGCGTGACCCGCGGTTCCGTGAGAGCGGCCGGTGACGGCCGCCGTCGCACAAACCGAAGTTGTACAAGGCTCCGTCGTGCAGGGTGCACGGCGGTTTTTCCACTCTACACACGGCCGCTTGCATGGGGTCGACCAACAGGCGGGCGGTACGCATTCCCCGAAGGGAACGAGCTGCCCATGTGTTCAATTGAGTAAATCCAATGACCGAATCATTTGCAGAACTGTTTGAAGCCAGCCAGGCCAATCTGGCCAAGCTGAAGCCGGGCGCCATCGTCGTCGGCACCGTCGTCGACGTCCGCGGCGACGTGGTGGTGATCAACGCCGGTCTGAAGTCCGAAGGCATCGTGCCGATCGAACAGTTCCGTAACGACGCTGGCGAAATCGACGTGGGCGTGGGCGACCAGGTGAAGGTCGCGCTCGACTCGATCGAGAACGGCTTCGGCGAAACCGTCCTGTCGCGCGAGAAGGCCAAGCGCGCGATGGTGTGGGACGAGCTGGAAGAAGCGTTGGAGAAGAACGAGACCATCACCGGCCGCATCAGCGGCAAGGTCAAGGGTGGTTTCACCGTCGACATCAAGGATGTCCGCGCGTTCCTGCCGGGTTCGCTGGTCGATGTGCGCCCGGTGCGCGACCCGGCCTACCTGGAAGGCAAGGAGCTGGAATTCAAGCTCATCAAGCTGGACCGCAAGCGCAACAACGTCGTGGTCTCGCGCCGCGCTGTCGTCGAGAGCGAGCACTCGGAAGAGCGCGAGCAGCTGATGGACAAGCTGCAGGAAGGCGCGATCCTGAAGGGTGTCGTCAAGAACCTGACCGACTACGGCGCGTTCGTGGACCTGGGCGGCATCGACGGCCTGCTGCACATCACCGACATGGCATGGAAGCGCGTGCGCCATCCGTCCGAAGTCGTGAACGTCGGCGACGAGCTGGACGTGCGCGTGCTGAAGTTCGACCGCGAGCGTAACCGCGTTTCGCTGGGCCTGAAGCAGCTGGGCGAGGATCCGTGGGACAACATCTCGCGTCGTTACCCGGCCAACAGCCGCGTGTTCGGCAAAGTCTCCAACGTCACCGATTACGGCGCGTTCGTCGAGATCGAGCCGGGCGTCGAAGGCCTGGTGCACGTCTCCGAGATGGACTGGACCAACAAGAACGTCAACCCGTCCAAGGTCGTGCAGGTCGGTGACGAAGTCGAAGTGATGGTGCTGGACGTCGACGAAGAGCGTCGCCGCATCTCGCTGGGCATGAAGCAGGTTGCCGCCAATCCGTGGGAAACCTTCGCCGCCACCCACAAGAAGGGCGACAAGGTGTCCGGCCAGATCAAGTCGATCACCGACTTCGGCATCTTCATCGGCCTGGACGGCGGCATCGACGGCCTGGTCCACCTGTCCGACATCAGCTGGAACACCACCGGCGAAGACGTCGTCCGCAACTTCAAGAAGGGCGACACCCTGGACGCCGTCGTCCTGGCCGTCGATCCGGAGCGCGAGCGCATCTCCCTGGGCGTGAAGCAGCTGGAGCAGGATCCGTTCGGCCAGTACATGGCCGCCAATCCGAAGGGCTCCAAGGTCGAAGGCGTGGTGAAGGAAGTCGACGCCAAGGGCGCCGTGATCGAGCTGGCCGACGGCATCGAAGGCTACGTTTCGGCCCGCGACATCAGCCACGATCGCGTGGACGACGCTTCGCAGCACCTGAAGGTGGGCGACAAGGTCGAAGCCAAGTTCGTGGGCATGGACCGCAAGGGTCGCACCATGCAGCTGTCGATCAAGGCCAAGGATGAAGCCGAGACCGCCGAAGCGCTGGCCGAGTACAACAAGTCCTCGATCGAAGCCGCTGCCGGCACCACCAGCCTGGGTGCGCTGCTGCGCGCGCAGCTGGGTGGCAACAAGTCCGAGTAATCGGCCTTGAGCTTGTCGTAGATGCAACCTGGGCGGCCCGGACGAAAGTCCGGGCCGCTTCTGGGGTTTTACCTTCGTGACGAGTCCGCAATGACCAAATCCGAGCTGATCGAAATCCTTGCGCGCCACCAGGCGCACTTGAAGGCCGATGATGTCGATCTGGCCGTGAAGTCGTTGCTGGAGATGATGGGCGGTGCGCTGTCTTCCGGCGACCGCATCGAGATCCGTGGTTTCGGCAGCTTCTCGCTGCATTACCGGCCGCCACGCATGGGACGCAACCCGAAGACCGGCGAATCGGTCGCGCTTCCGGGCAAGCATGTCCCGCATTTCAAGCCGGGCAAGGAGCTGCGCGAGCGCGTGAGCGACGTCGTGCCGCTGGAAAGCGACCCCGCCTGAGTTTCTTGTTTCCGTCATCCGCGGCGGCAACCCTTCGGGCCATCGGCAAGCGATATCAGAAACCGCTCCGGCGGTTTTTTTGTTTCCGCCATCCATGGCGGCAACCCTTCGGGCCATCGACAGGCGATGTCAATAACCGCTGCCGATGGTTTTTTTGATCCGCCTGCTGCGGATCGGCGCCACGGCCGTTAAGCTAGTGGCTCTATGGACATGGAGCAGGCTGCCGCATGAAGGCTGTCCGTCTGTTGATTCTGCTGGCCGTCCTTGTCGGCGGCCTGGTGATAGGTTCGCTCAATTCGCAGCCTGTCGATATCAGCCTGGCGTTCTGGGCGCTCCGGACCACCTCCGGAATCGCGATCATCGTTTCGCTCCTGCTGGGAGCGCTGGTGGGCGGTGGGCTGGTGCTGGCGGGAATGGTCATTCCCCTGTACGCCAGGCTCCGGCGGGCCAACAAGGTCGCAGCAGGCGCGGTGACCGCACCTGCACCGCAGACTCCTTCCCCTTTCGACGGACGCTGATCGACGATGGCCTTCATCAGTGAATGGTTCTGGTTTTTCCTGTTCCTGCCGATCGCCGCGCTGTGCGGCTGGATCGTCGGCCGGCGCGGCGGGCAGCGCCACAGCGAAAACCAGGTCAGCCGCCTGTCGAGCACCTATTTCCGCGGCCTGAACTATCTGCTCAACGAGCAGCCGGACAAGGCCATCGAGCTGTTCCTGCACATCGCCGAGCTGGACAAGGAAACCTTCGAGACGCAGCTCGCGCTCGGGCATCTGTTCCGGCGCCGTGGCGAGGTGGACCGTGCGATCCGTCTGCACCAGGGGCTGGCCAACCGTCAGGACCTGTCCGATGGCCAGCGCGTACAGGCCCTGCTCGCCCTGGGCGAGGACTACATGAAATCCGGCCTGCTGGACCGCGCCGAGACCGTGTTCACCGATCTGGCGCGCCTCGACCAGCGCGCGCCGCAGGCCTTGAAGCACCTGATCGGCATCTACCAGGCGGAACGCGACTGGGAAAAGGCGATCGAGAACGCAACCCGCTACGAGCAGGTCACCGATGAGCCGATGGGCAAGCTGATCGGCCAGTTCGAGTGCGAACTGGCCGAGCGCCACCGTGCCGCCGGGCGACTGGACGAGGCGCGCGCGGCCATCGGCCGCGCCAACGCGGCCGATGCGATGAGCGTGCGCGCCGGCATCATCGAAGGGCGCCTGGAAAGCGACTTCGGCAACGACGAGGCCGCGGTGCGCGCCTTCGAGCGGGCGGCGCGCAACGATCCGGACTACCTGCCCGAGATCCTGCCGCAGTTGCTCAAGAACTACCGCAACGTGGGCGACCTGGCGGGCGCGCGCGCGTTCCTGGCGGAGATGACCGAGCACTACCGCGGCATCGCGCCGGTGCTGGCCCTGTCGCGCCTGATGGAAGAGCAGGAGGGGGTCGGTCCCGCGCGCGCCTATCTGGGGCGCCAGTTGAAGGACCGTCCGTCGGTGCGCGGCGAATCGGCGCTCATCGACCTGACCCTCGCCGAGGGCGCCGACCCCGTGGCGACCTTGCAGGACCTGAAGCACATCACCGACCAGCTGCTGGTGCGCAATCCAGCCTATCGCTGCACCCGCTGCGGCTTCGGCGCGCGCACCCACCATTGGCAGTGCCCGAGCTGCAAGGAATGGGGGACGGTCAAGCCCCTGCTGAACTACGCGGTGCTCTGATCCATGCAGTCGGCATGGATGGTTCCGGGGCTGCTGGCGGTCGTTCTGGTCGCCGCCTTGCTGACGGCCATGGCGCGTGCCTATGCGCTGCGCCGGCAATTGCTGGACCAGCCCGGGGAGCGCAGGAGCCACGCGGTCGCGACGCCCCGCGGCGGCGGTATCGCGATCGTCGTCTCGCAGCTGCTGGCCTACCTTTGCATCGGCGTGCTGTTCCCGGGAGTCGCCGCCACGCTGGCGGTCTTTTCCGGCGGGTTGGTGATGGTGGCGGGAATCGGCTGGTGGGACGACCATCGGCCGTTGCCGGCGCTTCCCCGCCTGGGAATACATGTGCTGGCCGGCCTGCTGCTGGGGGCTCTGGTCTGGCACTGGACGGGCGAGGTGTCCAGGGCAGGCTTCAGCGCGCTCCTGGCCATCGCATTGATCAACGTCTGGAATTTCATGGATGGCATCGATGGCCTGGCCGCGTCCCAGGCGCTGCTGGCTTCGGTTGCATATGCCTTGCTGTTGCCGGCCCCCGTTGCCGGACTCGCACTGATCCTGGCTGCCGGCGTGCTGGGGTTCCTGCCGTTCAATTTTCCAAAGGCCAGGATCTTCATGGGCGATGTCGGCAGCGGTGCGCTCGGCTATCTGCTGGCCGGGCTGGTGGCATTGGGGCTGGGGACGCAAAGCGCGCCCTGGACCACCCTGTTGATACCATTGGCTGCTTTCCTCGTCGATGCCGGCCTTACCCTCGCGGGCCGCATGTCCAGGGGGGAGCGCTGGATGGAGGCCCATACCCAGCACCTGTACCAACGCTGGGTGAAATCCGGCTGCAGTCACGCCGCGGTCACATCCGGCTACGCATTGTTCGGCGTTGCCGGAATCATGCTCATGCTTGTTTCCATCCGGCTTTCCTCACCCTGGAGCCATCTGGCTGCCATGGCATGGGGGGCGGGGGCAGTGAGTCTCTGGTTTGTTCTCCGGAACAAGTCCATCGATAAGGAAGAATGAGCAATGGCGGTCTGGCGACGACAGCTGGCAGGAAATTTCCCGCGCATCGCGGTGATGTTGCACGACCTGATCATGGTGTGGGCATGCTGGCAGCTGCTGCACGTGGCCCGATACGCGATGCTGGATGTCGCACCGGTCGTCCCCCTGCTGAGCTTCGACATCGTGATGGTAATGCTGCTGCAGGCTTTGGCTTTCCGGTACGTCGGCCTGTACCGGGGACTCTGGCGCTTCGCCAGCGTCACCGACCTGGTGAACATCTTCAAGGCCTGCTTCATCGGCGTGGGCGCGATCGTTCTGGTATTCAGCTACAGGCGCCTGAATGGCATTCCCATGTCAGTGCTGGCGATCTATCCCTTCGCGCTGGCAGCCCTGCTCGGCGGGCCGCGCCTGCTCTATCGGGCGTGGAAGGACTACCAGTCGATCCACTCCGATGCGCGTGCGCGCCGGGTACTGGTGCTGGGGGCCGGGCATGCCGCCGAGGCGCTGGTCAAGGACCTGCGCCGATCGGGCGACTACGAGCCCGTTGGCCTGCTGGACGATTCCCCGCACCTGAAGGGTGCGAAGCTGCAGGGTATCCCAATCCTGGGAAGCATTGCGGACGTGGCTTCCGTGGCAAGGGAAACCGCGGCGAAACTGTTGGTGATCGCCATCCCCACGCTGGATGCGGCGGGGATGCAGCGGATCGTGGCGCTCTGCGAGAGCACCGGTCTGCCATTCAGGACCGTGCCGAGGTTGAGCGACGTCCTGGAAGGAAACACGCTGCCGGGGCAGTTGAAGGAAGTGGCCATCGAGGACCTGCTCGGCCGCAAGCCGATACAGCCCGACTGGGAGCTGATTCGTGGCTGGTTGCGCGGACGCACGGTGATGGTGACCGGAGCCGGAGGATCCATCGGCTCCGAGCTTTGCCGCCAATGCGCGCGCCATGGTGCGGGAAGGATCGTGCTGCTGGAAATCAGCGAGATACTCATGCTGAACATCCAGAGCGAGCTGTGCCGTAATTTTCCGCATCTGGAAATCGAGTGCGTCCTGGGTGACTGCGGAGATCCGGCGGTCGCTCGCCGTGCGCTGGCACTGTACCGCCCGGATACCGTATTCCACGCGGCCGCCTACAAGCAGGTCCCGCTGCTGGAAGGGCAGATGCGCGAGGCCATCCGCAACAACACGTTGGCGACGGAGTGCGTGGCCCGGGCCTGTCAGGAACATGGCGTGGACAACTTCGTGTTCATCTCCACCGACAAGGCGGTCGACCCGGCCAATGCGCTGGGCGCGACCAAGCGCTATGCGGAGATGATCTGCCAGAGTCTCAATGAGAAAAAGGGTACCCGCTTCGTCACCGTCCGCTTCGGCAATGTGCTCGGTTCGGTGGGCAGCGTGGTTCCTCTATTCCGCGAGCAGATCCGCAAGGGCGGGCCGGTGACCGTGACCCATCCGGAGGTCAGCCGGTATTTCATGACGATTCCCGAGGCCTGCCTGCTGATCCTGCAGGCGGCGGCCTCCTCCTCGCGCGGCGCGATCTACATGCTGGACATGGGCGAGCCCGTGCTCATCCGGGTACTGGCCGAGCAGATGATCCGTCTTGCCGGAAAGCAGCCGGGTATCGATATCGCCGTCGTGTACACCGGGTTGCGTGCGGGCGAGAAGCTGCATGAGCGCCTGTTCTATTCGGACGAGAACAGCCGGCCCACCGCGCACCCCAAGGTGCTGGAGGCTGGAGTCCGCGAGTTCTCGACCGAACGCGTGCTGGGCAGCCTGGTGCGGCTGCGCGAGGCGGTGGCCAGTTATGATGCCGAGGCCATGCAGGCGATCCTGGCCACGGTCATACCCGAGTATTCGCCAATGCTGGAAACGGCTAGGCCGAGCACGAAAACGAATATTGTTCCGTTTCCCAAAGAGGCTGGTAGGAACTGATGTCCCGACGCATTCGCAAGGCGGTTTTTCCTGTCGCAGGTCTTGGCACGCGCTTCCTGCCCGCCACCAAGACCGTCCCCAAGGAGATGCTGCCGATCATCGATCGACCGTTGATCCAGTATGCCGTCGATGAGGCGATCGAAGCCGGTTGCGACACCCTGGTGTTCATCACCAATCGTTACAAGCATGCGGTCGCGGACTATTTCGACAAGGCCTATGAGCTGGAGCAGAAGCTCGAGCGGGCCGGCAAGCAGGAGCAATTGGAAATGATCCGCCATGTACTGCCCGAGGGCGTGCGTGCGATCTTCGTGACCCAGGCCGAAGCATTGGGCCTGGGTCATGCGGTGCTGTGTGCCAAGGCTGTGATAGGCGATGAGCCGTTCGCGGTGCTGCTGCCGGACGACCTGATCTGGAACCGCGGCGCCGGTGCGCTCAAGCAGATGGCCGATCTCAACGAGGCCAGTGGCGCCAGCGTGATTGCGGTGGAAGACGTGCCGCATGAGAAGACGGCCAGTTACGGCATCGTGGCCACCGAGGCGTTCGATGGCCGCAAGGGCCGCATTTCGCAGATTGTCGAGAAGCCGAAGCCCGAGGACGCGCCAAGCGATCTGGCGGTGGTTGGCCGCTATGTGCTGAGCCCGAAGATCTTCGAGTTGTTGGAGCAGACCGGCAGCGGCGCGGGTGGCGAAATCCAGTTGACCGACGCGATCGCGACGCTGCTGAAGACCGAAGAGGTGGATGCCTACCGCTTCGAGGGCACCCGCTTCGATTGCGGGACGCATCTGGGGTTGGTGGAGGCGACGATCCGCTTCGCGCTGGACAACCCGAAGCTGGCCGGCCCGGCGCGCGAGAAGCTGGCGGCGATGCTGGCGGAATAACGGATTTTCAAGCACTCCGCTCGCGGCGCCTTGATTGATACGTGATGGGTGGGATGGCTGGGCCTTTGCAGGACATGCCGTAAACCCGTCCATGGGGCTCGATGGCACCATCCATGGCGCCAACGGCCCTGCAAAGGCCCAGCCATCCCGCCTGTCAGGTTTCCTGCGGGCCCGGACGGGGAGGGCGGAATCAAAGGCAGAAACAGAAAAGGCAGCCGATGGCTGCCTTTTCTGTTTCCAGAGCGAAAGTATCCACGCATGGCGTGGATCTACTGCTCTTGATTCCGCCTTTGCCCAACCCTCCGCCGCGCGGAATGTTGGGTGGCACGGGTGGGTGAGGCTGGCCGCCGGGACTGTCAGCGGCATGGATGCCGCTGCCAAGCCTGCAGGGATGTACTTGCGACGTGTCCCGGGCAGCCTCACCCACCTGGGCCATTCAGTACGCCGACATCCCGACCGGCAACGCTTTGAGCGTTACAGCGCCTCGAAAATACCTGCCGCGCCCATGCCGGTGCCGATGCACATCGTCACCATGCCGTACTTCTGCTGGCGGCGGCGCAGGCCGTGCAGGATGGTGGCGGTGCGGATCGCGCCGGTCGCGCCCAGTGGATGGCCCAGGGCGATGGCGCCGCCCAGCGGGTTGACCTTGCCCGGGTCCAGGCCGCAATCGCGGATCACCGCCAGCGACTGCGCGGCGAACGCTTCGTTGAGCTCGATCCAGTCCAACTGGTCCTGGGTCAGGCCCGCCTGCTTCAGCGCCTTCGGAATCGCGGCGATCGGGCCGATGCCCATCACCTCCGGGCGCACGCCGGCCACCGAGAAGCTGACGAAGCGGGCCAGCGGGGTCAGGCCGTAGTCCTTGATCGCCTGTTCCGAGGCCAGCAGCACCGCGCCGGCGCCGTCGCTCATCTGCGAGGAGTTGCCGGCGGTCACGGTGCCGCCGAACTGGCCGTTGCGGAACACCGGGCGCAGCTTGGCCAGGCCTTCGGCCGAGGAATCCGGGCGCGGGCCTTCGTCGGTGTCGGCGATCCTGTTGCGGGTGATGATGCGCTGGCCATCGGCCAGGTCCGGCAGGTGCGAGACGATCTCGTACGGGCTGATCTCGTCCTTGAACTCGCCGTTCTGGATCGCGGCCATGGCCTTCTGGTGCGAGGCCAGGGCAAAGGCATCCTGTTCCTCGCGCGAGACCTTCCACTCTTCGGCGACCTTCTCGGCGGTGATGCCCATGCCGTAGGCGATGGCAACGTGGTCGTTGTCGAACACGCTCGGTGCCATCGCGATCTTGTTGCCCATCATCGGCACCATCGACATCGACTCGGTGCCACCGGCCAGCATCAGGTCGGCGTTGCCCAGGCGGATCACGTCGGCGGCCTGCGCCACGGCCTGCAGACCGGAGGAGCAGAAGCGGTTCACGGTCTGTGCGGCGATGGTGTTCGGCAGGCCGGCCAGCAGCACGCCGATGCGCGCCACGTTCATGCCCTGCTCGGCTTCCGGCATGGCGCAGCCGATGATCGCGTCATCGATGCGGTTGACGTCCACGCCCGGGGCCTGGGCGACGACGCTGCGCAGTACGTGCGCAAGCATGTCGTCGGGGCGGGTGTTGCGGAACATGCCCTTGGGCGCCTTGCCAACCGGGGTGCGGGTGGCGGCGACGATGTAGGCGTCCTGGATTTGCTTGGTCATTGCAGTGATCTCTTGAATAGGGTGTGGAAGAGGTTGCCGGTCAGCGGCCGGCATTGCCGATGTCTTCCGTCAGTTCCGCAGCGGCTTGCCGGTCTTGAGCATGTGCGCGATGCGGGCCTGGGTCTTTTCCTGCTGGGCCAGCTCGACGAAGTGCCTGCGCTCCAGGGTCAGCAGCCACTCTTCGTCCACCAGGGTGCCGCGGTCGACCTTGCCGCCGCACAGCACGGTGGCGATGCGCTCGGCGATCTCGTAGTCGTACGGACTGATGAAACGGCCTTCCAGCATGTTGACCAGCATCATCTTGAAGGTCGCGATACCGACGTCGCCGGCCACCTGGATGCGGCGTGCCGGCAGCGGCGGACGGTAGCCGGCTTCGGCCAGGGCACGCGCTTCGGCCTTGGCGATGTACAGCGCCTCGTAACTGTTGAACACGACCTTGTCGGTGCCACGCAGCAGGCCCAGCTCCTTGGCGTTGACCGCCGAGTTGGACACCTTGGCCATCGCCACGGTCTCGAAGGTCTTCTTCAGTTCGGCGAACACGTCGCCGCCCGGGCCCGCAGCCTGCGAGGCGCGCACGGCCAGTTCCTTCAGGCCGCCACCGGCCGGCAGCAGGCCGACGCCGGCCTCGACCAGGCCGATGTAGCTTTCCAGGAAGGCCACAGTCTTGGCACTGTGCATCTGGAATTCGCAGCCGCCGCCCAGGGCCAGGCCGCGCACGGCGGCCACCACCGGCACCAGCGAGTACTTGATGCGCTGGCTGGTGCGCTGGAAGTTGGCCACCATCTCTTCGAACTGGTCGACCTTGCCGGCCTGCAGCAGGCCCAGTGCACCGGCCAGGTCGGCGCCGGCGGAGAAGGGTTCCTTCTGCTGCCAGATCACCAGGCCCCGGAAGTCCTTCTCGGCGCGGCTGACGCATTCCTGCAGGCCGTCCAGCACCTGGTCGGACACGGTGTTCATCTTGGTCTTGAAGCTGACCACGGCGATGCCATCACCGTCGTGCCACATGCGCAGGCCGTCGTTCTCGAACACGGTCTCGCCCGGCGCGAACGTCTCGCCCAGCAGCGGATCCGGGAAGCGCTGGCGCTGGTACACCGGCAGCGAGGAGCGCGGCAGCTTGGCGTTGCGCGACGGGCTGTAGCTGCCTTCGGCGGCATGCACGCCGTCGCGGCCATCGAACACCCAGTCCGGCAGCGGGGCGTTGCTCATGCTCTTGCCGGCGACGATGTCATCGGCGATCCACTGTGCCACCTGCTTCCAGCCGGCGGCCTGCCAGGTTTCGAACGGGCCCAGCGACCAGCCGTAGCCCCAGCGGATGGCCAGGTCGACGTCGCGCGCGGTCTCGGCGAT
This sequence comes from Stenotrophomonas sp. 05N423, assembly GCF_056397145.1. Taxonomy (NCBI): domain Bacteria; kingdom Pseudomonadati; phylum Pseudomonadota; class Gammaproteobacteria; order Lysobacterales; family Lysobacteraceae; genus Stenotrophomonas; species Stenotrophomonas sp. 05N423. The sequence goes on from NZ_JBFTMV010000002.1 coordinate 391,759, forward strand.
GTCGGCCAGGTGGTAGGCGCTGTAGTGGAACAGGTCGCGGAAGGTCGCCCACAGGAACTGCGCCTGCGGGTGCTGGCTCTCGCGCAGCCTGGCGAACTTCTCGGCCGGGTTCCTGATCTTCAGGATTTCGACCACTTCCGGGGCGGCGGCGCGGTCGGCCGGGCGGTAATCCTGCTTCTCCAGGTCCAGCACGACGATGTCCTTGCCGACCTTGCGGAAGATGCCGGCGCCGGTCTTCTGGCCCAGTGCCCCCTTGGCGATCAGCGCGTCCAGCCACTTCGGCGATTTGAAGAACTCGTGCCATGGGTCGTTCGGCAGGGTATCGCCCATGGTCTTGATGACATGCGCCATGGTGTCCAGGCCGACCACGTCGGAGGTGCGATAGGTGGCCGACTTCGGGCGGCCGACCAGCGGGCCGGTCAGGCCGTCCACTTCATCAAAGCCCAGGCCGAACTGCTGGGTGTGATGGATGGTGGACAGGATCGAGAACACGCCGATGCGGTTGCCGATGAAGTTCGGGGTGTCCTTGGCATACACCACGCCCTTGCCCAGGGTGGTGACCAGGAATTCTTCCAGGCCTTCCAGCACGGCGGCATCGGTGGTGGTGGCCGGGATCAGTTCGGCCAGGTGCATGTAGCGCGGCGGGTTGAAGAAGTGCACGCCGCAGAAGCGGTGGCGCAGCTGCTCGGGCAGCACGTCGGCCAGCTTGTTGATGCCCAGGCCCGAGGTGTTGGAGGCCAGCACCGCGTGGTCGGCCACGAACGGCGCGATCTTCCTGTACAGGTCCTGTTTCCAGTCCATGCGCTCGGCGATGGCCTCGATGATCAGGTCGCAGTCCTTCAGTTGCTCCAGGCCCGATTCGTAGTTGGCCGGGGTGATGGCTTCGGCCAGCGACTTGCCGGCCAGCGGCGCGGGGCTCAGCTTGCCCAGGTTGGCGATCGCCTTCAGCACGATGCCATCGGCCGGGCCTTCCTTGGCGGGCAGGTCGAACAGCACGGTGTCGACGCCGGCATTGATGAGGTGGGCGGCGATCTGGGCACCCATGACGCCGGCACCCAGCACGGCGGCGCGGCGGATCAGCAGGGAATTGGACATGGTGTAGGCCTTTGTTGGTACCGGGTGGAATCAGGGGGAGGAGGGCGGGGTGGCGCCATGCGTACTGGCGCGGAACCCGGCCTCGGCGAAGTGGATCAGTTCGTAGGCGGCCTTGCTGCGGTGGGCAGCCTCGCTGATACCGTGCGGGCGCTTGATCAGGCCGAAATCGGCCATCGCATAGGTCAGTGCGCCGGCGAGGAAATCCAGCCGCCAGTACAGTTCCTCCTTGCTCAGGCCGGGCACGCAGGCGCCGATGGCCTTGCCGAACTCGCGCAGCACGTGGCCGTAGTGGTCGGAAAGGAACTTGCGCAGGTTGTCGTTCTTCTCGGCGTAGGCGCGGGCGATCACCCGCACGAAGGCGCCCCCGCTCTGCCGGTCCTGGGCCATCGCAAGCGCCGGTTCGACGAAGGCGGCCAGCACCGCCAGCAGATCGCCCGGATGCCTGGCACGGGCCTGCTCCAGCTGGTCCAGGCGGGCGGCGGTCATCTCGTCCATGCGGCGGCGGAATACCTCGTTGACGAGGTTTTCCTTGGAGCCGAAGTGGTAATTGACCGCGGCGATGTTGACGTCGGCGTGACTGGTCACCTGCCGCAGCGAGGTGCCGGCGAAGCCGTACTGCGCGAACAGTTCCTCGGCGGCGCCGAGGATGCGGTCCTTGGTAGAGAAGCTGGCGGGTTTGCCCATGGCGATGGAGTCAATCAAACGATTGTTTGGATGCTACGCCCGCCGGATGGGTCGGGTCATGCTGCCATGCAGCATCATTTATCTGCCGCTGTGCAAAATCCCGGGGCACCCGTTAGAATTGAGAACCGCAATTCAGGCTAAGCCCGCGTCCGCACGCGGGTTTTTTTCATGTACCCTCGGGCCCGACCGGCCCCAAATCCGGAGAATTCCCATGGCGCTGGAGCGCACCCTTTCCATCATCAAGCCCGATGCCGTCGCCAAGAACGTGATCGGCGAGATCTACGCCCGCTTCGAGAAGGCCGGCCTGAAGGTCGTGGCCGCCAAGTACAAGCAGCTGTCGCGCCGCGAAGCCGAAGGCTTCTACGCCGTGCACCGCGAGCGTCCGTTCTTCAACGCGCTGGTGGAGTTCATGATCTCCGGCCCGGTGATGATCCAGGCCCTGGAAGGCGAGAACGCCGTGCTGGCCCACCGCGACCTGCTGGGCGCCACCAATCCGAAGGAAGCCGCGCCGGGCACCATCCGCGCCGACTTCGCCGAATCCATCGATGCCAACGCCGCCCACGGTTCGGACTCGGTCGAGAACGCCGCGATCGAAATCGCCTACTTCTTCGCCGCCACCGAAGTGGTTTCGCGCTAAGTAGCAGTCAAAGGTTGAAGCCGTGAACGAGGTCGTACAGTCCCCCGCCGTCCAGCCGCTGCCGAAAACGGCACCGACCGCTGGCAAGCAGAACCTGCTCGACCTTGATCGCGCGGGCCTGGAGAAGTTCTTCGTCGAGACCCTCGGCGAGCAGAAGTTCCGCGCCCACCAGGTGATGAAGTGGATCCACCACCGCTACGTCACCGATTTCGACCAGATGACCGACCTCGGCAAGTCGCTGCGCGCCAAGCTGCAGCAGCATGCCGAGGTCGTCGTCCCCGGCGTCGTGTTCGACAAGCCCTCCGCCGACGGCACCCACAAGTGGCTGCTGGCGATGGGCATTGACGGCAAGAACGCCGTCGAAACCGTCTACATCCCCGACAAGACCCGCGGCACGCTGTGCGTGTCCTCGCAGGTCGGCTGCGGCCTGAACTGCACCTTCTGTTCGACCGCCACCCAGGGCTTCAACCGCAACCTGACTACCGCCGAGATCATCGGTCAGGTGTGGGTGACGGCGCGCCACCTGGGCAACGTGCCGCACCAGATGCGCCGCCTCACCAACGTGGTGATGATGGGCATGGGCGAGCCGCTGATGAATTTCGACAATGTCGTGCGCGCGATGAGCATCATGCGCGACGACCTGGGCTATGGCCTGGCCAACAAGCGCGTGACGCTTTCGACTTCCGGCCTGGTGCCGCAGATCGACCGGCTTTCGGTCGAGAGCGACGTGTCGCTGGCGGTGTCGCTGCACGCGCCGACTGACGAGCTGCGTGAAACGCTGGTGCCGCTCAACAAGAAATACCCGATCGCCGAACTGATGGCGTCCTGCGCGCGCTACCTGCGCGGCAACAAGAAGCGCGATTCGGTGACCTTCGAATACACCCTGATGAAGGGCATCAACGACCAGCCCGAACATGCCCGCCAGCTGGCGCGGCTGATGCGCCAGTTCGACAACGCAGTGCAGGCCAAGGACTCCGGCAAGGTCAACCTGATCCCGTTCAACCCGTTCCCGGGTACCCGCTACGAGCGTTCGGACGAAGAGCAGATCCGGGCCTTCCAGAAGATCCTGCTCGACGCGCAGGTGCTGACCATGGTGCGCCGTACCCGCGGCGACGATATCGACGCCGCCTGCGGCCAGCTCAAGGGGCAGGTGATGGACCGCACCCGCCGTCAGGCCGAGTTCAACCGCCTGCTGCAGGCCCAGGATGCGCTCCCGGCACAAAGGGACGCGCTTGGCTGAGCGCCTGCTCGCATCGGTGCTGGTCCTGCTGCTGCTCGGTGGCTGCGGGCATGGCGCCAAGGCGACCAAGGCGACCAAGGTCCGCTGGGGCCAGCAGATGGCGCAGCCGTTCGACGTGCACGATGACCCGCAGGCGCGTACGCGCCTGCGCTACCAGGAGCTGCTGCGGCTGGCCGGAGACCGGTTCGGCCGGGGCGAACTGGATGCCGCTTTCAATCACGCCCGTTCGGCGCAGAAGCTTGAGCCGGCCAATCCCGCGGCCTATACGATGCAGGCGGTGGTCGAGGGGCGGCGCGGCAGGATGGAGGCGGCTGGCGAGCTGTATCGCCGCGCCGCGGAACTGGCGCCCCGGCAAGGGGATGTGCTGAACAATTACGGTGCCTGGCTGTGCGCCAGCGGGCACCCGGCCGAAGCGCTGGTCTGGTTCGACCGCGCGGTGGCCGCCCCTGATTACCAGGGGCGGGCCGATGCGTTGGCCAATGCCGGTGGCTGCGCGCTGGATGCGGGGCAGCGCGAGCGGGCGGGGCAGGACCTGCGGCAGGCACTCGAACTTGCGCCTGACAATGCCTATGCGCTGGAGTCGATGGCGCGCAGCGAGTTCCAGCAGGGGCGGTATTTCGAGGCGCGGGCGTTCTACCAGCGGCGTCTGGCGGCTGCGCCAGCCACGGTTTCCGTGTTACAACTTGCCATTCAGATAGAAGAACGGCTGGGCGACAGGAGTGCCGTCGGCCGATACCAGCAGCGGTTGCGTGAGGAGTTTCCTGCCGGCGCAACCCCGAATTCCCAGGGCTGATGCATTGTGAGCAATGATCCGGGTATGAACGCTTTAGAGGGGGCGGTGGGCTGCGGGGAGCAGCTTCGCCAGGCGCGTGAAGCGGCCGGTCTGTCGTTGGCGGATGTCGCGGGGCGGTTGCACATGCCGGTGCAGGTGGTTGCCGCGCTGGAGGAGGAGCAATGGGAGCGGCTGGGGGCGCCGGTCTTCGTGCGTGGCCAGCTGCGCAGCTATGCGCGCCTGCTGGGCGTCGATCTGGGCGGGCTCCTGCAGCAGGCGCGGATCGCGCCGGTCGAACCGCCCAAGCTGGTCAGCCATACGCATACGCCGCGCGTCCGCCGCGTAGCCGAGAGCCTCGGTCGCCGGGCGGTGTACGTGGTCATCACTGCCGTGCTCGCGGTACCGGTCTGGTATGCCTTCCAGAGCAAGTTCGGCGATGTCCCGCCCAGCACCGCGTCGTTGGACGTGGTACCGGATGCGGCGTCGGTGGCGGCCGCACAGCACGCTGGTGGTACGGCTGCGGATGAAACCGCGGTACGCCCTGGGCCCGAGCGCGCGCCGTACATCGCATCGATGGCGCCGCTTGCGCGGCAGGCGGCGGAACCGCAGGCCTCCGCGGCATCGCCGGGCTTGGCCCTGGATTTCCGCGGTGACAGTTGGGTGGAAGTCTCCGCGCCGGACGGCTCCATCGTCGAGAAGGCCCTGATCCGGGCTGGCGAGAAGCGCAGTTACGCGGCCGGTCAGGTTGCGCGCATGAAAGTAGGTAACGCCTCGGAGGTCGACTTCCGCCAGGATGGCGGCAGCATCGATCTGGCACCGTATACAAGCGGTAATAATGTGGCCCGCTTTACGGTATCCTCTGACGGCTCCGTGGCGCCGGTTTCGCACTGAAACAAGCGCAGATCAAAACAACAAGGCTCCCCCGGCAGGATTGGAGCGAGAGTTACGCATGGCGATTGACGACCTGCTCGACGAGCATGAACAAGGCGAACGTGTCCGCACCTGGCTGCGCCAGAACGGCGCTGGAATCATTGGCGGAATCATCCTCGCGCTGGCCCTGATCGGCGGCTGGAGGTGGTGGCAGAACGAACAGGTGGGCAAGCTGGCCGAGGCCAACAGCCGCTACGACGCCGTTTCCCGCAGCCTGCAGTCCAAGAACCTGGACGAGGCGGTCAAGGAAGTGGCGGCGCTGGAAGGCAGCAAGGCCGGCATCTATGCCGATCTGGCGGCGCTGGAACTGGCCAAGGCACAGGTCGAAGCCGGCAAGAACGAAGATGCGATCAAGACCCTGCGCGGGTTGAAGGTCGAGGGCGAGTTCAAGACGCTGATCGACCAGCGCATCGCCCGCCTGCTGATCGAGACCGGCAAGCCCGCCGAAGCGCTGGCGCTGCTCGGCAATGCCGACGACAGCGCGGGTCTGGAGATCCGTGGCGACGCCCTGGTGGCGCAGGACAAGCGCGAGCAGGCGCGCGATCTGTACACGCAGTCGCTGGCCAAGCTCGACGTGGCCGCTCCGCAGCGTCGCCTGCTCGAAATCAAGCTGATGGACGCCGGCGGTACCGTCGCCGATCCCGCGGCGGAGAAGATCTGATGAAACTCAAGCATGTCGCGGGCATCGCGCTGGTCGCGGTGGCGCTGAGCGGTTGCTCGACGGTGAAGGGCTGGTTCGCCGGCAAGGATGCCGAAGCCAAGAAGGCGCTGGAACCCGTCGAGCTGGTCAAATTCGAACCCACCCTCAAAGTCGACAGGATCTGGTCGGCGAACGTCGGCAAGGGCGAAGGCCGGATCGGTGTGCGCCAGGCCCCGGCCGTGGCCGATGGCCGGGTCTATGCTGCGGCGGTGGAGGGCGGCGTGCACGCACTCGACCTGCAGACCGGCAAGCAGATCTGGGAATACAAGCCGGCCAAGGAAAAAAAGAAGGCCAAGCTGCGCCTGTCCGGTGGCCCGGGCGTGGGCGATGGTCTGGTCGTGATCGGTACGCTGGACGGCCAGGTGATCGCACTCGACGCGGCTGACGGCAGCGAGAAGTGGCGCGCGCGCGTGCCGGGCGAAGTGATTGCCGCACCGGCGGTTGCGCAGGGCCTGGTGTTCGTGCGCAGCAACGATGGCCGCACAACGGCGCTGGATGCCACCAATGGCGAGCGTCGCTGGTTCAACTCGCAGGAACTCCCCCCGTTGACCGTCCGCGGCAATGCACCGGTGGTGGCCGGCCCGGGCGTACTGTTCATCGGCAACGATGACGGCACGCTGAGCGCGCTTGCGATGCAGGATGGTCGTCCGTTGTGGGAGCAGACCATCGGTACGCCGGAAGGTCGCACCGAGCTGGAGCGCATGGCCGACGTGGACGGCGCCCCGGTGCTGGAAGGCAACAACCTGTACGTGACCAGCTTCAAGAACGAGACCATGGCGATCGAAGGCCCGAGCGGCCGTCCGCTGTGGTCGCGCGACCATGGCGGCGGTGGCGGCGTGGCGGTGTCGTCCGGCAATGTCGTGGTGACCGACGGCAAGGGTACGGTCTTCGGCCTGGACAAGACCTCCGGTTCGGCGATGTGGTCGCAGCAGGCGCTGGCGCGGCGTTCGGTGACCGGCCCGGCGATCCAGGGCGACTATGTCGTGGTCGGTGACTACAAGGGTTACCTGCACTGGCTGCATCTGGGCGACGGCGCCCTGGCCGCCCGCGAAAAAAGTGGACGCGACCGGGTGATCGCGCAACCCATCGTCGCCGACGGCGTCCTGCTGGTGCAGAACGTGGACGGCAAGCTGACCGCCTGGCGGTTGGCGAATTAAGGAGTCCTAGCGATGCTGCCTTTGGTCGCCCTGGTTGGACGGCCGAATGTCGGCAAGTCCACCATCTTCAATGCCTTGACGCGTACGCGTGACGCCCTGGTCCATGACCAGCCCGGCGTCACCCGCGACCGCAACTACGGCGTCTGCCGGCTCGACGAGGACAATCCGTTCCTGATCGTCGATACCGGCGGCATCGCGGAAGAGGAGGAAGGCCTGGCCGGCGCCACCGCGCGTCAGGCCCGTGCCGCCGCCGCCGAGGCGGACCTGATCCTGTTCGTGGTCGATGCCCGCGACGGCACCTCGGCACTGGACGACGAGATCCTGTCCTGGCTGCGCAAGCTGTCGCGTCCAACCCTGCTGCTGATCAACAAGATCGACGGCACCGACGAGGATGCGGTGCGCTCGGAATTCGCGCGTTACGGCTTCGGCGAGATGCTCACGGTTTCGGCCGCGCATCGCCAGGGGCTGGACGACCTGCTGGCGGAAGTCCTCGAGCGCCTGCCGGAAGAAGGCACGACCGAGACCCTGGACAACGATCCGGCACGGGTGCGCATCGCCTTCGTCGGCCGCCCCAACGTCGGCAAGTCCACACTGGTGAACCGGCTGCTGGGTGAGGAGCGCATGATCGCTTCCGATGTACCCGGCACCACCCGCGATTCGATCTCCGTGGACCTGGAGCGCGACGGGCGCCTGTACCGCCTGATCGACACCGCCGGCCTGCGCCGCAAGTCGCGCGTGGACGAGGTGGTCGAGAAGTTCTCGGTGGTCAAGACGCTGCGTTCGATCGAGGAATGCCAGGTCGCGGTGCTGATGCTGGATGCCAGCGAGGGCGTCACCGACCAGGACGCCAGCGTGCTCGGCGCCGTGCTCGATGCCGGCCGTGCGCTGGTGATCGCGATCAACAAGTGGGACGGGCTCACCGACTACCAGCGCGAGCAGGCCGAGACCCTGCTGTCGCTCAAGCTCGGCTTCGTGCCCTGGGCCGAGGTGGTGCGCATCTCCGCCAAGCATGGTTCGGGCCTGCGCGAACTGTTCCGCGCGGTGCATCGCGCGCATGCTTCGGCCACGCATGAATTCAGCACCAGCGAAGTGAACAAGGCGCTGGAAATCGCCTACGAGAGCAACCCGCCGCCCAGCATCCGCGGCCATGTCTCCAAGCTGCGCTACGTGCATCCGGGCGGCTCCAATCCGCCGACCTTCATCGTGCACGGCACGCGGCTGAAGGAGCTGCCGGATTCGTACAAGCGCTACCTGGAGAACTTCTTCCGCAAGCGCTTCAAGCTGGTGGGCACGCCGGTGACCTTCCTGTTCCGCGAGGGCGCCAATCCCTACGAGGGCAAGAAGAACGTGTTGACCGAGCGCCAGGTCAAAGCCAAACGGCGCCTGATGAAGCACGTGAAAGGCCGGAAGTGATCACGCAGGGGCGGCCGCAAGGCCGCCCTTCCTGCTTGTGGCCTGCACATGGCTGGATGGGTTTTCGCCAGCGCCCGGGGCATGGCCGATAATCCCGCCATGAGTATTCGCGAACTGACTCCGGAACAGGCCCATGCCCGCCAACTGGCCGGCGCGTTGGTGATCGACGTGCGCGAGGCGCACGAACGCGCCGGCGGCATGGCCGAAGGCGCGCGGGGCGCGGCCAAGGGTGAACTGCTGGTCGATCCGGCGCTGTTTCTGCCGTCGCCGGAGCAGGAGATCGTCCTGCTGTGCCAGAGCGGCAGGCGTTCGGCCGATGCGGCCGCGGCGCTGTCGGCCGCCGGCTACACCGATGTTGCTTCGGTCGCGGGTGGAACGCTGGCGTGGCGGGCGGCGGGGTTGCCGCTGGTGCAGCCCGAACTCGACGTCGGCGAACGCGACTTTTACGACCGCTATTCGCGGCACTTGCTGCTGCCGCAGGTGGGCGAGGCCGGGCAGCGGCGCCTGCAGCGCGCGCGCGTGCTGGTCGTCGGTGCCGGTGGGCTGGGTGCGCCGGCGGCGTTCTACCTGGCCGCGGCCGGCGTAGGGCGGCTGCGCATCGTCGATGACGACGTGGTGGAGCGCAGCAACCTGCATCGCCAGATCATCCACACCGAGGCAGGGGTCGGCATGCCCAAGGTCGAGTCGGCGCGGGCGCGCCTGCTCGCATTGAATCCGCATATCGAGGTGGAGGCGATCGGGGAGCGGATGACCTCGACCAATGTCGATGCCTTGATGGAAGGCGTGGACGTGGTGCTGGATGGCTCGGACAACTTCCCGCTGCGCTACCTGCTCAACGATGCCTGCATCAAGCACGCGCGGCCGCTGGTGTACGCGGCGATCGAGCGCTTCGACGGCCAGGTCGGCGTGTTCGATGCCGGCCGCCGGCGTGGGCAGGCGCCATGCTATCGCTGCCTGTTCCCAGAGCCGCCGCCGCCGGCGTTTGCGCCCAACTGCGCCGAGGCCGGCGTGCTCGGTGTGTTGCCGGGGCTGGCCGGGGTGATGCAGGCCACCGAGGTGCTCAAGCTGCTGCTGGAGATCGGCGAGCCGCTGGCCGGGCGCCTGCTTCGCTTCGATGCGCTGGGCATGCGCTTCCGCGAGACGCGCGTGCATCCGGATCCCGATTGTCCGCTCTGCGCACCGGGCCGCGCATTCCCGGGCTATATCGACTACGCCGCGTTCTGCGCGGCCAGCGACAGCCACTAGCTGCGGTTCCGGTCGTCGCATGCGCCCTTTGTGCCTGGCGCGAGCTTCCGTGCCACAAGTCATGGCGACTTGTGGACAGGCCTCCCGGTAAGGCTGACCAGCCTCACTGGCCGGGCATGCCGCCGCTGCCTAGTTTCGCTGCCCCGGCTTCATCGCCGACATGATCGGGTAGGAAACATGCAGCACCCCCTGCGCACGGGTACGAAACGATGGCTGGGCCTCTTCTTCCGCCCACGGCGGCGCCGTCACGCCGGCCTGGTGTTCGCGCTCCTTTGTTGCTGCGCCTGCGCCACGGCGCAGGCCGCGGACCCGTGTCCCCAGCTGCGTCAGCAGACGATGGCGTCCGAACTGCCTGTGCGGATAGCGGCCTTCGCCTGCCGCGAGAACCTGGACTGGTTCCGCCCCTTCATCGACGTGGACGGCCGCAGCGGCGGCCTGACCGTCTACGAAGCCGAAGACAGCCCGCTGGCCGATGGCTCCAGCGCATGGCGGCGGGTGGCGGCCTACTGGCGCGAAAGCGGGTTGGCCTATCCCGGCATGAGCCGCTGTGCCGGGTCGTCGTCCGCATGCCGTGCATTCGTTGTTGACACCCCGTGGTCGGCGGCCTTCATTTCCTGGGTAATGCGCCAGGCCGGTGTCGGCGGCTTCCGTGGCTCGGCCCGGCATATCGACTACGTGCGCGACGCCTGGCGCGACACGGGGAATAACCCCTATCGGGCGATGCCCCCGTCCGGCGCGGCGCCGGCCCCGGGCGATCTGCTGTGCTCGGTGCGCGTGGCCACGCGCGCGTATGGCTACCGGCAACTGGCGGGCGTGCTCGATGGGCCACCGGGCGGCCTGCCGATGCATTGCGACATCGTGGTCGGCAGCGTGGACGGCATCCTCTACATGGTCGGCGGCAATCTGCAGCAGGCGGTCACCCTGCGCATGCTGAAACTGGATGCGGATGGCCGGCTTGCCGGGTTGCCGATGCGCGACAGGGCAGATGCCCCATGCAGTCCCGACGTACCACAGGCCTGCAACGCCAACCGCCAGGACTGGGCCGTGCTGCTCAAACTCAAGCCCGGCGTAGTGGCGCTACGCGTGCGTCCGGCCATGCGCCTGGCGTCCGTCGCATCGGAGCTGGCCACTTGTGGCGACAGCGAGGAAAACCCGACGTGCGCTCCGGCGGACAGGGAGGTGCCCGACGAGGTGGCAGGATGAGCCGGTGTCGTGACGCCATGGCCGTGCTTGCCCCGGCACGACGCCAGGGCAATCGTGCGAGGCCCGCGCGGGGCAGGCCCGGGTGTCGCGCCCGGGCGGCCGAATCGGGGACAATAGCCAACCCGTTCCCGTCCCCACGCCCATGACCCTGCCTGCCGAAGCCTCCGCGGCGACCTCCCGCATCCTCGATGGCCGCCGCATCGCCGAAGAACTGCTCGACGATCTGAAGCTGCGGGTGGATGCGCGCCTGGCCGCCGGCGGCTCGCGCCCGGGACTGGCGGTCGTGCTGGTCGGCGGCGACCCGGCCTCGGCGGTGTATGTGCGCAACAAGCGTCGTGCAGCCGAGAAGGTCGGCATCGAAGCTTTCGACTACGACCTGCCCGAAGGCACCACCGAGGCGCAACTGCTGGACCTGATCGACCAGCTCAATGCCGACCCGAAGATCCACGGCATCCTGATCCAGCTGCCACTGCCGGGCATCCCCGACGCCAACCGATTGATCCAGCGCATCGATCCGCGCAAGGATGTGGACGGCTTCCACCCGCAGAACGTGGGGCACCTGGCGCTGCGCGAGTTCGGCCTGCGCCCGTGCACGCCACGCGGCATCATTACCCTGCTGTCGCATACCGACCAGCCGGTGCGCGGCCGCAACGCCACCATCGTAGGGGTCAGCAACCATGTCGGCCGGCCGATGGGGCTGGAGCTGCTGATCGCTGGCTGCACCGTCACCAGTTGCCACAAGTTCACCCCACGCGACGAACTGGAGCGTGCGGTGCGCAACGCCGACATCCTGGTGGTGGCAGTGGGCATCCCGCAGCTGGTGCCGGGCGAGTGGGTCAAGCCGGGCGCGGTGGTGATCGACGTCGGCATCAACCGGCTGGACGACGGCCGACTGGTCGGCGACGTAGGCTTCGAGGCGGCGTCCCGTCACGCCAGCTGGATCACCCCGGTGCCGGGCGGCGTCGGCCCGATGACGGTGGCCACGTTGATGCAGAACACCATCGAAGCGGCCGAAGCGGCCGGCTGAACCGGCCACCGGCAATGCCGGCTGCCAGCCGGCAAGCAGGAAGCCCTGCCGGATTTCACGAGGTTGCCGGCATTGGCCGAACTGCTGAACGACGCACGCCGGCGCGACACTGCGTCGCACCGGCCCCCTGCCATCGGCGCCCGAACAAGGGTAAAATGACGCGCTTCCCCACATCTCGGGTATGCCGATGCTGCGCATCCAGGCTGAAGCACTGACCTACGACGACGTTTCGCTCGTCCCCGCCCACTCCACGATCCTGCCCAAGGATGTCGATCTCGGCACGCGGCTGACCCGCGGCCTGCGGCTGAAGCTGCCGATCGTCTCGGCGGCCATGGATACGGTCACCGAATCGCGTCTGGCCATCGCTATGGCCCAGCTCGGCGGCATCGGCATCATCCACAAGAACCTGTCGCTGGAGCAGCAGGCGGCCGAAGTGGCCAAGGTCAAGAAATTCGAGTCCGGCGTGATTCGCGACCCGATCACGGTCGGCCCGGAGACAAGCATCCGCGAGGTGTTGGCGTTGACCCAGTCGCACAACATCTCCGGCGTGCCGGTGGTGGGCAGCGACGGCCTGCTGGCCGGCATCGTCACCCACCGCGACATGCGCTTCGAGACCGAGCTGGACGATCCGGTCCGCCACATCATGACCAAGAAGGACCGCCTGGTCACGGTGAAGGAAGGCGCGGCCTCGGACGAAGTGCTGTCGCTGCTGCATAAAAACCGCATCGAGAAGGTGCTGGTGGTCAACGACGCGTTCGAACTGCGCGGCCTGATCACCGTCAAGGACATCCAGAAGAAGACCGACAACCCGAACGCGGCCAAGGACGCGGCGACGCGCCTGCTGGTCGGCGCGGCGGTGGGCGTCGGTGGCGACACCGATCGCCGTGTCGAGGCGCTGGTCGCCGCCGGCGTGGACGTGCTGGTGGTCGATACCGCCCACGGCCATTCGCAGGGCGTGCTGGACCGCGTGAGCTGGGTGAAGAAGCACTTCCCGCACGTGCAGGTCGTCGGCGGCAACATCTGCACCGGCGAAGCCGCGCTGGCGCTGCTCGACTGCGGCGCGGATGCGGTCAAGGTCGGCATCGGCCCGGGTTCGATCTGCACCACGCGCGTGGTCGCCGGCGTCGGCGTGCCGCAGGTCACCGCGATCGACCTGGTCGCCGAGGCGCTGCAGGACCGCATCCCGCTGATCGCCGACGGCGGCATCCGCTATTCCGGCGACATCGGCAAGGCGCTGGCTGCCGGCGCGTCGACGGTGATGATCGGCGGCCTGCTGGCCGGCACCGAGGAATCGCCGGGCGAGACCGAACTGTTCCAGGGCCGTTCGTACAAGAGCTACCGCGGCATGGGCTCGCTGGCGGCGATGGAGAAGGGCTCCAAGGACCGGTACTTCCAGGATGCGGCCACCGCTGACAAGCTGGTGCCCGAAGGCATCGAAGGCCGCGTGCCGTACCGTGGCCCGGTCGGCGGCATCATCCACCAGCTGATCGGCGGCCTGCGCGCGACCATGGGCTATGTGGGCTGCGGCAACATCGAGGACATGCGCAGCAAGCCGAAGTTCGTGAAGATCAGCGGTGCCGGCCAGCGCGAGAGCCACGTCCACGACGTGCAGATCACCAAGGAACCGCCGAACTACCGCGCCTGACGCGGGACGAGCAAAGAGGAACGAGGACCGGCGTCCCGTTCCTCTTTCTCTATACGCCGCCGGCATCTGCATCGCCCCGTTTCCCGACTCATCGATCCGTTCCAGGCCCCATGACCAACATCCACAACGACAAGATCCTCATCCTCGATTTCGGCGCGCAGTACACGCAGCTGATCGCGCGCCGCATCCGCGAGTTCGGCGTGTACTGCGAAATCTGGGCGTGGGACCACGACCCGGCCGAGATCGCCGCGTTCGGCGCCAAGGGCATCATCCTGTCCGGTGGCCCCGAATCGACAACCGAGGCCGGCGCGCCGGCCGCGCCGCAGGAAGTGTTCGACAGCGGCCTGCCGCTGCTGGGTATCTGCTACGGCCTGCAGACCATGGCCAAGCAGTTGGGCGGCGGGACCGAGGCGGCCGACCAGCGCGAGTTCGGCCATGCCGAAGTGAAGCTGCTGGGCAATGACGGCCTGCTGGGCGGCCTGTCCGACCACAACGGCGAGCCGCGCCTGGACGTGTGGATGAGCCACGGCGACCATGTCACCCACGTGCCGCCGGGCTTCGCCATCACCGCGGTGACCGACCGCATCCCGGTGGCCGCAATGGCCAACGAGGATAAGCGCTGGTACGGCGTGCAGTTCCACCCGGAAGTGACCCACACCAAGCAGGGCTCGGCACTGCTCAAGCGTTTCGTCACCGGGATCTGCGGCTGCGCCACGCTGTGGACCGCGGCCAACATCATCGACGACCAGATCGCCCGTGTGCGCGAGCAGGTCGGCAGTGACGAGGTGATCCTGGGCCTGTCCGGCGGTGTCGATTCGTCCGTCGTGGCCGCGCTGCTGCACAAGGCCATCGGCACGCAGCTGACCTGCGTGTTCGTCGATACCGGCCTGCTGCGCTTCCAGGAAGGCGACCAGGTCATGCAGATGATGGCCGAGAACATGGGCGTCAAGGTCGTGCGCGTGAATGCCGCCGACCGTTACTTCAAGGCGCTGGAAGGCGTCAGTGACCCGGAAGCCAAGCGCAAGATCATCGGCAACCTGTTCGTCGAGATCTTCGACGAGGAGTCGAACAAGCTCAGCAACGCCAAGTGGCTGGCGCAGGGCACGATCTATCCGGACGTGATCGAGTCGGCTGGCAGCAAGACCGGCAAGGCGCACGTCATCAAGAGCCACCACAACGTGGGCGGCCTGCCGGAAGACATGAAGCTCAAGCTGGTCGAGCCGCTGCGCGAGCTGTTCAAGGACGAAGTGCGTCGCCTCGGCGTCGAACTCGGCCTGCCGCGCGCGATGGTCTACCGCCACCCGTTCCCCGGCCCGGGCCTGGGCGTGCGCATCCTGGGCGAAGTGAAGCGCGAGTACGCCGAACTGCTGGCCAGGGCCGATGCGATCTTCATCGAGGAACTGCGTGCGGCCGACCTGTACGACAAGACCTCGCAGGCGTTCGCGGTGTTCCTGCCGGTGAAGTCGGTGGGCGTGGTCGGCGACGCCCGCGCCTACGAATGGGTGATCGCGTTGCGCGCGGTGGAGACCATCGACTTCATGACCGCGCACTGGGCGCACCTGCCGTACGATTTCCTCGGCCGCGTGTCCAACCGCATCATCAACGAGCTGCGTGGCGTCTCGCGCGTGGTCTACGACATCTCCGGCAAGCCGCCGGCGACGATCGAGTGGGAATGATTCCGGTTGATCTCACGACGTCTAATGCAGTGCCAAGGTGGCAGTAAATCCCTTTATTTATAGCGGTTTATCGTCCATTTCCGTCTCGCGCGGACTCGTAGCAGCCCGCAGGTTTTGACGGTATCGCGGACGGTATCAAAAATTGTCGTCGATTTCGGTGGCGCTGATACCGTAAGCCTTGCCTACGGTGTCGGCTACGGTACCGTGGATTTGTCATCGCAATCCATGGCACCGGCCATGCTCACCGACACTGAGCTGCGGGCACTCAAGCCTACCGGGAAGATCTACAAGGTCGCCGATCGAGGCGGGCTGAACGCTGCTGTCACGGCAACTGGTCAGATCAGTTGCCGCTTCGACTACAAGTTGCATGGGCGACACGGGACGCTGGTGATTGGTCGGTACGATCCGAGTATCAAGACCCGTCAAGCGCGCGGCCCAATGACGTTGGACTACGGCATGCGTTTGTCGTTGGCCGAGGCGCGCTTTCTGCTGGATCATGCCCGCAGAACTCTGCAGCATGGGCAGAGCGGCCGCGGGGGTGACGTCGAGCACCAGCCAGGCGATGAACGCTCTAGGTACTCCCGGCTGAGCGGTGCGACCTACGAGGAGGTGGCCCGGACCCACCGACTCACGCGCACCGCGGTGGAGCGCCGGATCAAGGAGGTGGTGCGGCAGGTGAACCGATGCGTGGGCGTTCCGGGGCTGACCGAAAGTCCAGGGCGGGTCGAGCGTTCGAGCGTGGATGCGCGCGTGCCGCAAAGGGCAACATCGCGCACTGCGCTTGCCGCGCGTGCTCAGGGTGCCAGGCACCGGCGGCTGTCGGGATATGTCCGGCGGGCGTTCCATGCTTCAGCGTATGGAAGCCGCGGGGCAGGCCGTCGAGGCTTCTCCCCAGGGATGAGTTCTCCGGCCCAGGAAGCGCTACTCTTTTCCGAAGCCACGCTCCTTCTACAGGAGACCTACCGATGCTCGACCAGTCCCGTGTCACATCTGGCTATGACGTCGAGATCCTCGTCGGCGAGCGACACCTCAGCTACATCCTGCTGACGTTGGTCGACGCGGGCAGTATTCCTACGAGGGTCTGGGATGTTCCTGTTTCCGGTCCCAAAGTCGACCGGGCCTATGACCCGCATCTCGAAGCGGATCTGCTCGACATCCGCCTCGCGGATCACGACCCGTTCGGGGTTGAGATTCTCTTCGATCACCCGAGTGGCGCCGATGTGCGGGTGCACTTTCTCGCAGGCATAGAGGGGGATCTGTTCGTTCGGCTCTCGCCTCGGACCAAGCACGACGATGACGGCTTTCTCAGCGGAGCCGAGGCTGTCGTTGAGGTGGTGGATTTGGTGAGCCCGGGTCTTACTGATACGGACCCTACGAGCAAGTTCTACCGACCGAAAGTGCTCGCCACGCTGAAGGCCAAAGTGGATCGAACGATAGACCTTGGCGGCGTGGCTGCCTTCCGGCGCGTTCACGATTTGGTGGTTCGAAAGCTGCCCGCGGAGGGTGACCATGCGGCCGCCTACGGCCTCTATCTCAATCTCCGCCTGCGGAATGGCCCCGAGGAGAACGCGTTCGTTCCGGCGCGCGGCAATGCGACGGCAGGCCTCAACTTCCTTCCGGCCGATAGCGACCAGGCAATGGCGACACGTCCGGGCCTGTACAGCGATCTGGCTGCCGATGCCTGGCACCGGTTCGCAGTGATCGACGAGAGCGGAAACGTCTCTCACCCCTGGCACAAGGACCCCTATGACAAGGGGAGCAAGAAGCTCGGGTCCATCGTGGGCGTGTCGGTAGGCCCGGGACTGGCACCGAATTCCCTTCGAATCGACATTGAGGTCGAGTACACCATTGAGTACTTCCCCGATCCGAATGGACATCTTGTACTCAGGCTGACGCCGAGCGAGGGGCCTCAGGGCGCATTTCGCTGGCACATCGATGCCGATTTCCATGCTTCCCTCGGCTGGGAGCTGATCGGGCTGGTAGCGTTCATGGGGCTCTTCGCGATTGGGGGAGGGATCTTCGGCCTCGGTCTCGGAGCGGCCATATCGGCGGGCGTGATCGGCGGAATGCTCGGGGATGCCCTGACGCACGGTCTTCTCAACTACCTCTACGCCGGCCAAGCCGAGGCGGAGATGGATGCTGGGCTTCCCGACGTGGTGAGCGGAAGTGTGGCGGTACAGCGGCGGCGGTGGGATCCGTTCTACACCACGATCCATCAGGTGGGGATGAGGCCCGACGGGGCGCTCATAAATGAAGCGGGGCTGGCCCTCTGGGGACGTGCGCTGGTGGATCGCAAGATCGAGGTCGTCCCGCATGTGGTGATTCGCGACAAGCGGGCGACGGGTCCGAACCCTCCCACGCACCTTCGATACCGGGTCTCGGATGCACCTGCGCATGGTGAGGAACTCAAGCAGGTGGCGCCCGGTACGGTCCGCGGCGAGTTCGATTGGACGGCCGATCAGCCCGAACCCGATCTTGTCGACGTGTCCGTGGATACGCTGGCGGCGCGACTGGCTCAGGGGGGCCTACTAGGTGACATCGCCTATCACGCCAAACGCATCGATCTCAGGCAAGGGCAGGTGCATGCAATCCTTGGAATCAGCGATCGCGAGGTGCGTGAGACGACGAGCAGGGTCCTATGGGCGTTCGAGCGTGCTCGCCGGATCGAGATCCGCGCCAACGAGGGCGACGCGATTCGAGCGGAAGTGGCGCAGGAATTTGGGAGCGCGGGTGAAATGCCAACTCAGGAGGAGTTCGAGAAACGCGTGTCGGAGGTGATTGCCGCGCGCGCAGCGCCACTCGTGGATGAGTATCGCAAGACGCGGCTGGCTGGCGATGTAGAGGTGGCGCTCAAGCCGCTGTTTCGCCTGAGCATGGCTCCGGAGTACTTTGCGGCACTCCAAAAGCTAGGCGTCCTGCACCTTGAGGGCCTGGAGCTGATCACCATGCGCGCACCGGGGCATGCGGGCTTCATGTATTACCGCGATCATCCCGACGGTGACCTGCGGGATAACCTGCTTTCCCGGCCGCGCTATCGTGAAACGGATCTTGGCCCTGAGTTGCTCTGAGACGGACGAGGCAGGGTAGGAACTCGCACCGCGTTCGCGCCGTGTTTGAGCTTGAACGGCTCATACGCGTCAGCCTGAACAGGTGCCAGAAGCAGCGGACGAAACCCGACCAAGCCGTTGCTGGTGGCAAAACGGGAAGATTCGAAGGCTGATTCTCCTTGGACCTGCGGTCGCAGTTGCGCCAATCCTCGACCCTAAGGTTGTCCATACCGTTCTTCCCTCAAGGGCGAAAGGGTTGCAGCGACGTAGAGAGATCCGGCACATCACACACTGAGTGCCATGACGTCTCAGGGTAGCTCGCTTGTTTTCACGGTATCGAGCACGGTGTCGCTTGAGGGTGTGTTCGGTATGTAATTGATGCTAAAGGAATATTTTTGTGTGGTCGAGGATCGGGTGGGAGTGATCCTGGTTTCCAGGTTTTTCATGTGGCGCTGGAATGGCGATAAATCACTTTGATTGAAGTGGTTTATCGTTCCTCGTCATTTCGTTCCGTCTTGCCGCAATCCCCGGGCTTTGCCGGTACCGCCGGTTGTATCGCGAGCTGTCTTCGGTTTCGGTGGGTTGCCCGCGGTTTTGCAGGCGCCGGTGTTGCGCGTACGGCGGCCCGATACGGCGCAGCGAAAAAAAAGAAAAAAAGATCCTGCAAGTCGCGAGTCCTCTTCACGTCTGAAGCCTTCGAGCGATAGACAAATCCACTGGCCGGAGGGGCTTGGGGCGTGGCCGTTTTGCGGAAGAGCGCCGGCTACGGTCCGCCAAACGGCACGCTTCGCACTCCCGCCGCTTGGTTCCTGGCATGCCGCGAAAACGGAGCACAACCGACGGTTGGCAACGCCGCCGGAGAGTCGGTGCAAGGGCAGTATCGCGCCGGCATCTGGCTGTGATGGCGCAGGAATCCCGGCGCGACTCCGCCTGTTTCCCGCAGCACCGGCACGACCGGAATCAGCGCCCTCTACTTGCGGCCATCGCTGTATACAATCGCCGGATATTCAGGGGAACGGTGGGGACATGCAGGACGCTCCGCGAACTTCGCTCATGTGCGGCAGCACGCCAGAAAAATCGATCCCCGTCCGGGAAGTGCGAGGCGCTCCGTGAATCCTTTTACGCGATGGCTGAGAAGCGCCCCGTCGTCCAATCCGGTCGACCGGCGCAATGCGCCGTTCATCCAGCTGATCCTGCTGTTCTTCGGCATCTTCGTCCCGATCAACAAGGCCATCTTCCTTTATGCGGTCAGCACGGGACAGGCCGCGCGGCCGGGGGGGCTGCAGCTGTCCGCGGATCTCGCCACCGACGTTCTGCTCGTCGCCTCGGCGTGGGTGGCCCTGTGGTGCATCCGCCGTGGGCGTTTTCGCCAGGGCGTGGCGCTGTTCCTCTTCGTGGCGTCGATATGCGTGGGCATCGCCTACGCCAGCGTCGGGCTGATGCGGGTCGGGCTCGACCCGATCCCGCTGCTGCTGTTGTCGCTGGCCGGCCTGGTGATGGGGCGGCGGACGCTCTGGCTGATGTTGGGATCGCTGGTCGCAATGCTGCTGGCCTGCATGGTGTTGGACATGGTTCGCGCCGATGCCGGAGCGCCGGCCGCCACCATCGGCAAGACCGTATCCATCGGCGGGATCTGGATGATCATTGCGCTGGTGCTGGATCGCACCGTGGCCGCGCTGCGATCCAGCCTGGAGGAATCCGAGCAGCGCAGCCGGGCGCTGGAACGGGCCTATGCGCGCCTGGAGGACGAGATCGACGAGCGTGAGCGCACCCGCGAGCAGCTGATCCACTCGCAGAAGATGGATCTGGCCGGAAGACTGGCCAGCGGCCTTGCGCATGACTTCGACAACGTTCTTTCCGTCATCCTCGGCTACGCGCAACAGCGCGACCGGCTGCTCACGGAGGGAGGGGGGCCGGCGCTTGCATCGGTTCTCGAACGCGTCGAGCTGGCGGCCCGCCGCGCGATGGCAATCAGCAGGAAGCTGCTGAACTTCAGTCGCCTGGACATCTCGCAACCGGAGACGTTCGATGCAGGCGTCGTCCTGCAGGAACTGCAACCGATGCTCCGCCAGTTGCTCGGACCCGAGGTGCAGCTGGTACTGGAGCGCGTGGATGCCGCTCTGCCCGTGCACATGGACAAGGGCAACTTCGAACTGACGATCCTCAACATCGCCGGCAATTCCCGCGATGCTCTCCCAGGCAAGGGAACATTCCGGCTCCTCGCCCTGCGCGACGACGTGGCCGGCCTTCTCACCTTGGTGCTCAGCGACGATGGTCCGGGAATACCGGAATCGATAAGGGGCAGCGTGTTCACGCCGTTTTTCACGACCAAGCCCAAGGGCGAAGGAACCGGGCTGGGCCTGTCCGTGGTGCGGGACATCGTGATGGAGGCGGGGGGCGATATCGGTATCGAATGCCCGCCGGCGGGGGGGACATCTATCCGGATCGCGCTTCCGCTGGTGGCCTTCGCCGGGTAAGCCAGCGTCGGTGATGAGGCATCTCCGTCGTCGAGATGCATGGCCGATCGCGCGGCACCGTGAAGAAGAGGGCGCCGGAAGGCGCCTCTTCTATGATCCGGGCCGATCGTCAGAAGTGGTAGATGAAAGCGATGGATTCCTCCAGTTGGTTGCGGCTGCCGAACTGCCGCACCAGCGGACTGGAGGCCGCGCCGCCGAGCAGGCGCGAGTAGTCGAGCGAGAGCGCGAATCCGGTGTGCTGGCTGGTAGGGACGAAGGCCGAGTAGTTGGCCGACAGCTGCTGGCTGCCGCCGCCGGGTGACCAGGTGTCGGTCTGCAGTTGCGTGGCCGACTGTGCGGACACGCCGAAGTAGCGGTTCATCGCGGCGTGGTTCATGCCGCGCCAGCCCAGTTCCAGTGAATGCTGGATGTACCAGATCTGCGGCAGGTCCTGGTCGTAGTAGGCGCCCAGATAGGTGCCGCTGCCCTTGAGGTCGTGGCCGAGCCTGGCACCCAGCGCACTGTGCGGGGTGAACTGGTATTCGGTATAGAGGCCGCCATGTATGCGCGGTGACAGCGAGGGTACCTTGCCCGCCAGCTGTGGGCCCAGGTCGGCGCGGCTGCGGCCCCAGAGGTAGTCGCCGTAGATGCCCACTTCCCATGGCCCTTCATGCGGCAGGTGCAGGGTCAGGCCGTCGGTGCTGGAAAGCTCCCCAATGCCCCGCATCTCGATATCGAAGAACGGCACCGTCTGCCACTGGCGCTGGTCGGAGCCGAGCCAGTTGGGCAGGTACTGGCCACCGATGCCGAGCGCGATGTTGATCTTCCTGTCGCCATCGGTGGGGACATCGTCGGCTGCCCGCGCCTGCATCGGCAGCAGGAAGGCGTTGGCGATGCCCAGGGACAGGAGCAGGGGAAGCCGGGAAGAAGAGGGAAGCATCGGAGCGGCGCGCGGTGGGGAAACGTGATGGACCGCAGCATGCGGCCTGTGGTTCCCGACGTCCATGGCGGAATGCATGAACATTTTTTCGACATCACTTAACGCTTCAGCACTGGCTCCGCCCTGCGGGTGAAGAGAAAGGGACGCGAAAGAAACGCTGCCTAGAGTGCCTCCTCAAGCGGATACGACGCTTTCCGAAGATGCTGGAGCGATGCATGCGTTGGACCATCCTGTGTGATTTCGATGGCACGGTGAGCGTGGAGGACGTGATCGACTCGCTGTTGAACGAGTACGGCCGTCCGGGTTGGCAGCAACTGGAAGACGACTGGCGGGCGGGCCGCATCGGCTCGCGGCAATGCATGCGCGGGCAGGTGGAACTGCTGGAACTGGATCGCCCGACGCTGGACGCGCATCTGGACGCGGTGCGCATCGACCACGGCTTTCCCGACTTCGTCAGGCATGCCGTTGCCGCCGGGGTGCCGCTGCGCATCGTCAGCGATGGCCTGGACCATGCGATCCATCGCATCCTCGCCCGGTACGGCCTGCAGGACCTGCCGGTGTCGGCGAACCACCTGGTCGCACGCACGCCCGACCGCTGGACGCTGGAGTCGCCGCTGCAGGCCGAAGGTTGCGGCAGCGGTACCTGCAAATGCAGCTTCGCCGCGCCAGGCCGCAGGCGCGACGACGAACGCGTGCTGCTCATCGGCGATGGCGCTTCCGACTTCTGCGTCGCCAACCGCGTCGATTTCGTCTTCGCCAAGAACCGGCTCATCGAGCATTGCCGCGCCGCCGGCATTCCCTACATGCCCATCACCGGCTTCCAGGATGCCATCGAACTGCTGCCGCGCCTGCTCGATGGAAGCCTGGTGTCCCCCCATTTTCCGTTGCCGGCCGCGCTGCCGGCCTGACCGCCTCGAACCCACCAGGCCATCCCGATGAATGCATTCGACAAGAACGTTGCGCCCCTGATCGACGACTCCCAGCTGCTCGCCGACGAGGCGCGCTACAGCTCCTTCGGCGACACCGTGCACTATGTGGACCCGCCGAAGATCTTCCACCGCTGCGAAGGCAGCTACATGTTCGACGCGCAGGGCACGCCGTTCCTGGACCTGCAGATGTGGTATTCGGCGTGCAATTTCGGCTATTCCAACAAGCGCCTGAACGATGCGTTGAAGGACCAGGTCGACCAGCTCCCCCAGGTGGCCAGCCAGTACCTGCACCCCACCCGCGTGCAGCTGGCCAGGACCATCGCGGTGGATGCGAAGGAAAAATTCGGCCTTGATGGCCGCGTGCATTTCAACGTCGGCGGCGCGCAGGCGATCGAGGATTCGCTGAAGATCGTGCGCAATGCGCGCGGCGGCAAGAGCCTGATGTTCGCCTTCGAGGGCGGCTACCACGGGCGCACCCTGGGCGCCTCGTCGATCACGTCCAGCTACCGCTACCGCCGCCGCTACGGCCACTTCGGCGAGCGGGCGATGTTCATCCCGTTCCCGTATCCGTTCCGCCGTCCGAAGGGCATGACCCCGGACGAGTATTCGGACCACTGCGTGTGGCAGTTCGAGCGCCTGTTCGAAAGCGAATACAACGGCGTGTGGGATCCCAAGGTCGGCCAGGCCGAGTACGCCGCGTTCTACGTCGAGCCGATCCAGGGCACCGGCGGCTACGTGATCCCGCCGCGCAACTTCTTCACCGGCCTCAAGCGCGTGCTGGACAAGTACGGCATCCTGATGGTCGTCGATGAAATCCAGATGGGCTTCTGGCGCACGGGCAAGCTGTGGTCGATCGAGCATTTCGGCGTGACCCCGGACGTGCTGGTGTTCGGCAAGGCGTTGACCAACGGCCTGAACCCGCTGTCCGGCCTGTGGGCGCGCGAGGAACTGATCAACCCCACCGTGTTCCCGCCGGGCTCCACCCATTCCACCTTCAACTCCAATCCGCTGGGCACGCGCCTGGGCCTGGAAGTGCTGAAGCTGGGCAGGGAAATGGACTACGAGCGCACCGTGCCGGAGAAGGGCGCCTACTTCCTCGATGGCCTGCGCGGGCTGCAGAAGAAACATCCGGAAATCGGCGACGTCGATGGTCTGGGCCTGGCGCTGCGCGCGGAGATCTGCCAGGCCGACGGCTTCACCCCCAACAAGGAACTGCTCGACCGCATGGTCGACATCGGCCTGGCCGGCGACCTGCTCCACGACGGCAAGCGCATGGGCCTGGTGCTGGATGTAGGCGGTTGGTACAAGAACGTCATCACCTTCGCGCCGTCGCTGGACATCACCCATGAGGAAATCGATACCGCGATTGCCTTGCTGGACCAGTTGATCACCAAGGCCAGGTAACCGACGGTCCTTGCCCTTGTCGCGTCCCGCACGCCATGTGCATGCAGGGGCGCGCAGGTTCCGGACCGGACATGCAGCAACCAACCAGGAGGACGCATGATGAACGCAGTGCCGGACGTGGACGCCATCCGTGCCACGATCAATGAACTCATCCTCACGCACATGCAGGGCAAGGTCGACGCGGCGATACTGACGCCGCAGGCGACGTTGAAGGACATCGGTGTGGCCTCGCTGGATGCGGTCGAACTGATCTTCGATCTCGAGGAGAAGTTCGATTTCACCTTCCCCGACAGCCGCGCCGACAGCCTCGGCAGCGACACCCTGCAGGACCTGGTCGATGCCGTGGTGCAGGGGTTGCGCGACAAGGACCAGGCCGCCGGAGGCTGAGATGCGCGCCGATGCACAACGGGTGGTCGTGACCGGAATGGGTGCGGTCAGCCCCTTCGGCCTGGGCGTGCCGGCGCTGTGGGCCGGTTTGATCGAGGGCCGCTGCGCCATCGCGCCGCTGCGCCACGAGCGCGCGGCCGAGATGCGCGTGCGCGTTGCCGCGCAGGTGCCGGAGGACTACACGCCCGAACCGCATTTCAGCCGCGAGGTGCTGCCGCAGCTGGACCGCGTAGCGCAGTTCGCCCTGTTGGCGGCCGGCGAAGCGATCGCCCAGTCCAGCCTCGATTTCGGGTCCGGCGCCAGCGCCGAGCGCACCGGGTGCATCGTCGGTACCGCGGTGGGCGGCGAGAACACGCAGGACGAGCAGTCGCGCCGGCTCTATGCGGAGAATGCGCAGCGCCTGCACCCGCTGACCATCATCCGCGCCATGACCAATGCGGCAGCCAGCCAGATCAGCATGCGCCACGGCCTGCATGGCCCGAGTTTCGTCGTCGCCAGCGCCTGCGCGTCCAGCAACCACGCCATCGCCCAGGCGGTGCAGTTGATCCGCGCCGGTGCGATGGACGTGGCGCTGGCCGGCGGCAGCGAGGCCAGCCTGAGCTATGGCGCGATGCGTGCCTGGGAGGCGATGCGCGTGCTCGCCGACGATACCTGCCGGCCGTTCAGCGCTAATCGCAAGGGACTGGTGCTGGGCGAGGGCGCGGCCATGTTCGTGCTCGAATCGCTGGAACACGCGCGGCGGCGCGGCGCCACGGTGCTGGGCGAGATCGCTGGCGTCGGCATGAGTTCGGACGCCGGCGACATCGTCGCGCCGGACATGGCCGGCGCCGCATCGGCGATGAGGACCGCGCTGGCCGATGCGGGAATGGAGCCCTCGCAGGTCGACTACGTCAACGCGCACGGTACCGCCACACTGGCCAACGACATCAACGAGGTGCGCGCCATCGCGCAGGTGTTCGGTGCGCATGCGCGCGAGGTGGCGGTGTCCTCGACCAAGTCGATGCACGGCCATGCGCTGGGCGCGTCCGGCGCGCTGGAGCTGGTGGCGGTGCTGCGCGCGATGGCCGAGTCGCGCGTGCCGCCCACGATCAACATGGACAGCCTCGACCCGCAGTGCGAAGGCGTGGACCACGTGCTGGGCAGTGCACGCGCCATGCCGGTCGCCGCCGCACTGAGCAATTCGTTCGCCTTCGGTGGCTTGAACGCGGTGCTGGCGCTCCGGAGTGCCTGAGCGGAAATGAACGGCCGATACGACACCGCGCTGGAACCGGGCAGCCTTGTCCGGCAGTTCGTCGCGCATCCGCCACAGGGCTTCGAGGCTGCGTTGTCCGCCGCGGGCGTGCCCGTGTTCCTTGCCGACTACGACCTGACCACCACCCTGGACGAGGCGATGTGCCGGCGCCTGCAGGCATTGCCCGGCCATGGCCGCTGGCAGCATTGGCTGCGCTGGAGGACGCGCTTCATCGGCTGCACCGCCACCGAGTACATGCCGTTGCCGCATGGGGTCGACCCGCAGGTGCTGGTGGCCGAACTCCTCGATCGCCACGGTCGCGACAGCCGGCTGCTGATCGTCAAGGATCTGGCCGTGGACTCGCCGTTGCTGGGGGTGCGCGAGAACCGCCACGCCGGCGCCTTCGTCGAGGCCCTGCGCGAGGGCGGCTTCGTACTGCTGGAAGGCATGCCGCTGGCCTGGGTGGCGATCGATTTCGAATCGGTGGACGAGTATCTGTCGCGCCTGTCGGCGAGCCGGCGCAAGGACATCCGCCGCAAGCTCAAGGCGCGCGACGGGCTGGAGATCCGCTGCGTTGAAACCGGCGACGCCTGGTTCGACGAAGCGGCGGTGCGCCGCTGCCATGCGCTGTACCTCAACGTCCATGCCCAGAGCCAGGTGCATTTCGACCTGCTGACCGGAGACTATTTCAGGGCGCTGCTGCAGGACGGCGACAGCAGCGGCCGCATGTTCCTGTACTTCGAGGGCGACACGCTGATCGGCTGGAACCTGTGCTACCTGTACGAAGGCAAGCTCGTGGACAAGTACGTCGGCTTCCTCTACCCGCAGGCGCGCGAGCGCAACCTATATTTCGTCAGCTGGATGCACAACCTGCAGTACGCGCTGGATCATGGCCTGAGCCATTACGTCGCCGGCTGGACCGATTCGCGCATCAAGCGCTACCTCGGCGCCAGCATCACCCCGACCTGGCATGCGGTGCGCGCGCGCAATCCGCTGCTGCGGGCGCTGCTGCGCCGCTGCGCGCACCTGTTCCAGGGCGAGGCGGACGGTGGAGGCTAGGGGGCTGGGCGTGGAAACTGACACCGTGCGCATGCCGGTCGTACTCGATCTCGATGGTTCCGTGCTGCCGCTCGGTGGCGAACGGGTCGTCGCGCTGCAGGACTGGCAGGAGGAACTGCGCTTTGCCTGTTCGCGCGCCAGCCTGCGCCGCTTCTCGGCCCTGCTCGACGCACGGTTGCCGTCCCGCCATGGCACGGTGCTGTCCGGCAGCGGCGACTTCCATCACCTGAGCTACCCGCTGCTGCAGCGGTTGGATGCGCGCTGCCAATACCAGCTGGTGGTGCTGGACAACCATCCGGACAACATGCGCTACCCGCTCGGCATTCATTGCGGTTCCTGGATCAGCTGGGCAGCGGCATTGCCGCAGATCAGCCACGTGCACGTGCTGGGCATCACCTCGCACGACATCGGCGGCGCGCACGCCTGGGAGAATCGCTGGCGGCCGTTGCTGTCGGGCAGGCTCACCTACTGGAGCATGGGCGTGCCGGTGCACTGGGCGCGGCACATGGGCCTGGGCCGCGGCTTCCGCAGCTTCGATTCGCCCTCTGCGCTGGTGGAGGCTTTCGTCTCGGAGCAGCAGCGACGGCCGCAACCGACCTATCTTTCCATCGACAAGGATGTGTTCGCCGAAGAGGTCGCGCGCACCAACTGGGACCAGGGACGCTTCCGCCTGGGCCACGCGCTGGCGGTGATCCATGCGCTGCACGAAGGTGGGCTGGTGGGCAGCGACATCACCGGCGAGGTCTCGCAGTACCGCTATCGCAGCTGGATCAAGCGCCTGTTGTCAGCGCTTGACGGGCAGCCGGAGATTCCCGGCCAGACCCTGCACACATGGCAGGCGCAGCAGCGCGAAGTGAACCTGCGCCTGCTGTCGGCGCTGGCCGAAGTGCCGGGCGCGGGGCCGCGCTGAGATGGACATGCACGGCTGGGCACCGGTGGTGTGGCTGGCCGATCATGCGGTCGCGCCGGTACTGCAGCGATTGGGGCGCCACGACGATCCCCACGACATCGCCATCGCACTGCTGCTGACCGCGTTGCAGCTGACGTTGATCGCCGGCGTGTTCCGGCCGCTGGAAAGCCTGTGGCCGGCCGAGCGCTGGCACGACCGGCGCCTGACCCGCGTCGACCGAACCTACACCCTGCTGATGCTGCTGGGGCTGTTCCCGTTGTTCAGCTATCTGGTGCTGGCACCGCTGGCTTCATTGGGCGGCGCCGCCGAAACGGTGCAGGGGCCGCATGGCCTGCGCGCCTGGGTGCCGTGGTTCCAGCAGCATCCGTGGCTGCTGTTCTCGGTCTATTACCTGCTGTACGACTTCGTCTACTACTGGATGCATCGCGCCCAGCATGCGGTCCCGTGGTGGTGGGCGCTGCACAGCCTGCACCACAGCCAGCGCCAGTTGAGCTGCTGGTCGAACGACCGCGGCAGCTGGCTGGACGGCATGCTGCAGTCGGTGATCCTGGCCGGGGTGGGGCTGCTGGCAGGCGTGGAGGCCGATGAGTTCGCCGCGCTCATGCTGATCGGCGAGCTGGTGCAGAACTATTCGCACACCAACATCCGTTTCGGTTTCGGCCGCTGGGGCAGCCGCGTGGCAGTGGATCCGCTGTTCCATCGGCTGCACCACATGATCGTGGATCCGCGGCGGCCGGGCCTGCACAACTGCAACTTCGGCCAGGTGTTTGCATTCTGGGACGTGCTGTTCGGCACCGCACTGCATGGCGAGCCGATCCGCCCGACCGGCGTGGCCGACCCGGTGGTCGATGCCGACAACCAGCGCGGCGTGCTCGCCATGCAGTGGCATGCGGCGCGCCGCTTCTGGGGCACGGTGCGGCGGCCGCTGGGCTGGAAGTTCGGCGAGGTGGCCTTCAGCGAGGACTGCGAGCCTATTCCGGTCGAACATGTTTCCGTCCAGCATGTCGCCGTCGGGCAGGACGCGCAGCCTCCCGTCGAAGGGGCGGGGCAAATACCGTAGGTGCCGGGCTTGCCCGGCACGGGGCTTCACCGGGAAAGCTCCATGCGGGGCAAGCCCCGCATCTACAGGGGAAAGCGCGGTGCGCAGGTTCTCGACGTAGGTGCCGGGCATGCCCGGCACGGGCTTCATCGGGAAGGCTTCATGCGGGGCAAGCCCCGCATCTACGGGGCGAGCGCGGCGCGCAGTTCCTCGACGATGACCTCGAAGCGGGCGTTGTCCAGCCACGGGCTGTTGCCGATGGTCAGCGTGCGCGCGGCGAAGTCGCGTGCGTTGGGCATGCCCAGGGCGGGAACGATGCCGCGCAGGTAGGCGTAGTCGGGCAGGGCATGGATGAACATGCGGCTCACGCCGAGTCCGCGCGTCCACAACCGCCGCAGGGCGGCGTCGCAGTGGTCGGCATCGGCGAACCGCAGCATCAGCACCGGCCATATCCCTCGCGCTCCGGGCGGGTCGTCGTGGACCTGCACGCCCGGCAGCTCCTGCAGCCGGGCGTTCCAGACGCGCGCGCGGGTGCGGCCCTCGTCGAGGAAGGCCGGCAGGCGCGCGGCGGCGCGGTTGCCGATGGCGCGGCGCCAGCGGCCGACACGGTGTTGCGGGATCTGCAGTGGAAAGACATCGCCGACGGCGGCTTCAGGATCGCCAGCGGCCAACGCGCGCCGCAGCGGCCGGCCGTAGGCCAGCGGCAGCAGCGAAGGTCGATAGCACGCGGCGAGCCCGAGCAGCTCCACGCTCCGCCGCAGTTCCCAGCGCCAGTCGGTGCGGATGTGCTGCCGTGAGATCCGCGCCAGCAATGCGCGCAGGTCAGGGTCGCGGGCGAGCAGCAGGCCGCCTTCGAACAGACTCAGGCCCTTGCCGGCGGCGAGGCTGAAGATGCCGATGTCGCCGCGCAGGCCGACGCTGCGGCCGCGATCGACGGCACCCAGCGCCTGCGCGGCATCTTCGATGACGAAGATGCCATGGCGACCGGCGATGGCGCAGGCGCGCTCCACGTCGGCGACGCGGCCGCCGAGGTGGGTTGGAATCACCGCCAGCGTGTCGACATCGCAGAGGGCCGTGAGCGCGTGGTGGTCGAAGTCGAATTGCCCCGGCGCCAGATCGCACAGCCGCAGCTCCAGCCCGAGGCTGTGCACGGCGATGGCGACCAGCGGGCAGGTATAAGCGGGTACGATCACCGTGCGTCGCTGTGGTTGCAACTGCTGCAGGGTCTGCAGCGCGATGCGCAGCGCCGAGGTGCCCGAGCACTCCAGCTGCATCGGCGGCGTGCCGAACAGCCCGGCCAGCGTTTCGCCCAACGGGCCGCTCCCCGGCAGGAAATCCCGCCACCGCAGCGGCAGCCCCGCGGTGGGCGGCAGTTCGCCGGGAAAGCGCCGGCTCATCCCGGTATGTCGCCGGCTTCGGCCGGCGCGTGCGGATCGTCGGACTCGGCGACACCCAGGCAGACGATGCCGGCCACGATCAGCACCGCGCCAAGCAGGTGCAGCGGGCCGACCGGCTCGTGCAGCAGCCAGGCCGAGAGCAGCAGCACGCTGACTACCTCCAGGTGCGAAGCGGCGAACGCAGGCCCGATCGGGGCATGCTTGAGCAGGCTCATCCAGGTGAAGAACGCGCCGATGTAACCGAGGATGGCGCCGTACACCCAGGGCTGGGCCAGTACGCGCAGTACCCAGGCGAGGTTGGCTTCCACCGGCAGCGCGCCGTCGCCGGCCAGCTTGAAACACAGCTGGGCCAGCGTGTCGAAGGCCATCAGCAGCGGGAAGCCGACCAGGTACAGGCGCCTCATCCGGCTACTCCCACCACGGCCACGCCGAGGCTCACCAGCAACATGCCGGCCACGCGCAGGCGGGTCAGGCGTTCCTTGAACAGGAAGCGGCCGGCGAGCATCAGCGCAACGATGTTGATCGAGCCGAGCAGCACGCCGCGCGAGAGCGGCACCAGCGACAGGAAGGCGATCCAGACCACGAACTCCAGCACGTAGCAGGCGATGCCCAGGCCCAGCCACGGCCGCGACAGCATGTGCTTCCAGCGCGCGATGCCTTCGCCGGCATCGGGATCGCCCGCCGCCGCCTTGAACGCAAGCTGCCCGCCGGTATCCAGCACCACGTTGAGCAGCCACAGGGTGACGACGAGCGCGGACATCAGGCGGCGTCGGCCAGCGCCCGGCCGACGGCGATGGCGTTGAAGAAGTTGGCGCTGCGCTCGATCAGCAGGCGCCGTTCGCGGTCGATGGTGATCATGTGGTAGCTGTTTTCCAGGATCAGCATCTCGGTGGGGCCGGCGACGCGTGCGGCCACCAGCCGGGCGTTGTCGAGGCTGGCGATGTCGTCCTCGCGCGCGTGCGCGATCAGGCAGGGGGCGACCACCTTGGGCAGGCGGGGCTTGACCCAGGCCGCCAGCCCGTACATTTCGGCCAGTGCCGGCCATGGGTTGCCGGGCAGGCCGGCGGCGGCGCTGTCGCCGGACAGCATCGAAGCGCTGACCTGGGCACGGATGCGTTCGTCGCGCAGCCCGTACGGCGGCTCTTCCATGAACATGCGGTTGCGGCCGATGCCCAGCCGCTTCAGCAGGGGCAACAGGAACGACAGCCGCGCCACCGCCGGAATGTTCCAGCCGTCATAGCGGAAGGTGGCGCCGTATACGCCGACGCCCGCGACAAGATCCGGGCGCTCGGCGGCCAGCGCCAGCGCCAGCACCGCACCCATCGACAGCCCGCCGACGAACAAGGTGTCCACCCGCGAACGGAGCCGTTCGGCGGCGCATTCGACGCCGGTGTACCAGTCCTGCCAACGGGTGGTGATCAGCTCCTCGACGCTGCCGCAGTGGCCGGGCAGCTGCACGCCCTGCACGGTGAAACCGGCGTTGGCCAGGCCCTTGCCAAGCAGGCGCATCTCCATCGGCGTGCCGGTCAGGCCGTGGATCAACAACACGCCGCTGCGGCCGCCTTCGAACAGAAACTCCTGGGAACCGGGCATCGTCACGCATTCACCTTCCTGCAGTTGGGCGAAGGATCGCAGCCGGCCTTTTCGCCAGCCTTTCAGACCCTGCAATGGACCTGCAGGTATTCATGAACGGTAACAGTGGATGCTGCGCAGCGCCGGGCGGTGTCCGGCGGGACTCCACCGGCAGAGCCACAGCAGGGTGTTGCCCAGTTCTACAGGGCGAGCCGGGGCAGCAGGACGGAAACCTTCAGGCCGTGCGGAATCGCGGCCTGGTAGTGGATCGTGCCGTGGAAGTGCTCCACCGCCTCATGCGCGATCGCCAGCCCCAGCCCTGTGCCGTTTTCCTGGGTGCCAGCCACCCGGTAGAAACGTTCGCCCAGGCGTGCCATCGCCGCCTCGGGAACGCCGGGGCCATCGTCCTCGACGTAGAGTTCGACCTGGTCGCCGCGGGCGGCGACGCCGACGGTGACCGTCGCACCGCGACCGGCGTAGTGCAGGGCGTTGTCGATCAGGTTGTCCAGCGCTTCCTGCAGCACCGGCGCATAGCCGGGAACCCGCAGGGTTTCGTCCGGCGGCTGGTAGCCCAGGTCGACGCCGGCGCGGATCGCCTCGGGCACGCGCATCGCGACCCACTCCGGCACCAGCGCGGTCAGGTCCAGCGTCTCCACCACCGTCGGCACCGCCTGCGCGCGGGTCAGCGCCAGCAGCTGGCCGGAGACGCGGGCGGTGCGCTGGTTGAGGCGGCGCACGTATTCCAGCGCCTCGGTGCGGGTCTTGTCGTCGGTGGCGCCCAGCGCGCGGTCCACGTGCAGGCTGATGCCGGCCAGCGGCGTGCGCAGCTGGTGCGCGGCATCGGCGACGAACCGCTCCTGCAGCGCGATCATTTCCGCCAGGCGGCCGAACAGGCCATCGATGGTCTCGATCAGCGGCAGGATCTCGCGCGGCACGTCCGGGCTGGAGATCGGCGCCAGGTCGCGCTTGCGCTCGGCCAGTTGCCGGGTCAGCGGGCGCAGGATGCGCAGGCCGTGATTGACCCCGAACCAGACCAGCGCGCCGACGCACAGCATCAGCAGGGCCATCATCGGGATGGTGATCATCAGGATTTCCTGGGCGCGCTGGCGGCGGTCGTCGAAAGTCTCGCCGACGGTCACCGCCAGCCGGTCGCCCGGGTCGGTGGCGCTCTGGATGCACAGCGTGGCCAGGCGCACCTTCTGCTGGTTGAGGTGGGCGCTGTACAGCAGCGGGGTCGAATCGATGCAGTCCTGCGACTTGGCCACGGCGGTGAAGTCGGCATTGCTGACCAGGGTGCCATGGCGCAGGCTGTCCACGTTGAAGTAGCCGTGGCCGTCGGGGTCGTATTCGAGCAGGAAGCGTGCCTGCGGCGACAGTTCGCCGCTCAGCGGCATGGTCTGCAGCATCCGCGCGAAGGACTGCGTGTCGTCGAGCAGGTTGCGGTCGTGCAGGTGGTTGGAATAGGACAGCGCGATGCGGTAGGTGATCACCGCGTTGAGCAGCAGCAGGGCCAGCATCGGCAGCGCCAGGAATGCCAGCAGGCGCCGGCGCAGGCTGGGATGGCGCGCGCGCAGCGTGCTCACTCGGCCGCTTCCTCCAGCATGTAGCCCAGTCCGCGCACGGTGCGGATGCCCATGCCGCCGGGGCGCAGCTTGCGCCGCAGCCGGTGCAGGGCGATGTCCAGGCCGTTGTCGGTCAGTTCCTCGTCCCAGCTGCACAGCGCTTCGACCAGCTGTGCGCGCGAGCTGATGCGGTCCGGGCGCGTGGCCAGCGCCGAGAGCAGGCCGAACTCGCGCGCGGTGAGCTCCAGCGGATCGGTATTCATCCAGACACGATGCCCCGGCAGGTCCAGGCGCAGCCTGCCGATGCGCAGTTCCGGCTGCCCGTTGCTGGTGACGCGGCGCAGCTGGGCGCGGACCCGCGCTTCCAGTTCGTCCACCGCGAAGGGTTTGATCAGGTAGTCGTCGGCGCCGAGGTCAAGGGTGCGTACCCGTTCCTGCAGGCCGTCGCGCGCGGTGACCACCAGCACCGGCAGGCTGTCGCCGCGCTGGCGCAGGCGCTGCAGCACGGCAGTGCCCTCCAGCGACGGCAGGCCCAGGTCGAGGATGAGCATGTCGTAGCGGGTTGCGGCCAGCGCCGCGTCGGCCTGTGCGCCGTCGCCGACGTGGTCCACCGCGTGCCCCTGCCGCTGCAGCGAGGCACACACGCCGGCGGCGATGTCGCGGTCGTCTTCGGCAACCAGGATGCGCATGCGATCGTTCCCCGCTCGGGACCAGAGGCCATGGGCGGCAAGCGTGGCATGGCCGGTGTCCAACCAATGTCGGCGTGCCGGTGCCGGCATTGCCGCCGTTCACGATGGCGGCAGTATCGGCCGGGCCGGCTTTCAGGGCGCTTTCGGCCGCGCCCGGCGCGCCAGCACCGCTTCGCGGTGGGCGATATACGCATTGGCGGCGAGGATGATGGCCGCGCCCAGCAGGGTCCAGCGGTCCAGCGTCTCGCCGAACAGCAGCCAGCCCAGTACCACCACCAGCGGCAGCTGGGTGAAGCTGATCGGGGTCAGTGCCGAGACTTCGCCCAGCCGGAGCGCGCGCGTCCACAGCAGCTGCCCGACCGTGCCCAGGATGCCGGTGGCCAGCAGCCACAGCCAGGCGATGCCGGTCGGCCAGGTCCATACGAACAGTGCCGGCACCAGCGACAGCGGCACCCAGAACACATAGGTGTAGAACACCACCGTGTCCGGGCCGTCGACGCGGGTGAGCTGCTTGATCTGGATCGACACCAGCGCGCTGAGCATGGCCGCCGATACCGCGATCAGGCTGCCGGCCTGGAAGCCGTGCGAGCCGGGCCGCACGATCACCAGCACGCCGATGAAGCCGGCGATCACCGCTGCCCAGCGGCGTACGCGTACGATCTCGCCCAGCCACAGCACCGCGGCGATGGTCACGAACAGCGGCGTCGAATAGGACAGCGAGACCGCCTGCGACAACGGCAGGTGGCCCAGCGCCCAGAAGGCGCACAGCATCGAGGCCAGGCCGATCGCGCTGCGCAGCAGGTAGCGCGGCAGCTGTTGCGTGCGCAGCGGTGCGTGACCAGGGCGCAGCAGTACCGGCAGCAGGGCGAGCAGGCCGAAGGCGTTGCGGAAGAACGCCACTTCCTGGGTCGGCACGTAGGCGGTCGCCAGGCGGATGGCGATGGCCATCAGGCCGAAGGCCATGGCGCTGCCGAACATCAGCAGCGCCGCACGCAGCGGGGCAGGGGGGGCGGCGGCCGCGACGGCGCTCACCAGCGCGCGCCGACCAGCCGCGGTTCGGGTTCGATCGGCACGCCGAAGGTCTCCAGCACCGAGGCGGAGATGCGGCGCGCGAAGGCCAGCAGGTCGGCGCCGCTGGCGTTGCCGTGGTTGACCAGCACCAGCGCATGGTCCGGCGATACGCCTGCATCGCCCTCGCGCCGGCCCTTCCAGCCGCAGGCCTGGATCATCCACGCCGCCGACAGCTTGCGGTTGCCGTCGTGGTCGCCGGGGAATACCGGCAACGCCGGGTATTGCAGGGACAGCACTTCGGCCTGTTCGCGCGGCAGTATCGGGTTCTTGAAGAAACTGCCGGCATTGCCGAGCACGTCGGGGTCGGGCAGCTTGCGGCGGCGGATGGCGATGACCGCGTTGGCCACGTCGGCGGCCACCGGCAGTTCCACGCCCATGGCCTGCAGTTCCTCGCGGATGCCGGCGTAGTCCAGGCGCAGCTCGTGCAGCAGCGGCAGGCGGAACTGCACGGCGGTGATCAGGTAGCGGTCGGCTTCGCGCTTGAACAGGCTGTCGCGGTAGCCGAAGCGGCAGGCCGCCTGGTCCAGCTGCACCCATTCCTGCTGCCGGGTATCCCAGGCTTCGACGGCCTGGATGAACTCGCCGACCTGGGCGCCATAGGCGCCGATGTTCTGGATCGGCGCGGCACCGACGGTGCCGGGGATCAGCGCCAGGTTCTCCAGCCCGGACAGGCCTTCGGCCAGAGACCAGAGCACCAGCTCGTGCCAGACCACGCCGGCGCCGGCGCGGACCACGGCATGGTCGGCGCGGTGTTCGAGGATGGCGACCTCGCGGTTGTCGAAGCACAGCACGGTGCCTTCCGGGTCGGCGGCGAGCAGCACGTTGCTGCCGCTGCCCAGCACAAGCAGCGGCGACGGCGCCACCGCGGCCAGCGCCTCGGGCAGGGCGGTCGCGTCGGTCACGCGCAGCAGCCGCGGCGCACGGGCGGTGACGTGGAAGGTGTTTAGGGAGCGCAGCGGCGCGTTTTCGGTCAGCGACCAGGGTGCAGCGGTTGTCATAGCGGGGCGACGGCGCCTCGGGACGGGGCCTCGCGGCGGCGGCGGATGGCATCCACGCATTCGCCGATCAGCGCCGGGCCGCGGTAGATCAGGCCGCTGTAACACTGCACCAGGGTCGCGCCGGCGGACATCTTCGCCACCGCGTCGGCGCCGGACTGGATGCCGCCCACACCGATCAGCGGGATGCGCTCGGGCAGGCGCGCGCGCAGGCGGCGCAGCACCAGGGTGGACTGGCCCAGCAGCGGCGCGCCGGACAGGCCGCCGGTTTCGGCCGCACGCCGGTCATGTTCGACGCCTTCGCGGCCGATGGTGGTGTTGGTGGCGATCACGCCATCCACTTCCAGTTCGCCCAGCACGCGCGCGGCTGCTTCGATGTCACGGTCGCTCAGGTCGGGGGCGACCTTGACCAGCATCGGCACGCGCCGGCCATGCTGGGCAGCGAGGTGTTCCTGCGCTTCGCGCAGGCCGCCGACCAGCCGCCGCAGCGCCTGCTCTTCCTGCAGTTCGCGCAGGCCGGCGGTATTGGGCGAGGAGATGTTGACGGTGATGTAGTCGGCCAGCGGGTACACCTTCTCCATGCAGGCCAGGTAATCGGATAGCGCGTCCTCGTTGGGCGTGTCCTTGTTCTTGCCGATGTTGATGCCCAGCGGGCCGGTGCGCTGGCTGCTGCGCTCGACATTGCGCACCAGCGCATCGACGCCGGCGTTGTTGAAGCCCATGCGATTGATGATGGCCGCGTGCCGAGGCAGCCGGAACAGGCGTGGCTTCGGGTTGCCGGCCTGCGGGCGCGGGGTGACCGTGCCGATCTCGACGAAGCCGAAGCCCAGGCCGAACAGCGCGTCGATGTGCTCGCCGTTCTTGTCCAGCCCGGCCGCCAGTCCGACCGGGTTCGGGAAGTCCAGGCCGAACGCCGAGGTCGGCATCGGTGCCGGCCGCGCCGCGAGCAGCGGCGTGGTGCCGGTGCGCCAGGCCAGTTCCAGCGCGGACAGCGTCAGGCCATGGGCGCGTTCGGCGTCGAGGGCGAACAGGAAGGGGCGGGCAAGCGGATACATGCTGTTTCAGTCCAGCGTGCCGATGAAGGCACGGGTTCGGTATTCGAAGGCGACCCGTCCGTCCACCGCATGGGCATCGAACAGGGCGCGCAGGGCCTCAAGCATCGGCGCATGCCGTGGATGGCCGGCCTGCGGCGCGTAGGAGGAAGAAAGAAGGCGGCCGCGCAGGCCGTCGAAGTCCAGGTGCTGGGTGTTCGGCAGCTGGACCATGCCGCGCAGGCCATCGCCGAACCAGGCGCGCATTGTCGCGTCGTCCTGGTAGCGCTCGGCCACCGCGCTGTAGTCGGTACCGTAGTCCAGCAGCAGTTGTTCGTAGGCGGACAGGAACGGCGAGACGTCGAGCAGGCGCGAGTTCCAGTACACCAGCGCCATCCCGCCCGGCCGCAGGATGCGTCGCCATTCCGGCCGCACCGCCTCGGTGTCGAACCAGTGGAAGGCCTGGGCGACGCTGATCAGGCCGACGCTGGCATCGGTCAGGGTGGTGGCCTCGGCCGTGCCGGCGGCGAAGCTCAGTTGCGGGTGGTCGGGAGCCAGCCAGCACTCGGCGGCCTCGCGCATCGCGGCATTGGGCTCGACCGCCACCACCGGGTGGCCGGCGTCAAGGAACATGCGGGTGGAGATGCCGGTGCCGGCACCGATGTCGGCGACCGGCGTGGTGGCCGGCATGCCGATGTCACGATGCAACCAGTCCAGCAGCGCCGCCGGGTAGCCGGGGCGATAACGGACGTAATCCGCTACCCGGTTGCTGAAACGCTCGGTCGGATCGGTGTGCACGCCGGTCTCAGGAGCTCAGCGCGGCCAGCCAGGCCAGACCGCCGAAGAACAGGACGAAGGCGAGGATGCCAAGCACCCACATCGCCACCGACACCCAGCCCAGCACCAGACCGGTGATGGCCAGACCGTCGCCATCGAGCTGGCCATTGCTGCGGCGGATCTCGCCGCGCGCCATGTGGCCGAAGATGATGCCGCCGATGCTGCCCAGGAACGGCAGCAGGGTCCAGCCGAGAATGCCGGCGACCAGGGCGATCACGGCATAGCTGCTGGTCTGTCGTGGTGCGGGAATGCTCATCGGTGGGTCTCCAACGGGGGCGTGAACGTAGTGAACCGCAGGAGCGCACCAAGGTGCGCTCCTGCGGGAAAAGGACTCCCGCGGGGCGGGAGCCCGGCACCATCACAGGTCGAACTTGATGCCCTGGGCCAGCGGCAGCGAATCGGAGTAGTTGATGGTGTTGGTCTGGCGGCGCATGTAGACCTTCCACGCGTCCGAGCCGGACTCGCGGCCGCCGCCGGTTTCCTTCTCGCCGCCGAACGCACCGCCGATCTCGGCGCCGGAGGTACCGATGTTGACGTTGGCGATGCCGCAGTCGCTGCCGGCGGCCGACAGGAACTTCTCGGCCGACTTGAGGTTGGTGGTGAAGATCGAGGAGGACAGGCCCTGCGGCACGCCGTTCTGCATGTCGATGGCCTCGTCCAGGGTCGAGTACTTCATCACATACAGGATCGGGGCGAAGGTCTCGTGCTGGACGATCTCGTCGCTGTTCTTCAGGCCGGTGACGATCGCCGGCAGCACGAAGTTGCCCGGACGGTCGATGGCGGTGCCGCCGGTCTCGATGGTGCCGCCGGCGGCCTTGGCCCTGGCGATCGAAGCGAGGAACTGCTGCACGGCTTCCGGGCTGTTCAGCGGGCCCATCAGGTTGGCCGGGTCGGTCGGATCGCCGATCTTGCCTTCGACCTGCTTGTACGCCTTGACCAGCGTGGCCAGCACGTTGTCGTAGATCGATTCGTGCACGATCAGGCGACGGGTGGTGGTGCAGCGCTGGCCGGCGGTGCCGACGGCGCCGAACACGATGCCCGGCACGGCCAGCTTCTGGTCGGCGGTCTCGTCCAGGATGATGGCGTTGTTGCCACCCAGTTCCAGCAGGCAGCGGCCCAGACGCGCGGCCACCTTCTGGTTGACCAGGCGGCCGATCCGGGTGGAGCCGGTGAAGGAGATCAGCGGAATGCGCTTGTCGTCCACCAGCTTTTCCGACAGTTCGGTGCCGGCATCATTGATCAGGAAGAAGATGTCGGGGAAGCCGCCTTCGCGCAGCGCCTCGTTGCAGATCTTCATGGAGGCGATCGCGGTCAGCGGGGTCTTGTTGGACGGCTTCCAGATGCAGACGTCACCACAGATCGCCGCCAGGAACGAGTTCCATGCCCACACCGCGACCGGGAAGTTGAAGGCCGAGATGATGCCGACCAGGCCCAGCGGCTGGTACTGCTCGTACATGCGGTGGCCCGGACGCTCGGAGTGCATGGTGTAGCCGTACAGCATGCGGCTCTGGCCCAGTGCGAAGTCGGCGATGTCGATCATCTCCTGCACTTCACCGTCGCCTTCCGGCTTGGACTTGCCCATTTCCAGCGCGACCAGCGAACCCAGCGCGTCCTTGTGACGGCGCAGCGCTTCACCGCACAGGCGCACGGCTTCGCCGCGGCGCGGTGCCGGGGTGGTGCGCCATACCTTGTAGGCCTCCTGGGCGCGGGTGACGATGGTCTCGTAGTCGGCGTCGGTGGTGGCCTGGACCTCGGCGATCACTTCGCCGGTGGTCGGGTTCTGCGGCTTGAGAACGCCCGCGCCGGTGGCGGTGGACCATTCGCCATTGCCCAGATAGGTGCCAGCGTTGGAAGCGTCGAGGCCGAGCGCCTTGAGCATTTCGAAGGACATGAAATCTCCTGATTGCTTTGCGTTGGGGGGCGCAGCCGCTGGCAGAGGTGGGGTGCGGCATGCAGAACCCCGATTTTAGCAGAGCCGCGCATGTTTCTTGGCGCTGGGTGGATGCCGGATGCGGCGGCGGCATGCCACAATACGCGTCCGCAGGCCCCGTAGCTCAGCTGGATAGAGCGGTCCCCTCCTAAGGGACAGGTCGCACGTTCGAATCGTGTCGGGGCCACCATCGTTCCGCTTGCCGCGCGATGCCTGCGGCGGCCGCCGCCTCCTGCGCAGACCGCCTCCATGTCCGCCAGCACTCCCCACCTGCGCCGTTACCTCGGGCCCACCGGGCTGGAGTGCCACGACTATGCGCAGTGGGTGCTGCCGGTGCGCGGCGAGCTGCAGTTCGAGGTGGGTGGCGCCGGTGGCCATCTGGATGGGTTGCAGGGCGCCTTCGTCGCGCCCGGCCGGACCCATGAGCTGGAAGCGCTGGGCGACCACTGCTGCCTGATCGTCGACTGTCCGGCAGGCGTGCTCGACGACGACACGCTGGAACATCTGTACCGCAAGCCCTGGCTGGCGTTGCCGCTGGAGATGCGCCAGCGCCTGCAGGGGTTGCCGGCCAGTGGGCTGGCGGGCGATCCGTTGCCGCGCCTGCTGCGGCATTTCGCCCCGGCGGGCAGCGGTGCGCGGCTGCAGGGCGTGTGCATGGCCGTGGTTTCGGCGCCGGGGCTGGACTGGTCGGTGGCGCGCATGGCGGCCATTGCCGGGGTCAGCGGCAGCCGCCTGCATGCGCTGTTCGTCCGCGAATTCGGGCTGCCGCCGCTGGCCTGGGTCGGTGCCGCGCGCCTGCGCTGGGCCAAGCGGCAACTGCTGGGCAGCGATGCCAGCATCAGCGACATCGCCCAGCGCGCCGGCTATTCCGAACAGAGTGCGTTCACCCGCGCGCTGCGGCGGGAAAGCGGGCGCACGCCGCGACAGTGGCGTGCCCGGCAGTAGCCTCGGTCAAGACGTGCCGCCGGGGCGGTGCCTACACTGCGCGCCCTTCTCCATGGCAATGGTGCGGCAGGCGTGAGTCGTTCGATGAGTGTCGGGATCGCCAACGG
The DNA here is from genome assembly GCF_056397145.1 of Stenotrophomonas sp. 05N423. Classification (NCBI taxonomy): domain Bacteria; kingdom Pseudomonadati; phylum Pseudomonadota; class Gammaproteobacteria; order Lysobacterales; family Lysobacteraceae; genus Stenotrophomonas; species Stenotrophomonas sp. 05N423. Next base: position 432,721 of record NZ_JBFTMV010000002.1, read on the forward strand.
CGTGGCCTCCGGGGCGCTGTGGGGCGTGGTGTTCCTGGCTCCGGCCATGCTGGCTGGATTCGCGCCGCTGCAGCTGGCGGCCGCGCGCTACCTGGTCTACGGCGCCATCGCGCTGGTGTTGCTGGTGCCGCGCTGGCCGGCGCTGCGTTCGCGCATCGGCCGCGCCGAATGGGGCGCGCTGGCCTGGCTCAGCCTGCTGGGCAACCTGCTGTATTACGTGCTGCTGTCCATTTCGGTGCAGTGGAGCGGTGGTGCGGCGGCGTCGCTGATCGTCGGCATGGTGCCGGTACTGGTGGCGGTCACCGCCTCGCGCGAGCCGGGGGCGCTGCCGCTGTCGAAACTGGCGCCGGCGCTGGCCCTGTGCGTGGCCGGGGTGGTGCTGATGGGGTGGGCCGCGATGGCCTCTTCGCATGTGCACACCGGTGCCGGGCAGCGCCTGGTGGGCCTGCTGTGCGCGGTCGGCGCGCTGGTGTCGTGGACGGTGTACTCGGTGGGCAATACGCGCTGGCTGGCGCGCTGCCCGGAGGTGTCCGGGCATGACTGGTCGTTGTTGACGGGTGTGGCGACAGGCGGCCTAGCGCTGCTGGTGGCGCCGCTCGCGTTCGCTGGCGGAGGGCAGGGGCGTCCGCCGACCGAGTGGGGGCAGTTCTGGTTGGCGGCCGCGGCGGTGGCGGTGCTGGCGTCGATCCTCGGCAACGCCTGCTGGAACCGCGCCAGCCGCGCACTGCCGCTCACCCTGGGCGGGCAGATGATCGTGTTCGAGACCTTGTTCGGCCTGCTTTACGGCTTCCTCTGGCAGCAGCGCTGGCCGTTGCCGCTGGAGCTGCTGGCCGCGGGTTGCCTGCTCGCCGGCGTGGTGCTGAGCGCGGCCGCGCATCGGCCCGCGGCCGAGGCACTGGCTCCGCATTGACCCGGCGTGGTGGGGCGGATGCGCCCGTTCCGCGCAGTTCCGGCGGACGGGGCTTCCCGGTGGGCGCTCCGCAGGCGGTCGCAGCACGGGGTGGCGCGATCGCCGGTCCCGATCCAGGAAGCGGCGTTTTGCCGATGCTTGCCGGATAGATGGGCGATGATCGGTGTTGATGACATTTGCAACCGATAAATGCGCGTTCGCCGACGATGGATGCAAGTGGTCTTTTGCGTCGCAACACTTGACAGCGCATTCATGGCTGGTGTCCTCTTGACCGCATGCACACGTCGCCGCCCCTCTTCGCCATCGTCCAGCCGCCTGCAGGCGCGCTGCCGGGCAGCGGCTGCATGTCCATTACCACCACCATTACCGTCACCACTCGCCCGGTGCGGCCCGTCGTCTTCGCGTAGTTTCCGAAAACCACGGCCCCGCACCCGGATCAGGATGCGGGGGCTCCCATCCTGATGCGTGTCGGGGCCTCCAGCCGAGGTTCATCCGATGTCGCCAGTTGCCGCTTCACCCCTCGCTCCCGTCGCGGACGTCGCCGTCCGCAGTGTCGTCCACAAGTTCGGCGGCACTTCGGTGGCCAACGCCGACCGCTACCGCCATGTGGCGCAGCTGTTGCTGGCGCGCGAGGAAGACGTGCAGGTCACCGTGGTTTCGGCGATGAAGGGCGTCACCGATGCGCTGATCGACCTGGCCCGGCTGGCTGCCGGCGCCGACGCGGCCTGGGACGAACGCTGGCATGAACTGCGTGCCCGCCACCGCGCGGCGGCGGTATCGCTGCTGGCCGAGAACTCCGGGCCGACCATCGAATGGCTGGACGCGCGCTTCAACCGGCTGCGCGAGATCCTCGCCGCGCTGGCGGTGATCGGCGAACTGCCGCAGGAAGTGCTGGACCGCGTGCAGGGCCTGGGCGAGGTGTTCTCGGCGCACCTGCTCGGCCACCACCTGCAGGCGCTGGGCGAGGACGCCGACGTGCTGGACGCGCGCGAGGTGCTGGTGGTCAACCACGGCGAACTCGGCGTGGACGTGGACTGGAAGTCCAGTGCCGCCAAGCTGGCGCTGTGGCGGCAGTCGCATCCGGCGCGGCGGCTGGTGGTGACCGGCTTCGTCGCCCGCGACCGCAAGGGCAACATCACCACGCTGGGCCGCAACGGCAGCGATTTTTCCGGCGCGATCTTCGCCGCACTGTTCGCCGCCGACGAGCTGCACATCTGGACCGACGTGGACGGCGTGCTCTCGGCCGACCCGCGCGTCGTGCCCGAGGCGGTGCAACTGGAAGCCCTGAGCTACGACGAGGCCTGTGAGCTGGCCTATTTCGGCGCCAAGGTCGTGCACCCGCAGACCATGTCGCCGGCGATCGAGCGTGGCCTGCCGATCATCATCCGCAATACCTTCCAGCCGCAGCATCCGGGCACCCGCATCACCGCGGTCAGCGCCGGCAGCGGGCCGATCAAGGGGTTGACGCTCAGCCCCGACCTGGCCGTGCTGAACGTCGAGGGCACCGGCCTGATCGGCGTGCCGGGCACCGCCGAACGCGTGTTCGCGGCGCTGCGCAACGCGCATGTGTCGGTGGTGATGATCTCGCAGGGTTCGTCCGAACATTCGATCTGCTGCGTGGTGCGCCAGGCCGAGGCGGCGCGCGCGCGCGATGCGCTGGTGCAGGCGTTCTCGCACGAACTGGCCGCCGGGCAGGTGCAGCGGGTGCAGCTGACCGAAGGCGTGAGCGTGCTGGCCGCGGTGGGCGATGGCATGGCTGGGCAGCCGGGCGTGGCCGCGCGCCTGTTCGAGGCGCTGGGACGGGCGCAGGTCAATATCCTTGCCATCGCGCAGGGCTCGTCGGAACGCAACATCTCGGTGGCCATCGATGCCCGCGACGCCACCAAGGCGCTGCGTGCCGCGCATGCCGGGTTCTGGCTGTCGCCGCAGACGTTTTCGGTGGGCGTGATCGGCCCGGGCAATGTCGGCGCCGCCCTGCTGGAACAGCTGCGCGTCGCCCAGCCGCAGTTGCTGGCGCGGGCGAAGCTGGACCTGCGGCTGCGCGCGGTGCTGTCGCGCAACCGCATGCTGCTGGACACGCGCGGCGTGCAGGGCGACTGGAAGGCCGCTTTCGAGGCTGCCGCGGAACCGGCCGACCTGGACCGCTTCACCGAGCACCTGCTGTCCGCGCGCCTGCCGCACACCCTGATCATCGACTGCAGCGGCAGCCCGGACGTAGCCGACCGCTATGCCGGCTGGCTCGCCGCCGGCATCCACGTGGTCACGCCGAACAAGCAGGCCGGCTCCGGGCCGTTGGCGCGCTACCAGGCCATCCGCGAGGCGGCCGGCGCCACCGGTGCGCGCTTCCGCTACGAGGCCACGGTGGGCGCGGGGCTGCCGGTGATCACCACGCTGCGCGACCTGGTCGATACCGGCGACGAGGTCACCGCGATCGCCGGCATCTTCTCCGGCACGCTGGCGTGGCTGTTCAACAAGTACGACGGCAGCGTGCCGTTCTCGCAACTGGTCGCGCAGGCGCGGGCGATGGGCTACACCGAGCCGGACCCGCGCGACGATCTGTCCGGCGTGGATGTGGCACGCAAGCTGGTGATCCTGGCGCGCGAGGCCGGCCATGCGCTCAGTCTCGAGGACGTGGCGGTGGAGAGCCTGGTGCCCGACGCGCTGCGCCAGGCCAGCGTGGAGGATTTCATGGCGCGGCTGCACGAGGTGGACGTCGCATTCGCACAACGCCTGGCCGACGCCCGCGCGCGCGGCCATGTGCTGCGCTACGTCGCGCAGTTCGCGCCGGGACAGGCGCCCAGCGTTGGCCTGGTGGAACTGCCGGCCGACCATGCCTTCGCCAACCTGCGCTTGACCGACAACGTGGTGCAGTTCACCACCCGCCGCTACTGCGACAATCCGCTGGTGGTGCAGGGGCCGGGCGCCGGCCCGGAAGTGACGGCTGCCGGCGTGTTCGCCGACGTGCTGCGGGTGGCTGCCGGGGAGGGCGCACGACTGTGAGTGCAGCGGTGATGAACAATGGCCTGCGCGAGGCGCGCGCTTTCGCCCCGGCGTCGGTGGCGAATGTGGCGGTCGGCTTCGACCTGCTCGGCTATGCCGTGGCCGGTGTCGGCGATACGGTGACGGTGCGGCGCATCGCGGCAGAGGAGGTCCGCATCGCGGCGATCCGTGGTACCACCGCGGAACTGCCCCGGGAGGCCGCCGGCAACACGGCCGGCGCGGCGCTGATCGCACTGCGGCAGGCGCTGGCGCTGCCGTTCGGCTTCGAGATCGAGATCGACAAGGGCATACCGCTGAGCTCAGGCATGGGCGGCTCGGCAGCCTCGTGCGTGGCCGCGCTGGTCGCGGCCAACGCCCTGCTGGATGCGCCGTTGAGCCGGGAGCAGTTGTACCTGTACTCGCTGGAAGGCGAGGCGGTGGCCAGCGGCAGCCGCCATGGCGACAACCTCGGGCCGATGTTCCTCGGCGGGCTGGTGTTGTCCACGCTGGAGCGGCTGGTGCCCGTGCCGGTGCCCGCGCAGTGGCACAGCCTGCTGGTGCACCCGGACGCGCTGCTGGAGACCCGCCGCGCGCGCGCGGCCCTGCAAGGCAGCTACGAACTGAAGGAGTTCGTCGCGCAGAGCGCCAATCTGGCACTGGTGCTGGCGGGCTGCCATGCCGGCGATGCCGGGCTGGTGCGCGCCGGCCTGCGCGACGTGCTGGTCGAACCGCGCCGTGCGCCGCTGATCGCCGGCTTCGACGCGGCCAAGCAGGCTGCGCTGGCTGCCGACGCATTGGGGGCCAGCATTTCCGGCGCCGGGCCCAGCGTGTTCGCATGGTTCCAGACGCGCGACGCGGCGGAGGCCGCCGCGCCGAAGGTGCGGGCCGCGTTCGCCGAGGCTGGCTTCGACAGCCAGAGCTGGGTGACGCCGTTGAACAGCCCGGGCGCACGGTTGCTTTGAAATCCCGCCCTCCTGCGGAGGGCACTTCACGGAATCTTCTCGATGCATTTCATCTCCACCCGCAACAATGCCCCCGCCGCGACACTCAGTCAGGCCATCGCCGCCGGCCTCGCGCCCGATGGCGGCCTGTATGTGCCGCAGCAGATGCCTCCGGCCCGTGCCCTGCAGGCGGGCGACGCGCTGGCCGATACCGCGGCCACGCTGCTGCAGCCGTTCTTCGCCGGCGACGGTCTGGAGGCGGACCTGCCGCGGATCTGCGCCGAAGCCTTCGATTTTCCGGCGCCGCTGCGGCGCCTGGCTACCCGCAACGACCATGTGCTGGAGTTGTTCCATGGGCCGACGGCGGCGTTCAAGGATTTCGGCGCGCGCTTCCTGGCCGCCAGCCTGTCGCGGCTGCGCGCGGGGCAGGAGCGTCCGCTGACGATTGTTGTCGCGACCTCCGGCGATACCGGCGCGGCCGTGGCCGCCGCCTTCCATAATCAACCCAACCTGCAGGTGGTGGTGTTGTACCCGGACGGGCGCGTGTCGCCGCGACAGGCGCACCAGTTGGGTTGCCTGGGCGGCAATATCCGCGCATTGCGCGTGGCCGGCGCGTTCGACGATTGCCAGGCCATGGTCAAGCAGGCGTTGAACGATGCCGGGCTGCAGGCGCAGGTGCCGCTGAGTTCAGCCAACAGCATCAGCCTCGGCCGCCTGCTGCCGCAGATGAGCTATTACGCGCATGCGGCACTGACCCATCACGCCGCGCAGGGCTCGCTGCTGAACGTCGTCGTTCCCACCGGCAATCTCGGCAATGCGATGGCGGCGGTCATGGCGCGCGCGCTGGGCGTACCGCTGGGGCGGATCGTGCTGGCCACCAACGCCAACCGCGTGCTGCCGGACTATTTCGCTGGCGGCGAGTACCAGGCCCGCACCAGCGTGGCCACGCTTGCCAATGCGATGGACGTGGGCGCGCCCAGCAACTTCGAGCGGCTGCGCTGGCTGTATGCCGGCGACGACGCTGTGCTGCGCGCGCAGTTCCTTTCGCGCGCGGTGGACGACGCCGCCATCCGCGACACCATCGCCGCCCGCCACCAGCGGCATGGTGAAGTGTTCTGCCCGCATACCGCTACCGCTGTGCGGGTGCTGGAGCAGCTGCGCGCCAGTGGCGAGGCTGCGGCGCACGAACACTGGGCGGTGGCGGCGACGGCGCATCCGGCCAAGTTCGAGACGGTGGTCGAGCCGCTGATCGGTCGCGAGGTGCCGGTGCCGCCGGCGCTGGCCGAACTGCTGCAGCGTCCGGCCCATGCCGAGCCCTGCGCGCCGGAGTACGCAGCGCTGCGCGACGCGCTGCTGGGTTGACCGTTACACCGCGTTGTCCACAGCGGATGTGGAGTGCGGCGAGGAAAGCCTGTGGACAAGTGCCCGCCGGGCCAATGCCGGCGGGCGTTCGCGCCGGTCTGGTCAAAATGGTGCCAGACCGGCGATCGGGCTAGGCGGTGCGTGTGCGTGGCTGGTCGCCGGAGCGGCCACGCCTGTTGCTGTGTCCGGGCAGCAGGCCGAGCAGCCATGTCGCCACCGGCAGGGCTGCCAGCATCAACAGCCAGCCGGCAACGATGAAGCCGCCAGCGGAGAACACCGGCAGGCCCGCCGCTGCGGTGAAGGCGGTGGCGAAAGCCAGCGTGGCCAGTGCACAGTGGAAACGGAGCCGGTCGCGTCCCAGCCGCCGCAGCAGCCAGGCGGCGGGCAGGGCGAGCAGCAGGTTGATCGCGAAGTCCTGCAGGGTCAGTGCGCTGTACCAGGCGGTGCCGGACAGCCCGGCCTGGGCGAGTCGCATGGGAACCGTGTTGTGGGCGGCGATCGGCGGCCAGGCATACAGAACCAGCAGCACGAAACCGATGCCGATGACGATGGAGAGCAGTGGGGCGACAGCACGCGACATGAGGCCTCCGGGGCGCCGCCAGTGGTGGCGGCCACGCCCAGCTTGCAGGCCGGGCGGTGGAGCGTCAAATGCCGGGCGGCTCAGCCCAGGTCGTCGTTGGCCAGCTTCTGCAGGCCAGCGAAGTCGAGTATCTCGACCACGTTCAGATGCGGCAGGGCGATCAGCCCCTGCTGGCGCAGCTTGGTGAAGGTGCGGCTGACCGTTTCCATGGTCAGGCCCAGGTGGTCGGCGATGTCGCCACGGCCCATCGGCAGCGCCACGCGGTTGCCGACCTGGCCCTGCATGGCCTCGCGCGCGGCCAGGCGCAGCAGGAAATCGGCGAGCCGTTCCGGCGGCTGCAGCCGCGCCAGCGCCAGGGCGTTGTCCTGGGCGGCGTCCAGTTCCTGGCAGGCGCGCTGCAGCAGCTTGCGTTCCAGGTGCGGGAAGCGCTGGCGCAGGTCGCGCATCTGCGAGGTCGATACGCGGCACACGCGGCTCTCGGCGATGGCCTCGATGTCGTAGCGGTGGCGGTCGCTGCCGCTCAGGCCCACGTAGTCGCCGGGCAGCACGAAACCGTTGACCTGGCGACGGCCGTCGGCCAGCGTGCGCACCAGCCGCAGCGCGCCTTCGGTCACGGTGAACACATGCGCGCGCGGCTCGCCGCTGCGGGCCAGGGTGGCCCCCATCGGCACCGGCATGGACGCGGTGATCTGCTCCAGCGCCTGCACCTCGTCGCAGGACAGCGCCGAGCACACCGACAGATGCCGCACCGAACACTGCAGGCACTCGCGCGCGCCGCTTCCTTCGGAAACGGAGGGCAATGCGGAGTTTGGCTCGGAACCGGGGACGGACCGGGTCATGGCTTCGGGGCGGGGGACGTGCGCACATGATACTTCATGCGGTCGGCCGGGGCGGCGTGGCGCTAGAATTGGCGTCCGCTCACCCCCACCGTTTGCAGGAGTTTCGCCCGTGATCAAGCCCCGTACGCCGCCCGGCATCATGGAATTGCTGCCGCGCGAGCAGATTGCGTTCCAGCGCATGCTGGACGTCATCCGCCGCAACTACGAGCGCTTCGGGTTCCTGCCGGTGGAGACGCCGGTGTTCGAGCTGTCCGACGTGCTGTTGACCAAGTCCGGCGGCGAGACCGAGCGCCAGGTGTATTTCGTGCAGTCCACCGGCGCGCTGGCCAACGCGGCCGCCAGCGCGGTTGAAGCAGGCGGCGAGAAGGGCCTGCCCGAGATGGCGCTGCGCTTCGACCTGACCGTGCCGCTGGCGCGCTACGTGGCCGAGCACGAGCACGAGCTGACTTTCCCGTTCCGCCGCTACCAGATGCAGCGCGTTTACCGCGGCGAGCGCGCCCAGCGCGGCCGTTTCCGCGAGTTCTACCAGTGCGATGTGGACGTGATCGGCAAGGACGCGCTGAGCATCCGCTACGACGCCGAAGTGCTGGCGGTGATCCACGCGGTGTTCTCCGAACTGCGCATCGGCAGCTTCGCGGTGCAGCTGAACAACCGCAAGCTGATGCGCGGTTTCTTCGAGGCGCAGGGCGTGTCCGATCCGCAGCAGCAGGCGCTGGTGCTGCGCGAGGTCGACAAGCTCGACAAGCGCGGTGCCGATTACGTGCGCGAAACCCTGGTCGGTCCGGACTTCGGCCTGCCCGCCGATGCCGTGGAGCGCATCCTTGCCTTCGTCGAGGTCCGCTCGCAGTCGCACGCCGACGCGCTGGCGAAGATCGACGCGGTGCTGGACGACGCCGGCGACGCCGCCAGTGAGTCGCTGCGTACCGGTGCCGCCGAACTGCGCGAAGTGCTGGAGCTGGTCAAGGCGCTGGGCGTGCCGGAAAGCGCGTATTGCCTGAATTTCTCCATCGCCCGCGGCCTGGACTACTACACCGGCACCGTCTACGAGACCACGCTGCTGGACCACCCGCAGATCGGCTCGATCTGCTCGGGCGGCCGCTACGAGGACCTGGCCAGCCACTACACCAAGTCGAAGCTGCCGGGCGTGGGCATCTCCATCGGCCTGACCCGCCTGTTCTGGCAGTTGCGCGAGGCCAACCTGATCGAGGGCATCGCCGGGAGCAGCGTGCAGGCGATGGTGGCGCTGATGGACGAGGCAGCGATGCCGCAGTCGCTGGACATCGCCCGCCGCCTGCGCGCCGGCGGCATCAACACCGAAGTGCAGATGGAGCCGAAGAAGATCGGCAAGCAGTTCCAGTACGCGGCCAAGGCCGGCATCCGTTTCGTGGTGCTGGCCGGCGAGGACGAACTGGCGCGCGGCGTGGTCGCGGTCAAGGACCTGCTGCGCGAGCAGCAGTTCGAGGTCGCCCGCGACGAACTGGCCTCCACGCTGCAGGTGGAATTGGAACAGGCCCGCGCCATGGCGCGTTGAGCGGTGCCGGGCAGGTCGTAGTCCTGCGGTCCCGCCCGCATCGTTCAGTCGGCATCCTGCGCGGGTGCCGGCAGCAGGCCGGCATGCCGCAACATCGCCAGCAGTGACCGGTGATGCGCGGGGTCCCCGGCCGGCCATCCGCTGAGCCGGTCGATCACTTTGCCGTCGCGGATCACCAGGAAGGTCGGCATCTCCCAGCCCTCGGGCAGCAGTGCCCATTGCTGTCTGTCATGGATCGGCAGGATCGGTTGCGTCGGGTGCCGCCGGTTCCATGCCTCCACGGCATCCATGTCCTCGATGCCCGGCGGCGCGGCCAGCCAGCGTGCATGGAGGGCGAACGAGGGACCGAGTACCGGATCACGCTCGATGGCGGTGGCCGCGTCGTCGGAGAAATGACAACCGGCCAGCACCAGGATCTGCGTCGGCGCGAGGTCGATGGCTTCCGGGCGCCATGTGCCTGTCGCCGGCTGCTGCTGCCATGCGGCTGCGACCTTGCCGGCCGCAGGACGATCATCGAAGCGTGCAGCCGGGTGGGTGGGCAGGGCGGCGGCATATCGTCGCGCATCATCGAACCTGCGTGCCAGCAGCAGAGTGTCGTAGGGGAGTTCCCGCAGATTGCCGGGGAGTGCATCCCGGTCCAGCAATTCCTTGCCGGCTGCCAGGACGGCGTCGACATGGCTGGCCTGCAGTTGGTCGAACTGCGCCTGTCTCAACAGGCGCAACAGCAACACCAGCTCGTAGCTGGACAGGCGCCGGATTGCGCCGGGCATCGCCAGCTCCGGGAAGGCCTCGTCCAGGGAGGCTCCCTGCGCGGCCCGCAGGTGATCGTTGTAGCGCGCTTCGAAGTCGCTGATGCCGGTGGGCACCTGCAGGGGCGCTTCGGCCCATTGCAGCGCCGGGTTCTCGGCCAGGGAAGAAAGTCCGAACAACGACAGGATCTCCTTGCCCTGTCGTTTCGGCAGCAGGGTGATATCGGCCAGCTGCGGGTGCGCCTGTCCGCGGTCGAAGCGGATGCCTGCCAGGAAACGGGCGCGAGCGCCCGCCGGCAGCGCGTCCAGCGGCGAGGGCTTCCCCTCATGCAGGACGAGGTAGTCGGCCAGTGCGTCCTGCGTTGTGATCGGTGGCGCGGCTGCCGCCATTGATGTTGCCGAAAGCAGGGCCAGAGCCATCCATGCGAAGCGTTTCATGCCGTGCCTTTGCCGGGGGCGCGAGGCATTGGAGCACCTGCCGGAAGGGGGCACAAGGAGGGCGGTTTGACGATGGCTGCCAGCTTGGATTAATGTATTAGCACGCTATTACATTGGTACGTATGAAGACGCGCCCCGACTCTGACCGCGAAAAGGCTTCCGACGCTTCCCTCAAGGCGCTGGCGTGCGCATTCGCCGCGCTGGAGCGGCCGCAGGACGTGCAGGCCTTCCTGCGCGATCTGTGCACGCCGGCCGAGCTGGAGGCGATGGCCGACCGCTGGCGCGTGGTGCCGCTGCTGCGCAAGGGCGTGCCTTACCGCGAGATATACGACCTGACCGGGGTGAGCGTGACCACCATCGGCCGGGTCGCGCGCTCGCTCGAGCACGGCGCCGGTGGTTATGCCGTCGCCATCGAGCGGCTGTCCGCGCGCAAAACCGAATCCAACTGAGACAAGATCATGAGTGCTTCCTCCACCGCGCCGGCCCGCGACCGGCTGCGTATCGCCATCCAGAAGAACGGGCGCCTGGCCGACCCGGCGCGCAGCCTGCTGGCCGCCTGCGGGCTGAGCTGGCGGCAGAGCCGCGACAAGCTGTTCTGCTTCGGCGAGTCGCTGCCGGTGGACCTGCTGCTGGTGCGCGACGACGACATCCCTGGGCTGATCGCCGATGGCGTCTGCGACCTCGGCGTGGTCGGCCTCAACGAACTGGACGAACAGGCCAAGGCGCGTCGCCAGCTCGGCCTGACCGACGCCTACCAGCCGTTGCGCGGTCTCGGTTTCGGTCAGTGCCGGCTGATGATCGCCGTGCCCGAGGAGTGGGACTGGCAGGGGCCGGCGCAACTGGCCGGCAAGCGCATCGCCACCAGCTACCCGGCCATCCTCGCCGCATGGCTGAAGGACAAGGGCGTGGACGCGCAGGTAGTGGAACTGTCCGGCTCGGTGGAGATCGCGCCGAAGCTGGGTACCGCCGACCTGATCTGCGACCTGGTTTCCAGTGGCGCCACGCTCGCGGCCAACCAGCTCAAGCCGGTGGAAACGCTGCTGGACAGCGAGGCCGTGCTGGCCGGCCCGGTCAACGAACTGGACGATGCCCGCGCCGGCTTGATGGCGATGCTGCTGCGTCGCCTGGACGGCCTGAGCAGGGTGCAGGACCGGAAACTGCTGATGTTCTCCGCGGCCGAAGAGCGCGTGGATGAGCTGGCGCGGTTGCTGCCCGATGCCGAGCCGCTGCTGCGCCTGCCGGGCAATGGCGGGGCGGTGCGGCTGCAGACCATGTGCAATGGCGCGCTTAGCTGGCAGCGGCTGGAGGAACTGGAGCGCGCCGGCGCGCAGGGGCTGATGGTGCTGGCAGTGGAGAAGTCGCTGGCATGAACATCCTCGACTGGAGTGCCCTGGATGCCGATGCGCAGGCGCGTGCGTTGACCCGGCCGGTGCAGGCCGTGGCCGCGCAGACCCGCGCCGCGGTCGCGACGCTGATCGAACAGGTGCGCGGCATCGGCGACCTTGCCCTGCGCGATATCACCGCGCGTTTCGACGGCGTGACGTTGGATGGCTTCGAAGTGGGCGAAGCCGAGTTCGCCGCCGCCGAACTGGCGGTACCGGCGGAGCTGCGCATCGCCATGCAGCAGGCGGCCGGACGCATCGACGCCTATCACCGCGCCGGCATGGCGCAGCCGTACTCGCTGGAGACCGCGCCGGGCGTGACCTGTGGCAAGGTCATCCGCCCGATCGGCCGCGTCGGCCTGTATGTACCGGCCGGCAGCGCACCGCTGCCGTCTACCGCGCTGATGCTGGGCGTGCCGGCCAGGCTGGCCGGTTGCCGCGAAGTGGTGCTGTGCACGCCGCCGCGCAAGGATGGCACGGCCGATCCGGCGGTACTGGTGGCCGCGCGCCTGACCGGCGTGCACCGGGTCTACAAGATCGGCGGCGCGCAGGCGATCGCGGCGATGGCCTGGGGCACCGAAACCGTGCCGTCCTGCGACAAGCTGTTCGGGCCCGGCAACAGTTACGTCACCGAGGCCAAGCAGCAGGTGGCGCAGGCCGGTGCCGCGGCCATCGACATGCCGGCTGGTCCTTCCGAAGTGCTGGTGATCGCCGATGCCGGCGCCAATCCGGCTTTCGTCGCCGCCGACCTGCTGTCGCAGGCCGAGCACGGCCCGGACTCGCAGGTGCTGCTGCTCAGCGATGATGCCGCGCTGATCGCCGCGGTGCAGGACGAGGTGGAAAAGCAGGTGGCGCAGCTGCCACGCGAGGCCATCGCCCGGCAGGCGCTGGCGGCTTCGTTGTTGCTCAGGGTCGAGTCGATCGAACAGGCGTTCGCCATTTCCAACCGCTACGCGCCCGAGCACCTGATCCTGGCGCTGCGCCGGCCGCACGACTGGCTGGACCGCGTCGAGGCCGCCGGTTCGGTGTTCCTGGGCGACTACACGCCCGAAGCGCTGGGCGACTACTGCTCCGGTACCAACCACGTGCTGCCCACGGCCGGCGCCGCGCGCGCCTACAGCGGCGTCAGCGTCGCCAGTTTCCAGAACCAGATCAGCGTGCAGGCGGCCAGTGCCGAAGGCATCGCCGGCATCGGCCCGTGCGCCTTGATCCTGGCCCGCGCCGAGGGACTGGACGCGCACGCCAATGCGGTCGCGCTGCGCCTGGGAGCGGCATCGTGAGCGGCGTACTCGATCTGGTGCGCGAGGACCTGCGCGGCTTCGCCGGCTATTCCTCCGCGCGCAGCGCCAAACTCGACGGCGAGGTATGGCTCAACGCCAACGAATCGGCATGGGCGAATCCGGGCGACGCGGCGGCCACGTGCCGGCGCTATCCCGAGCCGCAGCCGCAGGCGCTGCGCGAACGGCTGGCCGCGCTCTACGGCTGCACGTCAGCGCAACTACTGATTGGACGCGGCAGCGACGAGGCCATCGACCTGCTGGTGCGTGCGCTGTGCGCGCCCGGTCGCGATGGCGTGCTATATACGCCGCCGGTGTTCGGCATGTACGCGGTCAGCGCGCGGCTGCAGAACGCGCCGGCGCTGGAAGTGCCGCTGCGCGACGCCGAAGCCGGGCTGGTGCCGGACATCGAGGCCATCATCGCCACCGCCCGGCAGGGCAACGCGCGGCTGGTGTTCCTGTGTTCGCCCTCCAATCCCGGCGGCCTGGGTATCCCGCTGGCGCAGGTCGAACAGGTGGCCAGCGCGCTGCGCGGGCAGGCGCTGGTGGTGGTGGACGAGGCCTATGCCGAGTTCGCCGATGAACCCTCGGCGGTGAGCCTGCTGCCGCGCCACGACAACATCGCCGTGCTGCGTACGCTGTCCAAGGCGCATGCGCTGGCCGCCGCGCGCATCGGCTGCGTGATCGCCGATGCCGGCCTGATTGCGGTATTGCGCGCGTGTCAGGCGCCGTATCCGATTCCTGCGCCGTGTTCGGCATTGGCGGTGGATGGGCTGGACGATGCGGCGCTGGCGCGCACGCGCGAACGCATCGCCTTGGTACGCGCCGAGCGCGAGCGCCTGCGCATCGCGCTGGCGGCCTTGCCCGGCGTGCGCCGGGCGTACGCTTCCGACGCCAACTTCCTGCTGGTGCGCTTCGTCGACGCCGAAGCCGCATTCCAGCGCCTGCTGGCTGCCGGTGTGGTGGTGCGCGACCAGCGCGCCGCGCCGCAGCTGCACGATGCGCTGCGCATCACCCTCGGCACGCCCGAGCAGAACAACCGCGTCCTCGACGCACTGGCCGCGCTGGAGGCCGCCGCATGACCCCGATCCTGTTCGTCGACCGCGATGGCACCCTGATCGAGGAGCCGGCCGATTTCCAGATCGACGCCTACGAGAAGGTCCGCTTCGTCAGGAACGTCATCCCGGCGATGCTGCGCCTGCGCGACGCCGGCTACCAGTTCGTCATCGTCTCCAACCAGGACGGGCTGGGCAGCGAAAGTTACCCGCAGGCAAGTTTCGACGGCCCCAACGACCTGATGCTGCAGATCTTCGCCAGCCAGGGCATCGTCTTCCGCGACGTGCTCATCGACCCGAGCTGGCCGGCCGACAACAGCCCCAACCGCAAGCCGGGCATCGGCATGATGCTGCGCTACCTGCAGGACCGTTCCATCGACTGGGCGCGCTCGGCGATGGTCGGCGACCGGCCCACCGACATCCAGTTCGCCGACAACCTGAATATCCGCGGTTTCCAGCTGCGCACCGGACAGTTCGGGGGCGAGTGGGACTGGGACGGCATCGCCCACGAACTGGCCGACGCACCGCGCCGCGCCACCGTGCAGCGCGATACGAAGGAAACGCAGATCCGCGTAGCCGTCGATCTGGACAAGACCGCTGCGTCGAAGATCGATACCGGCCTGCCGTTCTTCGACCACATGCTCGACCAGATCGGCCGCCACGGCGGTTTCGCGCTGGAAATCCAGGCGCGCGGCGACCTGCACATCGACGAACACCACACCATCGAGGACACCGGGCTCGCCCTTGGCCAGGCATTGCGCGAGGCGCTGGGCGACAAGCGCGGCATCGGCCGTTACGGCTTCACCCTGCCGATGGACGAGACCCTGGCCAGCGCGGCACTGGATTTCAGTGGCCGCCCGTACTTCGTGTTCGAAGGCGCATTCAAGCGCGAGCGGGTAGGCGACATGCCGACCGAGCTGGTGCCGCATTTCTTCCGTTCGCTGTGCGATGCCGCCGGGCTGAACCTCAATCTGAAGGTCGAAGGCGACAACGATCACCACAAGGTCGAAGCCTGCTTCAAGGCGCTGGCGCGCGCATTGCGCCAGGCGATCCGCCGCGAGGGCACCGAACTGCCTTCGACCAAGGGGGCGTTGTGAACACGGTCGGGCTGATCGACGCCGGCGGCGCCAACCTCGGCTCGGTGCGTTATGCGCTGGAACGGCTGGGCGTGGCGGTGCGCATGGTGCGCGGACCCTCCGAGCTGGAAGGTGCGTCGCGGGTGATCCTGCCGGGCGTCGGCGCCGCAGCCGAAGGCATGCGCCGCCTGCACGCGCAGGGACTGGTGCAGCCGCTGCGCGGACTGCAGGTGCCGTTGATGGGCATCTGCCTGGGCATGCAGCTGCTGTTCGAGCGATCGGAGGAGGGTGGGGTGGACTGCCTGGGCCTGCTGCCGGGCGTGGTGCGCCGCCTGCATCCGGCGGTGGGCGTGCGTGTGCCGCACATGGGCTGGAACAAGCTGCTGGCGCTGCGCGAGTCGCCGCTGCTGGACGGGGTTGCGGCCGGTTCCAGCACCTATTTCGTGCACAGCTACGCCGCGCCGGTCACTTCCGACACGGTGGCGGCCTGCCATCACGGCGGCCTGTTCACCGCGGTGGTACAGCGCGGCCGCCTGTGCGGCGCGCAGTTCCATCCCGAACGTTCGGCGGGGCCGGGCGCACGCATCCTGCGCAACTTCATCGAGAACGATTTTCCATGAGCTTCGCCGTCTATCCCGCGCTCGACATCCGCAATGGCCAGGTAGTGCGCCTGCTGCAGGGCGACTACGCGCAGCAGACCACCTATGGCGACGACCCGCTGCCGCGCGCGCAGGCCTTCGCCGCGGCCGGCGCGCAGTGGATGCACCTGGTCGACCTGGATGCGGCCAGGGCCGGAGGCTACACGCTGGCGCCGTTGCTGGCGCAGGTCGCAGCGACCACGGCGCTCAAGGTGCAGACCGGCGGCGGCGTGCGCGGCCGCGACGACGTGGCGCGCATCCTCGACGCCGGCGCCAGCCGCGTGGTGATCGGCTCGCTGGCGGTGCGCGAGCCCGCGCAGGTGCTGGCATGGCTGCAGGAGTTCGGCGCCGACCGGCTGACCATCGCGCTGGACACGCGGCAGGGCGGCGACGGCGTGTGGCGGTTGCCGGTGCATGGCTGGACCGAGACCGCCGATGTCACCCTGGACGAACTCGCCGTCCGCTACGCGCAGGCCGGCATGAAGCACCTGTTGTGCACCGACATCGCCCGCGACGGCATGTTGTCCGGCCCCAATCTCGACCTGTACGCACATCTGTCGCGGCTGTTGCCTGGCGTGGCGGTGCAGGCCTCCGGCGGCGTGCGCGACGTGGACGACGTGGCCGCAGCGAAGGCCGCCGGCTGCGCGGGCGCGGTGCTGGGCAAGGCGCTGCTCGAAGGCCGGCTGCGACTGGAGGAGGCACTGGCATGTTGAGCCGCCGCATCATTCCCTGCCTGGACGTGCGCGAAGGCCGCGTGGTCAAGGGGGTGCGCTTCCGCGACCACGTCGACATGGGCGACATCACCGAACTGGCGCTGCGCTACCGCGACGAAGGCGCGGACGAACTGGTGTTCTACGACATCTCCGCCAGCCCGGAAGGGCGTTCGGTGGACCGGGCCTGGATCGAGCGCGTCGCGCGCCTGATCGACATCCCGTTCTGCGTGGCTGGCGGCATCGGCGACGTGGACACCGCGCGCGGCATCCTCAATGCCGGCGCCGACAAGATCTCGATCAACACGCCAGCGCTGGAACGGCCGGCACTGATCGGCGAACTGGCCGAGGCATTCGGCCAGCAATGCGTGGTGGTCGGCATCGATTCCATCCGCGAGCCGGACGGGCAGTGGCGGGTGCGTTCCTACACCGGGGACCCGGCCAGGACCCGCGACGAGGCGCGGCTGACGCTGGACTGGCTGCGCGAAGCGCAGCAGCGCGGCGCCGGCGAGATCGTGCTCAACTGCATGGACAGCGACGGCGTGCGCAAGGGCTACGACATCGTCCAGCTGCGCCAGGCCCGCGCCCTGTGCAGCGTGCCGCTGATCGCCTCCGGCGGCGCCGGGGAACCGCGGCATTTCGCCGAGGTGTTCGAGCAGGCCGACGTCGACGGCGCGCTGGCGGCGAGTGTGTTCCACTCCGGGGCCATCGCCATTCCGGAACTCAAGCGCTTCCTGCGCGGACAACAGATCGAGGTGCGCGATGTCTATTGAAAAACCCTTCGACCCGGCCGCGCTGGACTGGGACAAGGTCGGCGGGCTGATGCCGGTCGTGGTGCAGGACGCGGCCACGCTGCGGGTGCTGATGCTCGGCTACATGGACCGCGCCGCGCTGGAGCGGACGCTGCAGGGCGGCAAGGTCACCTTCTTCAGCCGCAGCCGGCAACGCCTGTGGACCAAGGGCGAGACCTCGGGCAATCATCTGGAACTGGTGGCGGTCCGCGCCGATTGCGATGCCGATACCCTGCTGGTCAGCGCGCGCCCGCACGGGCCGACCTGCCACACCGGCAGCACCAGCTGTTTCGGCGATGCACCGGGGCAGTTCCTGGGCGCGCTGGATGCGCTGGTCCGGCAGCGCGAGCACGACCGCCCGCTCAACAGCTACACCACGAAACTGTTCGAGAAGGGCACGCGCCACATCGCGCAGAAGGTGGGCGAGGAGGGCGTGGAGACGGCCCTGGCCGGTGTGGTCCAGCGCGACGACGAACTGCTGGGCGAATCGGCCGACCTGCTGTTCCACCTGATCGTGCTGCTGCGCGCACGCGGCCTGTCGCTGGACGACGCGGTGGCGGTGCTGGAGCAGCGCCACGCCAGGGCGGCGGAGAAGGCAGCGGGCTGAGCGCGGACGTCCTGCGACGCCCCTGCGATCGACCGTCCGCGGCAAAGCGGCCGCCATGCGCGTGTCGCATGGCGGCGCGATAATGACGGCCTGTCCGTTCGCCTGACGAGGCTTCCATGCGCCACTCCCTGCTCGCCGGCCTGCTGCTGGCCTGCGCACCGTTCGCCGCGGCCGCTTCCTGCGTGGAGGGCCTGGTGTTCGACGATGCCAACGGCAACGGCATGCGCGACGCGGACGAGCGGCCGCTGCCGGGCATCCGCGTTTCCGATGGCGAGCACATCGCCGTCACCGGCCGCGACGGCCGCTATCGCCTGCCGGATTCGGCGCAGTCCACGGTGTTCGTCATCAAGCCCGCCGGCCGTCGCGCCGCATCCCGTGCCGATGGACTGCCGGACATCTGGCGTCCGCGCGCGGGCGAAACCGAAGGCGGGCAGTGCCGGCCCTTTGCACTGGTGCCACAGCCGGACGCGCCGGCGAGCTTCCAGGCGCTGGTGATGGCCGACAGTCAGACCGCCAGCGCGCTGGACGTGGACTACTTCGAGCGCGACATCGTCGCCCCGCTGCGTGGCCGGCACGGCGCGCGGCTGGGCATGACCCTGGGCGACATCACCAACGACGATCCGTCGCTGTATCCGCTGCTGGTCAAGGCGGTGACCTCGCTCGGCGTGCCATGGCTGCACGTACCGGGCAACCACGACATGGACATCGGCGCGCGCAGCGATGCGCAGTCGCTGGACAGCTTCCACCGCCAGCTGGGGCCGGACACCTATGCCTGGGAAGAAGCGTCGATGGTGTTCATCGGGCTGGACGACATCGTCGCCCAGCCCGGGCAGAAGCCGGCCTACGTCGGCGGCCTGCGCGCGGACCAGTTCGCCTTCCTCGAACGCTACCTGCCGACGGTGCCGGAGGACCGGCTGGTGGTGCTGGGCATCCACATCCCGCTGTTCGACCATGTGTTCCGCGCCGGGGACCGTGCGCGCCTGTTCGCGCTGCTGGAGAAGGTGCCGCATCCGCTGATCCTGAGCGGCCATACCCACAACCAGAACCAGGTGTTCTGGAACGCGGCGCAGGGCTGGAAGGGCGCGCGGCCGCTGCACGAATACAACGTCGGCGCGGCCTGCGGCGCGTTCTGGTCGGGCGTGAAGGACGCGCAGGGTATTCCCGACACCACGATGTCCGACGGCACGCCCAATGGTTACGGCCTGCTCAACGTACAGCCGCAGGGAAGCTACAGCGTGGAATACCGCGTCGCGCGCGCACCGGCCGACGAGCAGATCGCCCTGCATGCGCCCAGGGTGCTGCGCCATGGCGCGTATCCGGCCTGGGGCGTATACGCCAACGTGTTCATGGGCCATGACGGCCTGCCGGTGGAGTTCCGCATCGATGGCGGCGACTGGCAGCCGATGAAGCGTGTCGAGCAGCCCGACCCGCGCCTGCTGGCCGAGAATGTGGCCGACGACCAGGCCGGGCGCCTGCGCGGTTACGACCGCTCGCCCGAGGCCACGCCGTCCTCGCACCTGTGGCGCGCCGCATTGCCGACGAAGCTGGACGTGGGGGAGCACGCCGTCGAGGTGCGCGTCACGCTCAATGGCAGGGAATACCGCAGTCGCACCACCTATCGCCTGCAGGACGCGCAGCCCTGATATCCGCCGGCAGGAGCGCACTTCGGTGCGCGATAGGGATTTCCCATCTGCCCCCACACAATGAGTGTGCGGGCTGTTGCAGAGGAATCTGCATGCAGGCCCCACCGCGCACCAGGGCGCGCTCCTATGGGGATTTGCGGTTGCTGTTGCCCGCCGCCGGCGAGTGCACGAAAGGATAGGGCACAGGCGCGCTCGCCGGCAGCCCGGCACGCCAGCGCGCCAGTACCGGCGCGATCGCCTTGCCGGCGAAGAACTGCGGTTGCGACGGCAGCTCGTCTTCTTCCTTCTCCCGCCGCCGCACGGTATCGCGGGCCATGCTGAAAGCGGCAGCGAAGTCGTTGGTGGCGTTCAACGCCTCGACCAGGAAGGCGCGGCCGAACCAGGTGGCGCTGTCGGTGTTGCCGCAGCCGAAGGACGGGCGGTCCTTGCGCGCGGCGGTGATGACCATGCGGTTGGGGGCTTTCAACGCCGGCACGAAGCCGCCCGAATAGCAGGCCGACACCACGATCACCGCATTGCCGATCTTCGCTTCGTCCAGCAACTGCGCCAGATCTTCCGGCGTCAGATAGTCCTCCTCATCCGGTCCGGTATGCAGGTAGAAGCTGCTGTCGTCCACGCCGTGGCTGCCCAGGTACAGGAACAGCACGTCCTCGCGTGGGTCCAGCTTCCGTCCCAGTGCGTCCAGCGCATGGCCGAGGCTGTCGTAGGTGGCCAGCGGCAGGGCCCCTTCACTGTCGAGCGTGTCCGGCTGGTTGGCCAGTGCCAGCATGCGCCCGTCCGCATCCCAGCGCTGTGCCGACAACTGCCGCAGATAGGCGACCTCGTTGCGGAACACGTCCTCGTCGGCATCGCCGGCCACGCCCAGCACGTACATGTCGGTCACGCCTGGCCGCTGCGGTGGCAGCCGGTCGAGCGCGGCATCGAGCAGGGCCAGTTGCGCACCTTCCAGTGCCGGCGTGGTCGGTTCCCATGGCGGAGTGTCCGGCGTCTGTGCCAGTGCCGGCCAGATGGCACAGACCAGGGCGCAGGCGAGGGCGACGGCGCGCGAGTGCCGGGCGAGGCGGGTCATGGCGATGGCGGCAGGAGGCATGGGAGCGGGCGGGACGGAACGGAACGCATCGTATGCGGTCTTCGCCCGGCCATGGAATCGTCGCCGCTCAATCCAGCGCATCGCGCCAGTTCAGCCACCAGGCCTTGGGCGGGCGCGGAATCTGCTCCCACCACTGGTTCATCGCATGCACGCTGCCGTGCAGCCAGGCGTCGCGGTGCCCTGGCGGAGGCGCCCCGTCGAACATCGCGGTGAGCCTGGGATAGAGCGGTCCGGAGGCCAGTGCCGGGTAACGGGTGAGCAGGGTGAGCAGGGTGAAGCGATCCGCAGCCGTGGCTTCGCGGGCAATGAGCGCCTCGGCGTCGGCAGGACGCTGCCCTGCCGCCATCGCCTGGTCGAACTGGCCGACGGCCGTCCGGAACCCTGCGGCGGCATCCACCGCCAACGGGATGCCGCTGCGTTCGCGGGTGAAATCCAGATCCGAACCGGCCGGTACCAGGGTCTCCTGGCCGGCCACGCTGTGCATGACCCAGCCGCTGGTGACGTGGATCCGGCCTTCGCCGTCGCGGTTGCGGTCCATCTCGAACGCGCAGCCCAGGTCGACGGTTTCGCCGGCACCGGTGGCGATGCCGAATTGGCCGGGCGGCGCCCAGATCCGCGCGCGGATGCGGCCTTCCAGCAGCTCGATGCGGTGGTGTCCGGTGCGGGTGTCCGTGAGCCGGATCCGTGTCAGCGGCATCACCTCCATCCGGCCGATGCGCGCCACCCGGATCGTGGCCGATTGCGTGGCTGCGGTCGCCAGCGTCTGCCCGACGCCCAGCGCTGCGGGAACCGCGGGGGCGCCGGTCTCGATTGCCCACTGCCGGTTCTCGCTCCAGTGCAGGCGCCACGGCACCCAGGCGGCGAAGCCGGCCAGGCAGGCGGTCAGGGCCACGGCTGCCGCCAGGGGAATGAAGCGCCTGCGCACGGTCGCCGCACCTGGCTGGCGGGCGTCCCGTACGGTGGGCACTGGCCCGGGTACGTGGCGGTAAGCGCCGAGCAACGAGGCAAGGCGCTGGAGTGCGTCGTCGCCGGGCAGGTCCGGGTCCCACAGCGGGTCGGGTTTCTCAACCATCGTTCGTCTCCTGCTGGCGGGCGATGCCCAGCGCGTCGCGCAACTGGTGCATGCCGCGATGAAGATTCACCCGGACCGACTGCGGCGTCAGTCCGGTGAGGCTGGCGATCTCCGGGCCGCTGAGGCCTTCGACCAGGCGCAGGATCAGGGTCTCGCGGTACGCCTCGGGCAGGTCGCGGATGACGCGCAGCGCCTGGCTTGCCTGCGCCATCGCATCGGGGCCCGTGCCCGTCCAGGCGGGCTCGTCCGCATCGGCCAGTTCCCGTTCGTCGATGGCGGCAGCGGGGCGGTTCCGGCGCGCGATCATCGCGATCCATGGGCCGAAGCGCGCCGGCTCGCGCAGCTGCTCCAGCTTGCCGAAGGCGATGACGAACGTCTCCTGGGTCAGTTCCTCCGCCCGCGCCCGCGTTGTCATGCCCAGGTGGATGGCGTGCACCAGCGGGGCGAAGGTGCGGTAGAGCCAGGCGAAGGCGGCCTGCGATCCACGGCGGGCTTCCTGTACCTGCCGGGCGATGTCCAGGGGAAGTGGCGCGGCCTTCATGTCCGGCAGGGTCTGGGAGACACAGGGAAGAGGGGGTTCTGGAGCGGAGTGTTAACACGCCGGGTCGGTTAACACCGCGCCGCGGAAGGCGCTCTTCATCGATGAGCCCATCCGGAGAACCCGCATGCACCATTCCCCGCCCCGCTTCCTGCCTCTGGCTGCCGGCACTGCCCGCGCAGCAACCCTGCTTCTGTTGCTGGCCGCCTGTCCGCGGGTCGATGCCGGCACGACGCCCGTCGTCGGGCTGCCCTGCGAGGACTGCGACGTGCCGCTGATCGGCATGCCGGATGCGCTGCCGGCCAACGCCCGGCTGGCGCCCGCCGATGAACCCGGGCAGCGCCTGCGTCTGGCCGGGCGGGTGACCGATGCGCAGGGACGGCCGCGTCCGGGTGTCATCGTCTACGCGCACCAGACCAACCAGCAGGGACTCTATCCGGGCGAAAGGACGGACGACGATCCGGGCGTCCGGCGGCACGGCCGGCTGCGCGCATGGGCCGTCACCGATGCCGGCGGACGGTATGCGTTTTCCACCATCCGCCCCGGCAGCTACCCCGGAACGCGCATGCCCCAGCACATCCACCTGTACGTGATCGAGCGCGGCTGCGCGCTGTACTACATCGACGACGTACTGTTCCGCGACGACCCGCACCTGACCCCCGCGGTCGCGCGCAGGGCAGCGCAGGGCCGCGGTGGTCCGGGCATCGTGACACCCGTGCGGGTCGCCGATGGCTGGGAGGCGACCCGCGACATCGTGCTGGGCCGCCGCATTCCCGGCTATCCGGGCTGCGCTCCGTGAACGGCCAGGCCATGGAGCGGTATCCGCTGGTCCTGCGGCTGCTGCACTGGCTGCTGGCGCTGCTGTTGATGGCGCAGCTTGCGCTCGGGTTCGCGGCCGAACACTGGACCCCGCGCGCGCTCTCCGATGCGCTGCTGCCGGTCCATTTCCGGCTGGGCGTGCTGATCCTGTGCCTGATGCTGCTGCGCCTGGGCCTGCGTCTGTGGCTGCCGATGCCCGGCCACGATGATGGATCGCGGCGGCGTCGTGTGGTCCGCACGTGGGTGCATGGACTGCTCTACGTCCTGGTACTGGTATTGCCGGTCAGCGGCCATGTGATCTGGGTATGGATGGGGGCGGACCGGGTACTGTTCGCGGGCGTGGAGGTTCCCGCGCTGTTCGTCCCGCCCGACGACGAAACGGGGCGGGCGGTTGCCTGGTACGTACATGTATACGGCGCCTGGCTGCTGTCGGCGCTGGTCGGCCTGCATGCCGCGGCCGCCGTGTTCCATCATGTGCGCCACCGGGATGGTTTCATCGTCCGGCGCATGGGCTTCGGGAGCATGGCCGGCAGCGGGTCCGCGCCGGCCTTTCCGCATCGCCGATCGGCCGGGATTCAGCGCCGCAGCCAGAAATAGATCGGCAGTCCGGCCACGATCAGGCCAGCACCCCACAGCAGCGCTTCGGCGCCGATGCCGCCGAGCGCATACAGGCTGAAGGCCAGCGCGCCGGCGGCGGCCAGCCGCGAGGCGCCGCGGTCGCCGCGCCACAGCCACGCGGCGGCGCCGGCGAGGTAGGGCAGCAGGGTGGCGGCAGTGGACAGCAGCACCGAGAACTTGAACAGGTCCACCAGCGAGCGGTTGTAGTTGCTGATCACCAGCACGGTGGCCAGCAGGCAGCTGACGATGACGCCGAAGACCGGGGCGCCGCGGCGGTTCTCGCGGGCGAAGGCGCGCGGCAGCACGCCATCGCGGGCGGCGGCCATCGGCAACTGTGCCGAGAGCAGGGTCCAGCCGTTGAGCGCGCCCACGCAGGACACCGCCATCACCACCGCCAGCAGCACGCCGGCCGCCGGCCCCCACAATGCGGCCGCGGCGTCGGCCATCGGCGCGCTGGAGCGGGCCAGCGCGTCGGCCGGCAGCAGGCCCAGCACGGTGGTGCAGGCCAGCACGGTGGCGATGCCGGCGATGGCGGTACCGGCCACGGTGGCGCGGGCCACGGTACGCGGGGCGTCGTCCACCGACCCGGCCGGTACGGTAGCGGCTTCGAGGCCGATCATCGCCCACAGCGTCAGGGCGACGGTGGCGCCGGCCACGCTGCCCAGTGATTCCCCGCTGGGGTTGAACGGCACGTAATGGCGGGTGTCGACGAACCACAACGCCACCAGCCCGAACAGCAGCAGCGGCACCACTTTCAGCACGGTGGTCAGCAACTGCAGCCGGCCGGCCTCGCGCAGCCCCACCAGGTTGACGCCGGCGCACAGCCACAGGGCGATCAGGCCGCAGCTGGCCGCGCGCACCGGCGTGGCGGTCAGTGCCGGGAAGATGGCGCCGACGCTGCCGGCGAAGGCAACGGCAATCGCGGCGATGGCGCACCACATCGAGATCCAGTAGCTCCACGCCACCACGAAACCGGGCAGTTCGCCGAAGGCGTTGCGCGCGAACACGTACGGGCCGCCGGTCTGCGGCCAGCGCCGCGCCAGCCGGGCGAAGGTGACCGCCAGCAGCAGCGCGCCGCACAGGGTGATGCCCCAGCCGATCAGGGTCGCCGCGCCATAGGGCGCCAGCGTGGCCGGCAGCAGGAAGGTGCCCGAGCCGATCATGCTGCCCACGACCAGGGCGGTGGCGGACCAGAAGCCCAGCGGGCGGTGCGAGGTAGTCATGGAAGGCGGCGTGGCAGGAGCGCGGTCACCGCCGCGGCGGGGCGGCGGATCGGGCGGATGGCGGGGAAGGGCGCGTGCCGGGGCGGGCGCCGGAATGGGCGCGGATTATGACGGTTTGCCGACCGGGCCGCGACGGCGCGGGCCGGACAATGACCTATGGCCCTTTCCGGCCAGCCGCCGCGCGTGGAGGCTGGCCGCTTCATTCCCCCGCTGGATTCCCCATGAAGCTGCGTCCGCTGGCCCTGTCCGTTTCGCTGTCGCTGGCCGTCGTGCTGGCCGCCTGTTCGCCCTCCGCGCCGCCGGCCGGCAGCGGCGATGCCGCCAACCCGGCATCGCAGGCCGACAAGGCCGCGCAGCTGAACCAGCTGTACGCCGACTACTGGGAAGGCGTGCTCAAGCTCAATCCGCTGCAGGCCACCTACCAGGGCGACAAGCGCTACAACGACCAGCTGCCGGACATGGGCTCGGCCGAATACCGCCGGCAGATGCACGACTTCACCGTGCAGTGGCTGGACAAGGTGCAGAAGATCGGCGACGCCGGCCTGGACGGCCAGGCCCTGCTGAGCTACCGCATCTTCGTCGAAGAACAGAAGCAGTCGCTGGAAGGCGAGAAATTCCCCGGCTGGATGATGCCGGTCAACCAGATGGGCTCGATCGTCAGCTATGCGGTGATGTTCGGTTCGGGCCAGGGCGCGCAGCCGTTCAAGACGGTGAAGGACTACGACGACTGGCTCAAGCGCGCCGCGCGCATCCCGGTGCTGCTGGATACCGAGATCGCCAACATGCGCGAAGGCATGAAGGCCGGCGTGGTGCAGCCGCGCGTGCTGATGGACAAAGTGGTGCCGCAGTTCGACGCGATCCTTGCCGCCAAGGCCGAGGACAGCCAGTTCTGGGGTCCGGTCAAGTCGATGCCGGCCGAATTCCCGGCTGCCGACAAGGAGCGCCTGACCGCCGCGTTCCGCACGCTGATCGATGCTCAGCTGATGCCGGCGATCAGGAAGGAGCGCGATTTCATCGCCAACGAATACCTGCCCGCCACCCGCGACAGCGTCGGCCTGGATGCGCTGCCCGACGGCAAGGCGTGGTATGCCTTCAACGCCAGGCAGAGCACCACCACCACGCAGACCCCCGAGCAGATCCACGAGATCGGCCTGAAGGAAGTCGAGCGCATCCAGGGCGAGATGCGCAAGGTGATGGAGCAGGTGGGCTTCAAGGGCTCGCTGCAGGACTTTTTCAAGTTCATGCAGCACGACAAGCAGTTCGAGTTCAAATCCGAGGACGCGCTGCTGGCGCACTACCGCGGGCTGGAGAAGACGATCGAGGCCAACGTGCCGAAGCTGTTCTCGCTCACGCCGAAGGCCGGTTTCGAGATCCGCCCGGTCGAGGCGTTCCGCGCGCAGTCGGCCGCCGGCGGCGAGTACATGTCGCCCAGCGAGGACGGCAGCCGCCCGGGCATCTTCTACGTAAACACCTACGACCTGCCGACCCGCAAGACCTGGGACGCGGAGGACCTGTTCCTGCACGAGGCGATCCCCGGCCACCACTTCCAGATCGCGTTGCAGCAGGAGCTGCAGGGCGTGCCGGCGTTCCGCCGCTTCGGCGGGCAGACCGCCTTCATCGAAGGCTGGGGCCTGTACGCCGAAAGCCTGGGCAGGGACCTGGGCGTCTACACCGACCCGTACAGCTATTTCGGCCGCCTGCAGGGCGAGCTGTGGCGCGCGGTGCGCCTGGTGGTGGACACCGGGCTGCATGCCAAGGGCTGGACCCGCCAGCAGGTGCTGGACTACATGTTCGCCAACTCCTCGGTCAGCGAGCCGGACGCCATCGCCGAAGCCGAGCGCTACATGGCCTGGCCGGGCCAGGCGCTGGCCTACAAGACCGGCGAGTTGAAGATCCAGGAACTGCGCAGGCGCGCCGAGCAGAAGCTGGGCGACAAGTTCGACATCCGCCAGTTCCACGCCGAAGTGCTCAAGGACGGCTCGGTGCCGCTGGACGTGCTGGACGAGAAGGTCGACCGCTGGATCGCCGACAAGAGCCGGTGATGCACGTGGCCGGGGACACCCCCGGCCTTTCCGCCTGCGGTGCGGGGTGCGGGACGACGTCCCGCCGGGGTCCCATGGCGGGATTCGGCGGGGCGTTCAACGGGCGGCCTGCGCATGTGGCGCGGGGGCGCGTGCCGCCGTGGTGCCTGGGCCAGGCATTGCCCGGCGCTACAGGGACGGCATGCGAGAGTAGCGACCTTCCCTCCATCCCATTCCGGCGGGGCGTTCGCTGCCGCCGTGGTGCATGTCGATGATCTTACTGGTACTGCTGGTTCCCCTGTTGCTCGCGTTCTGGCTGTGGTGGCCGGTGACCTCCGGGCGTCGCCAGCGCCGCGGGTACGTCGGCGTCACGCTGGCGTTCGGCCTGCTGCCGCTTTTGCTGGGCGTGCTGTGGCGTCTGCATGTCCTGGGCGACGTTGCCGGCGCCTGGGCGCAGTTGCTGTTCGGCTGGGTGCTGGTGGTGTTCATGCTCGCGCTGCCGCTGGTGCTGCTGCGCGATGCGCTGTGGCTGCCGTTGCGTCTGCTGAAGCTCGGAGCGCCGTTGCGTGCCTTCCTGCATGGCATGCGGATGAACCATGGCATCGCCGTGGCGAGCGTGCTGTTGGCGACACTGGGCGTGTTCAATGGCCTGAAGCCGCCGCAGGTGCACGAGCGCGAACTGGTGCTGCGCACCCTGCCGCCCGAACTGGACGGCCTGCGCGTGGCGGTGCTGGCCGATATCCACGCCAGCCCGGTCAAGGGCGCATGGCGCACACGGCGCATCGTCGATGACGTGCTTGCGGCGAAGCCCGACCTGATCGTGCTGCCGGGCGACATGGTGGACGGGCAGGTCGAGAGCAATGCCGGCAATGTCGCCGCCCTGGCCGGGCTGCATGCGCCGCATGGCGTGTGGCTCGCGCCCGGCAACCACGAGTACTACAGCAACTACATGGCGTGGATGGCGCACTTCCGGCAGATGGGGCTCGGTGTGCTGGAGAACCAGACGGCGACGCTCGACATCAACGGCCGCATGCTGGCGGTGTCCGGCGTGGGCGATCCCGCCTTCCATCGGCAGGGCGATCTGGCATCGGGTGGCATCGCCCCGGACATTCCGGTGGTGGTGCGACAGGCTGCGGGCAGTGATTTCCACATCCTGCTCGCGCACCAGCCCAGGCTGGCGCGCGCGGCCGCGGCCACGGGCGCCATCGACCTGCAACTGTCGGGGCATACCCATGGCGGCCACATCCTCGGCATGGACCGCTGGCTGGTGGCGCCGGCCAACGACGGCTATGTACGCGGCGACTATCGGGTCGGCGGCATGACCCTGTTCGTCAGTGCGGGTGCGGGCCAATGGGATGGCTTCACCGCGCGCCTGGGCGTGCCGTCGAGCATCGATGTACTGGTCCTGCGGCGGGCCGCTCACCCTTGAAACGACCGCCATCGAGGCCGCTCCCGCCCGATGCCTCTCCTGCAGGAACAACAGCGGTCGCGACCCCGGAGCAGCCCGTCCGTTGACGGGAGTCGTGGGCGGTCCGCGCCGCTGCCGCCTTGCACGCGGCAGCGATGGACACCGGTTGCCGGTGATCCGCGATGGAGGGCAGGGGTGCCGGGGAGTGAACCGACAGGAACCGATCACCTCATCGAGCCTCCCGGTCGACGAGCCGCGCCCTCCGGAGTGGACACATCCTGTGCCGGAGGCGACCGGGCCGACGATGGGCCCGGTTGTCTTCCTGCCGACGCCAGGGCCGGCCGTTACAGCTCGGCGGTGCTTGTGACGAACACCGGCAGTGGCACATCCAGCACTTCATCGCTCACCGGGCGGCCGGCAAGGAAATCGGCGATGTTCCCGGCAATGCCCGCATTGCCCAGCCACAGTTCGTTGTCATGGCTTGCGCCGCGTACCAGCAACTGCCGGCCCCTGCTGAAGCCGGGCAGCAGTGCCTGGGCATTTGCCGGCGGGGTACGGCCGTCGAGCGTGCCGCTGATGAACAGCACCGGGACATCGCTGCGCAGCGGTCCGCGGAACGATTCGCCCAGGTCGGTGAGTCCGAGGCCATCGGCCAGGTCCGGGAACGGGAAGTTCAGGGCGTCGCCGAACAGGCTTTCGCGCGCCTGCGCCTCGACCAGGGCGCGGCGCTGCGGGCTCTGGCCGGACGCCACGTCCATCGCCAGTGGCATGGCGCGGAAGGTGCCGAGATCTTCGCGCATCATCAGCACGAAGCTCGCCAGCAGGCTGTAGTCGCCCACCTCGGCCTGGCGAAGCAGCAGTGGCAGCATCCGCTGGGAAGAGCGTCGTCCGAGCGCGTTCGCTATCGCGATCTTCGTGTCGTATTCGCCGATGCTGACTTTCCTGCCGCCATGCATGGGGCTGCTGGCCTCCACGGGGTGGCGGCGAACCGTTTCCAGCACGCGCCGGACCGAACCCTGCATATCGTCGAACCCCTGCCTGCGGGCGACAGCGGCCAGATCCGCCAGCAGGGCATCCGCAGCCAACGGCAACTTGATCGTATCGTCCGGTCCCTCGGTTCCCATCAGCACCACGCGCTCGAGACCCGGGCCGTGCCGACGGACGGTGGCCAACGCCAGGTGCGTGCCGTAGCTCATGCCCCACAGGCTGATGCGCGGCAGGCCCATCGCGCGCCTCAGGTCGTCGATGTCGTCGGCGCTCTCTGTGGTGGTATAGGCGCCGAGGTCGACACCTGCCTTCCGCCATTCGGCGATGCAACCGGCCGCCGTGTCGCGCAGCGCGATCAATGCCGCCTCCCGCTGCAGCGGCTGGGCATCATCGAACTGATGCGCGTGCGAGCACTCCGGAGGCATCTCTGAAAAATCGGTGCCGCGCTGGTCGAGCAGGAGCACGTCGGTCTCGCGACGGACGCGGTCGAATACCGGCCAGCGCGGTCCGAGCGCGGTCCCGAAACCGGAGTCGCCCGGGCCGCCGGCCAGATAGACCACCGGCGCGGCGCGGCCATCGCCGCCAGTGGCCGGCAGCCGCACCACCCGCAGGCGGATACGTGGGCCATCGGGCTCGCTGTGCCGGCGCGGTACCTCCAGGAAGGCCTCTTCGGCCGCGATCGTGCCGTGGCCCTTGGTCTTCATGGCATAGGGCGAGAACACCAGGGGGGCGTGTGCATCGCCTGCGAACGCCGGTGCGGCGGCGGTCAGCGCGATGCACGCCGCCACCAGCCTTCCAGCCCAATGCAGGGACGGGCCACGGTTGCCGGAAGCGGGAAGCGGTTTGCTGGACATGTCGGACTCCGGTTTCGTTGGGAAACGTGGACGGGGATCGGCCCACGGCGCCCACGATGGGCATGCCGGGGTCCACGTCACGGGACCAGCATCTCCTCCGCCACGGCGCCCCGGTCGGCCCCGTCCGCCGAACGGCTCCAGAGGCCCGTCCAATGTCTCCGCACAGCCGATACGATGGACGCATGCAGATTCCACGAACCCTGGCCGTCCTTGTCGTCCTGATCGCCGCCGTCGCCGCATGGCTGGTCGTCTCGACGCCCGACATGGCGACGGTGCAGGTACTGGCGGGAGAGATGGCGCCTGCGAAGGTGCCGGCGTCCGGTGACCTGCCGGCGAGCCCGCCGGACGATGTGGAGTGGCGTCCTCTCGACCAGGGCGTCCTGGCAACCTGGCGCGATCCCTACTGGCTGCGCTGGCGATCGCCCATGGGTACGACGCAGAACACGGCAGGCCGCGCTCTGCGCCTGTCACTGCGCGGCGCCAGCCGGCTCTCCTGGAACGGCCAGGCATTGCCCGGCAACGGTGTCGTGGGCCGCACCGCCGTGGAGGAGCGGCCAGGCCTTGTCGACATCGTCCGCATATTGCCGGCTTCTCCTGCCGTCGGAATGGACGAACTGGTTGTGCTCGCTTCCAGCCATCACCAGAGCGTCCCCCTGCGCAGTGCCGATGCCCTTGCCATGGTGGCGCCGCCCGCGCTGCTGTACGGCCAGATCATCCATCCCTGGCTGATCGCGGCCTTCGCCACGGGAGCGCTCGCGGCGGCATGCCTGTACTTCCTGGCGGTGCAGCGCGGCCGCCTGCGCATGCCCGACGTGCGTCTGCTGCTCGCGCTCTGCATGGTTGGACTGGCCTTGCCTGTCGTCGAAGCCTGGCGTCCGCTGCTGGGCTATGCCTACCCATGGCATGGTCCGCGCCTGCTTGCGTTGCTGGCCCTGCACGTGGCTGCGGCGGTATTGTTGCCGGCCTATCTCGCGCGCCGTTTCGGTGCCGCGATACCCATCAGTGCCCGCATCGCCTTCCTGGCGCTCCTCGCGGCGGCCGTGGTGTTCATGTCCAGCTTCGATGGACGCTCCACGGTGGTGCTGTTGTCGAGCCTGCTTGCCTCGGCTGGAGTGCTGCTGCGCGTGTCCGGTGCGCGGGAGGAACGCTGGCCGATCCTGGCGCTGCTGCTGGCCGGTGCGTTGGCGCTGGCCATCGCGCGCGGCGCGTTTCTCGATGGGCCGTATTTCCTGCTGCTGTCGGTACTGATGGGCTTTCTGCTGCTGCGCCACGCGGCGCAGCTGCGTGCGCTGGACCGGCACAATGCGCGCCTGAGCGAAGAGCGCGCCCGGCTGTCGCTGCAACTGTTGCAGCGGGGCATCCAGCCGCATTGGCTCATGAACACGCTGACCTGCCTGCAGGAGCTGATCGAACAGGCGCCGTCGCGCGCCAGCCGCATGGTCGAGTCGCTGGCCGAGCAGTTCGATCGGCTGCGCGACAGCAGCGCCCGGCAGAGCGTCCCGCTGGAGGACGAACTGGCCCTGTGCCGCAGTCACCTGGACATCGTCGGCCTGGCCCTGGATCACCCCATGGCACTGGAGGTCGACGCCGATGACGTCCGGTTGTCGCTGCCCCCCGGCATCCTCCACGCCCAGGTCGAGAACGCACTGACCCATGCCGGCGCCATGGCCTGCGCGCAGCGTCCGTTCCGCCTGCGCGTGCAGCGTGAGAGCGACCGCTGGATTCTGGAGCTGCGCAGCGCACGCGGGTCGTCGCCACATCGTGGACGGGGTACCGGCACGCGCTACATCGAGGCCAGCCTGGCGGCCGCCTGCCCCGGCGGCTGGCGGTTCATCCAGGGCGCGGATGGCGCCGACTGGCACGGCCGGATCGAGATGGCATGCGCATCCTGATCGTCGAGGACGAACCGCTGGTCCGCCAGCGCCTGTTGCGCCTGTGTGCGGAACTGGCCGGCGCACGTGCACGTTTCGATGCGGTCGCAGATCTTGAATCGGCTGGCGACAGGCTCCAGCGCAATGTCTACGACGGTCTGTTGCTGGATCTGAATCTCGGGGGCGAGGATGGCTTCGAACTGCTGCGGCGCGCGGTGTCCGGGCGCTACCACTGCGTCGTGGTGTCGGCCCATCGCGAGCGTGCGTTGCAGGCCTTCGAACATGGCGTACTGGACTTCGTCCCCAAGCCCTTCCCACGCGAACGTCTCGGCCAGGCGCTGGAGCGCCTGCTCGACGTGGGGCGTTATCGCTCCGGGCGCGCGCGTTATCTCGGCATATGGCGCGCCCAGGGCACGGCGCTGGTTGAGCTGGCGGACGTGGTGTGGATCCGCGCGGACGGCGACTACAGCGAACTGCGCATGCGCGACGGCCGCAGCGAACTGCACGACAAATCCCTTGCCGGCCTGAGCGGCGTACTGCCCCCCGATTTCGTGCGCTGCCACCGCTCCTATCTGGTCAATCTGCGCCATATCCGCACCCTGCATGCCGCTTCCGGGAGCCGCTATTGGCTGGTGCTGGGCGACGGCGCCGAGCTCCCTGTGGGTCGTGCCCATGTTGCCGCCCTGCGGCATGAACTCGGACTTGAATGAGGGCGTCGCGGGCCTGTGGCCGCTGGCGGGAATGGATCGCCGGGGCGGTTGGACTGCCGTCCCCGTGCCATTGAACTGATCCCATGCTGATCGAGATCCGCGGAGCGATCGCTCGAGGAAATGGGGGCTCATTGAACACCGGCGGCCCGGAGGCGTTCAGCCATCCCCTGGAGCCGTTCGCTGGGCAGGCGTGCCGCAACCGCAAGGGCATGGGAGATGCTTGCGCGGGCTGATGGAAGGCACGACGACGGCTTCCGCCATGCCATGCAGCGCAACTCATGAAACGCCAGAAGGGCGGGACGCCATGCCTCACGAAATCGCTGGAAATCCGCCACGCAACCCGGCTTCGCCATTGATCGTGCCGTTGGTGGGCCTTGTGCTGCTGGGCGCATTCTGCGCCGGCGCACAGGCGTCGCCGCCACCGGCGCCACGGAATCTCCCGCCGTTCGCGCGGGTCATCGAGCGCGAGGTGCCGATCATCATGAAGGACGCCAGGATCCAGGGCGCTGCAGTAGGGTTGATCGTCGACGGGAAGCTGGCATACGCACGGGGGTTCGGCCATGCCGACCACGCGGGCAAGGTGCCGGTGACGCCCGATACGGTATTTGTCGCGGCGTCCCTGTCAAAGCCGGTCGCCAGTTGGGTGACGATGCGGCTCGCCGGCCAGGGGCGTGTCCACCTCGACGAACCGGTGGCGGATGTACTGTCGCCGTGGCCGTTGATGCAGGGACCCTATGACTACCGGAAGATCACGGCCCGCCATCTGCTCTCGCACACGGCGGGTACCAGTCTGGGAGGTTACGAGGGCTGGCTTGATTTCAGGGAATTGCCAACGCTCGAGCAATCGTTGGCGGGAAAGACGAACGGGCGCGGTGCGGTCGAACTTGTCGCGCCCGCCGGCAGCAGGTTCCAGTACTCCGGCGGCGGATACACCCTGCTGCAGCTCACCCTCGAGCGGGCGACCGGGCGCAGGTACCAGGACCTCGCGCGTGAGTTGATATTCACTCCGCTGGGCATGGCGCACAGCAGCGTCGCGATGACGCCGGCGGTGCTTGCCGGCGCGGCGGAAGGGCATGGAGACGATGGCGCTCCGGTGCCGATGCGTTATTACGTCGAGCAGGCGCCCTCGGCCCTGAGCACGACCGTCCACGACTTCACGCGCTGGATGATCGCGGGCATGCAGGGCAGTTCCGGCACGCATCCCCTGGATGATGCGCAGCTCTCACAGCTCTATACGCCCGCCGGATTGAGTACGCCGCGCACGCCTGGCGAGATGGTCTATGGCTTGGGCCACTTCATCGAAAGCCTCCCTGACGGCAGCGTCGCTGTCGGTCATGATGGGCGCAACCAGGCGGGCTTCCGCGCAAAATTCCTGATGCGTCCGGCGACGGGCGACGGCATCGTTTTCTTCAGCAACTCCCGCAGTGGGTTGGCGCTGGATCGCATCGTCTGCCTATGGGGCGCCGATGCAGCGAAAGCCGATCCCGTTCAAGCGTGCGGGAAATGACCCGCTGAGCGCGCCAGTCCTTGATCCGCACGCGGCGGCCATCGGTGGCGGGAGCGGCCGGACGCGGCTTCTGGCGGGGCTTGCCAAAGAATCCCCGGCGAGGCCTGCCCGGAGTCCGTCAGGCCTCGCCGGCCGGTGTGCGGGTCCGCCGATCGCGTTCCGCTGATGCCGGTGGTCGGAGGGGGGAGGCAGTCTGATGACAGGGGCCGGAGGGCGGAGTACCGCCATGACGAAGAGCCGTGCGGCCAGATGCATGCAGGTTCGCGCGCTCGTCCTGCAGGCATGGACGGGGAAGTCCGTACTGATGGGCAGGCAGGTTCGCCACTGGCGTCGCGCCCGTTGCCGTGAACGCGACGCGGGAGGCGGCCGCCCTACGGCGCGATCTGGCTGAAATCCTCCACGCGGGCGTGGCCATGCGTGGCGTCGCCGGTGCGCGGCACCGGGTAGTCGTCGCGGCGGTCCAGCAGCACGGTGCGCAACCCGGCTTCGCGTGCGGCATCCAGTTCCTCGACGATGTCGGACAGGAACAGGATGTCGCGCGGCGCGGTGCCGATGGCCGCGGCGATGCGCGCATAGCTGCCGGCTTCGCGCTTGCCGCCGATCTCGGTGTCGAAGTTGCCGGAGAACAGGCCATTGAGGTCGCCGGCGTCGCTGAACCCGAAGAACAGCTTCTGCGCCGGCACCGAGCCGGAGGAATACACGTACAGCGGGATGCCGGCGGCGTGCCAGCCGCGCAGCGCCGCGGCCACTTCCGGGTACAGGTGCGCGGTGTAGTCGCCGTTGCGGTAGCCGCTGTCCCAGATCATGCCCTGCAGCGCCTTGAGCGCGGTGTGCTTGCGGTCCTGGTCGATCCAGCCCTGCAGCGCCTCGACGATGACCTCGTCCTGGCAGGCGCTGGCGGCGATCTCGGTGGCGACGGCGTCGAGCCAGCGGCGTACCCCGGGTTCCTGTCCATGCGTGCGCACGAAGCCGGGCAGGGCGGCGCGGGCGTAGGGAAACAGCACTTCCTTGACGAAGGAAATGCTCGAGGTGGTGCCTTCGATGTCGGTGAGGATGGCGCGGACGGTCATGGCGGTACCTTTGCTTTTCTTCTCTCTGCGGGGGAGAACTCGACAAGACTGTCGATCTGCACAGCGAAGCTGCCCGGATGCAGGTGCCCCGCAGGGGCGGATGGGGTGTGGCGAAGTCGTGGAGCGTGAGGGAGATGGCGGGCAGGCTCGCTGCATTGCCGCTCCGCCCATCCTCATTCCCATCCCCCTCCCGAAAGGAGAGGGGCTTGGGGGATCAGGCGGACTCCGGCGCGTAGCGCGGGAATTTCAGCGCGATGTCGGTGCCTGTGAAGTGACCGACCCAGCCGTCCGGCTCGGTGAAGAAGCGGATCGCGACGAAGCTCGGCTCGGCGCCCATGTCGAACCAGTGGGTGGTGCCGTCCGGCACCGAGATCAGGTCGTCCTTGACGCATTCCACTTCGTAGACCCTGTCATCCACGTGCAGGGTGAACAGCCCCGAGCCGGCGACGAAGAAACGCACTTCGTCCTCCTTGTGGTAATGCTCGTCGAGGAACTTCAGGCGGATCTCGGCGCGGTTGGGGTTGTCCGGCGCGATCGAGGCCACGTCCACGCTCTTGAATCCATGCGTGGCGACCAGGCGGTCGATGTCCTCGCGGTAGGCCGCGAACACCTCCTCCTGGCTGGCGCCCGGCATGACCGGGTGCTTCGCCTGCCAGCGCTCGAAGGTGACGCCGATCTTCTTCAGTTCGGCGCTGATGACCTGGCCGTCGCGGCTGTCCAGCAGCGGGGTGGCGGGATCGGTGTCGTTGAAGATGCGCAGTCGGCTCATGGCGGCGGCTCGAGGCGGGGGGAGGGAAGGTTAGCAGCCCCCCTGTAGGAGCGCACTTCAGTGCGCGAGGAGGTTCAGCCGGGTAGTGCCACGTCGCGCACTGAAGTGCGCTCCCACCGATGCGATGGGGTCAGTTGGCGCGCAGCCGGCGCAGCTCCAGCTCACAGTGGAGCAGGAACTCGAAGGCCTCCAGGTGGCGACGCGCCTCGGCCATGTCGCGGCCCCAGGCATACAGGCCGTGGCCGTCGATCAGGTAGCCCCACATCGGGCCCTGGTCCAGTTGGGCCTCCACCTGTGCGGCGAGCACGTCCATGTCCTGGGTGTTGGGGAATACCTTCAGGTCCACCGCGGTCTCGTGGGTGGAATTGCCGTGCAGCGCCTTGAGCAGCTCATAGCCTTCCAGGCGGATATGCCCATCGCCGCCATGCAGGCGCGAGGCGATGGTCTGCACCGGCGAGTGCGTGTGCAGCACGCAGTTCACTTCCGGGAAGCGCGCATAGAGCTGGGTGTGCAGCAGGGTTTCGGCCGACGGGCGCAGCGGCCGGCCCACGGCCTTGCCGTCGAAGTCCACGACCATGATGTCGGCCTCGACCAGCCGCCCCTTGTCCTTGCCGGACACGGTGATCGCGGCATGACGGTCGTCCAGGCGGTGCGAGAAGTTGCTACTGGTGGCCGGCGTCCAGCCGGCCTGCGCCAGTTCGCGCACGTTGTCGATCAGCAGCTGGGCCAGTTCGCTCAGGCGCTGGGCGTCGTAGGGAGCAGAGGGGGCGTTCATGCCCCCCATTCTACGTTGCTCAGCCCTGCTTGTTGGTCTGGCGCAGCTTGCTGTGGCGATGGCTGTAGGTGAAGTAGATGACGAAGCCGGTCAGCGTCCACAGGCCCATCAGCATCCAGTTGTGCAGGGTCATCGCGGTGAGCAGGGCGATGCAGCTGAGCACGCCCAGGCTGCACAGCAGCCAGGCCGCGGGCATGCGGAACGGGCGCGGCAGTTCGGGGTGGGTACGGCGCAGCACCAGCACGCCGGCGCAGACCGCGGCAAAGGCGATCAGCGTGCCCATCGAGGTCAGCTCGCCGAGGATGTCCAGCGGGAACAGCGCCGCCAGCAGGGCGATGCCGATGCCGGTGATGACCGTGTTGATGTGCGGCGTGCGGTACTTCGGGTGGATGCGGGTGAATACCGGCGGCAGCAGGCCGTCGCGGCCCATGATCATGAAGATGCGCGGCTGGCCGATGATCATCACCAGCACCACCGAGGACAGGCCGATCAGTGCGCCGACCTCGACGATGATGCGCAGCCAGCCCAGTTGCGGGTGCGCGGCCACCGCGGTCACCACCGGCTCGGCGGTGCCGAGCAGCTTGTACGGCACCAGGCCGGTCATCACCGCCGCCATGGCGATGTACAGCACGGTGCAGACCACCAGCGACAGCAGCATGCCGATGGGCATGTCGCGCTGCGGCTTGTGCGATTCCTGCGCGGCCACCGACACCGCCTCGAAGCCGATGTAGGCAAAGAACACCATCGCCGC
This sequence comes from Stenotrophomonas sp. 05N423, assembly GCF_056397145.1. Lineage (NCBI taxonomy): Bacteria > Pseudomonadati > Pseudomonadota > Gammaproteobacteria > Lysobacterales > Lysobacteraceae > Stenotrophomonas > Stenotrophomonas sp. 05N423. The sequence continues at coordinate 470,312 of NZ_JBFTMV010000002.1, forward strand.
GCCGCGCAGCACGCCTTCGAAGCCGTATTTGCCCGGGCCTTCGTTGGCGGGGATGAAGGGGGTCCAGTTGCCCGGGTCCACGTACTTCCAGCCGGCGAAGATCACCAGCACGATCAGCCCGGTCTTGAGGATGACCATGCCCATGTTCATCGCCGAGGACTTGCGGATGCCGACGTAGCACAGCCAGGTCAGCAGCAGCACCAGGCCGGCCGCCGGCAGGTTGGCGATGGCGCCGGTGGGGCGCAGCTTTTCGTCCAGCGGCGCGTTGACCAGCGCCGCCGGCAGGTGGATGTCGAAATGGCTGAGCAGGCTGAGGAAATAGCCGGTCCAGCTCACCGCCACCGCCGAGGCGGAGACGCCGTATTCGAGCACCAGCATCCAGCCGATGAACCAGGCCGACAGTTCGCCAAAGGTGGCGTAGGTATAGGTGTAGGCGCTGCCCGAGACCGGCACCATCGCCGCGAACTCGGCGTAGGCCATGGCGCAGAACGCGCAGCACACCGCGGCCAGGATGAAGGACAGCATGATCGCCGGGCCGGCGTGATTGGCCGCGGCCTGGCCGGTGATCACGAAGATGCCGCCGCCGATCACCGCGCCGATGCCCAGCGCGGTCAGGCCCCATGGGCCGAGGGTGCGGCGCAGGCTCAGGCCATTGGCCTCTTCATGGGCGGCGTGAGGATGTTTGGTGGCCCACAGTTGCTTGAACATCATGGTGCGTTTTCGCTCGTCGTGCGTGCAGGAACGGCCGGCGCAGGGGCCGGCCGGAAAGGATCAGGCGTTCTGGTTCAGCTTGCTGTGGCGCATGCCGTAGCCGAGGTAGATCAGCAGACCCAGCACGGTCCAGCCGACGAACAGGTGCCAATGCACCACGAAGGCCTGCAGGAACAGCGCCACGCAGGCCAGCGCACCCAGCGGGCAGATCAGCCACGGCAGCGGCACCTTGAACGGGCGCGGCATCTGCGGGCGGGTATAGCGCAGTACCAGCACGCCGACGCAGACGGTGGCGAAGGCCAGCAGGGTGCCCATCGAGACCAGCTCGCCCAGCACGTTCAGTGGCACCATGCCGGCCAGTGCCGCGGCCAGCACGCCGACGACGATGGTGCTGACGTACGGAGTGCGGAAGCGCGGGTGGACCTTGCCGAACGCCTTGGGCAGCAGGCCGTCGCGGGAGATGGTGTAGGCGATGCGCGACTGGCCCATCATCATCACCAGGATCACCGAGGACAAGCCGGCGATGGCGCCGATCTCCACCGCGGTCTTGAGCCAGGACAGGCTGGCGTAGGGTTCCAGCGCGGTGGCCACCGGCTTGTCGGTGCCCAGCAGGTTGTACGGCAGCATGCCGGTCAGCACGGCGCAGACCACGATGTAGACCACCGTGCAGATCGCCAGCGAGCCGAGCAGGCCGATCGGCATGTTCTTCTGCGGGTCCTTGGTTTCGCCGGCCGCGGTGGAGACCGCGTCGAAGCCGATGTAGGCGAAGAACACGATGGTCGCCGCGCGGAACACGCCACTCCAGCCGAACTGGCCGAAGGTGCCGGTGTTCTCGGGGATGAAGGGGTGCCAGTTGGCCGGATCGATGTAGTGGATGCCGAAGCCGACGAACAGGCAGATCACGGTGATCTTGATCGCGACGATGATCGCGTTGACGAAGGTCGACTGGGTCACGCCGATGTACAGCAGGCCGCTGATGGCCGCCACGATCAGCACCGCCGGCAGGTTGAACAGCTTGCCCGAGGCGACGAACTCGCTGCCGGTCCAGGCCAGTGGCGCCGCGCTCAGCGCGTCCGGGAAGGGGACGTGCAGCGTGGTGGTGATGAAGCTGATCAGGTAGGCCGACCAGCCCACCGCGACCGAGGCCGAGGCGAACAGGTATTCCAGCACCAGGCACCAGCCGATGAACCAGGCCATGCCCTCGCCGAGGGTGGCGTAGGAATAGGAATAGGCGCTGCCGGAGACCGGCATCATCGCCGCGAACTCGGCGTAGCACAGGCCGGCCAGCGCGCAGGCCAGGCCGGCGAACACGAACGACAGCATCACCGCCGGTCCGGCATGGTTGGCCGCGGCCTGCCCGGTGAGCACGAAGATGCCCGCGCCGATCACCGCGCCGATACCCAGCATGACCAGGTGCTTGGCTGTGAGGGTACGCTTGAGCGTGGCTTCGCCCTGCAGGCTGCCTTCCACCGGTTCGCCGGCATCCACGTGTGCGGTCGGCTCGACCGGTTTGACCCTCAACAGTGTTTTGAGCATTCGCTGTTTTCCAGACCTGGGTGTTGTTCCGCGCATCCGCGGGGGATGCGCAAGGGACGATGCAAGCTGAACCGCTGGCAACGGCCTACCTTGCCAAAGGCGAGGGAAACCGACAAGCGCAGGTGCAGCATGGACGGCGATAATGGGCGCCGGATCGGACCGATGGGATGTGCCTGCAGTCATGCACGAACACGATGGGAACCTGCGCGGGGCGCTGCAGGACTACGCGCGGCGGGTGCCGGAACACAGGGCGGTGGCGGACGAGTTCCTGCAGCTGCTGGACGAGGGCGGCGGCGACCCGTTCGGGCGCTCGCGCCTTGCCGGCCATTTCACCAGCAGCGCCTGGCTGGTCAGCGCCGACGGCCGCCGGGTGCTGTTGACCCACCACCGCAAGCTGGAGCGCTGGCTGCAGCTGGGTGGCCATGCCGACGGCGATCGCGATCTGGCCGAGGTGGCGCTGCGCGAGGCGGAGGAAGAGTCGGGCCTGCCCGGGTTGCGGCTGGAGACGCGGATGCTGTTCGACCTGGACCGGCACTGGATTCCCGAGCGCGGGCAGGTGCCGGGCCACTGGCACTATGACGCGCGCTACGTGGTGCGCGCCGGGGCGGACGAGCGTTTCGTGGTCAGCGAGGAGTCGCTGGACCTGGCATGGCGCGACATCACGGCCATCGCCGCCGACGCGCGGGCGGACGAATCCCTGCGGCGCATGGCGCTGCGCTGGCTTGCCGCGTAGGAGCGCACCGAGGTGCGCTCCTAAGGGTGCGGGGCCGGTTCAGTACAGGATGCGGGTGCGCAGCGTGCCTTCGATTGCGGCCAGTTCGTCGCGGATCGCGTTGGCCTGCTCCTCGGTGGCGGTGATGTCCACGACCACGTAGCCCAGCTTCGGGTCGGTGCGCAGGAACTGGCCGTCGATGTTGAGGTTGTGGCGCGAGAACACTTCGTTGAGCCGCGACAGCACGCCCGGCACGTTGCGGTGGATGTGCAGCAGGCGCAGGCTCTGTTCGTGCTCGGGCAGGGTCACTTCCGGGAAGTTGACCGCCGACAGGGTGCTGCCGTTGTCGCTGTAGCGGACCAGTTTGGCGGCCACCTCGATGCCGATGTTGTCCTGCGCCTCCAGCGTGCTGCCGCCGACGTGCGGGGTCAGGATCACGTTGTCGTGTTCGATCAGCGGCGACTCGAAGCGGTCGCCATTGCCCTGGGGTTCGACCGGGAACACGTCCAGCGCGGCGCCGCCGATGTGCCCGGAACGCAGCGCCGCGTCGAGCGCATCGATCACCACCACGGTGCCGCGCGCGGCGTTGATCAGGTGCGCGCCGCGTTTCATCTTCGCCAGCTGGGGCGCGCCGATCATCCATTGCGTGGCCGCGGTTTCCGGCACGTGCAGGGTGACGACGTCGGCGCGGGCGAGCAGGTCGTCCAGGCTGGCGGCCGGCTGCGCGTTGCCCAGCGACAGCTTGGTCTCGATGTCGTGGAAGATCACCTGCATGCCCAGCGCCTCGGCCAGCACGCCGACCTGGGTGCCGATGTGGCCGTAGCCGACGATGCCCAGGACCTTGCCGCGCACCTCGTGGCTGCCGGCGGCCGACTTGGACCAGCCGCCGCGGTGGCATTGCGCGTTCTTCTGCGGCACGCCGCGGGTAAGCATGATCGCCTCGGCGATCACCAGTTCGGCCACCGAGCGGGTGTTGGAGTAGGGCGCGTTGAACACCGGGATGCCGGCCAGCTCGGCGGCGTCCAGGTCCACCTGGTTGGTGCCGATGCAGAAGCAGCCGGCGGCGATCAGGCGCTTGCCGTGCGCCAGCACCTCGGCGGTGAGCTGGGTACGCGAGCGCAGGCCGACGATGTGCGCCTCGGCGATGCGCGCCTTCAGCTCGTTTTCCGGCAGGGCCTTGGTGTGGTATTCGATCTGCGTGTAGCCGGCCGCCTTGAACGTTTCCACCGCGGTCTGGCTGACCCCCTCCAGCAACAAAACACGGATGTCCTGCTTCGGGAACGAGGTTTTCTTCGGCGACATGGCGGTGGCGGCTGTGCGAGCGGAGGGAGTTGCCGACTATGCCAGAAGCGGCCGGCTTTTGTGCACTGCGACAGTTGGTAATGTCTTGATAACCCGACAGTTTCAGCTGAATCCATTGCCGCCGCGCGCGGCCGCTGGACGTGCCGTGCCCCGGCTGGCAGGCTTGCCGGTTTCCCCTGCCGAGCACGCCGCCGCCATGACCGATCCGCGCCTGGATACCCTGCTGCAATCCTGCCCGGGGCTGCGCCTGAAGACCGATCCGGCCGACCTGGAGCACTACGGGCGCGACTGGACCCGGCGCTGGGCGCCTGCGCCGCTGGCGATCGCGTTGCCGGGCAGCGTCGAGGAAGTGCAGGCGGTGGTGCGCTGGGCCAATGAACACAAGGTCGCGGTGGTGCCGTCCGGCGGCCGCACCGGCCTGTCCGGCGGCGCGGTCGCGGCCGACGGCGAGCTGGTGCTGAGCCTGGAACGCCTGAACAAGGCGCTGGATTTCAACGCGGTGGACCGCACCCTGACCGTGCAGGCCGGCATGCCGCTGGAAGCCGTGCACAACGCCGCCCGCGAGCACGGCCTGCTTTACCCCGTGGACTTCGCCGCACGCGGCTCCTGTTCGATCGGCGGCAACATCGCCACCAATGCCGGCGGCATCCGCGTGATCCGTTACGGCAACACCCGCGAATGGATCGCCGGGCTCAAGGTCGTGGCCGGCAACGGCGAACTGCTCGAGTTCAACAAGGGTCTGATCAAGAACTCCAGCGGCTACGACTTCCGCCAGCTGCTGATCGGTTCGGAAGGCACGCTCGGCATCGTGGTCGAGGCGACGCTGAAGCTGACCGACCCGCCGCCGGCGACCAACGTGATGCTGCTGGCGCTGCCATCGTTCGAGGTGCTGATGCAGGTGTTCTCCGCGTTCCGCGAACGCATGCAGCTGGAGGCGTTCGAATTCTTCACCGACCGCGCGGTGCATCACGTCACCGCGCATGGCGCGCCGTACCCGTTCGCCGAGACCTACCCGTATTACGTGGTGACCGAATACGCCGCGGCCGACGAAGCGGGCGAGGCCGCGGCACTGGCCGCGTTCGAGCACTGCATGGAGCAGGGCTGGGTGCTGGATGGCGTGATCAGCGCCAGCGAGGCGCAGGCGCAGCAGCTGTGGCGCCTGCGCGAGGGCATCACCGAGTCGCTGGCGCGCTACCGGCCGTACAAGAACGACGTGTCGGTGCGCATCTCGGCGATGCCGGCCTTCCTGGACGAGGCGCAGGCGCTGATCAGCGGCGCCTATCCGCATTTCGACGTGGTCTGGTTCGGCCATATCGGCGACGGCAACCTGCACATCAATGTACTCAAGCCCGAAGACAGCTCCGATGCCGAATTCCTCGGCCAGTGCGAGCAGGTGACCAAGCTGCTGGCGCAGGTGCTGCACCGCTTCCACGGCAGCATTTCGGCCGAGCACGGCATCGGCCTGGTCAAGAAACCTTACCTGTCCAGCACCCGCGATGCGGCGGAGATCGCGTTGATGCGCGGGGTCAAGCAGGCGTTCGACCCATTGGGTTTGATGAACCCGGGCAAGCTGTTCGATCGCTGAGGGCGCATCGCCGGGCCGCCGGGAACGGCAGCCCGTTATGCTTGCTTCCCGTTCCACGACTCCCGCACGCCGATGATCCGCCCGATCCTGCTCCTTGCCCTGGCCATCCTCCCGTTGTCGGCCCTGTCCTCCAGCTTCGCCGGCACCACCGCCGGATCGGCGGCGGGCGCGTCGTCGCATTCCAGCAGCAGTTCGTCCGGCGACGACAAGGTGGTGCTGGACGCGCGCGATGATGCCGCCGCGTTCGTCGCCAGCGAGGGCGCCATCCGCGGCGCCTGGCTGGAAGCGGCCCTGGTCCACCTGCGCGAGCGCGACGCCGCCGCGCGCGATGCCAGCGACATGGCGCTGGCGCGGAAGATCCTGGCGTTGTGACCGCCGCCTGCCGGCGGCTGCGCCGGCCTTGCTGGACATTGCTGCTGTGCGCGGCCATCGCCGCGCCGGTGCAGGCGGCGCTGCGGATCGACGTCGCCGCCGACGGATTGTCCCCGCAGGAACTGCAGGCCAGCCGGCAACTGGTCGGGCAGGTGCTGGTACGCGTGCCCGTGCCGGTACGCGACGAGCGTGAACTCATGCTGCACCTGCGCTGGCGCGACGACCTGCCCGGACATGTCGCCGGTCGCGCGCGCGGCAGCGAACTCGGGCTGGACCGCAGGCTGCTCGCGGCATTGCTCAACGACGGGGCAGGCGCATCGACGCCGGCGCGGCGGCAGGCGCAGGCGGCGCTGATCCACGAACTGGCGCATGCGCTGGACCGCTCCGCGATGGGCAACTGGTCGCGAGATGCGCGCTTTCTCGATCTCGCCGGATGGCAGGTGCGGCCCCTGCTGCCGGGCCGCGGCCGCAACCGCTTCGCGCTGCGCAGCCCCGACCGCTACGAACTGCACAGTCCAGCCGAGTTCTTCGCGGTCAACCTGGAGCACTACCTGCTCGACGCCGACAACGCCTGCCGGCGGCCGGCGCTGCACCGCTGGTTCGCCGCGACGCTGGGGCCGCCGCCGGAGCCGGCGCCAGCGTCATGTCCAACGGCGTTGCCGTTCGTGGAAGCCGGCGAGCGGGACGGCATGGCCGGCCTGCTGGAACTGGACCCGGCGCGTGTATATGAGGTCGATTACCTGCTGGCCGAGGGCAACGGCCAGCCGATGAGCCGCTGGGGCCACAGCATGCTGCGGCTGGTGATCTGCGCGCCAGGGCGTGCGCCGGGGCCGGCGTGCCGGATGGACCTGCAGTACCACAGGGTGCTGTCCTTCCGCGCTTTCGTCGGCGACGTGCAGTTGTCCAACTGGCGCGGCCTGACCGGCTCGTATCCTTCGCGCCTGTTCGTGCTGCCGCTGGATCGGGTGGTCGAGGACTACACCCGGGTCGAACTGCGCAGCCTTTCGTCCGTGCCGCTGCGGCTGCGGCGCGACGAGATCGCCGCGCTGCTGGAACAGGCCGCGCACGTGCACTGGTCCTACGATGGCCGCTATTACTTCGTCAGCAACAACTGCGCGGTGGAGACCTGGAAGCTGCTGCACGACGGCGTGCCGCGCCTGGCCGGGCAGCGCCTGTCTTCGATCACGCCGGTCGGCCTGCTGCGCCGGCTCGAGCGCGGCGGGGACGCGGTTCCGGTGTCGCCCGGCGACCGCGCCGCGGCGGTGCGCGCCGGTTATTACTTCGAATCGGATGCGCCGCGCTACCGGCAGCTGTTCGACGTGGTGCGCGCGGGGCTGCAGCCGCCGGTGGCCGGTGTGGAACGATGGCTGGACCTGCCGCCGGGCGAGCGCCGCCGCTGGATGGACGCGGACAACGAGCGCCTGCTGGCCGCGCTGCTGGTGCTGGAGCAGGCGGCGTGGCGCCGCGGCGAGCTGCGCGTGCGCGACCTGCTCAAGCGCAGCCTGCTGGCGCGCGATGGCGATGCTGCTGCCTTGGGGCGCGTCCGCGGACTGCTCGAACAGGCGGGCCTGCTGCTGGCGCCGGGCGCGCTGGCCGGCGACGGTTATGGCCTGCCGTCGGAGCGCGAGCGCGCCACTCTCCGCCACGACGTGGCCGGGCGCACGCAGGCCGCGGACGATGAATGGCGTTCGCTGAACAGCGCACTGCGGGACCTGTTGCCCGAGGCCGAACGCGCACGCCTGCAGGGCGTGGAATCGAACCTGGATCACCTGCGCCAGCGCCTGCGGTTGCGGTACGGTAGCGAAGCCGCCGGCGTGGATGCGACGCTGCGGCCATGAACGCCACCGGAGACCGGGTTTGAACCAGCCGCCGCACTACCTGCCGCGTCACGACGACGACAGCCGCCTGATGGAAGGCATGATGCAGCTGCGCTCCTGCGCGATCCTGGAACTGGACGACGATGGTCTGATCCATGACGGTACCGCGGGCGTGGAGGCCATCTACGGCTATGCCCGCGAGGAGCTGCGCGGGCGCAGTTTCGCCGGCCTGTTCAGCCGCGCCGACCAGGAGCGCGGAATGCACCTGGCGCTGCTGGCGCGGGTGCGGGAGCAGGGCATCGAGCAGTCGGCCTGCCCGCTGGTGCGCAAGGACGGTACCCGTTTCCGCGCGGCGCTGACCATGGAGCGGGGCGTGTTCGATGGAGGCGCTCCGCGCATCCTGATGGTGGTGCGTGACATCACCGAGTTCTTCCAGAACCAGAAGCGCGTGCAGGAGGCGCAGGAAAGCGCGATGCGCGCGCAGCGGCTGGACGCCTTCGGCAAACTCACCCTGGAGCTGGCGCACGACTTCAACAATCTGCTGTCGGTGATCGCCAACAGCCTGGACATGCTGTCCGTGCGCCGTGCCGAGGACGAAGGCACGCGGCGGCTGCTGGACCTGGCGCATCGCGCGGTCGAGCGCGGTACCGGGCTGACCCGGCAGATGCTGGTGTTCGGCCGCGGCCAGGCGCTGGTACCGCAGCTGTGCCGGATCAACGAACTGCTGGCGGCCTCGCAGGATCTCTACCAGCGCGTCTGTGGCGATGGCGTCCGGGTGACGCTGGATCTGGCAGATGGCCTGCCGCTGGTCGCGGTGGATGTCGGCCAGCTGGAAGCGGCCCTGCTCAACCTGCTGGGCAACAGCCGCGATGCGATGGGCGGGCACGGCAGCGTGTCGCTGCAGGCGCGGCTTGAGCAGCGTCCGCCCGCTTCCGGGATCGGCAGCGCCGCCGGCTATGTCCGCGTCACCGTTGGCGACAGCGGGCCGGGCATCGGCCGGGAAATCCGCGACACGGTGTTCGAGCCGTTCTTCACCACCAAGCCCGAAGGCGAGGGCAGCGGATTGGGGTTGAGCCAGGTGCACGGCTTCGCCGCGCAGTCCGGTGGCATGGCCGATATCGGCACGTCCGCGCTGGGCGGCGCGGCGGTATCGATGTATTTCCCGGTGGCGCAGGACGCGCCCGGCGCATAGCGCCGCAGGTGGCGGCCACTCAGAAGTCGTAGGCCAGACTCAGTCGGTTTTCCCGGTAGCCGGCGCTGCGCCCGCGCTGCTGCTGAACGGCGAAGTAGTCGCTCACGCTAAGGCCCTTGAGCGCGCCATCGAAGCGGTAGCTGGCGAAGGCCATGTACTCGCGCTGGCCGATGGACGGACGGTCGCCCGCCGGGCTCAGGTCCATGTACGACCAGCGCGCGCCCCAGCGCAGCCGTTCGTTCGCGGCAACGTCCAGATCGACCGACCACGCATCGCCGCTGCCCAGGTCCTGGGTGCTGGTCAGATAGGGCTGGGCGAACAGCGGTCCGGAGGTCTGGTAGCTGGCGTAGGGCGTGGCCAGCGTGCCGTTGCGGAACGCGCCGGCACGGTGCGGCATGCGGTTGTGGTTGAGCGTCGCCGTCGCCCGTTGGCCGCGCAGGCCGAGCCGCAGGCCGTAGGTGTGGTTGTCCACCGGCCCCAGCAGCGCGGCGCCCTGTTCGTGCTGGCGGGCGAACTGCACGGCCGCGAACGGGCGCAGTGCGCCGTTGCGGGCAGCCAGCTCGACCTGGGCGTAGTACAGGTCGGCGTAGTCGAGGTAGCGGATCAACCAGGCCTGGCCGCTGGCGTCGACCGCACCGTACGCGGCCCGGCGGGCGCCGCCCAGCGCCCAGAAGCCGTCGGTGGCGGTGTCGCCCACGCCCGGGTGCAGCGGCGAAAAGCGGCGGTTGTAGTTGGTGGCGCGCGCGAACGATTCGTCGATGCGCGACTTGTAACGGAACATGCGCATCGCGCTGAAATGGCTGCCGCCCTGGCCGTAGCGCAGGCGCGCGCCCTGGTAGAGCTGCGGCACGATGCGGAAGTCGTAGCTGGAGGTGAAGGGCACATCGTCGATGGCCTGGTTGCCGGCGCGCAGCAGCAGGTTTCCGCCCTGCCACTGCAGCCAGCTTTCGCCCATAGAGGTGAGATCGCGGTCCAGGTCGCGGTCGCGGCCGGTGCCGGCATGGACCAGGCTGCGCTGCAGGTAGGCGCTGGCGCGCAGCGATACGCCGTGCAGCGGCGCGCTGGTGAAGCCGAGCCGGCCGCCGGTGGCGAGGGTGTCGCGGTCGACCCCATCGGCGAAGAAGGCGTTGCCGGTGGCGTAGTACTGCCCACGCAGGCTGCCGTCGGCCCGGCCGAGGGCGAACATCTGGCGCAGGTCCTGCGCCGGTTCCGCGGCGATGGCGGTGGCGTGAAGCAGCAGGAGGGGCAGGAGGCAGCGGCGGCAGGAGCGCATCGGTCGGTCCGGGCAGGGGAAGGCCCCGCGCCGCCGTGGCGGAGAGGGAGGTGCCGGGTTATCGGCGCGCCGCCGCCGATCTTCACAGACGACGACGGCGCCACCGGGGCGCCGTCGCTTGCCGCTGTGTCGTGCGCCGGGTCAGTCGGCGCGGCCGCCGAACTCGCCGGTGGTCGTGTTGACCAGGATGCGCTCGCCGTTGGTGATGTACTCCGGCACCATGATCTCGATGCCGGTGTTCAGCTTGGCCGGCTTCGGGCGCTTGGTGGCGGTGCCGCCCTTCAGTTCCGGCGGGGTTTCCACCACTTCCAGGGTCACGTGCTGCGGCATCTGGATGGCGACCGGCTGGTCGTCGATCACCTGCACGTAGATGCCGGTCAGGCCCTCGGTGATGTAGCCGGCGTCGTCGCCGATCACGTCCGCGTCCAGCGTGTACGGGGTGTAGTCCTCGTCGTCCATGAACACGAAGGCGTCGCCATCCATGTACGAGAAGGTGGACTGGCGGCGCAGCAGCTCTACTTCCGGCAGGTTGTCGTCGGCGTCGAAGCTGGCGTCGAGCTTGTTGCCGCCCGGCACGCTGTACATGATGAAACGGAAGCGGACGTTGCCGCCGCGGCCCTGCGGCGAGCTGCGCTCGATGTCGCGGATCTGGTAGACGCCGTTGTTGTATTCGACGACGTTGCCTTTCTTGATATCGCTGGCTTTCATGCTTGGAAAGTCGGTTGGGGTAAGGGATGAATTGAAACGGGCGCCTTGTGGGCGCCCGCGGAGTGGATCACTTGGGCGCCAGGCGCACGGCGCCATCCAGGCGGATGGTTTCGCCGTTGAGGTAGGTATTGCCGATGATGTGGCCGACCAGCGCGGCGAAGTCGTCCGGCTGGCCCAGGCGCGACGGGAACGGGATCGAGGCAGCCAGCGATTCCTGCACGTTGGCCGGCATGCCGTCCACCATCGGCGTCCAGAACACGCCCGGTGCGATGGTCATCACGCGGATGCCGAAGCGCGATAGTTCGCGCGCCATCGGCAGGGTCATGCCGACCACGCCGCCCTTGGAGGCGGAGTAGGCGGCCTGGCCGATCTGGCCTTCGTAGGCGGCGACCGAGGCGGTGTTGATGATCACGCCGCGCTCACCGTCGGTGCCGGCCTCGTTGTGCTGCATCAGGTCGGCGGCGGCCTTGGCCACGTTGAAGCTGCCGACCAGGTTGACCATGACCGTGGCCTGGAAGTTGGACAGCGGCATCGGCGCCTCGCGGCCGAGCACGCGGCCCGCGCCGAGGATGCCGGCGCAGTTCATCACCACGTTCAGCCCGCCCAGGAACTCGCGCGCGGCGGCGAGGTTGGCGGCCACGCCGGCCTCGTCGGTGACGTTGGTGGTGAAGTAGCGGGCGTTGTCCGTGCCCAGTTCGGCGACCGCGGCGGTGCCTTTCTCCTCGTTGAGGTCGAACAGGGCGACCTTGCCGCCGTTGGCGACCAGGTGCCTGGCCACGGCCAGACCGAGGCCGGAGACGCCGCCGGTGACGACGGCGCGGACGGAGGACAGCTGCATCGGGACGCTACCTGCAATGGGTTGGCCGGTGATTCTAGCCGATGCCGCCGTCTCCACAGCGGGACGGCGGCCCGTTAGTACTGTCGGGGCACGGGGACAGGCATCGGCGGGTGCGCGGGCACGCGCAGTACGGCAGGCACCGGCCTTTCCCGCCACAGGAACTCGAGCCGGCAGTCGTCGGCCGTGCGCCGGCACATGGCCAGGGCCTTGTCGATGGCGGTGCGTTCGTCGCTCTCGCCCAGCGCATGGCCGAAAGCAGCGCTGCCGCTGGCGATGGCCGAATACCCCGCATCGGCCGACGTGCTGGCGACCTGGGTGCAGTTGGCCGAACGGCGCGCGCAGTGGCCCAGGGCGGTCTGCAGGGCGAGGCTGGCGGAGGGGTGGTGGTAGGCGAAGCCGTAGGCGCCGGAGTCGGAGAAGGCCACGGCCGAAGCGGCCAGGGCCTGCCCTGCCGGGAGCAGGGCGAGGACGATCAGAGCTGTGCGGATCATGCCGGGGAGTCCTTTCGGTGTATCTGTCAGTGGTTCATGGCCTTGCCGGCCTTGCTGCCGTTGTCGCGGCCCAGCACGCCGGCCAGCCAGCGCCCGGTGGCCGCCAGCGCGGGCAGGTCGATGCCGGTTTCCATGCCCATGCCGTGCAGCATGTAGACCACGTCCTCGCTGGCGACATTGCCACTGGCACCGCGCGCATAGGGACAACCGCCGGTACCGGCGACGGCCGCGTCGACCACGCGCACGCCGTCCTCCAGGCAGGCGGAGATGTTGGCCAGCGCCTGCCCGTAGGTATCGTGGAAATGCACCGCCAGCGCGGCCATCGGTACTTCCGTGGCCACCGCGCGCAGCATCGCGCGGGCCTTCAGCGGCGTGCCGACGCCGATGGTGTCGCCCAGCGAGATTTCATGGCAGCCCATGTCGTGCAGCGCGCGGGCCACCCTCACCACGTCGGCCAGCGGCACCTCGCCCTGGTAGGGGCAGCCGAGCACGGTGGAGACGTAGCCGCGCACCTGGATGCCATCGGTCTTCGCCCGTGCCAGCACCGGCGCGAAGCGCTGCAGCGACTCGTCGATGCCGGCATTGGTGTTGGTGCGGTTGAACTGCTCGGAGGCGGCGGTGAACACGGCCACCTCCCGCGCTCCGGCCGCCAGCGCGCGTTCGTAGCCCTGTTCGTTGGGCACCAGCACCGGGTAGGCGATGCCGGGGCGGCGCTGGATGCCGGCCATGACCTCGGCGGCGTCGGCCAGCTGCGGCACCCACTTCGGGCTCACGAAGCTGGTGGCCTCGATGGTGCGCAGGCCGGTGGCCGACAGGCGGTCGATCAGCGCGATCTTGTCGGTGGTGGCGACCTGCTGCTTCTCGTTCTGCAGGCCGTCGCGCGGGCCGACCTCGACGATGCGGACGAAATCGTTCATCGCGCTTCCCCCGCGACCCAGCGTGGCGGGCGCTTCTCGAGGAAGGCCGACAGGCCTTCGCGGCCTTCGTCCGAGGCACGCAGCGCGGCGATCAGCCCGGCATTGGCGCGGTCGAGCGCGTCGCGGTCGCCGCCGGCGGCTTGCACCTCACGCACCAGCACCTTGGCCGAGGCCGCGGCGACCGGGCCGGCCTTGCCGATCAGGTCCAACTGCGCCTGCACCGCGGCGTCGAGCGCGTCGGTGGCAACCACCTGGTGCACCAGACCCATGCGCAGGGCGGTGGCGGCGTCGAAATGCTCGCCGGTGGCGAACCAGCGCCGCGCCTGGCGTGGGCCGATGGCGGCGATGACGTAGGGTGAGATCACCGCCGGCAGCAGGCCCAGGCGGCTTTCGGTCAGGCCGAAACGCGCGCCCTCGGCGGCGATGGCGATGTCGCAACAGGCCACCAGGCCGACGCCGCCGCCGAAGCTGGCGCCGTGCACGCGGGCGATGGTCGGCTTGGGCAGTTCATCCAGGGTGCGCATCAGCCGCGCCAGTGCCAGCGCGTCCTGGCGGTTCTCCTCCTGCGAGGCGCCCGCCATGGCGCGCATCCACTGCAGGTCGGCACCGGCCGAGAACGAGGGGCCGTGCCCGGCCAGGACCACCGCCCGCACCGCCGGGTCGGCGCCGAGGGCTTCCAGCGTGGCGGTGAGGGTGGCGATCAGCCCGGCGTCGAACGCGTTGTGCAGCCCGGGGCGGTTCAGGTGGAGCGTCGCCACGGCCCTGTCGTGGTGAACGCGCAGTGCATCGCTCGCAGGTTCCGGCGCCCTGCCGGTTGTCGAATCGTTTTTATCTTCCATAAATCAATCGCTTGCCTGATCTGAATTTGTCTGTCTTTAAAAGAGATGCTCGGGCGGCGGAAGGTCAGGCCAGCCTCTTGCTCATGAATATCCGTTCATGGCCTGCTGGATAGTCGCCGAGACGGCCAAAACATGCATAGCCCTGGCGGACGTAGAACCCCTCGGCTTGCCAGTCGAAAGTGTCCAGGCGGGCAGAGTGTGCACCCAGGGCGCTCGCCCTGCTTTCGCACCACCCCCAGTCCCGACGCCCTCTGGCCGGGTTCGACCCACAGCGCCTGGATCTCCAGCCAACCCAATGCCACGTCCGCCAGAATGCCGCCCAACAGCGCACCTTCCGGATTTCGGGCGACGATGCGGATCGCAGCCTCGGAGCATTTTCCCGTAAACGGTCGGTTGTACTCCTGGAGCGATTCGCAGAGGTGATCGACGTCCGCGGGGTCCGCCTGCATCAGAATGGCTTCGTGGGTGGTCACTCTCTTCCTGCCGGTCACCATGTTCCACCGGATCGTCTGGATACTAGCCTGCGCGCCAGGTCCGTGCTGCCTTGCCGGCTGTCGCCGGCCAACAGCGTAAGTCCACAACGCTGCTGGCAAGTCGCGCCCTGAGGTGCGGTAAAGGCGATGGCTACTTTATTTCCGGGAAAGCGACGTCATCGCCATAGACAATGCCCACGATGGCTTCCAGAAACGCATTGGTCGCAATGCGCTCGCCATTGGTCGAGTACGCGATGGCCACCTCGTCGGCCGGGTTGTAGATGACCCGCGAATGCGAGCCGAGCACGTCGCCGCCATGGCCGAGAAAACGATGCTCCCCGAACGTGAACTCCGCCAGTCCCCTTCCCCAGCCGCTGCCCAGGGCCGGCATCATCTGCTCCACGGTCTCCCTGCGCAGGATCCTGTACCCGAACAGGCTGGTTATCAGCACATTCAGATCCTGGGTGGTGCTTGCGATATCACCAACGCCGATCACATTGGAATAGCCGATATCCTTGATCTCCCCCCACTGTCCCACGAACGCATAGGACTTGAAGGTATTGGCGGGATGGGCCCCTGCCGAAGCGAAATTTCTGAGGCCAAGCGGTTCTGCAATCTCCTGCGCGACGATCTGGTGGTAGGCGCGCCCGTATTTCCGCTCGAGGATCATCCTCAGCAGGAAATACGCGGAGTTGGAGTAGGCAACGTGTTCGCCGGGCTCGAAGGCAACCCCTTGTCTCTTGATCTCCTCCAGGATCTCTTCCTGGCTCACTTCGTCAACCACCCAGACCGAGCCGTTCCTTATCGCGAAATTTCCCAGGCCGCTGGAATGCGCCAGCAGGTTCCCGATGGTGATCTTCCGCGATGACGGCATGTCCGGATGGAAGTCGGACAGCCTGTCGTCCAGGCTCAACCGCCCGTCTTCGATCAGCTTGAACGCCAGAATGGCCGTCACCATTTTCGTCACGGACGCGATCTGGTATTTGCTGTTCTCATCATGGAAAACGCCAGGCAGGTTCTTCTGCCCGAAGCTCCGGCCATAGACCTCGTGACCGCCCTTGAAAATGGACAGGCTGCCGATGCCGCCGTTGTTGTCTTCCACCTGGCTGAGGAATTCGTCCAGCCTTTCCTCATGCACCCCTTGCGGCGATACAGGGGCCGCATGCGCAAGCGCGAAAGCCGGAAGAAGCAACAACAGGGCAGCCAATCTCTTCATGTCGTTCGCCTGGATTCAGTTCTTCAACGGCTTGCGCGGCGTGATTGCCAATGCCTGCGACTGGGGCGCCTTGCGCGGAAGGCCAAGGACATCGAAGAGGCCACGGCCTGCCGACGCTACCGGGGCCGACCCGGATCTTCGGCATCCTCCCGCGCGGCGATTCTCTCGACCAGCGTATCGATCGCCACCTCCATGGCGCGCGCGGTCTGGTCGCCACTCTGGTTGGTGATGACGAATATGCCGAGATCGTACTTGGGCATGATGTAGATGTAGCACTGCGAGCGGGGCACGCCGCCATGGTGGGCGTAGTAGACGCCCTTCAAGCGGTCGCCGCTGACGATGTTCCAGAAATAGCCGATGCTGAATTCCGGATCGAATTCGACGAGGGGACGGTGCGATTCCGTCGCGACGGGCCCGCCGCCCAGCTGGAATTCAAGGTATTTCATCATTTCCGGGACGGTCGCCTTCACGTTTCCGGAGGCGCCCCAGGGCAGTTGCGGCATCGGCGTGGTCGGTACCGGGTTGTCGCTGTGATAGCCGACCGCAAGCCGGGTGGCTTCGGCGTCATCCAGCCTGATTCTGAGGCCGGGCATCGCCGCGGAACCGCGGAAGAATCCGCGCAGCAGCGACTCGTAGTCGCTCTTGTAGACCGTCTCCAGAATATGCGCGACCAGTTCGGTTCCGGTACTGGAATAGGCGTAGTCCTTTCCGGGTGCCTGGCCGATCTCGACGGCGTGCAGGTCCCTGAAGAAATCGGCCTTGCCGTAGCCCGTGTAGATGGCATTGAGTTCGCCGGGCGTACCTTGATCGGTAAAGTCGGCGAGTACCGTGTTCGCGCGTTCCGGCAACATGTTCGGCAGGCCGCTGGTATGCGACAGCAGGTGGCGGACGCGGATGGGATCGCCCTTGTATTGCAGGTTCGGATAGTCCCCGTGCAGATACATCCGGACATCGTCGTCCAGACCCACCCTGTGCTCCAGCACGGCATTGGCCATCAGGGTGCCGGCCAGGGTCTTGCTCAGTGATCCGATTTCATACAGGGTCGCATCGGTCGGAAAGCCGGGCTTCCCGGCTTCCATGTCGCCGCGATGACGGATGAATTGCTTGCCGCGATGGACGACTCCGATCGAGGTCGAGTGGAGCAACGGCTGCTCGATCAGCGTTGCGGCGACCTCATCGATGTCCGCCCCCAGGTCTTTCGCTGGCGCATGCTTCCCCGCGCAGCCCGCGGCCAGGAGCGCGGCGGACAAGGCGAAGCCGTGGAGCCACCGCCTGTTCCGAACAATCATCGAAATCGCTTGCATGCGTCGGCGCTTGAAGGGGAGGGCGGCAAGGGCGCTCACGATAGCCGATCGCCGAATCCCACGCCTGCGTCCGCTCCCGCGCTTGTGTTTGTCCGGGGCTGTGGCCATGGCCGCCGAAAGCAGGAGCCGGAATACGGTCTTGGGCATTTCCTGTGGGTCGGGCTTGCCCGGCGGTGCCGCCCGATCCGTCGGGCTGGGGGAGGCCGCCGGCATGGTGCGGCTGAGTGGTAATGGGAGTCCGGCCTGGCCGCGGCCATATGGTCGCTCAGGGCCTCGGAGCCATCGGATTCCACGCGTGCCCGGGCGCCCGGATCGTGGCGGAGCGTCCGGGGCAGCAAGACGCGGCGCGGCGGTGCTAGAATTGATAACCATTCTTATCAACTCATTCAAAGGCGCCATTCAGTGACGTTGTCAGATTTGCCGCTGCATGCACCCGCGCAGGTGGAGGCGGTGCAGGACCTGCATGCCAATGATGCGATCGCCCGGCGGTTGAGGGAACTGGGATTCGTCGATGGTGAGGACGTGCGCGTGGTCGCGCGCGGGCCGGTGGGCGGCGAGCCGCTGCTGGTACAGGTCGGTTTCACCCGCTTCGCGCTGCGGCGCAGCGAGGCCGCCCGCGTCCGGATCACGAAGGAGGATGCGGCATGAGCGCAGCGACGACCGTCGTGTCGCGTCTGGCCCTGGTCGGCAATCCCAACTGCGGCAAGACCGCGCTGTTCAACCAGCTCACCGGCAGCCGGCAGAAGGTGGCCAATTACGCCGGCGTCACCGTCGAGCGCAAGGAAGGGCGCATGCGCGGACCGTCCGGGCGTGAATACGCGGTGCTGGACCTGCCGGGCGCCTACAGCCTGCAACCGGCGAGCCTGGACGAGGCCATCACCCGCGACCTGTGCCGCGGCTTCTACCCCGGCGAGGCCGCGCCCGACGCGCTGGTGTGCGTGATCGACGCCACCAACCTGCGCCTGCACCTGCGCTTCGCGCTGGAAGTGCGCGAGCTGGGAAAACCAATGATCGTGGCGCTGAACATGGTCGACGCCGCGCGCCGGCGCGGCATCGAGATCGACGTGGCGGCGCTGGAGCAGGCGCTGGGCGTGCCGGTGGTGGAAACCGTGGCGGTGCGCCGCAACGGCGCCAGCGAACTGGTCGCGCGCATCGACGCGATGATGCCGCAGCTGGCGTCCATGGCGCCGCCGCAGGTCGTGCCGGCCGCCGACCATCATGCCCAGGTCCGTAACATCCTCGCCACGGCGGTGCGCATGCCCACGCGCACGGCGAAGATCGACGACGCGCTGGACCGCTGGCTGCTGCACCCGGTGTTCGGGCTGCTGACCCTGGCGGTGGTGATGTTCCTGATCTTCCAGGCGGTCTACGCCTGGGCCACGCCGCTGATGGACGGCATCGAGGCCGGCTTCGCCTGGCTCGGCGGGTTCGTTGGTTCGACCCTGCCGGCAGGACCGCTCAGCAGCCTGCTGGTGGACGGCATCATCGCCGGCGTCGGCAGCGTGGTGGTGTTCCTGCCGCAGATCCTGATCCTGTTCTTCTTCATCCTGGCGCTCGAGGAATCCGGCTACCTGCCGCGCGCGGCCTTCCTGCTGGACCGGATGATGGCCGCAGCCGGCCTGTCCGGGCGCTCGTTCATCCCGCTGCTGTCCAGCTTCGCCTGCGCGGTGCCGGGCATCATGTCCACGCGCAGCATCCAGGACCCCCGCGACCGGCTGGCGACGATCCTGGTCGCGCCGCTGATGACCTGCTCGGCGCGGTTGCCGGTGTATGCGCTGCTGATCGGCGCGTTCATTCCGCAGAAGACGGTATGGGGCGTGTTCAACCAGCAGGGGCTGGTGCTGTTCGGCCTTTATGCCGCCGGCATCCTCAGCGCGCTGGCGATGTCGTGGACGATGAAGAAGTTCCGCCGCGACAAGGGCGAGCACCCGCTGCTGCTGGAACTGCCGTCCTACCGCCTGCCGCATGCGCGCGACCTGGCGGTCGGCCTGTACGAGCGCGGCATGATCTTCCTCAAGCGCGTGGGCGGCATCATCCTGGCGCTGACCATCCTGCTGTGGTTCCTGCTGTCGTTCCCGGCAGCGCCGGCCGACGCCACCCTGCCGGCCATCGACTACAGCTTCGCCGGCCGCATCGGCCATGCGATGGCGGTGTTCTTCGCGCCGCTGGGCTTCAACTGGCAGATATGCATCGCGCTGATTCCCGGTCTGGCCGCGCGCGAAGTGGCGGTGGCCTCGCTGGCCACGGTGTACGCGCTGTCGGCGGCCGACGACGATGCGGCGGCACAGGCGCTGACCCCGCTGATCAGCGACGGCTGGTCGCTGGCCACCGCGCTGTCGCTGCTGGTCTGGTACATCTACGCGCCGATGTGCATTTCCACGCTGGCCACGATCAAGCGCGAGACCAACTCGTGGAAGCAGATGGCGTTCGCTGCCGGCTACCTGTTCGCCGCGGCCTGGCTGGCCTCGCTGGTGACCTACCAGGTCGCCGTGGCGCTGGGAGCGGGCTGATGGACCGGGGCCTGCTGCTGCAGTACGCGATCATCGCCCTGGCCGTGCTGGTCAGCGCGTGGGTGGTGCTGAAGAAGCAGTTCCCTGGCACCGTGCGCCGGCTGCGCGGGGCGTTGGCGTTGTGGCTGCTGAAGCCGCAGCGCTCGCCGCGGCTGCAGGCGCTGGGGCGCCGGTTGGCGCCGGCCGCGTCCGGCGGCGACAGCGCCTGCGGCGGCTGCGATGGCTGCGGGCCGACTCCACCCAGGCAGCATTGACGGAGCCTCCCGGCAGGCGCGACCCACGTCGCGACTGGCTCGCCGGGACGGCCCGATCGCGGCATGCATCGCGCCTGCGGTTGTTTCCGGCGGTCGAGGTACATCCGCCAGCGATTCGGATCATGCGGCCGCTGCTTGTCTCCGGTCGCTGCAAGGCGGTAGTTTGCGGGTTATGAACGAGACTCCCACACGGTTGCTGATCCATGGCGCCTCCGGTCGCATGGGCCAGGCCCTGCTGCGGCTGGCGGCGGCAGACCCTTCGCTGCAGGTCGTTGCTGCCGTGGTGCGCAAGGCGCCGGCGCAGCGCGTGATCGACGGCGTACCGCACTTCGCCGCCAGCGAACTGTCCGGTGCGCCGGCATTCGACGCGGCCATCGATTTCAGCCTGCCGGAAGGTTTCGACCCGGTGCTGGCGCTGTGCGTGGCGCGCGGGGCGGCGTTCGTCTCCGGTACGACCGGTATCGACGCGATGCAGCAGGCGGCGCTGGACGCCGCGGCGCAGCGGATCCCGCTGACCTGGGCGACCAATTTCAGCCTCGGCGTGGCGGTGCTGGCCGAGCTGGTGGAGCGTGCCGCGGCGAGCCTGCCGGGCTGGGACTGCGACATCGTCGAGTCGCACCACGTGCACAAGAAGGATGCGCCTTCCGGTACCGCCCTGACCCTGGGCGAGTCGGCCCGCCATGGCGGAGCCGAGCCGCATTACGCCAGCCTGCGCGCCGGCGACATCATCGGCGAGCACCTGGTCCAGTTCACCGGGCTGGGCGAGCGGGTGGAGCTGGTCCACCGTGCCACCAACCGCGACATCTTCGCCCGTGGCGCCCTGCATGTGGCGCGGCAGCTGCACGGACGGGCGCCGGGGCGCTATTCCGTGCGCGACCTGGTGGGCGCCGGCGCCAGCTGAACAGGCGCCGGCCGGAGGGTAGGGCGGGCTGGCGGCCGCCTACGCGGCGCTGGCGCCGGTGGCGCCCATGCCATTACAATTCCCGCTCGCCGAATCACGTCAGCCGGACCGGTTTCACACCGCCGTCCGCGCTTTTTTGCAACCGGTTTTTGCCGTGAGCGCAGGCGTGGCTTCGGAGCCCCCTCGGTAGCCAAAGTGAGATTCCCGTGACCCAAGCCGCAATCCTCGTGCTCGAAGACGGCACCGTATTCGAGGGCGAATCCGTAGGCGCGCCCGGCCTGTCCGTGGGTGAGGTGGTGTTCAACACCGCCATGACCGGTTACCAGGAAATGCTGACCGATCCGTCCTACGCCAGGCAGATGATCACCCTGACGTATCCGCACATCGGCAACACCGGCACCAACGCGCAGGACGATGAGGCATCGCAGGTGTGGGCGGCGGGCCTGATCGTGCGCGACGTGCCGCGCCGTCCGAGCAGCTGGCGCAACCAGCAGTCGCTGCCGGAGTGGCTGCAGCAGCGCGGCGTGGTCGCCATCGCAGGCATCGACACCCGCAAGCTGACCCGCATCCTGCGCGAGCGCGGCGCCCAGAACGGCGCGCTGATGGCCGGCCCGGACATCGATGTGGAAAAGGCGCTGGAAGCGGCGCGCAAGTTCCCCGGCCTGAAGGGCATGGACCTGGCCAAGGTGGTCAGCACCGCCAAGGCCTATCCGTGGACCGAGGGCCAGCTGGACCTGGACAAGGGCCGGTTCGTCCAGGCCGAGGCGAAGTTCAAGGTGGTGGCCTATGACTTCGGTGTGAAGACCAACATCCTGCGCATGCTCGCCGAGCGCGGCTGCGATCTCACCGTGGTGCCGGCGCAGACCCCGGCCGCGGACGTGCTGGCGATGAACCCCGACGGCGTGTTCCTGTCCAACGGCCCGGGCGACCCGGAACCGTGCGACTACGCCATCGCCGCGATCAAGGAGTTCGTTGACCGGAAGCTCCCGACCTTCGGCATCTGCCTGGGCCACCAGCTGCTCGGCCTGGCCTCGGGCGCGCGCACCATGAAGATGGGCCACGGCCACCACGGCGCCAACCACCCGGTGCAGGACATCGACAGCGGCCGGGTGATGATCACCTCGCAGAACCACGGCTTCGCCATCGACGAAAGCACGCTGCCGCCCAACCTGCGGGTCACCCAGCGCTCGCTGTTCGACCAGACCATCCAGGGCGTGGAGCGCACCGACGCGCCGGCGTTCTCCTTCCAGGGCCACCCGGAAGCCTCGCCCGGCCCGCACGACGTGGCGCCGCTGTTCGACCGGTTCATCGCGATGATGGGCCAGGCCAGGTAATCCAATCGCCGGACCGGCCTCCCGTTCCGGCAAGGCCGCGACGGATGCGGCCTTCCAGCGCACGTTTTCACTCACTGCGGCACGCCGCAGCCCCCATGCGAGTATTGAAATGCCAAAGCGCACCGATCTAAAAACCATCCTGATCATCGGCGCCGGCCCGATCGTCATCGGCCAGGCCTGCGAGTTCGACTACTCCGGCGCGCAGGCGTGCAAGGCCCTGCGCGACGAGGGTTACCGCGTGGTGCTGGTCAACTCCAATCCGGCCACGATCATGACCGATCCGGAAATGGCCGACGCGGTCTACATCGAGCCGATCAACTGGCAGACGGTCGAGAAGATCATCGACAAGGAGCGCCCGGATGCGCTGCTGCCGACCATGGGCGGCCAGACCGCGCTGAACTGCGCGCTGGACCTGGCTGACCACGGCGTGCTGGAGAAGTACAACGTCGAGCTGATCGGCGCCAAGCGCGACGCCATCCGCATGGCCGAGGACCGCGAGCTGTTCCGCGTGGCGATGGGCGAGATCGGGCTGGAGTGCCCGAAGGCCGCCGTCGCCCACACGCTGGAAGAAGCGCTGGAGATCCAGACCCGCGTCGGCTACCCGACCATCATCCGTCCGTCCTTCACCCTGGGCGGCAGCGGCGGCGGCATCGCCTACAACCGCGAAGAACTGGTCGAGATCGTCAACCGCGGCCTGGAGCTGTCGCCGACCACCGAAGTGCTGGTCGAGGAATCGGTGCTGGGCTGGAAGGAATTCGAGATGGAAGTGGTCCGCGACACCGCGGACAACTGCATCATCGTCTGCTCGATCGAGAACCTCGACCCGATGGGCGTGCACACCGGTGACTCGATCACCGTGGCCCCGGCGCAGACCCTGACCGACAAGGAATACCAGCGCCTGCGCGACGCCTCCATCGCCGTGCTGCGCAAGATCGGCGTGGACACCGGCGGCTCCAACGTGCAGTTCGGCATCAGCCCGACCACCGGCCGCGTGGTGGTGATCGAGATGAATCCGCGCGTGTCGCGTTCCTCGGCGCTGGCCTCCAAAGCCACCGGCTTCCCGATCGCCAAGGTCGCGGCCAAGCTGGCCGTGGGCTACACCCTGGACGAGCTGAAGAACGAGATCACCGGCGGCCTGACCCCGGCCTCGTTCGAGCCGTCGATCGACTACGTCGTCACCAAGATTCCGCGATTTGCCTTCGAGAAGTTCCCGGCCGCCGACGCACGCCTGACCACCCAGATGAAGTCGGTGGGCGAGGTGATGGCGATGGGCCGTACCTTCAAGGAATCGCTGCAGAAGGCGCTGCGCGGGCTGGAAACCGGCAAGATCGGCCTTGATCCGACCGGCCTGGACCTGGGCAGCGAGGACGACATCACCACGCTCAAGCGCGAACTGAAGGCCCCCGGCCCGGAGCGCCTGTTCTACGTGGGCGACGCCTTCCGCGCCGGCATGAGCGTGGGCGACGTCTATGGCCTGTCCTGGATCGATCCGTGGTTCCTCGACCAGATCGAGGACATCATCGCCGACGAGAAGCAGGTGCATGCCGAAGGCATCGACGCGCTGGACGGCGAGCGCCTGCGCACGCTCAAGCGCGCCGGTTTCTCCGACGCGCGCCTGGCCCAGCTGACCGGCACCAACGAGGCGGCGATCCGTGCGCTGCGCCGCGCGCACAAGGTGCGCCCGGTGTACAAGCGCGTGGACTCCTGCGCCGCCGAGTTCGCCACCAGCACCGCCTACCTGTATTCGACCTACGAGGACGAGTGCGAGGCCAACCCGAGCAACCGCGACAAGATCATGATCCTCGGCGGCGGCCCCAACCGCATCGGCCAGGGCATCGAGTTCGACTACTGCTGCGTGCATGCCGCGCTCGCCCTGCGCGAGGACGGCTATGAAACCATCATGGTCAACTGCAACCCGGAAACCGTGTCCACCGACTACGACACCTCCGACCGCCTGTACTTCGAGCCACTGACGCTGGAAGACGTGCTGGAGATCGTCGAGCTGGAGCAGCCCAAGGGCGTGATCGTGCAGTACGGCGGCCAGACCCCGCTCAAGCTGGCGCG
The DNA here is from genome assembly GCF_056397145.1 of Stenotrophomonas sp. 05N423. Classification (NCBI taxonomy): domain Bacteria; kingdom Pseudomonadati; phylum Pseudomonadota; class Gammaproteobacteria; order Lysobacterales; family Lysobacteraceae; genus Stenotrophomonas; species Stenotrophomonas sp. 05N423. The sequence goes on from NZ_JBFTMV010000002.1 coordinate 494,661, forward strand.
TGCGCTGGAAGCCAACGGCGTGCCGGTGATCGGCACCTCGCCGGACTCCATCGACCTGGCCGAGGACCGCGAGCGCTTCCAGAAGCTGGTCAATGAGCTGGGCCTGAAGCAGCCGCCGAACCGCACCGCGCGCACCGCCGACGAGGCGCAGGCGCTGGCGCGCGAGATCGGCTTCCCGCTGGTGGTGCGCCCGAGCTACGTGCTGGGCGGCCGTGCGATGGAAATCGTCTATGGCGAAGCCGACCTGGCCCGCTACATGCGCGACGCGGTCAAGGTCTCCAACGACTCGCCGGTGCTGCTGGACCACTTCCTGGACGCCGCCGTCGAGGCCGACGTGGATATCATCTGCGATCGTGAAGGCAACGTCCTGATCGGCGGCGTGATGGAGCACATCGAAGAGGCCGGCGTGCATTCCGGTGACTCGTCCTGCTCGCTGCCGCCGTACTCGCTGTCGGCGCAGACCCAGGCGGAGCTGCGCCGCCAGGTCACCGAGCTGGCCAAGGCACTGAAGGTCGTCGGCCTGATGAACACCCAGTTCGCGATCCAGACCGATGCCGACGGCAACGACGTGATCTTCCTGCTGGAAGTGAACCCGCGCGCCTCGCGCACCGTGCCGTTTGTGTCCAAGGCGACCGGCATGGCGCTGGCCAAGATCGCCGCCCGCTGCATGGCCGGCATGAGCCTGGCCGAGCAGGGTGCGACGAAGGAGATCGTGCCGGACTACTACTCGGTGAAGGAAGCCATCTTCCCGTTCGCCAAGTTCCAGGGCGTGGACCCGATCCTCGGGCCGGAGATGCGCTCCACCGGCGAGGTGATGGGCGTGGGCCGCAGCTTCAGCGCCGCCTTCGCGCGCGCGCAGGAAGCCGGCGGCATCAAGACCCCGCCGCCGGGCAAGGCCTTCATCTCGGTGCGCGACGCCGACAAGCCGCGCGTGCTGCCGGCGGTGCAGGGCCTGGTCGAGCGCGGCTACTCGGTGGTCGCCACCCGCGGCACCGCCGCATGGCTGCAACAGCAGGGCATCGCCTGCGAAGTGGTCAACAAGGTGGTTGAAGGCCGTCCGCACATCGTGGACAGCATCAAGAACGGCGAGATCGTCTACATCGTCAACACGACCGAAGGCCGTGCGGCGATCAACGACTCGTTCTCGATCCGCCGTGAAGCGCTGCAGCAGCGCGTCACCTATTCGACGACGGTGGCCGGCGCCAAGGCGCTGGTGCAATCGCTGGAATTCCGCGGCACCGGCCCGGTCTGGTCGCTGCAGGAACTGCACAAGGAGTTGAACGCATGAGAGCCCCCATCACCCTGAAGGGCGCGCAGCGCCTGCGCGACGAACTGGACCACCTGAAGTCGGACAAGCGCCCGAAGGTGATCGCCGCGATCGCCGAGGCACGTGAGCACGGCGACCTGAAGGAGAACGCCGAGTACCACGCCGCGCGCGAGGAACAGGGTTTCATCGAAGGCCGCATCAAGCAGCTGGAAGGCGAGCTGTCGCATGCCGAGATCATCGACATCAGCAAGCTCAATGCCGGCAGCAAGGTGGTGTTCGGCGCGACGGTGACGCTGGCCGACGTGGAGAGCGACGAGGAAAAGCGTTACCAGATCGTCGGCGACCTGGAAGCGGACATCAAGCTGGGCCTGATCGCCATTTCCTCGCCGGTGGCGCGTGCGCTGATCGGCAAGAACGAGGGCGACACCGTCGCCATCGCCGCGCCAGCCGGCCAGCGTGAGTACGAGATCGTCGGTGTCGAGTATCTCGACTGACGGGCAGGTGCGGGGCTTGTCCCGCACGATACCTTCCCGGTGGTGATGCCACATGCGGGGCAAGCCCCGCATCTACATTGAGTGTCCCGACGGGAAGCAACGCAAGCCATGACCCACGCCAAAGCTACCCTGCTGCTGCCCGCCCGCAACCGCTTCCCGGGCGGCACATTGCCGGCACACGTGGCGACCGCGCTCGGCCGCGCCGAGCGCAGCGAGGGCGAAGCCGGTGAGTCGGCGCAGTTGCGCCGGCATTTCGAGGTGCAGCCGGATGCCTGGCCGGTGGCCGCGCTGACCCGCCAGGTCGACGCCGGTGATGCCGCCAGCAGCCTGTGGTTGCGCGCCGATCCGGCCAACGTAATGCCGGACATGCAGGGCGCGCGGCTGATGGCCTGGGCCGAAACCCTGCGCCTGGAGCCGGCCGACACGGCCGCGCTGCTGCCGGCGCTGCAGCCCTTGTTCGCCGGCTTCGGCTTCCAGCTCGACGCGCCGTCGCCGTCGCGCTGGTACCTGCGCCTGCCCGACGACACGCCGCTACCCGCATTCACCGCGCCCGACACCGCGCTCGGCGACGACCTGTTCGAACACCTGCCCGGGGGCGACAACGGCCGCCGCTGGCGGGCGCTGCTGACCGAGGCGCAGGTGGCGCTGCACCAGCACCCGTGGAACGAGGCGCGCGTCGCGCAGGGCAAGCGCACGGTCAACTCGCTGTGGTTCTGGGGCGCCGGCCGCCTGCCGCAGTCGGTGCGCACCGGGCATGCGCAGGTGCGCAGCCGCGACGCGCTGCTGCAGGGGCTGGCGGCGATGGCCGGGGTCCGTGTCGACGGCCCGGGCGCCGATGACAGCCGGACCGTCGATGCGCTGGTGGACCTGCGCCAGCTGCGTTCGCTGGACCAGCTCACCCGCGATGCCATCGCTCCGCTGCTCGATGCCATCGGCCGCGGCGAACTGCGCGAGCTGCAGCTCGATTTCGAGGACGGCGTGCGTTACCGCATCCATCGCGGCCAGCGCTGGCGTTTCTGGAAGAAGCCGCAGGCGGCGCTGCGTGATGAGTGAGGCATTGACGATCGTCCGTCGCGACGCCGTCGAAGGCGGGACGTGGGACGAGGGGACGCTGCCGCTGCTGCGCCGCATCTATGCCGCGCGCGGCGTGCGCTCACCCGAACAGGCGCAGCCGAAGCTGGCGCAGCTGCACGCGCCGGAACTGCTCGGCGGCATGCAGGCCGCGGTGGAACTGCTGGCCGCGGCGATCGCCGCAGGCAGACGCATCCTGATCGTCGGCGACTTCGACTGCGATGGCGCCACTGCCTGCGCGGTCGGCGTGCGCGGCCTGCGCCTGCTCGGTGCGGGCAACGTGGTGCACGCGGTGCCCAACCGCATGGTGCATGGCTATGGCCTGTCGCCGTCGCTCGTGGCCGAACTGGCCACGCTGCAGCCGGACCTGTTGGTGACGGTGGACCATGGCATCGCCTGCCATGCCGGTGTCGCCGCGGCCAAGGCGCTGGGCTGGCAGGTGCTGGTGACCGACCACCATCTGCCCGGCGAACACCTGCCGGCGGCCGATGCCATCGTCGATCCCAACCTCGGCGGCGACGCGTTCCCGAGCAAGGCACTGGCCGGTGTCGGCGTCATTTTCTATGTGTTGATGGCGCTGCGGCGGCACCTGCGCGAGGCCGGCGCGTTCGCCGACGGCAAGGGCCCCGACCTGACCCCGCTGCTGGACCTGGTGGCGGTGGGTACCGTCGCCGACCTGGTCGTACTGGACGACAACAACCGGGCGCTGGTGGCGGCGGGCCTGCGCCGGTTGCGTGCGGGGCAGGGCTGCGTGGGCCTGCGGGCGTTGATCGAAGCCAGCGGTCGCGACGCGCGCCGGCTGACCGCCAGCGACATCGGCTTCGCCCTCGGGCCGCGCCTGAATGCCGCCGGGCGGCTGGAGGACATGGCCCTGGGCATCGAGCTGCTGTTGACCGAGGACGCCGCGCAGGCGCGCGAGATCGCCGCGCTGCTGGAAGAGATCAACGCCGAGCGCCGCGCGGTGCAGCAGTCGATGACCGACGATGCGGAACTGGCGGTGTCGCGGGTGTTGCTGGATGACAGCGGCGGGCGCCCGATCACGGCCTGCCTGTTCGATGCGGACTGGCACCCCGGCGTGGTCGGGCTGGTGGCCTCGAAGATGAAGGACCGCCTGCACCGCCCGGTGATCGCCTTCGCACCGGCCGAGCCGGGCGCAGATGTCCTGCGTGGTTCGGCACGCTCGATTCCCGGTTTCCATATCCGCGACGCGCTGGCCGCGGTGGATGCGCGGCATCCCGGCCTGATCGAACGTTTCGGCGGGCATGCGATGGCAGCGGGCATGAGCCTGCCGCTGGAGCGGCTGGATGCCTTCCGCAGCGCCTTCGAGCAGCAGGTGCTGGCGACGCTGGACCCGGCGCTGCTGCAGCAACACCTGCTCAGCGATGGCGAGTTGTCCGCCGCCGAACTGGATTTCCGCCACGCCGAGGCGCTGCGCCTGGCCGGGCCCTGGGGGCAGGGCTTCCCCGAACCGCTGTTCGACGGCCATTTCGAGGTCGCGCAATGGCGGGTGCTCAAGGAGCGCCACCTGAAGCTGGAACTGCGCCTGCCCGGCATGGCCGGTACGCTCAACGCCATCCACTTCGGTGGCTGGACCGGCAACGCACCGGGCCGCCATGTGCACCTGGCCTATCGGCTGGTCGGCGACGATTACCGGGGCGGCGGTGCGATCCAGTTGATCGTCGAGCACTGCCAGGCGGGGTGACGCTTCAGTCGCCGCGCTGCGCAAGCCGCGCCAGCAGTTCGTCCATCGGCATCGACCGGGCGTAGAGCCAGCCCTGCGCGTACTGGACGCCGTGTTCCTGCAGGTAATCGGCCTGCGCCTGGGTTTCGACGCCTTCGGCGACGGTCATCGTGCCCAGCGATTTCGCCATCGCGATGATGTGGTCGATGATGTTGCGGGTGACCGAACCGGTCCCGATCGAGTCGACGAAGGACTTGTCGATCTTGAGGTAGTCGAACCTGAGCTGGGCCAGGTGCGACAGGCTGGAATAGCCGGTGCCGAAGTCGTCGATGGCGATGCTGATGCCGGCCTGGTGCAGGGTGTTGATGGCGGCGCTGGCGTTGTCCGCATCCATGCACACCATCTCGGTGATCTCGACGATGAGGTTGCGCGGCGTGGCGCCGATGCGCGTCGTCGCCTGCTGCAGGCGCGCCAGGATGTCGGTGGGGTCGCCCAGGTCGTTGGCGCTGAAGTTCAGCGCGATGTGGAAGGCAGGATGCCGCGCGAACAGCGGCGGCGCGTCGCGTTCGAGCAGCTGGATCAGCCGGTTGCGCAGTTCCGGCGCGAATCCGTTCTTCTCCGCTATCGGGACGAAGAGGGCCGGGCCGATGATCTCGCCGTTGGGGCGCCGCCAGCGCATCAGCGCCTCGGCGCCCACCCAGCGGCCGGAGGCAAGCTCCACCACCGGCTGGTACTCCAGGAACAGTTCCTCGCTCTTGAGCGCACGGCGCAACTGGGAGCGCAGCGAACTGCTGCGCTTGATGCTGCGGGTCATCAGGCTGGCCAGGAACACGCCCAGCGCCAGGCCGATGCCGCCGAGGAGAAGCGATGCCTTGATCCAGCTCTTCTCCCAGGTGCCGTAGGGCAGGGCGGCGAACACGGTGTAGGCGCCGATACGCGAGTGTTCCCAGGCCACCAGGTGGCCGCCCTGGACGAAGAAGCCCGAATTCCCGGCATCGACCCGGCCGAGCCAGCGTGCGTCGAAAGCGCCGTGCTGCGCCAGCACGGTGTCCTTGGCGCCATGCCCGATCACCGCCACCTGCCACGGCTGGTCGGTGGGAATGATGTTCAGGACGGCATTTTCATGGGTGAACAGGGTCAGGCCGCTGGCCGGGTCGGTGGCCGCGACCAGCGTGGTGTCCATGGCATCGTGCAGGCGCACGCCGCGCCGCAGCCAATAGCCATTGCGGCTCCTGAACGCCGGTTGCTCCAGCGGCCGGTCCTGCGGCCCGAAGCTGGAGCAGACCAGCCGGTCGTCGTGTACATAGCCGACATCGGCCAGCATGTCCGAGCGCAGCAGCGTTTCGCGCATCAGCGCGATGCCGGCCGGGGTGCACGGATCACCCTGCATCAGTGGCGACAGCCCGGCCAGCCCTTTGCGCATCTGGATGCCGACAGCGTCGGTGCGGGCGACCACCTGCCGGGTCATCAGCGCGGCGATTTCCTGGAACCCGCCGAGGCTTTCCCGGTAGGCGAACAGCAGCGCGGCGAATGTCGGCAGGGCGATGACGAGCGCCATCGTCAGCGACAACAGCGGCGGGCGGCGTTTCCTGTGTTCCAGCAGGGTCATGCGGAGAGATGTCCGGCGCTGTCCGTGGTGCCATTCGGGGACGGCTTTGCGGGCGCTGCGCACCGGTACCGGGCGGTCCGTCCCCTGCGATGGCGCCCGCTTCCCTGCGCGTGGCCTGGCCCTGGTGCGTGATGGATCGGTTGCGATCGCGGACGGACCAAGCCAGGCATCCCCATGCCAGCCTCGGCCCACCGGACCGCCATGACGGGAACTTCGGATGAAGAAACCGTGAAGGCGGCCTGCCGTCGAATGTAGACCAGGAATATCCCCGGCACCAGCGCGGGCGCGGGATCAGTTGCCGGCGTCGAGCCTCGTCCGCGCCGCCCGCGTCCATCTGCGCGACGGCAGGGCCGCCGTGCAGCCGCCGTTACCGGGCCTGGCTGCGTGCGCGCGGCGGCGAAAGCATGCAGGAGCGTGTAGGAGCGCACTTCAGTGCGCGATGGGGCTCTACCGGGAAAGCCTCATCGCGCACTGAAGTGCGCTCCTACGAGTGCGCTGCTGCCGGCTTTGAAATCTGCCGGGGGGCGGGCAGGGCCGCCCCCCGGGTGATTGCTTACTTGCGACGGACCATCAGCCGGTAGGCGCCGGCAGCGGATGGGTCGAAACTGTGCGCCATCAGCACGTAGTGGCCGGCTTCCAGCTCGATTTCCAGTTGCGGGTCCAGGCTGGTATCGCTGTCGTCCTGCGAGGCGACTTCCTGGCCGTCGCGCATCAGGGTGACCATGCCGTCCAGACCGTTGCTGCCGGTCATGCTGATGACATAGCGGCCCTTGCGCGGGATGTCGAGCGTGTACAGGCTGCGCGAACCGGGGATCAGCTGGCCGCTGGTCTCGCGGCCCAGGGTCAGGACCGGCCGGGTCGGGCCATCCGGCGCCGGCGCGGTGCTGCTGGCGAGCTGGAAAATGCCGCCGCGGCCGTTCACCGAACGCACCGAGACGTTGTATTCGCCCGGGTCGAGCACCTGCGACAGGCGCGAATTGACCCCGCCGCCGCCATCGTCGTCGCTGAGTGTGATGTCGGCGCCCTGCAGGGTCAGGAAGGTATCGATGTCGCGGCTGCTGGCGTCGAGCTGCACGCGGCGACGGTCGGGGAGGGAGAACACGAAGCTGCGGGTGTCGCCACCGTTGATGAAGCCGCTGGCCATGTCGTCGATCGGCAGGGCGTGGCCGTCCTCGAACGCCAGCCCCTCCGGGAGATCGGCCTGCTCCACGTTCAGGTAGAACGCGCCGCTGTTCTGGCTGAAACCGCCGGCGCTCAACGTATAGCGACCCGGCTGCAGCGGGGTGACCAGGCGGGAATTGGTGTTGTTGCCGCCGTCGTCGTCTTCCAGCTCCACGCCATTGCCGCTCAGCCCCAGCACGGTGTCGAAGGCGTCCGATTCCAGGTTGATGGTGTACAGGCCGGGCTTGTCGACCTGCAGCGCATAGGTCTGGCGGGAATCGACCAGCCAGTCGGCGATGCGCTTGCCGGCGACCAGCGGCTTGCCGTCATAGGCGACGATCGGCGTGGCGGTCAGCTGGAACGGACCGAAGGCGTTCGCGTCGGCGCCGCTGACTGCGATCAGATACTGGCCGGCCTTGTCGGCGCGCACGCTGAGCTGGCTGCTCCCGCTGCAGTTGCAGCCGGAGCCGGTACGGTTGACCAGCTGGTCGCGGTGGAACACGGCGAGCGTGCCGTTGAGTGGGCCTTCCAGCTTCAGCGACACCGCCTGGCCGGCGGCCAGTTGCAGGCTGAACAACTGGCTGCGGCTGCCGTCGCTGTAGTTCAGCGCGGTGGCGGAGGTGATTTCGCCCGAGGTCTCGCCATTGCTGGCAAGCGGACGGGCGGCGGGTGCGGCATGAACGGGGGAATTCAGGCTGGCGGCGATGGCGAGGGTCAGCAATCCTGCTGCGAGTCGCTTCACTATGGTTTTTCCTTGGTTTGGAACAGGGAACGGCCACCGCCGGACGCTGCGCGCGAACGGACAGGAAGTGGCCGGTGGGGAAGCTCCGGCCGGCAGGCACTCGCCCGCCGGCCGGGAGCGGTCAGTTCGCTACCGCGGCCGACGCGGCAGCCGCAGCTTCGGCCGCCGCGTCGGCGGCGTCCTTGCGGTTGCTGTTGGCCGGTGCGGCCATGTCGCCGCCCATGTCGGTGGTTTCCAGCTCGAACACGCCCTGCTGGCTGCCGAAGCTGGAGACGGTCACGGTGTAGCGGCCCGGGCCCATGTGCAGGGTCAGGCGGGCATTGGTGCCGTTGCCGCCATCGTCGTCCTCGGCATCGATGCCGGGGCCACTGATGCGCAGCACCGAGTCGAAGTTGTCGGCGACGGCATCGAACTGCAGGTGGCGCGCACTGTCCAGGTTGAGCACGAAGCTGCGGCGGCCGCGGGAATCGACCATGCCCTGCGCGGCCTGGCCGATGGTCAGGGCGCTGCCGTCGCGGATGATCAGGTCCTTGTCGACCGGAGTCAGGCCGACCTTCAGCTTGAACGAACCGGTGCTGCCGTTCAGCGACGAAGCACCGATGGTGTAGTCGCCCGGCTCCAGGTAGGCGCGGATGCGGGCGTTGAGGTTGTTGCCGCTGTCGTCATCCTCGATGTCGACGTTGCGGCCGGTCAGGTGCAGGTAGGAATCCAGCGCCCCCGACTCCATGCCGATGGTGTAGATGCCGGCCTTGTCCACCTTGAACTTGTAGTCCTGCCTGTCGCCCATCAGCCAGTCGATGGCCTCGCTGTCGGCGCCCAGCGGCTTGCCGTCGTACGGAGTGACCGCGCTGCTCCTGAGCTTGAACGGGCCGAACGAATCCGAACCGGCGCTGTTCACCGCCACCAGGTAAGTGCCGTCCTTCGGCGCCTTGAACGCCAGGCTGACGTCGCCCGAACCGGCTTCGCCTTCGTAGCCGCGCGCGGAGGCGGTGGCCAGCAGGCTCTGGCCGTCGAACACCGACAGCTGGCCGTTGAGCGAACCGCCCAGCTCCAGGGCGACGGCCTGGCCGCTCTTCAGGGTGACCTTGTAGCCCTGGTGGCGGCTGCCGTCGTTGTAGTTCAGGCGACTGGAAGAGGTGATTTCACCGGAGACGCTGTCGCCCACGGCAAGGCTGGGGGCATTGTCGCCACCGCCGCCGGGCTTCTGGCAGGCGGCCAGGGCCAGAGTGATCAGGGAAAGGGCGGCGAACAGGCGGGTGGGGCGTGTATTCAAGCGAGAATCCTTGTCGGTTGAAAGGGCCGCGCGGGGGCACGGCTGGCCGGGATTCTAACGGCAAGCGCCGGTCGTTCCGTGAGAACCAGGCCCGCTTCCTGCATCGCCGACGAGGCGGGTGCGCGATGCTAGAATTGCCGGCTTGTCTGCACCTGCATGGACCGACCATGATCGAACTCAATCCCATCCGCCAGCGAATCACCGATCTGACCGATCGCGTGGTCTCGCTCAGGGGGTATCTTTGACTATGACGCCAAGAAAGAGCGTCTTGAGGAAGTAACCCGGGAGCTGGAAAACCCGGACGTCTGGAACAACGCCGAATACGCCCAGAACCTGGGCCGCGAACGTTCCAGCCTGGAAAAGAACGTGGTCGGCATCGCCACCGTGCTCGATGGCATGGTCGAATGCGGCGAACTGCTGGACCTGGCCGAGAGCGAGCAGGACGAAGACACCGCGCTGGCCGTGGTCGCCGACCTGGACAAGTACCAGGTGCAGATCGAAAAGCTGGAGTTCCAGCGGATGTTCTCCGGGCAGATGGACTCGGCCAACGCCTTCGTCGACATCCAGGCCGGCGCTGGCGGCACCGAAGCCCAGGACTGGGCCGAAATCCTGCTGCGCATGTACCTGCGCTGGGCCGAGAGCCGCGGCTGGAAGACCGAACTGCTGGAAGTCTCCGGCGGCGACGTGGCCGGCATCAAGTCGGCGACCTTCCGCGTGGAAGGCGATTTCGCCTATGGCTGGCTGAAGACCGAGATCGGCGTGCACCGGCTGGTGCGCAAGAGTCCGTTCGATTCGGACAACCGCCGCCACACCAGCTTCACCTCGGTGTTCGTGTCGCCGGAAGTGGACGACAACATCGACATCACCATCAATCCGGCCGACCTGAGGACCGACGTTTATCGTTCGTCCGGCGCCGGCGGCCAGCACGTCAACAAGACCGAGTCGGCCGTGCGCATCACCCACGTGCCGACCAACACGGTGGTGGCCTGCCAGACCGAGCGCAGCCAGCACGCCAACCGCGACCGCGCGATGAAGATGCTGGCGGCCAAGCTGTACGAGCTGGAGATCCAGAAGCGCAACGCCGAGAAGGACGCGGTGGAGGCCACCAAGTCCGACATCGGCTGGGGCAGCCAGATCCGCAACTACGTGCTGGACCAGAGCCGCATCAAGGACCTGCGCACCGGCATCGAGCGCAGCGACACGCAGAAGGTGCTGGACGGCGACCTGGACGAGTTCGTCGAGGCCAGCCTCAAGTCCGGCCTGGAAGCCGGCTCCAAACGCATCGACGCGTAAGAACGGCGCGGCCGCACGGGCGGCCGCGTCCATTCGCCCTCCCGCCCGTCCATCGGCATGATGGTCGGGCCTGTTTCCTTCCCCCCGCAACCACCAAGCCAACGCCATGAACGACCAGACCCCCGCGCAGCAGCCCCCCGCCGACGAGAACAGCCTCATCGCCGAGCGCCGCGCGAAACTCACGGCGTTGCGCGGGCAGGGGATCGCCTACCCTAACGACTTCCGCCGCGAGCACTTCGCCGGCGCGCTGCAGGCCGAATTCGCCGACGCCGATACCTGGACCGCCGAGGCGCTGGAAGCCTCCGGCCGCAGCGTGAGGATGGCCGGCCGGCTGATGGCCAAGCGCATCATGGGCAAGGCCAGCTTCGCCCAGATCCAGGACGAATCCGGCCGCATCCAGCTGTTCCTGCAGGCCACCGCGCTGGACGAGGCCTATGCCGCGTTCAAGGGCTGGGACGTGGGCGACATCATCGCCGTCGAAGGCGGCCTGACCCGTACCAGGACCGGCGAGCTGTCGGTCAAGGCCAGCGCGATCCGCCTGCTGACCAAGTCGCTGCGCCCGCTGCCGGACAAGTGGCACGGCCTGGCCGACGTCGAGCAGCGCTACCGCCAGCGCTACGTGGACCTGATCGTGACCCCGGAGTCGCGTGAGGTGTTCGTCAAGCGCTCCAGGATCATCCGCGCCATGCGTGCGTGGCTGGACGCGCGCGACTTCCTCGAAGTCGAGACGCCGATGATGCATTACATACCCGGCGGCGCCACCGCCAAGCCGTTCACCACCCACCACAACGCGCTGGACCTGGACCTGTACCTGCGCGTGGCGCCGGAGCTGTACCTCAAGCGGCTGGTGGTCGGCGGCCTGGAGCGCGTGTACGAGATCAACCGCAACTTCCGCAACGAAGGCGTCAGCACCCGCCACAACCCGGAATTCACCATGATGGAGCTGTACGAGGCCTACGCCACGTACAACGAAGTGATGGACCTGACCGAGGGCGTGATCCGCGACGTGGCGCAGCAGGTGCTGGGCACCACCACGGTGGAATGGGACGGCGCGCCCATCGACCTGGCACCGGCCTTCCGCCGCTGGCGCATGGACGAGGCGGTGCGCCACCACAACCCGGAGATCAGCGCCGCCGACTGCACCGACCGCGACGCGCTGCTGCGCCACTGCGAGCGGCTGAAGATCAAGGTCAAGCCCTCCTGGGGCTGGGGCAAGCTGCTGCTGGAGATCTTCGAGGCCACGGTCGAGCACACCCTGGTGCAGCCGACCTTCATCACCGATCACCCGGTCGAGGTCTCGCCGCTGGCCCGCGCCAGCGACGCCGAGCCGGGCTACACCGACCGCTTCGAGCTGTTCATCAACGGCAAGGAGATCGCCAACGGCTTTTCCGAGCTGAACGACCCGGAGGACCAGGCCGCGCGCTTCCAGGCGCAGGTGGAGGCCAAGCAGGGCGGGGACGACGAGGCCATGCATTACGACTCGGACTACATCCGCGCCCTTGAATACGGCATGGCGCCGACCGGCGGCCTGGGCATCGGCATCGACCGGCTGGTGATGATGCTGACCGGCCGCGCCTCGATCCGCGACGTGCTGCTGTTCCCGTACATGCGCCCGGAAAACTGACCGCGGGCGGTGTCCGTCCCGAGCGCCGCCCGCCGGCCTCCGGTCATCGCCCGGGCGCCGGCGTATTGCAGGGCCGGCGCATGCAGTTGATGATGCGATGTCCGCCGGATCGTGCCCGCAAGGGCCGGTGAGGAGGCGCGGCGTGCCGGGAGCCTCCCTTCCCGGCAACAGCGGTTTCATCGGACAGACAGTCACATGCGCTTGGAAATCGTCATCGTCGACGACCAGACATCGGCCCGCAGCATGGTGCGGCATGTGCTGGAAGACATCTCGCCGGAACTCGGAGTGCACGACTTCGCCGATCCGCTGGAGGCGCTGGCCTGGTGCCAGTCGCACGAGACCGACCTGCTGCTGCTCGACTACCGCATGCCGAACATGGACGGCCTGGAGTTCGCGCAGCGCTTCCGGCGCCTGCCCGGCAACCGCGATGTGCCCATCGTGCTGATCACCGTGGTCGGCGACGAACCGCTGCGGCAGAGCGCGCTGGAAGCCGGGGTCATCGACTTCCTGGTCAAGCCGATCCGGCCGCGCGAACTGCGTGCGCGCTGCAACAACCTGCTGCAGCTGCGCCGCCACAGCCAGAGCGTGCGCCAGCGCGCACTGTCGCTGGAACAGCGCCTGCTGGCCAGCATGCACGAGGTCGAGGAGCGCGAGCGCGAGACGCTGTCGCGGCTGGCGCGCGCCATCGAGTACCGCGATGCCGGTACCAGCGCCTTCCTGGAGCGCATGGCCCACGTCGCCGGGCTGATTGCCGACGAGCTCGGCCTGCCCAGCGAGGACGTGCGCACCATCGAGATGGCCGCGCCGCTGCACGACATGGGCAAGATCGCCATCCCCGATTCCATCCTGCTCAAGTCCGGCAAGCTGGACGAGGAGGAGATGGCGGTCATGCGCCGCCATCCGCGCATCGGCCACGAACTGCTCAGCGGCAGCAACAACCGCTTCATCCAGATGGGCGCGACCATCGCTCTGCGCCACCACGAGCGCTTCGATGGCAGCGGTTACCCCGATGGCCTGGTCGGCGATGCGATCCCGCTGGAGGCGCGCATCGTCGCGGTGGCCGACGTGTTCGACGCGCTGCTGTCGCCGCGTCCCTACAAGGAAGCCTGGTCGATGGACGCCGCGCTGGCCTATCTCTATGCCCAGCGCGGGCGCCTGTTCTGCCCGCGCTGCGTCGATGCGCTGCTGCAGGCGCGCGAACGGCTGGAAGAGGTCTGCGCGCGCTACTCGGCGGCCTTCCCGAGACCGGAAGCCTGAAATGACGAGCGCGTTCGCCTGGCTCCGGCAGCGCCTGCGGCAACGCGGGGACAGCGAGCACGCGCAGGCGCTGGTGCGCATCGTGATGATCGCGCTGATCCTGTGCTACGTGCTGCTGTCGGCCGGCCGCTGGAGCCTGCCGCCGGCGCAGCTGCGGCTGGTGATCGTCCTGATCCTGATCGCGCAGGGCCTGTCGCTGGCGTTGATGGGCTGGCTGCTGTGGAAGCCCGGGCGCTCGGACCTGCGCCGCATCCTCGGCATGGTCGACGACTACGCGCTGATGTCCGCGGCGATGAGCACCATCGGCGAACCGATGGCCTGCATCTACGTGGTGGTGATGTGGGTGACCGTCGGCAACGGCATGCGTTTCGGCAACCGCTACCTGATGCTCGCCGTGGTCATGGCCACCGCCAGTTTCGGCATCACTCTGGCGCTGAGCGATTACTGGCAGCGCAACCTGGGCCTGGGCATCGGCCTGCTGGTCGGGCTGGCCGCGATCCCGCTGTATTTCTCCAGCCTGCTGCGGCAGCTGACCGAGGCCATGGCCGAAGCGCGCCGCGCCAGCGATGCCAAGAGCCGCTTCCTGGCCAATATGAGCCACGAGTTCCGCACGCCGCTCAATGGCCTGTCGGGCATGACCGAACTGCTTGCCACCACCCGCCTGGACGATGAGCAGCGTGAATGCCTGGGTACGATCCAGGCCTCGGCGCGGACCCTGCTGGCGCTGGTGGAGGAAGTGCTGGACATCTCCGCCATCGAGGCCGGCAAGCTGCGCATCAACGCGCAGGATTTCTCGCTGGCCGAGCTGGTCCAGTCGATCGGCCTGATCCTGGGGCCGCAGGCGCGCGGCAAGCGGCTGGATTACCGGGTGTTCGTGGAGTCCGGCGTACCCGATGGGTTGCACGGTGACGTCGGCCACCTGCGCCAGATCCTGCTCAACCTGGCCGGCAACGCGGTCAAGTTCACCGATCACGGCCAGGTGGAGATCCGCGTGTCGGTGAGCCCGTCCGCGGAGGGCGGGCCGCTGCGGCTGCGTTTCGAGATCCTCGACACCGGCATCGGCGTGGCGCCTTCGCTTCGGCCGCGCTTGTTCGACGCGTTCGAGCAGGCCGATGTTTCCATGGCCCGGCGCCATGAGGGCACCGGCCTGGGTACGGCGATCGCCAAGGGCCTGGCCCAGGCGATGGGCGGCGAGATCGGCTACCGCGAGAACCTGCCGGCCGGCAGCTGCTTCTGGGTGGAACTGCCGCTGGGCCGCGCCGTGGCGCCGGTGGCGACCGATGGCGAGGCACCGGCGGAGGCGGAACCGGCGACCACCGAGGACCCCGGCAACGTCATCGCCTTCACTGATCCGTTCCGCCGCCACCGCGCGCGCGTGCGCAGCCTGGACATCCTGGTCGCCGACGACCACGAGGCCAACCGGATGGTTCTGCAGCGGCTGCTGCAGAAGGCTGGCCACCGCGTCACCTGCGTGCAAGGGGCCGAGGAGGCGCTGGATGCGATGGCCGCACGCGATTTCGACGTGGCCATCACCGACCTGCACATGCCGGGCATGAGCGGCCTGGATCTGCTCAGACAGCTGCGCGTTATGCAGGCCGGGGGCGGCCCGCGCACGCCGGTGGTGATCCTCAGCGCCGATGTCACGCCCGAAGCGATCCAGCGCTGCAACCAGGCCGGTGCGCACGCGTTCATGGCCAAGCCGGTGGTGGCGGCCAGGCTGTTGGAAACCATGGCCGACATCGCCAGCGGCGCAGCCGTCGGCAGCCGCGACATGGCCGCGGTGATTCCCACCGTGGCCGATGGCGATGCCGTGCTCGATACCGGCGTGCTCGACGAACTGACGGCGTTGGGCATGGGCAAGGGCTTCGAGCGCGAGTTCGTGCGCCAGTGCCTGGAAGACCTGGAAAGCGGCATCGGTGCCTTGCCCGGCGATGCGCAGGGCGAGGATTGGACACGGCTGCGCGAACACGCCCACGCGATCAAGGGCGTGGCCGCCAACCTGGGGTTGCTGAAAGTCGCCCGGCAGGGGGGAGAGTTGATGCGCATGGCAGACTGGCAACTCAAGGGCGAATGGAAGCCGCTGCACACGCGCATCGGTGCCGCGCTGCAGGAGGGACGCCAGGCGCTGGACGCGCGCGCCCGCGGGCGCGCGCAACCGCACGACGACGTGACCGGCTGAGCTCCATCGCCGCCCAGGCCCGGCTCAACCCCGCACCTGTCCGCTGCGACGGGTCTGCGCCTTGACCAGCCGGTCCATGGTGCGCAGCGACTTGTCGTCCAGCGCCAGCGCCGCATCGACCCACACGCGGGTGATGTCCAGCAGTTCCTGGTAGTCGACCCGGTTGGAAATGCCGCGTACCGCGTTCATCGCCAGGTACGACTGCGGGATGCGCTGCTGCTGGCGGATCAGGTCGTTCACCGCCTGCTCGCCCTGGCCGCGCGGCACCAGGATGTCGACCACGCCCATGGCATGCATTTCCTCGGCCGAATGCACGCGGCCTTCCAGGATGATGCGCTCGGCCAGTTGCGGCGACACGCGGCGGCTCAGGAAGTTGTATGCGCCCATGCCCGGGAACAGGCCGAACAGCACTTCCGGCAGGCCCATGCCCACGCCTTCCTCGGCGACGATGGTATGGCAGGACAAGGCCATTTCCAGGCCGCCGCCGAGCGCGTCGCCCTGCAGCAGGGCGATGGTGCGGAAGCTGCCGTCCAGGCCGGCGTGGAAGCGGTACACGCCGTCGATGCAGCTGCGCGCATAGCGCAGCAGGCCTTCGCCATCGCGCGCGCGGATCAGGGAGGAGAACACGTCCAGGTCGCCGCCGAGATTGAACGCGTCGGCCGCGGATGCCAGTACCAGGTGACGCAGGCGTCCGGACCTGGCCTGCAGGTCGCCGGTGATGCCGTCCAGGTAGGCGTGCATCTCGGTCATCAGCGGCTTGCGGAAACAGGGGCGCACGCCGGGGCCGGCGTCGGCATGCATGTGCAGCCAGTGCACGTCGCCGGCGGCATCGTCGTGCACGCGGATGGTGGAGTAGGGGGTGACGGGGGTGCCGACAGGCAGCAGTTCGATCGCACTCATGGGCTGGGTCCTTGCAGGAGGCCCGCGGAATCGGAAGCGTGGGCGGCGGGCCGGACGCTGGCACTCCGCGATCCTACACGCGGTACCGGCCATGCGAATGCACGAAGGCCCCGCCGGAGCCGGCGGGGCCTTCGTGGGGACCGCTGGACAGGCCGGCTTCAGCCGGCCGGCGGCGCGTCGCGCAGTTCGCGGCGCAGGATCTTGCCGACGTTGGTCTTGGGCAGCTCCTTGCGGAACTCGACGATGCGAGGGTGCTTGTAGCCGGTCAGGTTGGCGCGGGCGAACTCCTTGACCTGCTCTTCGGTCAGGTTCGGGTCCTTCTTGACGATGACCACCTTGACGACCTCGCCGGACTTCTCGTTCGGCACGCCGACCGCGGCCACTTCCAGCACGCCCGGCATCATCGCGATCACGTCCTCGACCTCGTTCGGGTACACGTTGAAGCCGGACACCAGGATCATGTCCTTCTTGCGGTCGACGATGTAGAAGAAGCCCTTCTCGTCCATGCGCGCCATGTCGCCGGTGTGCAGCCAGCCATCGGCATCCATCGCCTTGGCGGTCTCGTCCGGGCGGTGCCAGTAGCCCTTCATCACCTGCGGGCCGCGGATGCACAGCTCGCCGACCTCGCCCATGGCGACCATGTTGCCGTCGTCGTCCTTCACGCAGGCGTCGGTGGAGGGAATCGGCAGGCCGATGGCGCCGTTGTACTCGGCCAGGTCCAGCGGATTGATGCAGGCCGCAGGCGAGGTCTCGGTCAGGCCGTAGGCCTCCACCAGGGTGGTGCCGGTGATCTTCTTCCAGCGCTCGGCCACCGCACGCTGCACCGCCATGCCGCCGCCGAGGGTGACCTTGAGCGCGGAGAAATCCACGTCCTCGAAGCCGGGCGTGTTGAGCAGGCCGTTGAACAGCGTGTTGACGCCGGTGATGGCGGTGAAGCGGTTGTTGCGCAGCTCCTTGACGAAGCCCTTCATGTCGCGCGGATTGGTGATCAGGTAGTTCAGGCCGCCCAGCTTCATGAAGACCAGGCCGTTCGCCGTCAAGGCGAAGATGTGGTACAGCGGCAGCGCGGTGATGATCACTTCCTCGCCCGGCTTGACGCCCGAGGCCGAGATCCACGCCGAGGCCTGCTGCATGTTCGCCACCAGGTTGCGGTGGGTCAGCATGGCGCCCTTGGCCACGCCAGTGGTACCGCCGGTGTACTGCAGGAAGGCGATGTCGTCGTGGCTGACCTCCACCGGCGGCAGCGCATGGCGCGCGCCCAGGCGCAGCGCTTCGCGGAAGCGGATCGCGCCGTGGATGCGGTAGTCCGGCACCATCTTCTTCACGTACTTGAGCACGAAGTTGACGATCGGCCCCTTGGGGAAACCGAGCATGTCGCCCAGGCCGGTGGTGACCACCTGCCTGACCGGCGTATCGGCGATGACCTGCTGCACGGTGTCGCCGAAGTTGTCCACCACCACCAGCGCCGCGGCGCCGGCATCGACCAGCTGGTGCTTGAGCTCGCGGGCGGTATAGAGCGGGTTGACGTTCACCACGGTCAGGCCGGCGCGCAGGATGCCGAAGGTGGCGATCGGGTACTGCAGGCAGTTGGGCATCATCACCGCCACGCGGTCGCCCTTCTTCAGCTGCAGCTCGCCCAGCAGGTAG
Source organism: Stenotrophomonas sp. 05N423 (assembly GCF_056397145.1). Classification (NCBI taxonomy): domain Bacteria; kingdom Pseudomonadati; phylum Pseudomonadota; class Gammaproteobacteria; order Lysobacterales; family Lysobacteraceae; genus Stenotrophomonas; species Stenotrophomonas sp. 05N423. The sequence continues at coordinate 512,859 of NZ_JBFTMV010000002.1, forward strand.
GCGGCGAACTGCGTGACCAGGGCATCGGCTTGCCCATAGGTCAGCACCTTGCCGAAATTGGAGTAGGCGGGACGGTCGCGGAACTTGGCCACGGAGGCATCGAACACCGCGGCCACGGAGCGGAATTCATCGACGTCGATCTCGGCCGGCACGCCGGCGGGATAACTCTGCAGCCAGGGACGTTCCTGATTCATCTTCCCCTCCAGGAAATGGTTGTGGTCTAGTTGGTATGGGCGGCCGTCCGCCGATGGTGGCCGTCACCGCAGCATACCGTCCAGAATGGAAAAGGCGAAGGGAGCGATGATCCGAACGGTCCTCAACTGCGCGCGTATTGCGCTGATCGTGCTGGCCCTGGCCGCCTGCACGCGGCAGGCGCCCGAGCAGCGCCTGCGCCAGACCGTGGCGCAGATGCAGGAGGCGGTGGAGCAGGGCAGGCCCAAGGACTTCATGGCGAACGTGGCCGACGACTTCATCGGCAACGATGCCCTGGACCATGACGGACTGGGCCGGTTGCTGCGCGGCCAGCTGCTGCTCAACGCCAGGGTCGGCGCGCGTACCGGCCCGCTGCAGGTGGAGATGGGGCAGGGCGATACCGCGACGGTCCGCTTCACCGTGCTGCTGACCGGGGGCGACGGGAGCTTCCTGCCCGAGCGCGGCCAGGTGCAGCAGGTGGTCAGCCACTGGCGCGAGCGCGATGGCAGGTGGCAGGTCTACAGCGCCAGCTGGGCGTCCGCCGCGGAATAGATCGAGCTCTTCTCTCCGCAAGGGAGAGGACAGCTGCGAACCGTCGGTTCGTCGTTCCTTGAATGTTCCCGCGCCGGCACAAGAACCCGGGCGTGGAGCAGGAGTCGAGGTGGACGCTGGCCGGGACGATGCGGGGCAATCCGCGGTCCAGGGGAGAGCGCTGAGGCTGGTCACCGTCGTTGCCGGCCCCGTGGGCCGCACCCGGCCTGGGCGTTTCCCCACGGCCGAGATCTGGCCTTTCCGCCGGATACCGGCCCGCCGTCAGTCCTGCACAGGACGACGCCGTCCCGATTCCGCCCTTGGACAGCTACCTGAATGGAGGCCCCGCAAAGCGCCGCGTCGTCATGCGCCAATCGCGCAGGGCTGTTTATGCTGCCCGCGCAAATCACGCTGGCATGGCCGGCCCTAGACGGAGATTCCCCGATGAGCACCCGCACCGTTATCCGCAATCTTTCCATCGGCCTGGTGACCGCCGCCGTGCTGTCGGCCTGCGCCACCGGCGGTTCCTATGTGCAGAGCGACCCATACGGCAACCCGAGCCAGCAGCAGAACCGTACCGGCAAGGGCGCGCTGATCGGCGCCGCCATCGGTACCGCGGCCGGCCTGCTCAGCGGCAGCAGTGCCACCGAGCGCCGCCAGCACGCGATGATCGGCGCCGGCATCGGCGCGCTGGGTGGTGCGGCCGTCGGCAACTACCAGGACCGCCAGGAACGGGCCCTGCGCGAGCGCACCGCCAATACCGGCATCGACGTGCAGCGCCAGGGCGACAACATCACCCTGAACCTGCCCGATGGCATCACCTTCGACTTCAACAAGACCACGCTCAAGCCGCAGTTCTACGGCGCCCTCAACGGCGTGGCCTCGACCCTGGCCGAGTACAACCAGACCATGATCGAAGTGGTCGGCCATACCGACAGCATCGGTACCGATGCGGTGAACAACCGCATTTCCAAGGAGCGCGCCGACGCCGTGGCTGCCTACCTCAGCGCGCAGGGCGTACAGCGCGAGCGCATCGAGACCCTGGGCGCCGGCAAGAACTACCCCATCGCCAGCAACGACACCGACGCCGGCCGCGCGCAGAACCGCCGCGTCGAGATCCGCGTGATCCCGCTGCGTTCGTGACCGCCCTGTAGTTCCGACCTTGAAAGAGCCGCGCAAGCGGCTCTTTCTTTGCGTGCTGGAGCCCGTAGAAGCGCACTGTAGGAGCGCACTTCAGTGCGCGATGGGGCTTTCCCGGTAGAGCCCTCGCGCACTGAAGTGCGCTCCTACACTGCGGGCATTGCCTCAGGCCAGATCGTCCGCGATCACCACGCTGTTGCGGCCGTTGCCCTTGGCCAGGTACAGCGCCGCGTCGGCGCGCGAGAACCAGTCCTGCCAGTAGTGCTCGCCGGCGTACATCGCCGCGCCCAGCGAGATGGTGATGCCGCCGCCCGGGCCGTGCAGGGATTGCTGCACCGACTCGCGCACCCGCTCGGTGAAGCTGGCCAGCGCGTCGCGGCTGCCGGCCTCGGCCAGGATCACGAACTCTTCGCCGCCGAAGCGGAAGACCTTGTCCAGCTCGCGCAATTCCAGTCTCAGGATCGCCGCCAGTTCGACCAGCGCGTTGTCGCCGGCGGTATGGCCGTACTGATCGTTGACGTCCTTGAAATGGTCGATGTCCAGGATCACCAGCGCATGCCGGAACCGGCCCTGGCGGGCGCTGCCGATCTGCTGCACCAGGGTCTTTTCCAGCGCGCGGCGGTTGGGCAGGCCGGTCAGCTCGTCCAGCGAGGCCAGCAGCTCCAGCCGCGTGCGGTCGCCCTGCAGGCGCCGCGAGAAACGGAAGCCGAAGCCAAGGATCAGCGCGATCACCACCAGCGCCTGCGTATCCAGCGCGGGCGTGCGCAGCACGTCGGGCATCGCCAGCAGGCCAGCCACCATCACCAGGTTCGCCGGGGTGGCGATGCGGTTGTGGACCAGGAAGAAATTGACCATCAGCGCCAGCAGCGACCAGGGCAGGGCGCGGCTGCCCAGTTCGCCGGCCGCCAGCAGGCAGCCGGCCACGTTCGACAGGCACAGCAGCAGGCCGGCGCTGGACAACTGCGCGGCGCGTTTGTGCGCCAGCCAGGTCGCCAGTGCCGCCGGTGCCGCGCAGGCCAGCGCGGCCAGCATCTGCAGCGGCAGGCGGTGCCATGCCAGCCAGCCAGCGAACACCAGCAGCGCCAGCGTGGCGACCGGGGCGATGGTGCGCAGCGGCACGCTGCGCAGTTCGCGCGGCAGCGAAGGAATCGTCGGAGGTCCGGCGGCAGGTTTCATGACTGGGCAACATAGCAAGGAAGGTGGCAATCGTTCCTTCACTCAGTGCGCATCTTCAGCTTGTCTTTCGCCGACGACCCGCCGCACGCCCCGTCGGGCCGGTCGCGGCATGGCCCGGCGGGTGGGCTACCCCTTGCTTATGGCCCATCCGCCGGCTGCGGGCGCAGTGCTAGATTCGGCCGCTACCGGCTTCCATGCCGGCGTCTTTCCAGCGCATGAGGGAAACCATGAGCGTCCGTTGCACTGCCTGGTCCGCGGTACTCGCCGCGACCGCCACCACCTTGTTGGTCAGCATGCCCGCGCATGCCGAGTACGCCAAGCCGCCGGCCGAACTGCTGAAGGTGCTGACCGCGCCGCCGCCGCCGGCGCCCAGCGTCGATCCCACCGGCAGGCGCCTGCTGCTGACCACCAGCCAGACCTATCCGTCGATCAGCCGCGTCGCCCAGCCCTACCTCAAGCTGGCCGGCCTGCGCCTGGAGCCGGGCAACCGCAGCCGCCACGACACCCCGGGCGGCTACGGTATTCCCGCCTGCGTGGCCGATTTCACCCTGGTGGACATCGCCAGCGGCAAGGAAACCCGCGTGCCGCTGCCGAAGGACGCCTGCGCCGGTGGCGCACTATGGTCGCCGGACGGCCAGCGCTTCGCCTTCCAGAACGTCGTCGCCGATTCCGTGCAGCTGTGGGTGGGCGACGCTACCAGCGGCCAGGTCCGGCAGATCGCGGGTGCGCGCCTGAACCCCATGTTCGGCGGCACCGTGCAGTGGCTGGACGGCGGCAGCCGCCTGCTGGTCAAGCTGGTGCCGGCCAACCAGGGCCCGGCGCCGGCTGGCGATGACGTGTATGGCCCGGACGTGCAGGAATCGCTCGGCGCCAAGGGCGAGAGCAGCACCTATGAAACCCGCGACACCCTGGCCAGCGAGCACGACGAGCGCCTGTTCGCCTACTACGGCCAGTCGCAGTTGGCGGTGGTCGACGCCGCTTCCGGCAAGGTGAGCCCGGTCGGTGCACCGCAGCTGTACACCGGCGTCAACGGTGCGCCCGACGGCGTGCATGTGCTCACCGAGACCCTCAAGCCGCCGTTCTCGCACGCGGTCACCTACCAGCGCTTCGGCTACGACGTGGACGTGCTGGACGTGGCCACCGGCAAGAGCGTACGCATCGCCGCGCTGCCGCTGGCCGAGCGCGTGCCGGTGCACGGCGTGCCGGAAGGCCCGCGCGATTTCGACTGGCGCGCCACCGACCCGGCCACCCTGGTCTGGGCCGAAGCGCTGGACAAGGGCGACTGGAACGTCAACGTGCCGAAGCGCGACAAGCTGATGCTGCAGTCCGCGCCGTTCACCGCCGCGCCGCGCGAGATCGCCCGCACCACCCAGCGCTACGCCGGTTTCGACTGGACCGCGCAGCCGCAGCGCAGCTTCCTCAACGAATACGATGAGAACCGCCACTGGCGCCAGACCCGCATCGTCGACATCGACAACCCGAAGCAGGAGGCGCGCCTGCTGTGGGACCTGTCCAGCGACGAGCTGTACGGCGACCCGGGCAGCTTCGTCTACCAGCGCCTTCCCAGCGGCGCGGTGGTCGTGCGCGAGGAAGGCGGCAAGGTGTTCCTGCGCGGGCAGGGCAGTTCGCCGCAGGGCGACCGCCCGTTCCTCGACCGTCTGGACCTGGCCACGCTCAAGAGCGAGCGCCTGTTCCGCAGCGCCACCGACGCCTACGACCAGTTCCTCGGCTTCACCGCCGAACCGGGCCGCTACCTCACCTGGCACCAGTCGGTGATCGACCCGCCCAACGCCTGGCTGCGCGAGCTCGGCGCGCGTGACGCCGCGGCCAGGGAAGGCGAAGCGCAGTACGCCGCCGAAGGCCGCAAGCTGACCCGCATCGCCGACCCCACCCCGGAAGTGCGGCAGATCCAGAAGAAGCTGGTCACCTACAAGCGGGCCGACGGCATCGACCTGTCCTTCACCCTGTATACCCCGCCGGGCTACAAGGAAGGCCAGCGCCTGCCGGCCATCCTGTACGCCTACCCGGCCGACTTCGCCAACAGCGCGCAGGCCGGGCAGGTATCCGGTTCGCAGCAGACCTTCACCCGCCTGGCGCCGTACCGGCTGATGCTGCTGGCCGGCTACGCCATCATCGACAACGCCTCGTTCCCCATCGTCGGCGACCCGAAGAGCGCCTACGACACCTACCTGGAACAACTCACCGCCGACGCCAAGGCAGCGGTGGACAAGGCGGTGGAACTGGGCGTGGTGGACCGCAACCGCATCGGCGTCACCGGCCACAGCCACGGCGGCCTGATGACCGCCAACCTGATCGCCCACACCGACCTGTTCAAGGCCGGCGTGGCCACCAGCGGCTCGTACAACAAGACCTTCACTCCGTTCGGCTTCCAGAACGAGCGTCGCTCGGTATGGCAGGCGCAGGACGTATACCTGAAGGCCTCGCCGTACTTCTACGCCGACAGGATCAAGCTGCCGCTGCTGCTGGTGCATGGCGAGGACGACGCCAACCCCGGTACCGAGCCGTTCCAGTCGCGCAAGCTCTACCAGGCCATCCGCGGCAACGGCGGCACCACCCGCCTGGTGATGCTGCCGCACGAGCCGCACTGGTACACCGCGCTGGAATCCAACGAACAGCTGGTGGCTGAAATGCTGGCGTGGTTCGACCGCTACGTGAAGAATGCACCGGCGCAGGCGGCTCCGGTCAAGTGAGTTGATCGCGAGTCGATCGAGCAATGAGAAGAAGCCCGCTTATGCGGGCTTCTTCTTTTCCGGGTTTGGTGGATTGCGATGTAGCGGATGAAGCCATGGCGCGTTCGATCCGTTGCAGCGCGACGTAGTTCATTCATGTACAGGAGCCAAGTCGACCGCCTGGATGCGTCGAAGAGTCCGGCCTGACTTTTTCCACAGATGAATTGGGATGCATCGAAGAAGTCGCTGAAGACAATCTGTGCACAAGTGGATCGCCGGTCACACTTGGCTGCTCGTCTTTGATTGGAGTCGAAGGCTGCAGACAGGTTTGTGACAGTCGGACGGATGCTGCACGTTCCGGAGGAGAACGCTGGATTCAAGCTGCAATTTCTGTGTGTTGTCGCATCTTCACAGCCCATCCACCTGTACCAACATCAGCTGAAGGCAGTGTCATGGCTTCTGCAAAAAGGCCGCTATATTCCAAGCTCCCCGACGAAGGAGGAGTGGAATGTTTCTGACCAAACAACATCTGAAGGCCGCAGGCATGCTTGGCGTCGCGATCGTCGCCACCTCGGGCCTTGGCGCCTGTGCCACCTATAAAAACGAGTTCGCCAACATCAACACCCGCCTGGATCAACTCGACGCGAAGGTGCAGGGCGCGGCACAGAGCGCCGAGTCCGCCAACCAGTCCGCGCAGCGGGCCAACCAACGCCTGGATCAGATCGAAGGCCGCGTCCAGCAGCTCGAAACGGCCCCACGCCGCGCGGCGCGCGGTTAGTCGCGCTGCATAATCCATAACGTCTTAGTCCGGAACCCGGTGGCCTTTGCCGGCCACTGGTTTCCTTCCATCACACAGTCTTCGTTCCGAGGAGCCGTCCCATCCGCATGTACAGATACGCTGCAGTCCGGCTCGTTCGTGGCGCACTTGCGCTGGCGCTGGCAGGTGCGGGCATCGGCGTGGCCAGCGCCGAGGACGCCGCCGTACAGCAACCGGCAGCCGCCATCGATCTGCTTCCGCAGGGCCAGGACGTGTCCGACACGGTGATCGAACTGGCGGGGTGGGTTGTCGCAAGCAGGGACAGCGAAGGCTATCCCTTCGCGATCATGGACAAGGCCGCTGCACAGATCCTGGTGTTCGGCGGCGACGGCCGGCTCCGCGGCGCGGCGCCGGCGTTGTTTGGCTCGGCGATCGGCGATCACATCGCCCCCGGCGTCGCTGGTCTGGCGCTTCGCGAGATTCCGGGCCGGGATCGCACGACGCCCGCGGGTCGCTTCGTGGGCGGTTTCGGCCCGTCGATCGACGCCGGGCGCGTACTGTGGGTGGATTACGATTCGGCGGTCTCCATCCATCCCACCGCAACCGGCGTTCCCGCTGAGAAGCGTCCCGAACGCCTTGCATCGCCGTCGCCGGACGACAACCGCGTCACCCATGGCTGCATCAACGTCTCGCCCGACTTCTACAAGCAGGTCGTCAGCCAGACGTTCGAGCGGGGCGGCGTCTTCTACATCCTGCCGGACAAGGCGTCGCTGGCGGAGACCTTTCCGGCGTTCGTGCAGAGCCGCACGGCCGCGCGGGGCAGCGGCGGAAAAGGTGCTGGACACGCCGGCCACTGAAGGGCGCGTCCGCGTTGCCTTCGGGATGCGGCAGCGTCACGGCCAATCAGCTTGATTTCTGTATGCGACCCTGTCCGTTTGCGACGAAAGTCTGCCGTGAGTCCGCCGACACCATGGTGAACCACATCAGGCACTCGCCTCGAACGCCGTGTGATAGCTGACTTCGGCGGCAGGTATCCCACCCGCCAGCGGCAGTGCCTGGAAATATTCCGCAGGCACGCCGGGCAACACCAGTTGTCCGCATGCCCTGAACCCAAAGCGCGCGTAGTAGCCCGGCTCACCCAGCAGCACGCACCCCGCGCTGTTCATCGCCTTGAGCCGGTCGATGGCTTCAACCATCAGCGCCGAGCCGATGCCGTGGCCTTGCCGGTCCGGACGCACCGAGATCGGGCCCAGACCGTACCAACCCGTCTCGCCGGAGGACAGCGTCACCGGTGATACCGCGACATGGCCCACGAGTTCGTCGCCTTCCATCGCTACAAGCGAAATGCTCAGCTGTCCGGCCCTGCGCAGGGCGGCGACGATGAACTGCTCGGTGTGGCTGGTGTGCGGTGCGTTGGCGAATGCGGCTTCGGTGAGGAGGGCGATGAAATCCACATCGCCGGGAAGTTCATTGCGGATGATCATATTCGTGGGGCGGTCCAGTGAATGAGTCGCCATGTTCGTGGTTTCAGGATTCCGCTGCGCCTTCGGGCTCGGTAGTCGGCTTCACGCTTACCGACCAATGACCACCGATTTCCTGCTGTGGCATCAGCAGGTCGTAGGTCTTGAGCATGTCCAACAGTCCGGAATGGCCGTAGAGCTTCGGCGAAAAGGCCGGGTCGGTACGCTTCAGGTATTGGCCCAAGGCACCCAGAGAAACCTTGCCATCCGACGTGGAGCCGGCGAGAAGGGCTACCGCTTCGATGACAAAGCGTGGACGGCGCTTGGGAAGCGGACGCGCAGGTTCAGTCCTGGCTGCTTCCTGCTTGGGCACTTCTACTTTGGTCGATGCCTTGGCGGCGAGTTCGTCGGCAGGCTCGGCAGGCGCGATTGGGCGTGTCCATTCGAAAAACTGATCGCTCGCATTGCGCAAGGCATCTGGAGTCTTGGCTTCACCGACGATACAGACGGTGGCGCCGCGTTCGCGCAGCTTTCGGGAAAGATAGGCGAAGTCGGAATCGCTGGTGACCAGGCAGAAGGTTTCGACACGGCCATCGAACATCGCTTCCAATGCGTCGAGTGCCAATGCGATATCGGCCGTGTTCTTGCCTGAGGCGTACTGGTACTGAAGATGAGGAGTGAAGGCGAAACGGATCAGCGCATCCTGCCATCTGCTGTTCAGCGTGCTGGTATTCCCGTAGCCGCGGCGCAGGACTACGCGCCCGAACTGTGCGGCCATCAGCAGGGCGTGTTCAAGAATGTCGGGCGGTACGTTGTCGCAATCGACAAGCACCGCGACACGGCCATCAGGATGATGGGGCTGCGTGCTCATTCCATTGATCCCCTGCGTTCATTCCAGCCCAGAAGATAGCAGCGTTGATGCAGGGAGTGGATCGGATTCAATTTTCTTTTGTGCCGCATCAGCCTGGTACCTCATTCGCGCACGGGGAAATCAAGGTAGCTGCTGCCGAACCAGCGGATTTCCAGCGGCTGTCCGGCATCGGCGAGGGTTTCATCGGCCGGTGGCTTGCCGCTGCCGAGGTTGAGTTGGCGATCGGGTTGCTTGACGACGCCGATGGAAACGACCAGCCGGCTGCCGGCTGCAAGACGACGGCCGAGCAGGCGGGTGTCGGCGATGCGCACATGCTGCGGTGTGCCTGGCTGCAGCAGCTGCCGGTGGCTGCGGTCCCTGGCGTGGCTCAGGCGTTGCAGCCACCAGGCCAGGTCGAGGTAGTCGCCGGCGGCGGTCTGTTCGTAGATGCCGACGGCGATGTCGGCGTCGGCCTTGTTGAGGATGAAATCGAGTTCGCCGCCGAACGGCCCGGCCAGTTCGATGTCGTGCGGTAGTGGTTCGCCGCGGAATACCAGCCCGGCGTGCGGGTCGAGCATGCGGTTGACCACGGTGGGCGAGGGTGTCCAGCCCGCATCGCCGCGGTCGTTGAAATCCACGTGCTGGACGGTGGCCGCATCGGCGGACGGCGCGTGTGCCAGCCGGTGCGAGGCATCGCCGGGCAGCAGGTACAGGCGCTCGCTGCGCGTGGCCATCGCTTCGAGCGTGGGTGCGTGCCGCCAGCGGTCGGCGCCCATCACCTGCCAGTTGACTCGGTCGGCCAGCAGGTCGGGTCTGGGGGCACCCTTGAACACATGGTCGAACCAGGCCAGGCGCAGCGCCTGCAGATCGTGGCGCGCGGTGGCATCCGGCGTATAGCCCTGCACCATCGGGGGGACGCCGGTCTGCATGGTGAAGTGCTCGTAGGGGCCGATCAGCAGGGTGTGGTCGGCGTCCGGGCGCTGGCGCAGGTGTTCGCGGAAATAGTGCAGGGCGCCGATCTGGGCGCCGTCGAAATAGCCGGTGGTGACCAGCACCGGGATGTCGATGCCGGCGAACTCGCGCCCCTGCGGAGTCATCGCCTGCCAGTAGCTGTCGTAGACCGGGTGCTGCAGCCAGCGCTCGAACAACGGATTGGCGGCGCCGTCGATCCGCGGCAGCTCGCGGTAGGCGCGGCCGCTGCGGTACCAGTCGCGGTTGAGCTTTTCCCAGCGTTCGCTGTCGCCGTAGGTGGCGTCGTCCAGTGCACGGTTGCCGGCCACGTAGAAGGGCCACGGATAGAGGAAGTTGAGGAATACGCCGCCTTCCATCGGGATGTCGATGCCGGGCGCCGCCGTCGCCGAGGTGGCGATGGCCTTCAGTGCAGGAGGCCGCTGCTTGAGTGCGGCCCATTGCGTGTAACCGCTGTAGCTGCCGCCGTACATGCCGACGCGGCCATCGCTCCACGGCTGCGCCGCTGCCCAAGCGATCACTGCGGCGGCGTCGGTGCCGTCGTGTTCATAGGGGGCGATGGCGTCGCGGCTGCGGCCCTTCCCGCGGCTGTAGGCGACCACGCCGGCATAACCATGCGCGGCCATCTTCCTGGCGTCGGCCCAGGCCCAATCGTCGTTGGCATAGACGGTGAAGGTGAGCAGCACCGGCAGCGGTGACGCCTTGGCCGGACGCACCACCAGCGCGGCCAGCTCCGCGCCGTCCGGCGTGCGCACCCGCGCGTTGCGGTCTATCACATAGCGGCGCGCGTCATCCGCGCCCAGAGCGTTGGCGAAAAGCGGCTGGAATGCGGCGTAGGCGTCGTGCACCTGCCACGCACGGATCAGGGCGATGGCTTCGTCGAGGGACAGGCGGGGCTTGCCACGGGCGCTGGCGATCCGTGCGTCCAGTTCGTCGCGCATGCGCGGCAGCCAGCCACCGAAGGCGACCTCGGCCTGCAGCGCGGTGCGGTCGTCGAGCGCGCCGAACTGCTCGGCGAACGTTTGTCGCCAGACGTCGGCATATGGCACTCGGCTGTCGGCCTGGCGCTGTTTCGCGCGGGCGTGGATTTCGTACTGCAGGAACAGCGGCGGCTGACCCTCAGCATCGCTGTGCAGTTCGCGCAGCGCGTGGATGCTGGCGACGGCCTGCCTGTACTGGCCCGCGGCCGATTGCAGGCGGAACAGCGTGCCCAGGTAGCGCGCGCGGTCCTCGTCGCGGTAGCGCGCCATCACCTGCCGGGCGAAGCCGGGCATGGCCGTGTCCATGCCGTCATCGAGCAGATGCGGCGGTACGGCAATGGTCGCCGGCTGGGCGAGGACGGTTCCGGTGGCGAGCAGCAGCAACAGGCCCAGCAGGCGCGACAGGGACATGGCAGTCGGTGATAGGAGGATGCGTCTGGATATCACATTGCGGGGCGGAGTGACGGCCCCGCGCCTGGTCTGCGGTACGGAATACGTTCACCTCGTCACATCGAGCACGGCGAAAGAGCCTATGGTGTCAGGAGACGGAGCGCGCCCTGTGCTCAGGACATTCCCATGGACTATGAAGAAGCCCGGGCCGATCTGGATGATCTGGTACTGGAGATGACGGACGCCGGTCGCGGGTGGTCGCAGTCCCAGCGTCTGGAAAAGCTGCGTTCCCTAACCATTCTGGCCCGGCGCGCGATGAATGCCGCGACCGGCGCATCGAATGAATCCGAACACAGAAGCAGCATCGAGTCGCTTCTCGACAGGATGGAAAGTGCCATGGCCCTGACTGTCCCACAGGATGCGCCGCTTGATCAGCTCGAGACGGAGCTGGAGGCTCACCGGTGAGGACGACCCACAACAGAAATCATGCGCCGGAACGACGCCATGCAGCGCCGGGCAAGAGCGCGACCGTTCTACGGGATCGCAATTGCGTCGACGTGGCCAGCGAACTCGCTTACTGGAGGGATCGATTCACGACGGGTGCGCTCATTGCCGACAGCTTCCACAGGGACTGTGGGCCGGTGATTAAAATCGCCTGCGATATCTACGTCCGTAGTCCGCATGACACGCGTTCGGCGTGGCTGCTGGACCTGGATGCGCGCCTTTCCGGCGACGCGGACTCACGCCGGAGAAAGGTCTACAGCCAGATCGCGGAACTCTGCTGGAATCGTCTTCTCTCCTGAGCGGCGCATTCACTTGCCGCCTGCAGAAAGCATGACGCAGTAACGCCGGGTGGTGCAGGCTGCACCTGCGATGATTCCATCGCAATGGAGTAGAAGATGAGCAGTTCCAATGTGACAACCGGCACCCAGAGCCCGCAGGAGCACGACCCCAAGCGTGCACCGGGCGCGCCGCAACAGAACGACAACGACCGCAAGGATGCCGAGCCCAGGGAAGGCAAAGCCCATGAGGGCGGCAAGCCCCAGCAGAAGTAATATTTCCTGCTGCTAGAGGAAGGAGAGCTGCGCGAACACGCGCAGCTTTTCCCGAAGGAATGATCACGCATGGACACGGTGGCGGAAGCAAAGGCGTTGATGGCGAAGATCGGCTATCAGCTCCGGCCTCCCGAGACGACGACGATGGCGCCCTGCAGGCGCTGCGGAAGAAGCAGCCCCGGCGGCCAGGCGTGCTCGGAATGCCTGTGCCTGGAGCTTGAAGCCCTGATCGACAACAAGGGGGCGGTGGTTCGTTGGGCCAGATCGGTGCAGGCTGCCGCGGAAGATGAAGCGATCATTCTTGCGTATGCGAAACGGGCCAGATGAAGGTCTCTGGTGCGCGGATAGATCATATTGCCGGCCACCAGCGATGGCGGATGGCGTGGCAACCGAGGAGCCCCAGTGAACACCCCGCTGTCGGTTGCGTCCGGCATGGTATGGCCCGAGCCATCCGGGGCCATCTGCCTGGAGTGGCAACCCTGAGCGGCGTGGTTCATGAATACCCCATCATTCTGCGAACGAACATGCACACTCTGGACTCCAGACAACAATTCATCGGCGAATGGAACGTATGGGAAGAGGCCAGCTTCGCCGTATTCCGCTTTTCGCTTGCAGGGAACGGGCTGGGGGTTGCCTTCATAGATGAGGTGGAAGGCATGGAAAACGCCATCAGCGAGGTCCGCTGGAAGCCGGACGAACCGGCGCTCTACTTCACGGTGCAATGGATGAAAGGCCCGACGCACCGGTACCGGATTTCGCCCGACACGGAAGGCAATACCCTGGAAGTCTCGATCACCGCGAGCTGGGTGGAGACCTGGGCGCCGATGCCCGTGTTCAAGCCGCATTGAAGCGCTGCAAGGCCGATGCAGGGGGATGCAGGATGTCCGCAGGCGCGGTGCCGGACCGCGGTTCCCGTTGCGCGCTCTCGACTTTCTCTCTTCCCTGAAACTCCCGTCCGGGAGTCGAGGGAACTTGCGAGGAGACAACGCCATGAAGGGAATTAGTCTGTATCTGCAGGGTCCGGGGCACGAAATGCGGCCAGCGACGTTCTTTTCGAGGGAGAGCGTCATCGCCAGGGCCATGGGCTTCCCGTTCCATGGGCCGATCGCCGGCTCGCTGGAGATCAATGTGCTGGCGGACGCCAACGGCAATCTGGCCGGGCAAGCCGACCGGGAAGGTTTGCGCTACACGTTCACTGGCTCGGAAGTCCCGTGGGCCCTGATGGTCGGATGAAGGACACGCCTGCCGGGGTGACGCATGCATCGCCATTTCGCGTGTGGAGGGTGCTCACGCCATGCTTACAGGATGAGACGTCAGATACCGGAAACGGCCGGGAGTGCTGCCATGTTGGACGGATGGGTGGAACGCAACCGCGATGGGCTGATCCTGCTGGCGCGGATCCTGTTGATTGTGCTGTTCGTGGTGTCGGGCTGGGGCAAATTGACCGATTTCCAGGGCACGGTCGGCTACATGGTCTCGCTGCATGCGCCGCTCCCGCAGGTGGCGGCCGGCGTGGCGGTCTGCATGGAGTTCCTGGTCGGCATCGCCCTGCTGCTGGGCATCCAGGTGCGGTTGCTGGCGCTGCTGTTCGTCCTGTTCGTGCTGGGCACCGGCATGCTCGGCCATGCGTTCTGGGGCATGGAAGGCGCCGAGCGCGCGATGAACATGATCCAGTTCCTGAAGAACCTGTCCATCGCCGGCGGCCTGTTGCTGCTGGTGGTGACCGGCGGCGGGCGCTACGCGGTGGCCGGGCGGCCGCGCTGAGAGCAGCGCTCAGGTCGTGCCCCGGCATGCCGGGAAACGGCTGCAGCCCATGAAGGCCGCGCCGGTCTGCCGGTTGCGCCGTTCCACCATGGCAGCGCCGCACCGCGGACAGGCGGGGGCAGCTCCGGCAGTTGGCGTGCTGGCGGGTTCCCGCAAGGGGAGGGGCGTCGGCGTCGTGGGCGCTGTCGGCTGTACGGCACGGATCATCGCCAGCAACTGTTCCCCGGTGATCAACTCGATGGGCTTGCCCGCGGCGAAAGCGGCTGCTGCTTCCGTGCAGGTGCCGGTAGTAACGATCTTCACGGCATCGGCGTGGTGGTGGATGAGCAGGCCGTACATCTCGCGGACGATGGCGACGCCTACCTGTTCGCGTCGCCATTGCTTGCACTGCACCAGGATGCGGTGGCCATCCTTGAACAGCACCAGATCAATACCGCCATCGGGGCCGCCGTGATGGTTCTCCTCGACGGCGTAGCCCTGCCGCCGGAAGGCTTCACCGACCAGACGCTCGAAACTGCGCCAGCCGGCCGCGGACAGGCTTTCCAGGTCGGTGCGGGTGTCGAGCAGGTGGCGGCGGTTCCTGCTCCGGTTAGCGGAAATGAGTGCGCCCAACAGGCAGGCGGCCAGCCATAGATAAGCCAGCACACCGAACATCGGAGAAAACGCGTCAGCCAATGGCCCGGCGCCGCCCAGCCATGCAGGGAATCCAAGACGGATCACCAGGAAACCGAGGATCCCGGCCGCGATGCCTGCAGGCCACGGCAAGGCAGCCATGGCATCCATCAATCCATCGCTGCGCCGTCTGCGTCCCATGCCTGCCTCCCTGCGTCCAGGCATGAAGATAACAGGGCGTAACGCATGCATCGATGGCGGCCACCCGTTGAGGCGACCGCCATGGAAGGATGTCGATCAGCCGAGAATCCCCGGCAGATCCAAGCCCTTTTCCTTCGCGCAGTCGATGGCGATGTCGTAGCCCGCGTCGGCATGGCGCATGACGCCGGTGCCCGGGTCGTTCCACAGCACGCGGGCGATGCGCTGGTCGGCGGCCTCGCTGCCGTCGCAGACGATGACCACGCCGGAGTGCTGGCTGTAGCCCATGCCGACGCCGCCGCCGTGGTGCAGGCTCACCCACGTGGCACCGCCGGCGACGTTGAGCATGGCGTTGAGCAGCGGCCAGTCGGATACGGCATCGCTGCCGTCCTTCATCGACTCGGTCTCGCGGTTGGGCGAGGCGACACTGCCGCTGTCCAGATGATCGCGGCCGATCACCACCGGCGCCTTCAGTTCGCCGTTGCGCACCATCTCGTTGAACGCCAGGCCGAGCTTGTGGCGCAGGCCCAGGCCGACCCAGCAGATGCGCGCCGGCAGGCCCTGGAAGCTGATGCGCTCGCGCGCCATGTCCAGCCAGCGGTGCAGGTGCGGGTCATCGGCGATGATCTCCTTCACCTTGGCGTCGGTCTTGTAGATGTCTTCCGGGTCGCCGCTCAGTGCCACCCAGCGGAACGGGCCGACGCCGCGGCAGAACAGCGGACGCACGTAGGCAGGCACGAAGCCGGGAAAGTCGAACGCATTCTCCAGGCCTTCGTCGAAGGCCATCTGGCGGATGTTGTTGCCGTAATCGACGGTTGGAATGCCGGCCGCGTGGAAGGCCAGCATGGCTTCCACGTGCACGCGCATGGCGGCTTTGGCAGCGTCGCGGACCATCGAAGGGTTGGCCTTCTGTTCGGCCAGCCATTGCTCCACCGTCCAGCCGATCGGCAGGTAACCGTGCACGGGATCATGGGCGCTGGTCTGGTCGGTGACGCAGTCCGGGCGCACGCCGCGGCGTACCAGCTCGGGCAGGATTTCGGCAGCGTTGCCGAGCAGCGCGATCGACCTGGCTTCGCCGGCCGCGGTGTACCTGGCGATGCGTGCCAGCGCGTCGTCGATGTCGGTGGCCTGTTCGTCCACGTAGCGGGTGCGCAGGCGGAAGTCGATGCTGCTCTGGCGGCATTCGATGGTCAGGCTGCTGGCGCCGGCCAGCGACGCGGCCAGTGGCTGCGCGCCGCCCATGCCGCCGAGGCCGGCGGTGAGGATCCACTTGCCGGTGAGGCTGCCACCGTAGTGCTGGCGGCCCATCTCGACGAAGGTCTCGTAGGTGCCCTGCACGATGCCCTGCGAGCCGATGTAGATCCACGAGCCGGCCGTCATCTGGCCGTACATCATCAGGCCCGTCTTATCGAGCTCGTTGAAGTGCTCCCAGTTGGCCCAGTGCGGCACCAGGTTGGAGTTGGCGATCAGCACGCGCGGCGCATCGGGATGGGTGGGGAACACGCCGACCGGCTTGCCGGACTGCACCAGCAGGGTCTGGTTGTCGTCCAGGCGCTTGAGCGTTTCCAGGATCCTGTCGTAGCTCTCCCAGTCGCGCGCGGCGCGGCCGATGCCGCCGTAGACCACCAGCGAAGCCGGGTCTTCGGCCACTTCGGCGTCGAGATTGTTCTGCAGCATGCGGAACGGCGCCTCGGTCTGCCAGGACCTGCAGTTGAGCGTGTTGCCGCGTGGTGCACGCGGGTTGCGGGTGGGATCGTGACGGGTGTTCATGTGTCTGCTCCTGGTGAAGAGTCCGCACATGGATGTGCGGGCTTTTGCGAGGGATTCGCACGCATGGCAAAGTCGAGGCAGGCGCGCAGTACCTGTTGCAGGGTGTCGCGCACCGGGGTGGCGTGGATGGGGTCGTAGGGCGTGGGCCAGCTGTGCTCGTCCACGTCGGCGGGAGCGGGTTCGTGCATGTAGCCGCGGCAGCCCAGCTCCATCTGCAGGGTGTGCACGCCGCCGGGAATGTCGCTGTAGTGACGGGTGATCCAGCCGCCCTTGAAGCGGCCGTTGCGCACGTGGCTCAGCCCGCTCAGCGCGCACAGGTTCTCGACCACGTCGGTCAGTGCGTTGTCGCAGGACGTGTCCGGCTCGCCGCTGGGGCCGGCGCTGCCGATGTTGAACTGCGGCAGTTCGCCGTCGAACAGGTGCGGGATGTGCGAGCGGATCGAGTGTGCGTCGTAGACCACCACGGTCGGGTGCCGCTGGCGCAGGCGCGCGATCTGGGCGGCGAGCGCGGCGTGGTAGGGCGCGAAGTAGGTGTCGCGACGACGTGCGATCTCCGCTTCGTCCGGCTCGTGACCCGTGCGGTACAGCGGCTGGTTGTCAAAGGTGGTGGTCGGGCACAGGCCGGTGGTGTTCTGCCCGGGATACAGCGAAATGCCGGACGGATTGCGGTTGACGTCGATCACCGAACGCGAGACCGCGGTACGCACGGTGGTGGCGCCCAGTTCGCGGGCGAAGGCATACAGCTCGTGCACCCACCAGTCGGCATCGCGCCGCGCCAGCCATGGTGAAACGAAATGGCCGGCGAGTTCGTCGGGCAGCTCGGTGCCGGTATGCGGGAAGCTGACGATCAGCGGAGCGTCGCCTTCGTGGGTCTGCAGCCAGTCGGAAAAGGTGTTCATCTGCGAATCTCCGCAGCGTGTGGAGGTATGGAGCGGGGCAGCGCCCCGCTGAAGCCTTGTCATCGGGGGGCTGCCGGGCGCTACTGGATCTCCACCTGCGGCAGCACGCCTTCCAGGCCGCGGGCGAGGGCACCGTCGCGCACCAGCGCGGTGGCGGCCACCATGTCCGGATGGAAATAGCGGTCGTCCTGCAGGGTCGGCACCTGCGCGCGCACGGTGGCGCGCGCCTGCTCCAGCGCGTCGCTGGAACGCAGCGGGGCATGGAAGTCGCAGCCCTGCGCGGCGGCCAGCAGCTCGATGCCGACGACATTGGCGGCGTTCTCCGCCATCGCCAGCAGGCGGCGCGCACCATGCGCGGCCATCGATACGTGGTCTTCCTGGTTGGCCGAGGTCGGGATGGAATCGACGCTGGCCGGGTAGGCGCGCTGTTTGTTCTCCGACACCAGCGCCGCGGCGGTGACCTGCGGGATCATGAAGCCGGAGTTCAGGCCGGGCTTCGGGGTGAGGAAGGCTGGCAGTCCGGACAGCGCCGGATCCACCAGCATGGCGATGCGGCGTTCGCTGATCGAACCGATCTCGCACACGGCCATCGCCAGCATGTCCGCGGCGAAGGCCACCGGCTCGGCGTGGAAGTTGCCGCCGCTCAGCGCTTCACCGGTGTCGGTGAACACCAGCGGATTGTCGGACACGCCGTTGGCTTCGATTTCCAGCGTGGTCGCGGCCTGGCGGATCACGTCGAAGGCCGCGCCCATCACCTGCGGCTGGCAGCGCAGGCAGTACGGATCCTGCACGCGCACGTCGTTGTCGCGGTGCGATTCGCGGATCGCCGAACCGGCCATCAGCGTGCGCAGCGCGGCGGCGGTGGCGATCTGCCCGCGCTGGCCGCGGATGCTGTGGATGCGCGGGTCGAACGGGGTGTCCGAACCCTTGGCCGCTTCCACCGACAGCGCGCCGGTGACGAGCGCGGCCTGGAACACGGTCTCGATCTCGAACAGCCCGGCCAGCGCATAGGCGGTCGAATACTGGGTACCGTTGAGCAGGGCCAGGCCTTCCTTGGCGCCAAGCGTCAGCGCGGTGTGGCCGATCCGTGCCAGCGCATCGGCGGCCGGCATCCGCACGCCTTCGACGAAGGCTTCGCCGACGCCGATCATCACCGAGGCCAGATGCGACAGCGGCGCCAGGTCGCCGGAGGCGCCGACCGAGCCCTGGCACGGCACCACCGGCACGAAGTCGTGCTGCAGGAACGCCTCCAGCAGCGCCAGCGTCTGCGGGCGGATGCCGGACGCGCCCTGTGCCAGGCTGGTGAGCTTGAGCGCCATCATCAGCCGCACCACGCTGGCCGGCATCGGCTCGCCGACACCGGCGGCATGCGACAGCACGATATTGCGCTGCAGGGTTTCAAGGTCCTCGCGTTCGATGCGCACGCTGGCCAGCTTGCCGAAGCCGGTATTGATGCCGTACACCGGCTCGCCCTTGGCGACGATGGCTTCCACCACCTGCGCGCTGCGCAGCACGGCAGCCTGCGCCGATGCGTCCAGGCGCACGCTGGCGCCGCGGTAGATCTGGCGCCATTGGGCCAGCGGAACATGGCCGGGACGAAGCACGAGGGGGGAATTCATCGGGTTACTCCAGGTTCTCAAGGGGAGGTGCGGGGCTCGGCCCGCACGGTTGTTGGCGATGTGCGGGGCGGGCCCCGCGCCTACGGTGTCGGTTCGCCGCGGAACACGCGCGCGTGCAGCGGGTTGAAGCCCATGCGGTAGACCAGGTCGGCCGGGGCGTCGATGTCCCAGAGGGCGAGATCGCAGTCCATGCCGGCGGCGAGCCGGCCGATGCGGTGGAAGCGGCCGAGCGCGCGCGCGGCTTCGCGGGTGAAGCCGGCGATGCATTCGTCCACGGTCATGCGGAACAGGGTCGCGCCCATGTTCATCGCCAGCAGCGGGCTGGTCAGTGGCGAGGTGCCGGGATTGCTGTCGGTGGCCAGCGCCAGCGGCACGCCGGCCTCGCGCAGTTTCTGGACCGGCGGCACGGTGGTGTCGCGGGTGAAGTAGAACGCGGCCGGCAGCAGCACGGCGACGGTACCGGCCGCGCGCATCGCGGCGATGCCGGTCTCGTCCAGGTGTTCGATGTGGTCGGCCGACAGCGCGCCATGCCGTGCCGCCAGCTCGGCGCCGTGCTGGTTGCTCAGCTGCTCGGCGTGGATCTTCACCGCCAGCCCGTGGCGATGCGCGGCCTCGAACACCTGAGCGGCCTGTCCGCGCGAGAAGGCGATGTTCTCGCAGAACACGTCCACCGCCTCGGCCAGGCCTTCGGCGGCGATGGCCGGGATCATGACGTCGCAGACCTCGTCGATGTATTCCTGCGCCTGCCGGCCGGGCGGCACCGCGTGCGCGCCGAGGAAGGTGGGTACCACGTCTACACGGCGCAGCCGTTCCAGTTGTTTGGCGACGCGCAGCTGCTTGCGCTCGTCGTCCAGCGTCAGGCCGTAACCGGACTTGATCTCGATGGTGGTGATGCCTTCGGCCAGCATCGCGTCGAGGCGCGGCAGGGTAGCGGCGATCAGGGCGTCGTCATTGGCATCGCGGGTAGCGCGCACGGTGGAGACGATGCCGCCGCCGGCGCGGGCGATGTCGGCATAGCTCACGCCCTGCAGGCGCTGTTCGAACTCGTTGGCGCGGTTGCCGGCGTAGACCAGGTGGGTATGGCAGTCGACCAGCCCGGGGCCGATCCAGCGACCGCCGCAGTCGATGCGTTGCGCAACGTCGAAAACCGGCGCGCTGGCGGCGGGGCCGGCATGCACGATGCGCCCATCGCGGGCGGCAATGACGCCGTCGCGGACGATGCCCAGCCCGCCGGCGGCATCGTCGAGCGTCATCAGATGGGCGTTGTGCCAGACCGTATCGCAGTGCATGTGCACCCTTCCGCGTTTATTTGTATATACAATAATCACCACCAACGGAGAGTGTCCAGTGATGGCGAACGAGGTTTCCAGTCCGGTCAGCTTCCATGCGGCGCAGGCCCTGCTGCCGCAGGGCTGGGCGCGCGACGTACGCATCGAATGCGTGCACGGCCGCATCGTGTCGGTGACGGCCGATGCGCCGGCCGATGCCGGTGCGCAGCCGCTGGGCGTGGTGGTGCCGGGGCTGGGCAACCTGCACAGCCATGCTTTCCAGCGCGCCATGGCCGGCCTGACCGAGGTGGGCGGGCGCTCGGGCGACAGCTTCTGGAGCTGGCGCGAGCTGATGTACCGCTTCCTGGACCGGCTCGGTCCGGACGACTTCCAGGCGGTGGCCGAGCAGGCCTACATGGAGATGCTGGAATCGGGCTTCACCCGCGTCGGCGAATTCCACTACCTGCACCATGCGCCGGACGGCCGGCGCTATGCCGATCACGCCGAGATGGCCGGCCGCGTCACCGCGGCGGCCTCGGGCACCGGGCTGGGCCTGACCCTGCTGCCGGTGTTCTACGCGCACAGCGATTTCGGTGGCGCCGCGCCGTTGCCGGCGCAGCGACGCTTCCTGCATGACGTCGAAGGTTTCGCCGTGCTGCTGGACGGCTGCCGGCAGGCGCTGCGCGACACCCCGGATGCTGTGTTGGGCCTGGCGCCGCACAGCCTGCGCGCCTGCACGCCGGAGGAGCTGCAGGCGCTGGTGGAACTGACGCCCGGGCCGATCCACATCCATATCGCCGAGCAGATGCGCGAGGTCGAGGCCTGCCTGGCCTGGAGCGGGCAGCGCCCGGTGCAATGGCTGCTGGGCAACGCGCCGGTCGATGAGCGCTGGTGCCTGGTCCACGCCACCCATCTGCAGGACGAGGAAGTACGCGGCATCGCCGACAGCCGCGCCGTGGCCGGGCTGTGCCCGATCACCGAGGCCAACCTGGGCGACGGCCTGTTCCCGATGCGCGACTTCGTGCAGCACGGCGGCCGTTTCGGCGTGGGTTCCGATTCCAATGTGCTGATCGACGCGGCCGAGGAGCTGCGCCTGCTCGAGTATGGCCAACGGTTGGCGTTGCGCGGGCGCAACGTCGTCTCCCCGGGCGAGCTGTCCAGCGGACGCTGGCTGTACCAGCAGGCGCAGGACGGCGCCGCGCAGGCGCTGGGCGTCGCGGCCGGGCTGGCTGTCGGCGCACCGGCGGATCTGGTCGAACTGGACACGGCGCATCCGTCGCTGCATGGCCGTGTGGGCGACACGCTGCTGGACAGCTGGGTGTTCGCCGCACGCGGCGGCGCGGTGCGTTCTGTGTGGCGCAACGGCAGGCAATGGGTGCGCGATGGCCGCCATGTGCGCCGCGACGAGGTGGCCGCGCGCTATCGGACGGCATTGCAGCGGATACTGGGCTGACTCCAGGCAGGATCCACGAGTGAAGGAAAAGAAGGCGCCAAGCCTCAACCAGCGCATCCGCGGCGACATCGAAGGCCGCATCCTCAGCGGCGAATGGGCGCCGGGTTTCCGCATTCCCTACGAGCACGAGCTGATGGCGCAGTACGGCTGTTCGCGGATGACGGTGAACAAGGTGCTCACCGCGCTGGCCGAGAGCGGCATGATCGAGCGCCGCCGCCGCGCCGGCTCCTTCGTCGCGCGGCAGCCGCCGCACCTGGAGCAGGTGGCGCTGGAAATCCCCGACATCGCGCTGGCGGTGAACGAGCGTGGCCACCGTTACGGCTTCCAGCTGCTGGAGCGGCAGCAGCGTCGCGCCGATGCGGCGGTGCCGGAAGAGGTGCGGCTGGTGGGCGAAGGCGAACTGCTGGCGCTGCGCTGCCTGCACCTGGCCGACGGCCGGCCGCTGGCGCTGGAGCGGCGCCTGATCAATCCCGAAGCCGTGCCGGAAACCTTGACGGTGGATTTCTCCACCCACGCGCCCGGCAGCTGGCTGCTGCAGAACGTGTCGTGGACGCGCGGCCAGCACCGCATCAGCGCGGTGGCCGCCACCGCCGCCGAAGCGGCGTTGCTGGAGGTACCGGTGGGCACCGCCTGCCTGGTGATCGACCGCCAGACCTGGCGCGGCGAAATGCCGATCACCTGGGTGCGGCAGAAATTCCTGGGTGATGCCTACGACCTGATCGCGCGTTTCGCGCCGGGCGGCCGCTGAGCGCCCCAGGCAGGAGCGCACTTCAGTGCGTGATGGGACTCTACCGGGAAAGCCTCATCGCGCACCGAAGTGCGCTCCTACGAGTGCGCTCCTGCGGGAGTGGCTTCTCAGATCGTGCGGCACTGGCGCCAGCGCACCGGCTCGCCGGTGCCGGGACGCGGGTTGAGCTGGACACGCACGGTACGCAGCGCCGGGTAGTGCTCGACCTCGCGGCAGATCAGCGGCCATACCGTGGCGTCGTCGCCGCTGCGTTCGACCGACAGGGTGGAGCGGGTCAGCCAGATGCCGCTGATGACGCCGGGCGTGGCGGCCAGTTTCTTGGACACGGCCTGCTGGTAGCGCAGCAGGGTTTCCGGATCGGGATCTTCCAGCAGGTCTTCCGCCGCGGCTTTGGCGGCGCTGCCCTTGGTCGCGGCGGCAGGCGCTGCAGGTGCCGGCTGCGGCGCGACGGTGGCGGGAGGAGCGGGGGCGGTGACGTCGGCCTTCGCTGGCGTCGGTGTCCGGGCGGGCGCTTCCGGTGCGGGTGCGGATTGGCGCGGCGAGGCCGCCGGCGCCGATGCGGCCACGGAGGCCTGCGCGCTCGGGGAAAGGTTCTTGTCCACCTGCGCGGTCATATAGCCCAGGCCGGCCAGCAGGCCCACCGCCACTGCGCCGAGCGCGGCGATGCCGGTCTGCCGCACCGCCTCGCGGCGGGCGATGCCTTCCACCATCGTGCGCACGTCTTCCGGCACGCAGGGGGCGAGGACCTGCCACAGCACACGGCCGTCCAGCACTTCGATGGACTCTTTTTCCGCCGCGGCCAGGCCATCGCGTTCGACCCGTCCTTCGGTGATGAGGATGCCGCCGGCCGCGCCGGTCAGGCGCAGGGCGGCACCGAGTTCGGTGATCGCCGGCGCGCCGATCCGGTAGGCGCGGCCATGCTTGCACGACAGCAGCCAGCGCTGGCCGTCGCGTTCCATCAGGAAGTCGCTGCTGGTGCCGCGGTCGCCGTTGTCCTCGCCGGACAGGTCGTGCAGGCCGCGCTGTTCGCCCATGGCACGCCGCACGATCTGCGAGAACTCGCGCCAGCGCATTCCCGCCAACGCGGCCAGGCCGTGCTGCGTCTCGGTTTTCCGGCGCTTGACCATCCACAGCCAGGCGGAGGTCAGGCCCCAGACGAACAGTGCGAGCAGCAGGGCCAGGATCCAGGAAAACATCGTTACGTCCGGTGAGGAAGCGAGAGTGCAGGCGCGCAGTTTATAGCGCTTCCCGCGTGGTCGAAGCGTGCTGGCAGGCAGGCGTTCAGCTGTTGCCACCCGGCCAGTAATGGCTGTCCGGGACCGCGCGCGCGCCGAAGATGGCCTGGCCGACGCGCACCACGGTGGCGCCTTCCTCGATGGCGATCTCGAAATCGCCGGACATGCCCATCGACAGCTCGTCCAGGCCGATGCCGTCCGGCACCTCCTGGCGCAGGCGGTCGCGCAGCCCGCGCAGGCGCACGAAGCAGGCGCGTACGCGCTCGGCGTCGTCGGAGAACAGCGCCAGGGTCATCAGTCCGCGCACGCGCAGGGCTGGGAACTGCGGCAGTTCGCGGATGAAGGCCGGTACATCGGCCGGCGCCAGGCCGTACTTGCTGTCCTCCTCGGAGGTGTTGACCTGCACGAACACGTCCAGCGTGCGGCCTTCCAGCTGCAGGCGGCGGTCCAGGGTTTCGGCCAGACGCAGGCTGTCCAGGGCCTGGAACTCGCTGGCGAAGCGCGCCACCAGCTTGGCCTTGTTGGTCTGCAGGTGGCCGATCACCGACCAGCGCAGGTCGGTCAGGTCCTGCATCGCCTCCCACTTGTGGTGCGCCTCCTGCACCTTGTTCTCGCCGAGGAAGCGGCAGCCGGCGGCGTAGGCGTGGCGGATGCGGGCCTCGTCGATGGTCTTGCTGACCGGCAGCAGGCGCACGCCGGCCGGGTCGCGGCCGGCGCGTCGGCAGGCCGCGGCGATGCGCGCGTGGACCGCCTCGAGGTTGTGCCGGAAATCGTCGGTGGTCTCGGCGCGGGGGTAGCGGCCGTGCTGGTCGTGGCGGGTGGGGGTGTCCGTCATGGAGCGTTCCTTGGGCAGCGGTGGTGCGGCTGCATTATCGGTCGTCCGGCCTGCGGGTGGCGCGATGTTTCCCGCAGGAGCGGCTCCGGGTGGCCTCGGGCCATCAGCAGCGAAATGGCCTTTCCGGCAAAACCCGGTCGTGGCTGATGGCCCGAGGCCACCCGGAGCCGCTCCTACGGGGCGGTGACCGCGTTGCCCAGCCACTGTTCGAAGGCATCGGCGGAAAGGGCGGGCGAGAACAGATAGCCCTGCAGCACCGGCGAGCCATTGTCGATCAGGAAACGGCGCTGGGCCTCGGTTTCCACGCCTTCGGCGACCACGTGCTTGCCCAGGCTCTCGCCGATGCGCAGCACCGACAGGATCAGCGCGCCGGCGGTCGGGTCGTGGCCGATCTCGCTGATGAAACTGCGGTCCAGTTTCATCTCGCTGATCGGTAGACGGTGCAGGTGGCTGAGGCTGGAATAGCCGGTGCCGAAATCGTCCAGCGAGAGCTGCACGCCCAGCGCGTGCAGGGCGTGCAGGTTGGCGGGCACCTGCGGTTGCTCGGAGAGCATCACGCTCTCGGTGATCTCCAGCACCAGCGCACCGGGCGCCAGCTGGTGGCGCTCCAGCAGCTGGCGTACCTGCTCGACCAGCGAGGGCAGTTCGAAGGTGCTGGCCGACAGGTTCACCGCGATCCGTGGCACCTCCAGCCCGCGGCGGCGCCAGTCGGCCTGCTGGCGGCAGGCTTCCTCCAGTACCCAGCGGCTCAGTTCGGTCATCAGCCCGCATTCCTCGGCCAGCGGCACGAAGCGGGCGGGCGGAATCTCGCCCAGATGCGGATGGCGCCAGCGCAGCAGCGCTTCCACGCCATACAGGCCGCTGCCGTCGCCGTGCATCTGCGGCTGGTAGTGCAGGCGCAGGCCGCCGTGGCGCAGCGAATCGCGCAGCGTGGCCTCCAGCAGCAGGCGCTCCTGCGCCAGCCGGTTCATGTCCGCGCTGAAGAAACGGAAACGCCCGCCGCCTTCGTCCTTGGCCCGGCGCATGGCCAGGTCGGCGTGGCGCAGCAGGGTGTCCATCGCGCGGCCGTCTTCCGGGTACATCGCCACGCCGATGCTGGCGCTGGCATGCAGGGTCATGCTGCCGACCACGGTGGGAGCGGCGATCATCGCCAGCAATTCCTCGCACAGCGTGGCGACCTGGTGGTGCGCGCAGTGCGGGACCAGCAGGGTGAATTCGTCGGCGACCTGGCGGGCGACCACGGACTCGGGGCCGGCGATGTCGTGCAGGCGCCGCGCCAGGTCGCGCAGCAGGCCGTCGCCGGCCGCATGTCCCTGGCTTTCGTTGATGCGCTTGAAGCGGTCCAGGGTAACGAACAGCAGCGCCATCGGCGCACCCTGCTGTTCGGCCTGCATCAAGGGTTGTTCGCTCAGCGCATTGAACATCACCCGGTTGGGCAGGCCGGTGAGCACGTCGTAGAACGCCAGCCGGTGCATGCGCGAACGTGCCTGCTCGCGCTCCAGCGCCAGCGCGCACAGGTGCAGGCAGAGTTCGGCCAGCCGGCGGTGCCAGGACAGCGGCGGGCCGGGGCGGTGGCAATGGAACGCCAGCGTGCCCAGCACCTGGCCGGCGGTGGAGCGGATCGGGTTGGACCAGCAGGCGCGCAGGCCCAGCCCCAGCAGCGTCGCGCGGTGGCCGTCGAGCATCGGGTCGCTGGTGATGTCCTCCACTTCCACCGCCCGCCCACGGCGCAGCGCCTGCACGCAGGCCGGATGATCCCAGGCGGCCATGCCGTTGGCCGGCATCAGCGCGGCGGGGGCGGCGAGGACGGACAACCGCCCGTCGGCCTCGCTGCGGGTCACCGTCACGCACAGGTCGGGGGCGACCCGCTCCACTTCCTGGCACACCAGCGCCATGGTCGTGGCCAGCGGTTCCTCGCGCACCAGCGCGTCCAGCACCTTGCCATTGAGCACCTCGTGGGTCTTGGCTTCGGTGATGTCGGTAAAGATGTTGACCAGGCTGCGGCTGGCGTCGGCCAGCGGCGTGGCCACCACCGACAGCCACAGCGGGCTGCCGTCCTTGCGGTAGCCGAGCAGATGGTCGCGGTGGGCGCGGCCGACACGGTGCTGGTCGCCCAGCCGGTCCAGCGTCGCCACGTCGGTGTGCGGGCCGCGGATCAGTTCGCGCGGCAGTTTGCCCAGCGCTTCGTCGGGCGCATAGCCGAGCATGCGCACGAAACCCTCGTTGATGTAGCGGATGCGCGCCTGGCTGTCGCACAGGAAGATCGCGTTGTCGCTGCAGTCCAGCGCCTGCGACAACAGGCGGATGTGCTCCTGTTCCTGCGCATGTTCGGTGGCCGGACGCAGCACGGCCATGCGCGGGAAACCGCCCTGGCCTGCGGACAACCAGAGATCGCCCTGCCGCCCGGGCCGCGCACCGGCGGCCAGCAGCAGCGGTGCCGGCGGCTGCGCCTGCAGCGCTTCAAGCCATCGTGCATGTTCGTCGGGCGTCAACAGGTCCGGCAGAGCGGAATCGTCCGTCCTGTTCCGGTCCAGGCCCAGCAGTTCGCCCGCCCTGCGGTTGCAGAGCTGGACGCGCTCGTCCCGGTCGAGCACGAGAATGCCGTCCGGCGCGTCCTGCAGGCATTGGCGCAGCGCTGTTTCGCCGGCCGTATCGGCCGGCTCCGCTGTCGATGCCTGGGGCCCGGCCGGCTCGGCGCGCGACACCGGTTATCCCTGCTGCGCCCAGGCCAGCAGGCGCGTGGCGACCTGCTCCAGCGGCACCACCTCGTCGGCGGCACCGAGCTTGAACGCGGCACCGGGCATGCCCCAGACCACGCTGGTGGCCTCGTCCTGCACCAGGGTACGGGCGCCGGCCTGCTTCATCTCCAGCAGGCCGCGCGCACCGTCGTCGCCCATGCCGGTGAGGATGGCGCCGATGGCATTGGCGCCGGCGTTCTGCGCGACCGAGCGGAACAGTACGTCCACCGCGGGCTTGTGCAGGTTCACCGGCGGGGTATCGTCGATGCGGCAACGCCAGCGGGCACCGTCGCGGATGATGCGCAGGTGGCGCCCGCCGACCGGCAGGTAGGCATGGCCTGGCAGGATCGCCTCGCCATCGCTGGCCTCGCGCACGGACATGGCCGAGTGGCGGTCCAGGCGTTCGGCGAACGCGGTGCTGAAACTGGCCGGCAGGTGCTGGGTGAGCACGATGGCGGGCGCGTCGGCCGGCATCATCTCCAGCACCACGCGCAGCGCCTCGGTGCCGCCGGCCGAGGAGCCGATGGCGATCAGGCGGTCGGTGGTGCGGAACTTCAGCGACGAGGCTCCGGCCGGCGACGCGGATGGCGCGATCGTGTCCAGCGTGCGCTTGGCCTGCGACGGCACCGCGAGCGCGCGCACCCGCGAGCGGGCGGCCATCTTGACCTTGGCGCAGATCTCGGCGGCGTAGCTTTCCAGGCCGCGGGCCACGTCGAGCTTGGGCTTGGCGACGAAGTCCACCGCGCCCAGCGCCAGCGCCTGCAGCGTGGTGTCGGCGCCGCGCTCGGTCAGCGAGGACACCATCACCACCGGCAGCGGGTGCAGGCGCATCAGGTTTTCGAGGAAGGCCAACCCGTCCATGCGCGGCATTTCCACGTCCAGGGTCAGCACGTCCGGGTTCAGGCGCTTGATCTTCTCGCGCGCGATCAGCGGATCGGAAGCGGTGCCGACGACCTCGATGCCCGGGTCGCGCGCCAGCAGATCGGTGAGGATCTGCCGGACCAGCGCCGAATCGTCCACGACCAGCACGCGGCAGGGGGGCTGCAGGCTCATTCGAACAACTCCACGCCACCGGTGACCGGGGCTTTGGACAGGCGGGCGCGCACGGCCGATTCGGCGGCGGCGACTTCGGCTTCGTGCGCATGCGGCAGGCGCTGCACGACCACGCGCCCGGTCTGCGGGAAGAACCAGACCTTGCGCGGGTGGATGCCGAGCAGGTCCTCGGCGATCACCGGGATGTGCTCGGCGCGCAGGTACTGGCGCACGAACTCGGCATTGCGGGTGCCGACCGGGTTGCTGGTGAAGCCCTTGAGCACGTTGGCGCCGCCGAACACCTTGGCCTCCAGGCGCTTGCGGTGGGCGCCACGCTTGAGCAGGTCGTTGATCAGCAGTTCCATCGCGTAGCTGCCGTAGCGCGCGGGGGCGCCATCGCCGACGTTGCCGTCGGGCAGCAGGAAGTGGTTCATGCCCCCGATCTTGAGCACCGGATCGCGGATGCAGGCGGCCACGCAGGAACCCAGCGTGGTGGTCAGGGCGGTATCGTCGTCCACCACCAGGTACTGGGTGGGCAGCAGCTTGGCGGCGATGGTCTGGAAACGGGCATCGCGGTAACGCATCACATCGTCGGCGGGGGCGGCCATGCTCATGCACCCGCCCCGCGCACGCGGCGGTACAGGGTGCGTCCGCACGGCTGGATCAGGTCGGCCGCGTGCAGGTAATTCTCGGAGTGGCCGGTATAGAGCAGGCCGTCGTCGCCCATGTGCTGCACCAGCCGCGACAGGATGCCGCGCTGGGTCGGTTTGTCGAAATAGATCATCACGTTGCGGCAGAACAGGGCGTCATAGGGGCCGCCGACGTCGTAGCGCGGCGCCAGCAGGTTGAGCTGGCGGAACTCGATCAGCTTGCGCAGCGCCGGTACCACGCGGCACTTGCCTTCGTTGGGGCCGCTGCCGCGCTGGAAATAGCGGCGCTTGAGCGACGGGTCGAGACCGGCGATGCGTTCGACCGGGTATACGCCCTGCGCGCCGGTGGCCAGCACCTGGGTATCGACATCGGTGGCCAGGATGCGTACCGGCGGGGTGAGGCTGTTGAAGGTCTCGCAGGCGGTGATCGCCAGCGAGTAGGGCTCCTCGCCGGTGGATGCCGCGCACGACCAGATCTGCAGCGGCGCGCGGTGGGCGCGCGCCTGCAGTTCCTCGCGCAGCTTCTCGAAATGATGCGGCTCGCGGAAGAACGAGGTCAGGTTGGTGGTCAGCGCGTTGGTGAACGCCTGCCATTCGTCGCCGCCGTTGCGTTCGAGTTGGTCCAGGTAGTCCTCGAACGACTGCAGGCCGAGCGCCCGCAGCCGGCGCGAAAGGCGCCCGTAGACCATGTCGCGCTTGGCGGGCGCCAGCGCGATGCCGGCGCGCTTGTGGATCAGCTCGCAGACGCGGCGGAAGTCGCGGTCGTTGAACTCGAAATCGCGTGAGGCGGTAGCGGACAGGGACACCGTGGGAACCTCAGCTGGCCATGGCCAGAGTACGGGGAGCGTGGGAGGAGGCCTGCAGGCGGAAGGCGGACACGGCGTCGTTCAGCACGATGGCCTGTTCCTCCATCGCGCGTGCGGCGGCGGTGGCTTCCTCCACCAGCGCGGCGTTCTGCTGGGTGGTCTCGTCCATCTGGGTGACGGTCTGGTTGACCTGCTCGATGCCGGCGCTCTGTTCCTGCGAGGCCGCGGAAATCTCGGCCATGATGTCGGTCACGCGCTGCACCGAGGTCACGATCTCGCCCATGGTGGTGCCGGCTTGGTGCACCAGTGCCGAGCCTTCGGACACCTTGTCGACCGAGGTCTCGATCAACCCCTTGATCTCCTTGGCCGCACCCGCGGACCGCTGGGCGAGGGTACGCACTTCCGAGGCGACCACGGCGAAGCCGCGGCCCTGTTCACCGGCACGCGCGGCTTCCACCGCGGCGTTCAGCGCCAGGATGTTGGTCTGGAAGGCGATGCCGTCGATGACGCTGATGATGTCGGCGATCTTCTTCGAGGAAGCCTCGATGTCGGCCATGGTGGTGACGACCTGGCCCACGACCTGGCCCCCCTGCGAAGCGACGCCGGCGGCGCCCTGCGCCAACTGGTTGGCCTGGCGGGCATGTTCGGCGTTCTGGCGCACGGTGGAGGTCAGTTCCTCCATCGAGGCGGCGGTTTCCTCCAGGTTGGCGGCCTGCTGTTCGGTACGGCGCGACAGGTCGTTGTTGCCGGTGGCGATCTCCGAGGCGGCCAGGTTGATGCTGCCGGCGGCCTGTTGGATACGGCCGACGATCGAAGTCAGCTGGGCGACAGTGGCGTTGGCGTCGTCGCGCATCCGGGCGAACACGCCGTGGAAGTCGCCGTGCATGCGTGCGGTGAGGTCGCCGCGGGCGATGGCCTGCAGCAGGCTGGAGGTCTCGGCCAGGCTGTGATCGGTGGCCTCCATCATCGCGTTGAGGTTGTGCACCATCTGCCGGAAATCGTGCTGGAAGCGTTCCTCGTCGCCGCGCTGGCTGAAGTCGCCGGCGGCCGCGGCGCTGCTCAGGCGACGGATCTCGCTGCTGATCGCGGTGAGGTTGCGCTTGATGGCAGCCATGGTCTCGGTGATCTCGGCCTTCTCGCCGGGCAGCTGCGGCATGTCGCGGGTCAGGTCGCCCACGGCATAGCGCTGCGCCAGTTCGATCACCTGCATCTTCACGCCGATATGGCTGCCCACCAGCTGGTTGGTGCCGGCGACCATCACCCCGTAGTCGCCGGGGAAAGCGCTCTGGTCCATGCGGTAGCTGATGATGCCGGCGTCATGCTGGCGCTCCATCTCCTGCTGCGCGGCGATCACCGCCTGCAACTGCGTCTGCATGCGCTGCATGCTGCCCAGCAACTGGCCGGCTTCATCGCGCGATGTCTGGGCGATGGCATTGTCCAGGCGGCCGCCGGCGATGGCGTCGGCGACGGCAGTAGCCTTGCGCAGCGGCAGCACGATGCGGCTGCCGATCACCCAGCTCAGCGCGAACACCAGCAGCACCAGCACGCCACCGGCGACGGTCATGATGCCGGTGAAGCGCAGCGCCTGGGTCTGTACGTCGTCCATGTAGACGCCGGTGGAGATCACCCAGTTCCAGGGCTTGTACATGCCGGCGTAGGCGAGCTTGGGAACGAGGTTCTTCTGCCCGGGCTTGGCCCATTCGTAACCGACGTAGCCGCCGCCGTTCTTCGCCGCTTCGACCTGGTCGCGGTACAGCAGCACGCCGTCCTCGCTGCGGAAGTCCTTCATGTCCTTGCCGACCAGGTCCTTGCGGAACGGGTGCATCAGCACGACGTAGTCGGTGCTGTAGATGTTGAAGTAGCTGGAGTCGCCCTTGGCGCGCATGGCCTCCAGCGCGGTGATGGCTTCGGCCTGTGCGCGTTCCAGCGGCAGGGTGCCGTCGGCGACGCGTTCGACGTAATGGTCCAGCACGCCATAGGTCAGTTCGACATCGCTCTGCAGCGAGACCTTGCGGGTCTCGTAGAGGTCGAGGTACTGCATGCGGGCCGCGACCACCGCCAGCGTGACCACGCCGACCGCGATGATGATCGTGAGCAGGTTGAGCTTGCCACGCACGGAGATGTTGGAAATGAAGCTCGACCAGGTACGGAGAATGTTCATGCGCGATGGAGGATTTGGGGGAGTGGCCGCCGCGACGTGGGAAACGGAGGCGGGACTTCACTGGTATCGGCCTGGCCCCATGCAAGTTGAGTCTGCGGCTTGCCGGGGGTAGCGCTGGGCTACAGCCAAGGTGGCGGATGGCCGACAGCAGAACCCCGGCATGCGCCGGGGTTGCTGTGGGAACGGGTCAGAATTCCTGCCAGTCCGAATCGAAGGCTTCGGCGACGGCCGCGCGGGCCGGGGCGCGCGGCCTGGGCTCGGGCGTGTAGGCCACCGGTGCCGGCGGAGCAGCGGCGACCACGACCGGTGCCGGCGTCACCTTGACCGCAACGGCGGGGGCATCGCGTTCGTCCAGGCGGAACAGGGCCACGGCTTCGGCCAGGTGCGAGGCCTGTTCTTCCATCGAACGTGCGGCGGCGGTGGCTTCCTCCACCAGCGCGGCGTTCTGCTGGGTGGTCTCGTCCATCTGGGTGACGGTCTGGTTGACCTGCTCGATGCCCGCGCTCTGTTCCTGCGAGGCGGCGGAGATCTCGGCCATGATGTCGGTCACGCGCTGCACCGAGCTGACGATCTCGCCCATGGTGCTGCCGGCGCGGCGCACCAGCTGCGAACCTTCGCCGACCTTGCCGACCGAGTCCTGGATCAGCTCCTTGATCTCCTTGGCGGCGCCGGCCGAGCGCTGGGCGAGGGTACGCACCTCGCTTGCCACCACCGCGAAGCCGCGTCCCTGTTCACCGGCACGCGCGGCTTCCACCGCCGCGTTCAGGGCCAGGATGTTGGTCTGGAAGGCGATGCCGTCGATGACGCTGATGATGTCGGCGATCTTCTTCGACGAGGC